>CAWGRH010000011.1:0-530612 GCA_963824905.1 uncultured Alphaproteobacteria bacterium
CGGCCTTGAGCTTCGCGACGAGCGACGCCTTCTCGAACTAGGCGATGGTTCCGAGCACCCACCGGACCAGCGCCGCGGTCAGCGTGTCCTCGGTGAAGTAGTCCGGTGCCGCCGCCGGGATGAGCGCGACGTCAAAGTTCTTGAGGAAGTCGTGCCCGGCGAGTTGGACTGCGAGGTCGCGAGCGAAGCGGTCGGCTTCGACGATGATGGTGCGGACGCCGTTGCCGGCGTTGCGGTCGAGCATGTCCTTGAAGCCTGGGCGCTCGGTCGCCAAATCACCGCCCTTCACCGCGGGCCGCGAACGAGCGCGCGATGCTTATCGTTTTGAGCAAACGCACCGGTTCAGGACCGCGGTAACAACAGCGCGCGATCTGAATTTTCTTTGCCGTGGCTGCCGAGGGACCGGGGAATGAAGGGGGCTTCGCGACGTCAATGCATGCGCGCTCGATCCACCTCGAAGTTCTCAAGGATTATGTCCGCTAGAACTTGCTGAACGGTTCGCCCTCGCGCATCGCGCCGTGGCGCGACCGGATCGGTCAACAGGCGCTGCACGGTGGCCCACGTCTCGCGCAACCGGCTGCGCAGCTCGTCCGACGGGGTGGCGTGCTGTTCTGGTGCGCTCTTCATGGCCTGCTCCACCGAGTTGGCAGATGGTCCCTCGATCCTGCACCGCCCCGGCCTGCGCGGGAAGGCCGTGGGGGCGTTATTCCAGAGGGGGCGGTAGGTGTAGGAGGGGCACGCGCCTTTCCACCACTCCCGGCCTCCGCGCAAAGGGGGGGGTTGGCAGGCCCAGCAGCGCCGATGGGTGCCGCCCGTCGAGCGCGATGATGAGGCCGACGTGTTCGCGTTCGCCTGCGACGGGAAGTAGATCGAAGCTCCTATGAGCGGTGCGCGCCGATACGTCGTCCCGGCGCCTGAAACGGCGATACAGATTTCCGTCGCCGAGCATCTGCAATGGCGCGCCATTCGGCCTTGCCATCCCGTCGTCGCCGCCAAGCTGAAAGAGGCCGGTTTGAAGCCCGGCGTGCCCGATCTGCTGCTGCTCGCGCACGGCATTGTTCGGGCTTGAACTCAAGACCGAGCGCGGTCGGCTGTCGGCCGACCAGAAGGCTTGCCATCGCGCCTCAGCCGCTATCCGGCAGCCCGAGCCGGGCACATAGCTTCGCCGTAGGAATAAGTTTGCCAACGACAACGTGATAGAGCGGCGTCCCGTGAATGGCAAATAGCCGGATGCAGATGGTAATAAGCCAATCTGGCCCCCATTTTGTCGCAAAATGGCGCGTTTGATGCAAGGTGTGTAAGGGGGGATTTGTTTGATCCATACCAACAGGGGGCCTGCATTGCGATGTGAAGTACGTATCGGCTGCACCAACCAGATATTGTAGCCCGTCAACAGGTTCTAGACCGAGAATAAAATTCGTAAGCATGGGGCGGAAGTTTTCAATTCCGATTTCTGCCGCAGCAAAGGCGTGGGCTATCTTCGCCAACAAGAGCAGGAATGATCCGAGATCAAAAGTAGTTGGAACGGTTCCCCGGAGGGACGCCGACCAGACTGTGTTTGGATACGTGATAACAGGCAAGTCCCGCGGCGCGTAAGGTGTTGTCTGGCGGCAGGGATGCCAAAAACCTAGGAATTGGGATGTCTGGAAAGCAGATGACTGCTACGAGCTTCTTGTCTTTTGGCCTATCTCTAACCGGGCGGCTCATGCTGCAATTGGCAAGGAGCCTATAGTCAATGTATGTCTTCTGGAGGCATGTCGTTTCGAAGGCGGATGTTTTGCGAGCGCAGGGTATGCAGCTAGCTCTCGGCAGAATGAAGGCACCTTGTAATCCTTTCGGGATGATGTGTTCGCTATCGAGGCGGCCCTCTTTGCCTCCATCGCCGCCGCAATAAATACAGCACCCAACAGGGGGGTAAACCTTCGCGGCCCGCGAGTTCGCTTTCGTGTGACGGCTCCCTGCGATCGGCACATTGGGCGGCGGTGGCGTCCGCTCTGCCTGTCGTCGCCTCTTGCGATCGCGTTGGCGCTGCTTTGTCATGACGGGTCCTCCCTGTAAGCGCGCGGCCTCCTCCTCGGGGAGGAGCAGTCGATTAATTTTCCTCGCCGCCGGCTGCAACGCTCTGCGCTACCCCCTCGCTGGCGCTCGCCCCCCGGCCGCACTGTTTGTTAAAAATGCCAACTGCGGACAGTTGGTGTGGCGCATACCTTGATCCGGGCAGGTCGGACGTGCGTCGAGATGGGCATAATGCCGTGCTCCGCGTGCCCGATCAGCTTACCGATGATCAGCCGGCAGGGCCGGCGATAGGTGTGGGAGTGCGCGGCTTTCCACCGCCCGCCCGCCCGCGAGGAATGGGGGCTTTTTGGTGAGTCCCGCACGCCAGCTATCGTGACGAGCGTTAGCTAACGTTGATGTGGCGTCGGGCGAGACGCCGGCGCACCCGTACCACCTGCACCCCCATCCATCGGCCACCTCCCGCTGTCGGGATGCCGCGCTCGTTGAGGATGATGGCTGAGAGCGCTTCCATCTCGGCCGGTAACGGCCGCATGCGCTCGGCGAACGCAACATCCTCAGCGGCGTTTTTAGTCCATTTGGACCACCTGATTTGCCAGCTGGGGAACTCACCAGCATATTCCGCACCGGCATAGCCGCATACGGCCGACGGGCTCGAGCGTGAAGCCCTGCTCGGCCCGCCACAGTCAATCGAGGGAGCGCTCCCGCGTAGGATTTTGGACCCAACGCACTTGACGGCCGATCCTCGTTTCTGTATTGTATTCTCAATAATTCAGGACGAAATGGGGTTAAGGTCATGGCGGCCAAGGGGAAACGGGTTGAAGCCATCGGATACTTGCGCACCTCGTCGGCCGCGAACGTCGGCGACGGCAAGGACAGCGAGACGCGCCAGCGCCATCGCGATCGAGCGGCACGCCAAGGCGGCCGGGTTCGTCATCGTCGATTGGTTCTACGACGCTGCGGTGAGCGGCGCTGATCCAGTGGAGGCCCGCCCCGGCTTCGCCGCCATGCTCGCCCGTATCGCCGGCAATGGCGTCAGCACCATCATCGTCGAGACCGCCAACCGCTTCGCCCGCGACCTGATGGTGCAGGAAGTCGGCTTCGCGATGCTGCGCGACTCGGGATCACGCTGATCGCTGCCGACAGCCCCGCATCATTCCTCGACGACGGCCCGACCTCGAAGCTCATCCGCCAAATCCTTGGTGCCGTCGCCGAGTTCGACAAGGCGATGACCGTGGCCAAGCTCAAAGGAGCCCGCGACCGCGTGCGTCGAACGAGGGGCAAGTGCGAAGGCCGCAAGAGCTATGCAGGAGCGAGCGCCGGAGATGGTCGAGTTGGCGAAGGCAATCAAGAGCCGCGGCGGTCGAGTGTCACTGCGCGAGGTTTCGACGGAACTCGCTGCACGAGGCTATATGACGCCATCAGGCAAGCCATATTCGGCAAGCGCAGTGCAATCGATGTTGGATTAAATGCCGGTCGCGCCCCGACGGCCGCAAACGCCGACGGTGCGCGCGCTAACTGGGTCACCAATCGCTTTCAGAGGGCTGCACCCCGTTTGCATCGGCAACGCCCTCGATTTCCTTCGGATTGGGCTCAGCGTTTACCGCTTTCAACGCCGCCAGAAACACCGCCTGATGGTCATATTTGGCGACCGTGCTGTCCACGGCGATTGGGGCCTTTCCGAGAAGCCGGTCGAGCATTTCTCGCGCTGCCGCCAGCTGAACACCTTCGTCTTTCGACCGCAGCAGCGACAGCAAGGTGGCGACGATCTCGTCCTGATGCTCAGCGAGAAGCCGCCTTATTTCCTCGATGTGGCCGACTGGCCGGCCTCCGGGATTTACAGCAGCCGTCCCCGGCAGCAGCCGGCCATTGGGCGCCCGCCGAATTATGTTGGTTTCCATTACGGTCTCCGATCCCAGGCCGCTCAAATTCTACAACGCCAGTCAGCGATGCGTCTATGAATGCGAGATGCCGGCACAGCAAACCGCATGAAGTCAGGTGAACGAAATCGTTCACCTGATTTGCTGACGACCTCCCGACAAATCACCCAGGGTTCAGGTGCAGCGGCGCCATGCGCGGAATTGCTGCCGAAATTGGCGAGGGCATTTCCCCCCGGGTGGGTGCCGCATATGCAGCACCTGCACTTTCACAGGCACAGGCATTTACGGCAGTCTCACGCAATTTCTGTCGGGCCTGTGTCGGTCGCCGCCCCGGCAGCGGGCATACCATCCGGTACAGGTTTTGATAAATCCTAACAAGGACTTAACTAAGTTGTGACGGTGTGACGGCTGTTTCGGCAACTCTGTACGCACTTGGGGGGATTGGGGGGGAGTGTTGACGGGCGTGCATAGCGCCCCTTCCCCTATATACATATACATTATTATTAACTTACTTAAAGTATATTTATCCGTCACAACAGGTAGGAAGACGCTGCGGGAGTGGGACAAACATGCGCACGGATGATCTGGACAACCCGCTGCCGTCCGTGACACACACGCAAGGAAACCGCTGCGGGAGTAAGACAAACCGCGTCACGGATAATTAGCACCCATCCGTGACATCATGCGGCCTCCCAGTCGGCGTCTTCTTCCCCCGCCGCCGATTTCTGCGCCTCATAGCGCTCCCTCAGCTGGTCGGCCTTCAACTGCGCCAAGAGCGGATTGCGTCTTTATCCAGAGGCGCTTGGCGCCATCCCTGACGCGCACTTGCAGCTTGTCATTTGTCATGAAGCCCGCCTCTTTCAGGGCCTCGGACGCCCATTTGTGGTTCACGCCCTTCGGCGCGGTGCGGCTCCGCTCGAACTCGACGAGAATTTCACCGACCGTAATGATCGTGCGGCTCTCAAATGGGCCGCCTTCCTCAAGCAGGCCGAGGCACCATCGCAGCGGGGGCGGCAGCGCGCTGCGGATCATCTCCGCTTTCAAGGCAGTCATGGGTGGCCGCTCGAACTGATCGAACGCGCTGAGGTTGCGCGCCTTCAACCAGCCATAAATCTTCGCGCAGCCGTCAGCGTCGAACCAGCCCCACAACGCGTCGCGGTCCGCCTTCGTCATCGGCGTGTCGACCCGCGAGTGCAGGACCAGATAGCGCCGGTCGTGCTTGCCCAAGGCCAGCGCGTCGAGGTGGTTCGACAGCATGACGCAATTGAGGATATTCGGGATGCGATATTCCGGCAGATTTTTTTGGTTCACCCACAAATAGTGTGGGGGCGCTGCCGCATACTTCTTGATCCGATTGACCTCGGCCGGCGTCATCCCGTGCACCTCGTTGAAGATCGCAAGCTGCTTTTGGAGGTACTTGGCGTTGAACTGGCTCCGCAAATCCTCGGCATCCACGGTCACCGCATTGTGCTCGCCCAGTATGCGGCGGAACGGTTCGAACATCGCGTCCTTGCCGGTGCCTTCCACCTCGCCGATCACCGCGATGGAGTAATTGACCTTCACCCCGGACTGCTGGACGATGAACGCCATCCAGTCGAGCAGCGCATTGTGCTCGGCCGGCGGCGGGAAGTGCTTGCGGACGTGGTCGAGGAACGGCGCCACATCGGCGTCGGTCGCCACTATCGGTTTCAGCGATCCCGGCACCCACAGGTTCACCATGTCGAGGGTGACCCCGCTCTCTGGGTGCACATCCGGGATGATCAACGCCTGGCCCGGTCGATAGGTGACGCTGTCGTACCGCCGGCCGCGCAGCGTGTTTTTTATGAAAATGTCTTCGGCCTTTTTCCTGCCGTCGCAGGCCGGCATAGGCGGCGCAGAACGCTTTGGGCTTTCGCAGCTGCATCGTCGGAACGTGCAGGAACCGATCCAAATCGCCGATATAGATGTTATCCGCGAACATGCGGTCTAGAACGGCTTCTTCGGTAATCGCGGCTGGGCAGGCGATCTCGGGAATCGCGAGAGGTGGTTCCGCGAACTCAATTTGCGCCAGCTCGGAATTCTGCCCTGTAACTTTCATCACCCAGGTGTAGCCACGATCCTGATCCAACTTGCTGTCGAGAATGTGCTGCACGTACTCGACGTCGTTTCCTGGATACATCAGGTACACGTCCCATTTCGCCTTCTCGACTTCGTCGTCTCCGCCGAACGGAGCGCACATCACCTCGATGCCCGCGACCAGCCCAACGAACTTGCTGCGGGTCGTCAAATCCCGAGCCCGGGACGTTCTTGATGTTGCGCAGACAGGCGATGGCCGCCTCCTTCGACGGTGCGGGATCGCCGCCGGTCTTTCTGTACGCCGGTGGTTTGGCGGATGATGGCCGCTGCGCAACCTCTACGCCCGCCAACTCGCGTTCAAAATCCTCGACCGTGTAGCGGAGCCCTTCCCAGTCACCATGCGCCACGCGAACCCGGAACGGCGCGTCGGGGTTCTTCTGGTGCCAGCTTCCCGGCAGCCGCGCGACATGAGTGGCGTCGGCAACCATGCGATCGCCGCCGAACAGGTTCGCGAGCTTCAATTGGATGGTCGCGTATTGATCGAGGCTGAGCTGTTCTATGTGAACGAGGCGATCGAAAAGCCAGAAGACATGGTAGCGACCGGGGCTCGTCTCGGTGACGATTGACGGCTTGAGCGTCCATTTCAGCACCGGATCGAGCGGCGCGCCGTCGAGGTCGACCCAGAACCCGCGGAATACGACGACATTCTCTAATTTGCGTCCGTCGCGGTCGGTGCCGCACAAGCAAAAATAGATGCCCGCGCCCCGCGCGGCGAGCTTGTTGAAGTGGCTGACGTACTCCGCGATCGGGCCTTGCCTGATGCAGGCCAAACTATTGTCCTTGCGCTTCCGGTTATCGGCGAACGTCTGGAACGTGATCCGCTGCTTGGGGTCGATTGTCGTCAAGAAATCATCGGCCACGACCAAGTCCAGATCACGAGCGGCGCGCTGAGGCTTGGCTGGCGTCGACAGGCCCTGTGTTTCCATGTGACTCCCTCACTTCGCGTACCGCGGTCCCGATCCACCTTCCGCTTTCAACGGAAAGCCGTTGGCCCACTTCGGCACCTCCGTCATGAGCCGCAGGAATTCCTCGACGCTGCCGAAGTCCTCGGGCGTCTCGGAAATTATTTCGTCGTGAATGCTGAGAACGGGCGTGTAGCCGGCGTGCTCAAGCCGGAGCAGTGCACCAGCAAGGAAATCTCGCACATGCCCTGGATGCAGTTCTCCAGGAGCTTGCCGCCCCATGTCGTCTCTTCGTCCATTTCTTGTGTGCTGCCGACGCCCCAATAATGAAGCTTGAGCGATCCCATACCGTTCGCGCCTTCGGTCCAGCGTATTGCCGGGCGGCGATACCAGAGCAGGCGACCGCTCGGCAGGCGACATTGCAGCCAAGGCCCGAGCATGGCGGTAGGTGAACGGGCCTGCCTTGTGGACGGTGCCAGGCTCGCCGACGGCGGCACGTGCTGCGTCTTCCAACTCGCGCCAGAACTTGACGACGCGCGGGTTTAATTCCCGCCACCGCCGCACGACCTTCTCCGCAAGTTCGAGGGTGACTACGCGGCCTTGTTGCTTGCAGGCCGTTTGAAACCTCTCCGCGCCTCTGCCGAAGCCGCATCCGATGTCTGCGACCTTGCCTAGGGCGCGTTGCGTCCTGCGTCACGTCCTCGACCGCGACACCAAAAATCTGCGCTGCGGTTTTCTCGTAAACTTTGTCGTTGCGTGCGAACAACTCTAGGACGTCTTGCTGTCCGGCAGCCCACGCAACCCCACGGGCTTCAACTTGGCTGTAGTCGGCAAAAAACAATCTGTGACCGGGAGCAGCGATCAACGCACCGCGCAGCATTCGCGCCAAAATGTCGAAGGAAAACAGCTGGAACCTCTCGTCGTGAGCCCCAAATCAGCTCGAACAGCTCGTCGCCAAGCTCACGCATGTCGCGGTAAGCCTGATCCCAGTCGGGTTCGGTGAACTTGGCGCGCGGAAGATTTTGCAATTGAATTCCGCGACCACCCCACCTGCCCGTCGACGCGGCGTGAAACTGAACGAGCCCGCGGGCTCTCCCGTGCGGGGCTTGCACCAGAAATTTTTCGTATTTCGCCAGAGAAGTTCGGCCGGCCCCGAGACGGAGCTCGAACGCGGCCCGCACGTCGTCATCGAGGTTGCCCGTGGCAAGCAGCTCTTGAAGTGCCTCCTTGTCGGCAACTTCAACGTCATCTTCCTCGCCGTCGCGCCGCACCTTGGTGACGAGGGGAAATTCAACGCCACGGTCCCTGGCCCAGTCTTTGAGGCGCGCAAGCTGCGTGACCGTGGCTAACTGCGCCGCCCGTGATTTCGGACATGCGGGCATCGGCTCGGGCCATGGCTCGGGTCACAAACTCTTTCGCGAGCCTGACAAAACTGAGATCGACCTCGATGCCGCGAGCATTCATTCGCTGGTCAAGAAGCCATACTTCGCGTTCTTGATCCTGCAATGACCGCAACACGTGGTCCGCTTCGATCCCGGCACGCACGCCGTCGATGCAATGCTCCGTGAGGCGCGCGAGCATGTCGGCGTCGCCATGCCAATAAACGCCACGCAGGTCCTCACCGTGACGCGGCGATCGTGGCTTTGCCATTTGTTGCGCGAGCCGCCGACCCTCATCGTCTATCCGCGCTTTGAGTTTCAGAACCCCGCACAAATCACCAAGCTCAAGCGGCAGCGCTTGCGTGGCTGACCAACTCATCAAGCAATCGAGTTGTTCGGGGTTCGGCACCGCCCAGCCCAAACGAGGGCCAGCATGATGTTCGTCGATTGCCGCTTCCAAGGCGCCATGTCCGACGACGCGGCAGCCGCTCTCGATCAGCCTGCGAACCTCAACCGGCATCGGCGGACAGGCGGCGTACACGGGCATGTTGCCGTGCCAGATGATCGGCGCCGAAAGCTCACCTCGCGAGTGCTCGATGATCCAGACGCAGACGACAATGCGCGTCGATCGGTCCGCGGCGTAGACGTGCGGCCCAACCGTTTCCAGGTCGAGAAGCGCTGCGGCATTCGACGCGCCGGTGCACGGCGGGAAATTCGGGAGGCGCCGGGTGCTGCGGGCGCACACTGCCGGCAGCGCTTGCCTGCGATCCTTCGACGGGTTTCTTGACGAGAACAAGCATGATGCGTGCGTTCTGCGTTCAGGCGTGCCCCGGTCCCGCAGCGATGGTGAGGTCGGGATACAGCTCTTCCGAAGCGCTTTCAGAGCGACGCTTTGGAGCGCGGCAGCATCGCGGGCAGCACAACGCCGGCAAATTCCCACTATGGCGTGGCTCGCTGCGGCGAAGTCCGTGCAACACTCCACCGTCGTTTGCATAGGCGTCGCTTTGAAAACGTGTAGACCCGCGGGGGGCTGCTGCCGCACTGCGTCGGCCCTTTCAAGGTCGTGCGTCATCGGCTCGATCCTCGGGCTGTGCCCCATTTGTCCAGGATCGTTCGCAACGAGTCCTGCTCAGCCGCGTTCACGACCTCGCATCGCCGCCACGCTTCGGGCTCAATCAACTTGACGATCTCCCGCTCGACGCAATCGCGCAGATCGTTGGGGTCCATCGCGTCAAGCTCCCAACACTCCTCGCCATAATTGGAGACGGAACCACTTGTAGCGGGGGTCCTTGCGCTTATCGGATGCTGGGAACGATGGCAGTCCCTGCCATTTGCGGGAAGGTGAGAGCAATGCGCCGTAGCGTTGATGTGATCGCCGTCGTACTTGGCGAACCGTGCGGGCAAGTCCTCTTCGGACATGAACATGCCGCTCGGGTCGAAGTCGCCGACATAGAGCACGATCAGGTCGCGACCGTCATCATCCTCGGCGATGTCATGGGCCGCGGTGGCGCTGCTGAACCCATGCACCGGAAGAAAGCCAACGGCATACTGATCGAGCACCGGGGCGAGCACGCCCCGCACGGTGCCCTTCTCGCTCCAGACCTGTATTCGATGTGGCTGCTGGTTCCAGAAGTCGCGGCGATAGGACCGGGCGACGGCGCGGGCGTAGTCGGCGGGATCGTCCCAGGTTGATACCCGCTCGATCTCGCGGGTCTCGTCGACGATCCAGTCCCACGGTATCTTGCCCTCCTCGCGAGCCTCCTTGAGCAGGCGGTAGACGCGCTGCATTTCGTTCCTGGCCATCGACGGGATCAGGCCGGTCGTGAACAGCTTGTATCCAATGCCACGGCCGGTGATTGGATGTGCCGCCTCGGCCGCGGCATACATCGCCTCGATCAGGTCGAGGGAGCGTTGCGCCCTACCTCGGACCTTTTTGGAACAGGTTTCAGTTTGCTTGCCCATGATGCGTGTCCTCGTGAGGAGCGCGCGGGGCTTGATAGGTGCAACGGGCTGGCCAGAGGTGATGGTCTCAGCAAAGACATCATCACCTCAGAACACCGCGGCCCGCGCAAGCCACGCGCAGGGTCCGGTGTTCAGGTCGCGTTCTCCTGGAGAAAAGCCTGCCGGGCACTGTCCAAGACGCCGATGCGCCTCTGTGACAGCCGGACGGTCTTGATGGCGCCCTCTGCGATCCGCCGCCGCAAGGTGGCCATGGAGACACCGAGCAGCTTGGCCGTTTCCTTCAAGGTACGGACGCGGTCGAGGCGATCGAGGCCTCCGCCACCTGCGCTGGCGGCGCCGCCGCTGCGGCGTTCCTCGCGGCCAAGTCCAGTTGATTGCAGAGGCATGATGAGCCTTCCTGTGCCATTTTCCCAAGCTGTTTGCGATAAAGAGGTCTGCGTCGCTCGCCACGCCTGCCGCGGCCGTTGCATCTTCAGGTCGCGGGTTGACGTTGCGGCGCGGGGTTGACGGGCACGTCGTCATCCTGAGCGAACGAGCGGCGCAATCTCATCTCGATTTCCGACCCCATCGGACGAAAACCGTCGGCTGCGGCGCGGTCCACCTGTTCGCGCAAGTCGGCGGGAAGCCGGACAAAGGTGATGCGGTGTCCGTCTTTGCGAGCTGACATCTGGCTCTCCTCGCACGGCCTAATTGCCCTTATTTCTCATGATATCGCATGCAGTAGAGAGCCCTTCGAAAAGCACACAAAAATCAAATTTGACGTACCGGAGCGTTACGGCTAACTGGGGTCATGCCCGAGCCCAAGCACCTTCGTTGTCCCGTCTGTGACAAGAAGTTCACGCCTCGCCGCAGCGATGCCATCACATGCAGCCCTACGTGCCGGCAGAAAGCGTATCGCCGGGGTTCGAACCCGCCCACCAGGGCCGCCCCGAAGCGGCCGACAACACCAGAGCAGACCAAAAAGACCCGTAGCAGCAGGGACCCCCGCGGCGGAGCTGGCAGGAAGCAGGGCCGCAAGAGGGTTCTCGCGTTCGACCAAATGATCCTTGTTGGCGCGGCTTGTGAGAAGCTATGGCATCAGCTCATGACGCGAAAAGCTCTGGCGGAATATTTCAACCAGCCGCACGTTAGAGACATCCGTCAAGAGCAAGCACGAACCGAGCTAATACCTCTTCGGGTCCGCCGCCATAGTCGAGCGTCAATCAGAGATGTCTCAGAAAGGATCGATGAAATTCTCGACGACGCGCGTCCCGTCGTGAGCCAGCCAACAACAAGTTTCAAACGGGTATGGAGCATTCCGCTCAAGCGCCCCAAAGGAAAACGTGAGCTGGTCAAGCGTGTCGTGATCCGCTGGTATCGCTGCACTCAGGGCATAGTGATCAGCCCCAGACGGGTACAAGATTGCTGGGAAGAGTATCGTCGGAGTTTCCGATCCGAATGACGCCGATGCCTGTACAACGCGTGGAGCGCGGTTCGCGCCTACCCAGCGGGCGGGCCAAAGAGCTGCGAGTGAGCCTCCTACGGGCGTGGCATATCCGCAAGCCTGCTCGGGCGATGCCGGCAGCTGGGGGATTTCCACTCGCTGTGGCGAACCTACTGTCCCGGTGGCACTTCGGCGATGAAGAACTCGAAGGCTGGAATTACATCAGGCGACACCGGCGAACCGTTCGCTGTCATCCCTTCCCAGAAGCAGGTTCAGTTGGGGCAATTTTTCGGTTCTTGACGAACCCGCGCTCCGACCTATCGATGTAGCAGGCTCTCTCTCCGCACCGTTTCACCCAGGCGAGGGTCAGGCCGCGGCTGGATTGAGGCCGCATCATTTCCTGGATTATGCCGAAATCCCCTTCGAGCGCATCGGCACGACCTTCCGATCATCACCGATGACGATCGCCTTGACGAAGGCGGCCCATTTCTCCAGGGCCTCGCGCCTCTCCTCGGGGTAGACTGCGACGTTGTAGGTCGCCTCCATGCCCCTCTTCTTGTGATTGAGGATCGCATGAGCGACCTCGCCGCGAACGCGGAGGTTCTCCGTCATCCGGGTCAGCATCGTGCGCCGCAGATCGTGCAAATGCCAGCCGGCGATTGGCGCGCCGAGCGCATCCGCGATCCTGGCATCGAGCGCCACCTTGGCCCGGCTGAAATTATCGAAGCCGGACTTAGCGCCACCGAAGACGTGATCCCCCGCGCGCGGCATGCTCTCGATGATGCTGACGACCTCGGGCACCAACGGCACAACATTGGGCTCGCCGTTCTTGCTGCGCTCGTCCGGCAGCGCCAGCACGGCCTGCTCCTGCTCAACGTGAAGCTCGTCCCAGCGCAGGCCGCCGATCTCTTGGCGGCGCTGGCCGGTGAGCATCAAGATGCGGATGACCTTGCCGTAGGCGTCGTCGCCTGCGTGGTGCCAGATCGCACGAAGCTCGTGATCCTTGAGCGCGCGCTGGCGTGGCTCCTCCTTGTTCTTAAGGGTCAGCGTGACAGGGTTGCCGCACTCGATCAGACCAGACCGGCCGGCCCAGGTGTAGAACGCCGCCAGCTTCGCACGCGCTCGGTTGGCAGCCACCGGGCCGCTCTCCTGGGTGATCTGCTCCAGCCTCTCCGCGATCATACGTCTGGTGATCTGGTCGACCGGCACGCGGTTAAACGGAGCCCAGTTTTTGGTGATGGCGTAGACGACCGCCTTGAGGCTGCTGCTGCGCAGCTCGCGCGCCTGCCGCTCAAGGTAGAGCTGGGCGATGCTGCCGAAGGTTTGGTTTGCCTGATCGCGCTGCCGCTCGGCCTCCTTGCGCCGCTCCTCCCGCTCGATGTGAGGGTACTTGCCGAGCTTGATGCCGGCGAGCAGCTTGGCCGCCGTCTCGCGAGCCTGGGCTGCGGTCACCTCGTGCGTGCTGCCAATGTTGAACCGCCGATCTTTCCCGAGGGCGTCCCTGTACTGGACCAGGTACCGGCGGCTCGCACCCTGGAGGCGCAGGCCAAACCCCTTGAGGCGGTCATCAAAGAAGATGACGTCACCACGACCGTCGGGCAAACTCGCGGTGCGGACGGTGGTGTCGGTGAGCTTCACGGTCATCTCCTCAGGCAGCACATAGGCAGCAAGGGCGTGGCTTCCTGTGACTTCCTGTGGAGTGTTATGACATCAATCAGACTTCGGGGCAAACTCGCCTACACCGAAAGATGATGCTCCATGGTGCTTCCTGACACTTCCTGGCACTTCACCCCTGCTATCTCCCCGACTTCGGGGAGGGCCGGGGCGGGGTCCGCGAGCGAAGCGAGCAACGAAGAAAGAACCCCACCCTACCCTCCCCGAAGACGGAGAGGGATTCTCGCTGCGGCGAACTTCGATGGCACGCAGCACCAACAAAACACTTCACGAGATGAGAGGACGCCACACCAATGCAGCACATATCCCTGCGCAGTCTCCTGCTTGCCGGCGCGACCGTATCCATGGCCGGCATCACCGGTGCATTCGCCGCCGAGGTGACCTTCGATCGGCTCGCCAATCCGGACAAGGAGCCGCAGAACTGGCTGATGGTCCATCGCAGCTACGATGCGCAGCGGTTCTCGCCGCTCAAGGAGATCAACAAGGACAACGTCAAGAACCTCAAGCTGCTGTTCGCGGTCGCGATCGGCGGCGCCAACGGCAACGAGTCGGTCGAGGCGACGCCGCTGGTCGAGGACGGCTTCATGTACATCGTCGACCACTGGGGCGTCGTCTACAAGATCGACGTGCGGTCGGGAAAAGCCGGACGTACCGTGTGGAAGATGGATCCCGGCCAGGAGAAGGGGGACCGCAACCGCGGCGTGACCTTGTGGGGCAACCTCGTCATTTCGGTCGCCCCGCTCGACGGCCGGGTGATTGCGACCGACAAGGAGACCGGCAAGGTCGTGTGGGACAAGAATCTCCACGACCAGCCCGACCTCGAGCTGACCGCCGCGCCGCTCGCGCTCAAGGACTCGATCGTCGTCGGCGGCTCCGGCGGCGACCGCGGCGTGCGCGATTGGATCGCGGCGCTCGATCCCAAGACCGGCGACGTGAAGTGGAAGACCTTCTCGATCCCCGCCCCCGGCGAGCCCGGCTCGGAGACCTGGAAGGACAAGAGCAACGCGTGGCAGACCGGCGGCGGCGCGTTCTACGTCACCGGCTCCTACGACCCCGCGACCAACCTCACCTATTGGGGCTCCGGCAATCCGGTGCCCGGCTACGACGCCTCGTACCGGCCGGGCGATAACCTCTACACCGCAAGCGCGCTCGCCTTCGACGCGACGACCGGCAAGATCGTCTGGCATTTCCAGTACACGCCGAACGACAACCACGACTATGACGAGACCGGCACCCACATCCTCATCGACACCAAGGTGAACGGCGAGGACCGCAAGATCGTCACCCATGCAAGCCGCAGCGGCTTCAACTACGTGTTCGACCGCAACAGCGGCCAGTTCATCAACGCGGTGCCCTACACCAAGGTGACCTGGACCAAGGGGATCGATCCCAAGACCGGCCGGCCGGTCGACTACGATGCGAGCAAGGACGTGCAGGTCTACGCCGAGGCGTCGAACGTCAACGACGACAAGGTGACCCGCAACGTCTGCCCGAGCCACGCCGGCGGCAACAATCACTGGCCCGCCACCTACAGCCGGAACACCGGTCTCATCTACATTCCGAGCGTCGAAGGCTGCGACAACATCACCAACGACCACGCCCGGCACGTGAAGGGCAAGTTCGACGGCGGCGGCTATGTCGCTCCCGACCGCCTGACCGGCAGCATCGCCGCGGTCGATCCGACCACCGGCGAGAAGAAGATGTCTAAGGAGTTGCCCTACTCGATCTTCGGCGGAACGCTGTCGACCGGCGGCGGCCTCGTCATGACCGGCCTCGTCGACGGCACCCTGGTCGCGCTCGACGACAAGACGCTCGACGTGCTGTGGTCGCTCAATGTCGGCACCGGCTTCAACGCGCCGCCGATGACCTATTCGGTCGACGGCAAGCAATATGTCGCGATTGCCTCCGGCCTGTTCCGCAACGCCCGCAACTCGCTCTCCAAGTCGCCGGAGATGCGCAACCTCTCCAACGCCACGATGGTCTTCGTGTTCGGGCTGTGAACCTTCCGCCTCCCCGTGCCGAACGAATCCGGATCGCGGGGAGATCTTGCTGACCGAAAGCCGCCACTTAACGCTCAGAGCCGAGCCGGTAGGTTCGGCGCATCGCGTAACTTCGATGCGCCGAACCGAAGGATTACGCGCGCTGTGCAGCTTCCATTGAGGAGCCCGCGGCAATATCGATGCCTCGGGTGTCACGCAGCATCGTTGCACCGACAATGAACGTCATGCCTGCGATGCCGATCGGGTACCAAAGGCCGTAATAGATGTTACCGGTCGCGGCGACGATCGCCGTCGCCAGGAGCGGCAGCATGCCACCGATCCAGCCGTTGCCGATGTGATAGGGCAGCGACAGCGACGTGTAGCGGATCCTGGTCGGGAACATCTCCACCAGGAACGCGGCGAGCGGTCCGTAGACCATGGTCACGTAGAGAACCATGATAACCAGCACCAACTCGACCATGGCGTAGTTGATCTTCGCGGGATCGGCTTTGGCCGGGTAGCCCGCGGCGTTGAGCGCGGCTTGCCACTTGGCGGCATCCCACCCGGTGACCGTGCTGGCACCGACGGTCAGGGTGACGGGCATCCCGGGTGCATTTTGCCGGGTGAACGACAGGCCGGCCTTGGTCATGAAGTCCTGGGCACGATCGCAGTCGGTGAATTTCGACCACGGCCCGACGAAGACGTGCAGATTACAGGTCTCCTGGTCCGCAGTGACCGTGATGACGTGATCGCGCTGGAACGCCTCAAGAGTGGGGTTGGCATAGTGGGTCAGCAACCCGAATAGCGGAATGTAGGTCAATGCCGCGATCAGGCAGCCCGCCATGATGATCTTCAACCGGCCGATGCGGTCGGACAACCAGCCGAACGCGACGAAGAACGGCGTCCCGATGATGAGAGAAACGCCTATCAGCAGGTAGGCCGTCAGCAGGTCGACCTTGAGCGTGATCGTGAGGAAGAACAGCGCATAGAACTGCCCCGTGTACCAGACGACGGACTGCCCGGCGACGGCACCGAACAATGCCAGCATGACGAACTTGACGTTCGGGTAGCGAAGGAAGCTCTCGGTCAGCGGCGCCTTCGAGCCTTTGCCCTCCTCCTTCATGCGCCGGAAGACCGGAGACTCGTTGAGCTTGAGCCGGACGTAGACCGAAAAGACGAGCAGCGCGATCGAAACGAGGAACGGAATGCGCCACCCCCATTGTGCGAACACGGCGCTGTCCATGTAGACGCGGCATAGGCCGATCACGAGGAGCGACAGGAAAAAGCCGATCGTGGCCGTCGTCTGGATGAAGCTGGTGGCGTAACCCCTGTCGTCGACCTTGGCATGCTCGGCTACGTAGGTCGCAGCGCCACCGTATTCGCCTCCGAGTGCGAAGCCCTGGAGCAGCCGCAGCGCCACCAAAAGAAGCGGAGCAGTCCATCCGATGGCAGCATAGGTGGGCAGGAAACCGACAAGGAACGTTGCGCCGCCCATCACCAATATGGTGACCAGAAAGGTGTACTTGCGCCCGACCATATCGCCGAGGCGGCCGAACAGCAGCGCGCCGAACGGGCGAACCAGGAAGCCGGCCGCATAGGCCGCAAACGCCGACAGCAGGGCCGCCGTGTCGTTTCCGGGCGGAAAGAAAAGCGACGCGAAGACCGGCGCCAGGGTGCCGTAGAGGTAGAAATCGTACCATTCGAACATGGTCCCGAGTGATGACGCAAAGACGACGAACTTCTCGTCTTGCGTGAGTCCCGACGCGCCGCTTGCGAGTTTTCCGGTCTGTACTGCCGATGTCATGGCTTTCCCTCCGATTCTGTCGTTGACCGATCGACAGCGCACGCGGAGGCCATTGCCTCCGGCCATAGCGGGCCGAGGTCGCGGACTGTGGGTGCACAGGGCCGGCGTCTGGCGAGCCGGCACTGCCCGTCCCGCCCGATCTCTCGCTGACATCGCGTGCCGGCTCGTGGGAAGGCAGCATTGAAAGCTTGCCCCGCCCGTCGTGAAGCAGCTTTCAGCCGGTCTGAATTTCTGCTTAAGGTCCCCTTGATTTTTTCTTCATTCGGCCCTCCCATCACTTTCGGGGAGGCGCAGTTCGGAGCTGTAAATTGTTGTATTCATTCGAGGATTTTGTCCTCGACTCGGATCGGCGCGAGCTGCGCTGTCGGACCGGCCTGGTTGCGCTTGAACCGCAGGTGTTCGATCTCCTCGAATATCTGATCCGCAACCGCGAGCGTGTCGCGACCAAGGATGATTTGCTCGCAGCTGTCTGGGGTGGCCGGATCGTCTCGGAATCGGTGCTCACGACCCGCATCAACGCGGCCCGGTCCGCCATCGGCGACAGCGGCAAGGACCAACGCTTCATCCGCACGCTGCCGCGCAAGGGACTCCGCTTCGTCGGCGAAGTGCGGGAGGCACGCCGGTCGCCGGCGCTGGCGGAAACGTCCGCGCCGGTGCGGAAATTGCCGGACCGGCCGTCCATCGCGGTGCTGCCATTCGCCAACATGAGCGGCGAGGCCGAGCAGGAATACTTCGCCGACGGTGTCGTCGAAGACATTATCACCGCGCTGTCGCGGGTGAGTTGGCTGTTCGTGATCGCGCGCAATTCAAGCTTCGTCTACAAGGGGCGCGCCGTCGATGTGAAGCGGGTGGGCGAAGAGCTCGGCGTCCGCTACGTCCTCGAAGGCAGCGTGCGCAAGGCGGCCAACCGGGTGCGCATTACCGGGCAGCTGATCGACGCCGCCACCGGGGGGCATCTCTGGGCCGATCGTTTCGATGGCAATCTCGACGACATCTTCGATCTGCAGGATCTCGTGACGGCAGGGGTCGTCGGCGCCATTACGCCTCGGCTGGAGAAGGCAGAGATCGAGCGCGCCAAACACAAGCGCACCGATGGCCTCGACGCCTACGACTACTATCTGCGGGGCCTCGAGCACTTCTACCAACGCACGCGAGAGGCCAACAACGAGGCGCTGCGTCTGTTCTACCGCTCGATCGAGTGCGATCCTGCCTTCGCGACTGCCTATGCAATGGCAGCGTGGTGCTATTCGGTGCGCCAGGCCAACCGCTGGATGGATCGACCGCGGCGCCGAGGTCGAGGAGACCGCGCGGCTCGCCCGGACGGCTCTCGAACTCGGGCGCGACGACGCGATCGTCCTGTCGCGCGCCGGCCACGCGCTGGTCGATGTCGTGCACGATTTCGAGGCCGGACAGCGGTTCATCGGGCGCGCACTTGCGCTCAACCCGAACCTCGCCTCGACCTGGTACGCCAGTGGTTGGCTCAACGTCTTCATCGGAGAGCCGGAAACCGCAATCAAGCACATGGCAAATTTTGAGCGCATCAGCCCGTTCGATCCGGCGATGCCGCGGATGCAGAGCGCGACCGCCTTCGCGCACGTCTTCGCCGGCCGTTACGAGAAAGCGGTCGAGCATGCCGAGACCGCGCTGAGTGAAAATCCGGTGCTGCACATGGGGCTACGGGCCGCAGCACTCGCGTGCGCGCTCGCCGGGCGCAGCGAGTTCGCACGCAGGTTCATGGCGCGCCTGAGGGACGTCGACCCGGCTTTACGAATCTCCAATCTCCAGGACGCTGACACCACTGCAGCGTCCGCAGGACGTCGCGCTCTATGCCGAAGGATTGCGCAAGGCGGGCTTGCCGGAGTGACTTGTGGCGCCCTACTTTCCGCGACGACCGGGAGGCATGATGCGGTATTCAAACGGTAGATGGTGATGGAAAGTCTCAAGCGTTCACTCGCGCTCGCATGTGTAATAGCTGCGGCGCCCCTGCCCGCGCGCGCCGACGACTACGACTTCGGGCGCCGCATGTTCCTCAACAAGGCGCAGTGCTCCTACTGCCACGGCTGGGCGGGCGATGGCGCCGGCGAGCCGCAGTCGAGCGGCGCCGCCGCCAATTTGCGGATCACCACGCTCAAGCGCGATCAATTGATCGAGGTGATCTCCTGTGGCATTCCCGGCAAGGCGATGCCGCATTTCGATGAGGACGCCTATACCGACAAGCGCTGCTACGGTGTCACTGAGGCGGAGCTCGGCCGCGACACCCCGGCGCTGCCGCCGGGCTCGACGCTCAACAAGCGCGAGATCGCGGCCGTCGCCGATTACCTCCTCGCCAAGGTCGTCGGCCGCGGCCCGGAGATCACCAAGGCCGAATGCGAGGAGGCCTATGGCGAAGGCGCCCGCATGTGCAATCAGTATCCGGCGAAGCCATAACCGGCCGCACGGTCCTCATCGATGGTCATGGCCGGGCTTGTCCCGGCCACCCCGATTACCGGGGCACGGCCGTGCCATATGATCGGGGTCGCCGGGTCAAGCCCGGCGATGACGACAGCACCCCGAAGACACGCAGCGCCGTGCCCGCGCGGAACCGCCTAGCGTGGGCATGCTTCGCTTTGCCCATCCTACGTTTTATGATCAAAACCAGGAAACGTTCGGGAGCACCACGATGACCGCGATCAACGACGACGTTCGGGCACAAGGCGCCAGCGGACGAGCGGCTCGACTTTGCCGACATGCGGCGCCGGATCAAGGCGATCTTCATCGGCTCGATCGGCAATCTCGTCGAGTGGTACGATTTCTTCGCCTATGCGGCGTTCGCGCTCTACTTCGCCGCGGCGTTCTTCCCGAACGACGATCCCGTGGTGCAACAGCTCAACGCCGCGCTGCTGTTCGCGGTCGGCTTCCTGGTGCGGCCGCTCGGCGGCTGGCTGTTCGGCCATCTCGCCGACCATTACGGACGGCGCAACGCGCTGATGCTCTCGGTGCTGCTGATGTGCTTCGGCTCGCTGATGATCGCGGTGACGCCGACTTTTGCGACTATCGGCATCCTCGCGCCGATCGTGCTCGCCTTCGCGCGTATCATCCAGGGGCTGAGCCTCGGCGGCGAATACGGCACCAGCGCCACATACCTCACCGAAATGGCCGACGAGCGTAACCGCGGGTTCTATTCGAGCTTCCAGTACGTCACCCTGATCGGCGGCCAGCTGTGCGCGCTCGTCGTGCTGCTGCTGCTCCAGAAGGTCTTCCTCACCAACGAGGAGATCCGGGCCTGGGGCTGGCGCATTCCGTTCGTCATCGGCGCCGGGCTCGCTGTCATCGCACTGGTGATGCGGCGCAACCTCGCCGAGACCGACGCCTTCGAGGCGGCGAAGAAGGCCGGCAAGCGGGAGTCCTCGATCCGCGCTTTGATGAAATATCCGCGCGAGGTCGGCCTGGTGGTGGGGCTGACGGCGGGCGGAACGGCCGCCTTCTACACCTACACCACCTACATGCAGAAATTCCTCAAGCTGTCGGTCGGCCTCACCGACGACCAGACGACGACGGTCACCGCCGCGGCGCTGATCTTCGCCATGTGCCTGCAGCCGATCTACGGCGCGATCTCCGACCGCATCGGCCGCAAATGGCTCCTGATCGCGTTCGGCGTCACCGGCGTGCTGTTCACCATCCCGATCCTGACCTCGCTGCAGGCGGCGCGCGGGCCGTTCACCGCGTTCCTCCTGATCGCGGCGGCCTGGCTCATCGTCACCGGCTACACCTCGATCAACGCGGTGGTAAAGGCGGAGCTGTTTCCAACCGCGATCCGCGCCACTGGCGTCGGCGTTCCCTATGCGCTGACGGTCTCGATTTTCGGCGGCACGGCGGATTCGGTCGCGCTGTGGTTCAAGTCGATCGGCCACGAAACCTGGTTCTACTATTACCTCACCGGGATGATCGGCATCTCCCTCGTCGTCTATCTCTTCATGCGCGACACCAAGAAGGATTCGGCGATGAACCGCCTCGTGTGACGACGGGCTTCGTTTCGTGTTGAACTGAACAGACCTCATCCTGAGGAGCGTCCGCAAGGACGCGTCTCGAAGGATGGCCACAGACCTCGGCGGTTGCCGCCATCCTTCGAGACGCCCTCTTCGCGGGCTCCTCAGGATGAGGTCGAGATACACGGGCACAGCAGGTTCCCGGTGGTTCCATATTCCGGCACCGGGATTTACGCGGCGGAAACCTCTCCCGGCTAGCCTCGTCCGTTATCGACCAACGGATCGAGTTGCCGGATGTTGCGTGCCGATCCCGCCTGCGCGATCGAAATCAAAAACCTGAGGAAGTCGTTCGACCGTCCGGCGGTCGACGGGCTCGATCTTTCGATCCGGCGCGGCGAGTTCTACACGCTGCTCGGGCCGAACGGCGCCGGCAAGACGACGACGCTGCGCATGGTGGTCGGCCTGTTGCGGCCCGATGCCGGATCGATTGCGATCCTCGGCATCGACGCGCTGGCCGATCCCGTCGCGGCGAAGCAGGTCACAGCCTGGATTTCCGACGAGCCGATGATCTACGACAAGCTCACGCCGTTCGAATACCTCGAGTTCGTCGGCGGGCTGTGGCGCATCGATGCCGCCCGCGCCGAGACGCGGGCGCGCGGGCTGATCGAATGGCTCGGCCTCGGTCCCCATGCCCACCAGCGCTGCGAGGGCTTTTCCAAGGGCATGCGCCAGAAGGTGGCGCTTGCCGGCGCGCTCGTCCACGACCCGAAAATCATCATCCTCGACGAGCCTTTCACCGGGCTCGATGCCGGCTCCGCGCGGCAGGTCAAGACCGTGCTGCGCGAGCACGTCGGCGACGGCGGCACCGTCGTCATGACGACGCACATCCTCGAGGTCGCCGAGCGCATGGCTGACCGCATCGGCGTGATCGCGCGAGGACGGCTCATCGCCGAAGGCACACTCGAGGAACTCGGCCGACAGGCCGGCAACGGCGCCTCGACCCTCGAGGACACCTTCCTCGCCCTCGTCGCCGAGCCGGCGGCCGCGGCGTGAGCCGGCCCGGCACCCTCGCCTGGTTCGCCCGGCACGAATTCCGCCTCGCCTGGCGCGACTGGCTCGCGATGATGACCGCAGGCGGCCGGGTGCGAACGCGCACAGTGGCGATCGCGCTCGTCATCTTCGCGGTCGTCATGCATGTCGTCGCCTATGCGATGGTGTCTCGGCATGCCGGGGCTGCCGCACATCCCGACAAGACGACGCTCGTCGTCATCACCGGCGGCGCATTCTTGTCTCTGTCGCTGATGCTGTCGCAGGCAATGGAGTCGGTGACCCGCGCCTTCTATGCGCGCTCCGACCTCGACCTCCTGCTTTCCTCGCCGGCGCCGACGCGGAAAATCTTCGCAGTGCGGATCGCGATCATCGCGCTCTCGATCATCACCATGGCGGCGCTCATCGCCGCGCCCTTCGTCAACGTTCTCGCGTTCACCGACGGCGCGCGTTGGCTGACGGCCTACGGCGCGGTTGCGGCGATGGGCGCCGCCGCGGCCGCTGCGGCGGTATCCCTTGCCACGGTGCTGTTTCACCTGATCGGTCCGCGCCGGACCCGGCTCGTCGCCCAGATCGTCGCGGCGGTGATCGGCGCCGCCTTCGTCATCGGCCTGCAGCTCGCGGCGATCGCCTCGGAGGGCACGATGTCGCGCTACGCTGCGCTCGCCTCGGAGCCGATCGTCGCCCTCGCTCCGGACATGGACAGTCCGCTGTGGTGGCCGGCGCGCGCCGTGCTCGGCGACGCTTTTGCGCTCGCTGTGATGGCGGCCGTGAGCCTTCTCATGCTCGGCGCCACGATCGTCCTCGTCGCGCCGCGCTTTGCCGATTGCGCAATCGCGGCCGCCGGCACGACGATGAGCCGCGAGGGCCGGCCCGTTGCCGGCTTTCGGCGCGCGTCACCGATGACGATGCTGCGTCGCAAGGAATGGGCGCTGCTGCGGCGCGATCCCTGGCTGATGTCGCAGACGCTGATGCAGATGCTCTACCTCCTGCCGCCGGCCTTCCTGTTGTGGCGCAGCTTCGAGGACTCGCGGACGAGCGTGGTGCTGCTGGTGCCGGTGCTGGTGATGGCGGCCGGCCAGCTTGCGGGAGGCCTTGCCTGGCTCGCGATTTCCGGGGAGGACGCACCGGACCTCATCGCCACGGCGCCGCTGACCTCGCACCAAGTCACCCGGGCGAAGATCGAAGCCGTGATTGGATGCATTGCGCTTGTGTTTGCGCCGTTCCTGCTGGCGCTGGCGCTGCTCGATGCCTACGCGGCGATCGTCGCTACGCTCGGCATTGCCGCCGCGGCCGCGACGGCGACCGCCATTCAGCTCGACTTCCGCGGCCAGGCCAAGCGCAGTCAGTTTCGCCGCCGGCAGACCTCGTCACGCGTGGCCACATTCGCCGAGGCGTTCTCTTCGATCTCCTGGGCCGCAGCGGCTGCATTTGCCGCTGCCGGAACCGGGATCGCCGTCGTTCCCGCGATCGTCGCCGTCGCGATCCTGTTCGGCGTCAGGCTGGTCCGTCCGCGAACGCCCGACGCTGTCGTCGCCTGACGGGGTCGCAGGCAACGACAGCGCGCAGTCACCAGCATTTTCCTGGAAATGCTCAGAATTGGGCGGCGGTCGGCGAGCTCAGCGCCGACTGGCAGGGCTTGCTCAGGTTCGGCTTGTTCGCGCGGAGGCAGGCGACGATGCGCGGGATATTCGGAATCTCTGCGCTGCACAGGCGCAGCGCGTCCGGCGTGCAGGCGGCACGCTGCTCGGCGGTGCCGACGGCGAAGCTCGAGCTCGAGAAGGCGACGAGCGATACGGCGAGAGCAAAGGTGCCCGAAGTGACCTTGGAAATCCGTCCCATGACTTTCTCCTGTGTCGGGTGTGTAACGACACTGCGACGCTCGCACGGTGCAAGCGCGGTGTCCGTGACGGTCGTCACAAAGCGAAAATGAAGCCCGCATGAGCGCGGCGACATGCGGGATTTTTCCCGCGTGATTCGTTGGTTCAACCACTGCCCCGGATATCGCTGCGCTCATCCGGGCTACGGCTGCGGCTCCAAAACGCAAAGCGCGGGCGAGGCTCATGGCCGCGCCCGCGCTTTTCAAACCTTGAGAACAACTCATCCCTTCGGGGCATCCTTGGCGCGGGTCCAATCCTGGCCGCCGCAGAAGAAGCCGCCGAACACGCAGCCCTCCACCCGCAACACGTCCGGGCCCTTGAGCATGATGTTCGAGGCGTAGGTCTTGCCGTTCTTGGCGTTGTAGATCTCGCCTTCCCAGCGCTTGTTGTTGACGGACTTCATGTCGATCAGGACCGGGGTGCCGAGCAGCGGCCGATTGCGCTTGCCGGCATCGGGATTGTGGCGGTCGGTGTCCTTGGGATCGCCGGAGGAGATGACGCCGCACAGGGCCTGGCCACAGGCGCGGATGCGCACGCGTCCCTCGCCGTCCTCGGTGACCCACTCGCCGATCGGGCTCTTGGAGTCGAGGGACGGCGCGGTTTCGGCGGCGGCCGCTGCGGGCGCCGCGGCGACGGCGGTCGCCTTTTCCTCGACCGGCACGACGGTGTCCTTGGTGATCACGATGTCTTTGGTGACGGGGTCTTTCGCCGGGGCGGCCACTGCGTCGACCGGGGTGTCCTTCACCGTGTCCTTCCTGGATGCGGCGGTGTCATCGCGGCGCGAGGCCGGCCGGTCGTCGGAGCGATCGACGGCGGGCTGCTGCTTCGACGGGGCGGTCCGATCGGAGACCGCGGGATCGAGGCCCTTGGCGCGGGCCTTGAGCTGGGACTTCGCCCCGCCCATCATCTTCTCGCCGACCTCCATGCCGGTGGCGGCGGCCGAGCCGAAATCGGACCGGCGGACGACGTGTTTCTGCCGACCCACCGAGAAGCTGCAGTGGTCGGTGTTGCAGTCGCCGATGCTCAATCCGCCACCGCCGCCGCCAAGGACCGAGTTCGATGAGCGAGCCGGCATGCGCGGCCGGCGCGGCGAGGAGAACGCAGGTGGCGGCGATGTAGAGGGTTTTCATGGCCAACATCCCAAAGTTCGCGTTGAACGTGGGGAGACCCTAGCCGCGCGGCAGCCGGAGGTATGTGACCGACGTCACGCTCCCATCGAGGCGATGGAAACGGGAATCAGCGCGGCGCGCACAGGCGCACGAAGGCAGCACCTCGAACGTGCCATCCAGTTGATTTATCTCGGTTTTGCGTCTTCACCGACCAGAATCGGCCGGACCCGGTCGCCTTCGCGGACGAACGACCCGGCGCGCGCCACCACGAGGTCGCCCTCGTTGATGCCCTCGCGGGCTTCCACCGTGCCCTCGGACCGCAGGCCGAGGGCGACGCGGTGGGTCTCGATGCGGGCATCACGCACCACCTGCACGATCGCCCCGCCGGCGCCGTAGAGCACCGCGGAGAACGGGATGCCGACGCCGCAGCGCTCGGTGATGTCGATGATGGCGCGGGCAAAAGTCCCGGCGCGCAGCTGCAGATTGTTGTCGAGCGAGATGCGAATCTGGCCGAGCTGGGTGGTCGGGTCGATGGACGGCGAGGTGAACCGCAGGCGGCCCTTCAAGTCTTGCATGCCGACCACCCTGACGGTCACCTGCTGGCCGGTCGAGATTTGGGAAAACCGCTTGCCCGGCACCTCCGCCGCGAGCTCGAGATCGCCCTGGGCGATGATGGTGAACAGCGGCTCCGCCCGCGCCGAAGCCGTCGCGCCCACCACGGCGAAGCGCTTGGCGACGACGCCGGCCACCGGCGCGTTGACGTCGACCGTCGCGCCGCTACCGTCGAGCGCGGTGAGCCGCACCAGCGGCTGCCCCGCCTTGACGGTTTCTCCGGCCTCGGCGAGCAGCCGGGAAACCTGCATCCCCTCGCGCTCCGGCCGGACCAGCACCTCCTCCCGCGGCACCAGGATGCCGGTGACCTCGACCGAATCCTTGAAGCACGCGCGCTTCGCCTTCATCACCGACACCGCGGCGCCGACCGGATTGGGCGCGGGGTCGGCGGCCAGGGCGGCGGCAGCGATCAGGCCGACGGTCCCGGCGCAGGCCGCAGCCACGGCGATCTGCCGCACGCGACGGCGAAGGCCGGTCGAAGGGCGGGCACCATGTTCAATGGGGGAAGGCAGCGACATCAACCCGTTTCCGAACGCTCAGGATCATATTGAATCGGGCAGCCGAGATCACGCCTCAAGCGCGTCCGGCAACGGCGGCCGTAGCGAGCGGCACGGGCCCGGTGACCTCCTTGGGGTGATCCCGCCACGCCAGGATTTCGAGGGCCGGAATAGGCCGGCTGAATCCCTTCAAGGTCAAGGGCGGAATCGGCGACGCATCGACCCATGCCTCGACCATGGCGAAGGCGCGCTGGCTCATGATGATCTGCCCCGCCGCTGCCTCGTCGCACAGGCGGGACGCGAGGTTCGTCACGCTGCCGACCGCGGCATATTCCAGCCTGCGGTCGAACCCGACCTGACCGAGCGTCGCATAACCCACCGCGATGCCGATGCCGAAGCCGAGAAAGTGGCCGCGGTTGCGCCAGTTCTCGGTGAGCTTGCCGATCGTGTCGCGCATGTCGACCGCCATGCGCACCGCGCGTTCGGTGTGGTCGGGGTAAGGGATGGGATCGTTGAACAACACGAGGATGCCGTCGCCGGCAAAGCGCTCGAGGGTGCCCTCGTAGCGATAGACGATCTCGCCGAGCGCCGCGTGATACTGGCGCAGGATCGCCATCACCTCCTCGGGCTCCGCGCTCTCGGTGAAGGCAGTAAAGCCGCGCAGGTCGCAGAACACCACGGTGACTTCGCGGCGATGGCTCGCGAGCAACGACTCGTGGCCGTCCGAGGAGGCGATGAGCTGCGCGACCTGCGGCGCGAGAAAGCGTTGCAGCCGGCTGATCCGCTCGATCTCCTTGAGCTGGGTCGCGACGCGGTCCTCGAGCAGGCGATTCCACGACAACAGCTGCTCGGTCTGCTCCTTGAGCTTTTCCGCTTGGCTCTGCACGGTGTCGTGGGCTTCGGCAAGCTCGTGGCCGCGACGGTCGACCTCGAAGAACAGCCGCGCATTGCTCATCGCCAGCACCGACTGGTGGGCGAGCGTGTTCATCAGCCCGATCGTGCTCGGGGGGAACTCGCCCGCGGTCTTGCGCTGCAGGATGAGCGCGCCGAGCATCTCCTCTTTCCCGACCAGCGGCACCACCAGCACGGAGTTGAAGCCGGCGGCGAGCGACGCCGCACGCAGCGGATAATCCGTCGGACTTCGCAACGTCGGGGATCGAGACCGCCTCGCGCTCCGACGCTTCATGGCCGAACACCGGATCGTCGGACGCGATCGACACCGCCTTGATCGCTTCGATCGCGGATGGATCGAGCCCCGACGCTTCCGCGAGCTCGAATACCCCGCGCGCGCGATCATAGGAGAAGATCGCCCCGGCATCGGCACCGGTGATCTCGACGGCGCGTGCGACGATGGTCGAGAGCACCGCATTGAGATCGAGGGACGAGGAGATGGCGCGGCCGATCTCTTCGAGGCCCTGGAGCTCGCGCACCGACTGGGCGAGATCGCGGGTACGCTCGTCGACCTTCTGCTCGAGCCGCGAATAGGATTCGTGCAGCTCACCCGCCATGCGGTTGAACTGGTCGGCGAGGTCTTCGATCTCGTCCTTGGTTTGCACCTCGATGCGGTGATCGAACTCGTTTGCCGCGAGGCGCCGCGCGCCGGATTGCAGCTGGCGGATCGGCACCACCATGCGCCGGGCGAGGAGGACACCGGCGGCGATGGCGACCGCGAGGCTCAGCGCCAACAGTCCGCCGATGCGCACCAGGAAGCTGTAGATCGGCGCGATCGCCTGATTGAGCGGCTGCTCGAAGAACGCGAACAGATTGACGCTCGGGATCGCGGCGGCGCCGACCAGCACCTTGCGCCCCGAGAGATCCTCGCCGATCGGCGCCGGCTTGGCGCCGCTCGTCGCCATCGCGGCGACTTGCGACAGGCCGGAGAGGTCGGTGCCGACACGCAGGCCCGCGTCCGAGCTCGCGAGCAGGCGGCCCTGCGGCCCGACCAGATAGGCGTAGCCGAGCTTGCCGACGTCGCGCGCGTTGACGAAGTCGGAAAGGAATCGGAGGTTGAGCTCGGCGGCGGTGACGCCGGCGTTGCGCCCGGGATGCGCCATCGCGAACGTGACGTAAGGCTGATCGCCGCGGAAGCTCACCGGCGACCACCAGCTGCCCTGGACGGTCGCATGGACGAACCACGGCTCGCGGGAATAGTCCGCTCCGCGGTTGACCGCGACGTCGAAACGCGACACGCGGAGCTGCTCGCGCCCCTGGCCGTCGAGCATGACGAACTCATCGACCGCCGGGGTGCGCTGCAGGGTCTGGACGTAGTCGGCACGGCGCTGATCGAGCGTGGTGACGCTCGCGCGGGTGACCCAGCTGATCTGACGCTCGATCTCCTCCAGGAATTGATCGATGCGGTGCGCCGTCGCCTCGGCCTTCTCGGATTCCGAATTGGCCACCGCGACCGTGGTTTCGCGATACATCGACCAGGTCTCGAGCGCCACGTTGACGGCGAGCACGAACACCACGAGCCCGACGAAGGACACGACATACTTGGCGAACAATCCGCCCCGTCGCAGCCAATCCCTCCGGGCATTCTCCATCCGAACCTCGGGTCACCGGCCAAGAAATTCGCGCAGGAGATCGCCGGCCGCACCGGGGAGGCTCGGGCGGTTCTGCGGCCTCGTCGGCGGCGGATCGCGGTTGTCGCGGCGATCGTTCCTGGAATCGGTTCTCGAATCGGTCCTCGAGTCGCTCCTCGGATCGCTCTTCGGCGAGAGCATGTTGCCGAGCCCTTGCATCAGCGTGTCCACAGGATTGGTGTTGCTGTTGCCACTGCCGGACGGCGTGTCGCCCTTGCCGAACAGGCCCTGACCGAGCGCATGGAGCTTCGAATAGGCGCCGTCGGGATCGGACAGGATTCCCGCGACGTCGGGATAAATGCGCGGATCGCTCCAACTGCCTTCGATATTGACCGGCACGCCGAAGCCGAGCGGATCTGCGCGGCCGCCCTGACCTTCGAGGCTCGCCACCAGCTTGGGATCGAGCTTGAATTGCAGGGTCTTGGTGTTGAGGTCGATGGTGCCCGAGCCGGTCACGCGGACGAGCTGCCCGAACAGCCGAAGATTCGTGGTCTGAGCGCGGCCTTCCTGGATCTGGAAGCGGGCGCTCAATTCGGTGAGATCGGTCGAACTCGGTGCGGTTGTCCTCCCAGCCGAGCAGCGTCCTCGCGGTCAGCGTCCGGATCATCTTCGCGACATTGATGCCGATGATCTGGCCGTCCTGGATGCGGACATCGGCGGTGCCGGCAAGGCTCGACACCACCGCATTCGCGCTGTTTCCGGACGCCCGCACGTCGATCTTCGATTGCAGGCGCCCGTCGAGCGAGCCGAAGTCGCCGAGATCGGACAGCAGCGGCAGCGCGCGCACGCCGTTGATATCGACGTGCAACGCATGTACCGGCAGCTCATCCGACGCATTGACCGACAGCGTTGCCTGCGCCTCACCGCCATAGAGCCGAACTCGGCGCCAGTGCGACATCGAGGATGCCGTTGGCGAGGGTGGCATGGACGGCGACCGGCGCGGCGCGCACCGAGCCGACGTTCAACTCGGTGGCGGAAAGCGAAACGTCCGCATCGAAATAGTTGAGCCCGATCAGCCGGAACTCCTGACCGCTCCACGTCGTGTTCGCCGCCGACGATTTCGCCCTCGGACGCTGCGGCGGGCCGATCCCGTTGGATGGCGACGGTGAAGCGGCGAGAGCAAGGCGTTGCACATCGAAGTCGGCCTTGACCACCGGCTTGCCTGAGAACTCGACGGAAACCCAACCGTTGAGCGGGCTCGTGCCGATCTTGCCGACAAGTCCATTGATGCGGAACACCGAGGCACCGGTGCGGACATCTGCGGTGCCGGTCACCTTGTCGTCGAGCACGCCGGGCGCTTCGAACGACACCTCGACCGGCACGTTCGCGCCGTCCAGGCCCGCGAACGGCGCCTTGGCCTTCGCCTGAAGATGGACCGGCTGATCGCCGACATTGGCGCGGACATCGAGGCGCGCGTCCGCGGCACCGAGCGAGCCGTTGGCGGCGATGCGATCGATCCGCATCTCGTAGCGGTCTCGCGTATTGGACATGATGACCGTGCCGTCCTCGACGGTGAGCCGGTCGACGGTGAAGGCGGGCGCCGCCGCGGCGGCGCCGCCGCCTCCGCTCTGGCGCGCCGGAGGAGCCGCGCCACCCGAACGGCTCGATGATTCGCGCGCAAGGGCGACGCGGATGACGGGCCTCGTCACCGTGAGATCGGTGATCGCCGGGCGCCCGGAGAGAAGGCTCATGAGAGACAACGAGACCCGCGCACCATCGGCCACGACGTTGAGACCGGTCGTCGGCCGGATTGCATCGCTCAGGCTGAACTCGCCCAGCGTGAGGACCGGTGCGGGCCGCAGCGCGAGCGTCGTCCTGCCGTCGACGCGAAGTCGGTAGCCGGAGCGGATCGCCTGATCCTGCGCGTACGTCGCGAGGAACCCGGCGGGTACACCGAAAACGCCCGCGAGCACCACCACCGCCAACAAAGCTGCGAATCCGAGAGCCGCAATCCTGCGTGGCTTCATGCGAAAATCCTCGTGAAGCGGTTTGGAACCGCGGACGTGAAGTCTATCCGCAAAAAGCATGGGCGTGGCGCCACTCGAGCTTCGCCACAATGCCGTTCGTTGTCTTGGTGCCCAAACCGGCACGTTGTAATCACCGAATTATGTGACTAACATCACAAATTGTCGAATCCTTCGGCAGCCTCTCCGTGAACGCCCGTCCGTGACCTCGGTGGCCGCCAGTCATGAGTAAGCAGTCCGAATTCGCCGTCATCCTGGGGCTCAACCCGCTGTTCGCCAATCTCGGCGCAGAAGCCCTGGATAGGATTGCGGCACTCTGCCATACGCAGCACCTCGCCGCACGCGAGGTTCTGTTCCAGAAGGGCGACAACGGCGATGCCCTCTACGGAATCCGTCGCGGACAGATTCGAATCGAGACGGGCACCGCGGCCGGCGGCCAGCTGACGCTCAACTTTCTCGGTTCCGGCGACCTGTTCGGCGAAATCGCCGCCCTCGACGGCCACCCGCGCACCGCAGGCGCCACCGCGGAGGAACCGACCGAGCTGTTCGTCCTGCGGCGCGACGATTTCCTCGGCTTCCTCGAGCGAGAGCCCCGCATCGCGGTGAAGTTCATCACGCTGTTGTGTCAGCGGGTGCGCTGGATCAGCGATCGCATGGAAGAAGCGGTGCTGCAGCCACTGCCGGTGCGACTCGCACGCAGGCTGTGCGCGCTCGCCACCGACTTCGGCTCGGATATCCACATTTCCCAGGAGCAGCTCGGCATCTATGTCGGCGCAGCGCGCGAGACGGTGAACCGCCAGCTGCAGGAATGGCGGCGCCAGGGAATCCTGGAAATGGGGCGCAACCGCATCTCGCTCATCGCGATGAACAAGCTCGAGGGCGAGGCGCGCCGGGAGTAGTGCCGGTCGGAGTCGTCACGGCCGGCCTTTGACCCGCCATCTTGGGATGCGCGGCCGCACCACATGATCGGGGTCGCCGGGTCGATGGCCGCGGGTGGCTTCAATGGCCGGCCGGGTGCTCCGAGGCGCCCTTGATCTTCGGCTCTCCCGTGGTGATGAGGCGATCGGCGATGCGCGAGGTAAACCTCGACACGTTGTCCATCAGCACGAACACCGCCGGAACGAAGACCAGCGACAGCACGGTCGAGCACAACAGGCCGCCGATCACCGACACCGCCATCGGGGCGCGGAATTCGCCGCCGGCCCCGAAGGCGAGCGCGCTCGGCACCATGCCGGCGATCATCGCGATGGTCGTCATCACGATCGGGCGCGCCCGCTTCTGGCCGGCGTCGATGATCGCCTTGTCCCGGTCCATCCCGCTGTGAATCGATTCGATCGCAAAGTCGACCAGCATGATCGCGTTCTTGGTGACGATACCCATCAGCATCAGGATACCGATCGACACCGGCACGGTGAGCTGCATGCCGCCGAGCAACAGCGCGATGATGGCGCCGCCGATCGACAGTGGCAGCGAGAACAGGATGGTGATCGGCTGCAGGAAGCTGCCGAACAGCAGGACCAGCACCGCGTACACCATGATCAGGCCGTTGCGCATGGCGCTGGCGAAGCCGTCGGAGAGCTCGGCGAGGTTCTCCGCATCGCCCGATTTGCCGATCCTGATGCCCTGCGGGTGAGACTTCATCACCGGCAGGTCGTAGATCGCGTTCATCGCGTCGTCGAGCGAGGACTTGCCGACGAGGTCGGCGGCGACGGCGGCGCGGCGATTGCGATCGTAGCGGTCGATCGAGGTCGGCCCCTGGTCGAGCGAAATGTCGGCGATGGCGCCGAGCGGAACGCCGCCGGGCCGCCCGAACATCGGCACCCGCAGCTGCTCGATGACCTGTAGATTGGTGCGCGCCTTCTCGTCGAGCTGCACGCGCACCGGCACCAGCCGGTCGCCGGTATCGAAGCGGGCGAGCGCCGGGCCGATGTCGCCCATCGTCGCCACCCGGATCGTCTCGGACAGCCCTTCGGTGGTGACGTTGAGGCGGGCCAGCATGTCGGTGTGCGGACGGATTCGCAGCTCCGGCCGCTCGAGCGCGGTCTCCGAGATTACGTCGGCGACGAGCGGGATGCGCCGCATCTGCGCCGCGAGCTCCTCGGCGACGTTGGCGACCGCATCCGGATCGGAACCGGTCACGTCGAGAGTGATGGCGCGCAGGCCGTTCTCGTCGACGAACCAGTAGCGCACGTCCGGGATCTCCTCGATCTCGCGGCCGATCGCGAGCTCGAGATCGTGCTGGGAGATCGAGCGGTCTTCCTTCGGCTTATAATTGATGTAGAGCGAGGCGCGGCGGATCTCCTTCGCGCCCTTCGGGACGCGTCCGCCGTCGACGAAGATGCTCACGATCTCCGGGCGCCCGCGCAGCCGGCGGACGATCTCCTCGGTGGCCTTCTCGGTGTCGGCGAGCTGCGAACCCGGCGGCAGCTCGATGGCGAGGCGCGAGCGCGCGCTGTCCTGGGCCGGGAGGAATCCCTTCGACAGAAGGGTGATGCTCCACACCGACGCCGCGAACAACATGAGGCCGATGACGACGGTAAGCAGATAGTGCTTCACCGACCAGGTGACGAGGCGCGTATAGGTCCGCAGCGCGACGCCGGGCGGCTTCTCCTCGATATGGTGGTGGCGCAGGAAGTACGCGGCGAGCATCGGCGTCACGAGGCGGGCGGCGAGCAGTGAGAACAGCACCTGCACCGACACGGTGATGCCGAACTGCTTGAAGAACTGCCCGGCGATGCCCGGCATGAAGCTCGCCGGCGTGAAGATCGCGACGATGGTCAGGCTGATGGCGATGACGGCAAGCCCGATCTCGTCGGCGGCATCGATCGCGGCCTGGTAGGGCGACTTGCCCATGTTCATGTGGCGCACGATGTTCTCGATCTCGACGATCGCATCGTCGACGAGGATGCCGGTCGAGAGAGTGATCGCGAGAAAGCTCACGAGGTTGAGCGAGAAGCCGAGAACGTCCATCGCCCAGAAGGCCGGGAAGATCGACAAGGGCAGCGATACGGCGGCGATGATCGTCGCGCGGATGTCGCGCAGGAAGAGGAACACGACGATGACGGCGAGCGCTGCACCTTCGAACAAGGTCTGGAGCGCCTCGCGGTAATTGCCTTTGGTGAATTCGACCCCGCTGTCGATCAGCTTGAGCTCGACGTCGGGGTTAGCCCTGGTGATGTCGTCGATCTTCTTCTGCACGGCTTCGGCGACGACGACATCGCTCTGGCCCTTGGAGCGCCAGATGCCGAAGGCGACGGTCGGCTCGCCGTTGACGCGGGCGAAGGTGCGCGGTGCCGCGACGGTGTCGGTGACGACGCCGAGATCCTGGAGGCGGATCTCGCCGCCGAGCGGCAGCCCGATCATCAGGTTGGAGAGCTCGTTGAGCGACTTCGCGCCGGCGAGCGTGCGGATCGCCTGGTCGCGGCCGCCGATCTCGGCGCGGCCGCCGGCGAGGTCCACATTGGTGCCGCGCAACCGCTTGCTGACGTCGGCCGCGGTCAGGCCGACGGCCTGCAGCCGGTCGGCGTCGAGCGACACCAGGATCTCGCGATCGACGCCGCCGATGCGTTCGACCTGGGCGACGCCGCGCACGCCCTGTAGCTGGCGCTTGACGACGTCGTCGACGAACCAGGACAGTCGCTCGGGCGTCTTGCCCGGCGCGATTGCGGCATAGGTGACGATGGGGAGGTCGACGAGGTCGACCCGCTGCACCAGCGGCTCGCCGTCGATGTTCTGCGGCAGGTTTTGCCGCGCCCGCGTCACCGCATCTTTGATGTCGTTGAGTGCGCGATCGGTGTTGGTCTCGAGCGCGAACTGGATCGTGGTCACCGACAGGCCGTCGGTGATCTGCGAGGCGATATGGCGGACGCCTTCGACGCCGGAGACGCTGTCCTCGATGTACTTGGTGACCTGGGCCTCGAGCTCCGAGGGGCCGGCTCCGAACTGCGACACGGCCACCGAGACGACGGGAATGTCGGCGGCGGGAAGCCGCGTGACCGGCAGCTTGAGGAAGCTCACCCAACCCAGGATCAAGAGGATGATCGAGAGAACGACGGCGGGCAGCGGGCGACGGATCGACCAGGCCGAAATGTTCAACGCCATCTTCGCAGTCTCACTCGGTAAACCGCCTGAGGAAGACAGGCTTCACCGCATCGCCGTCGTGAAGCGAGGTCCCCGCGCTGGCGACGAGGATGTCGCCCTCGTTGACACCGCTCTTGATCTCGATGTCGGTGTCCGAGGTCAATCCGGTGACGACATGCTGCGTCTTGACCACGTCCTTCACGATCACCTGCACGCTCGCACCTTCGGTGCGATAGGTGACGGCCGAGCGCGGCACCGAGACGCCGCAGCTGCGGCTGGCGTCGATCGCGGCGCGCCCGAACATGCCGACGCGCAGCGACGGATTCTTGTCGATCGACAGGCGCACCTTCGCGAGCTGTGTCATGCGGTCGATCTCGCCGGGAACGAGACGCACGCGCCCCGACAATTCGGTGCCGTTCTCGACCTCGACCCGCGCGGTCTGCCGCCCGTCGGCACGCAGCTTCGGCACGTGGATCGAGGGAACGTCGACCTCGAGCTCGATCTCCCCGTCGACCATGATGCGAAACAGCGGCTGCGGCATCATCGGGTTGGCGACGGAGCCGATCATCGCCGTGCTATGGGTGATCACGCCGGCGGCGGGGGCCTTGAGGACGATGCTCGCAGGTCCGGGCCGCGCTCCCTGGGGGCCCGGCCCCTCCAGCCTGGTCAAGCGGGCGAGATCGGCGTTGGCGGCGATGGTCGCCCCCTCCTTCGCAATCACCTCGGCGACGCGATATCCATCATCGATGTTCGCGATAGCCTCCTGGCGGGGTACCAGATAGCCGGTCACCGCAATGGTATCGGCAAAGCAGTATGTGACGGCCCGGACCGCCATCACGTCGGCGCCGGTGGCGCCGGTCGGGCGCGGAGCGTCGGCAGCACGCGGCTCCCCGAGGCCGAGCGCGATCAGGACGCTCGCGGCGATGACGAACCTGATGGCGAACTTGGGCGCGGCCGGAATTCTCATCGCCTCGAGCGTACCATCATTGGAATGAGTTTCCATATTCGAAGCCCGCTCCCGACCGACCACTTGGCCGACGGAGAACGGGCGATCGCCGAGCCGTCCACGCGCTCCGCCGGCCGGACGGTGGGCGGACGCGGTCCGTCTAGTTCTGGCTGATGGCCTTCTCTTCCATGTTGACGATCTGGACCCGGCGGTTTGCCGACGCGTTCGGATCGGACTCGTTCTTGAGCTTGGTCTTGCCGTAACCCACAGTCACCAGGCTTGCAGCGGGGATCTGGAAGTTCGTGACGAGATAGCGCTTGACGGATTCGGCGCGCCGCTCCGAAAGCTCCTGATTGGAGCCGTAGCTGCCGACGGCGTCGGTATGGCCTGCGACCACGAAGGTGCCGCCCTTGAGCTCGGGGCTCGACAGCGCACGGCCCAGCGCAGTGACCGCCGGCACCGCCGCCGGACCGACGTCCGATGAAGAGAACGGGAAGTTGATCTCGATATCGACGCTCGGGTGTTCCTTGGCGATCGTCGCGATGTGATTGCGCTCGGTGGTCGTGAGCGAGCGGCTCGCCTTGTTCCTGACCGACTTCGAGGAATTGCTGGTCCTCGTTGCGCGGCGCCTCGGTCAGCGGCGTGCTGGTCAGGCTGCGTGTGGTCATCTGGCCCGGCTTGGCGACGGGCGTCAGCGACTGCAGGATGCGTTGCTCGAGGCCGGTATCCTGCGCGATTGCGACTGCGCTCGCGCCCGTGAGCGCCAGCGCCAGTGCGGCTCCCATCAGGCCGAACTTGAGCATTTCGCGATGTGTGGTCATGACGATCTCCCGCAAAAAATCCACGCGATGCGTTCAAACCAAAATGTCCGACCCGTCGTCGCTCGGTCGGTGAAATAGAGCGGCCTTGTCGAAATCCGGTCACGTTCCTCACGCGACCGAAATGCCACTCACCTTGCCGATGCCTCGCTGGTGCCGGTCGTCACGCCGTACTCCTTGAATTCCTCGGCGATGCTCGGCGCGATCGCCTTCGCGGCGACGACGTCGTCGTTGCCGCTCGCGGTGTTGCCGATCCGCAGCTTGGCGACACCGCGCCCGAACAAGGACGATGCCTGCCGCGGATTGTACTTCACCGCCGAGTCATAGTCGGACAGCGCTTCGGTATTGTGGCACAGTTTGAGGTTGATCAAGCCGCGGCTATCCAGCGCATCTCCGTAAGCCGGCCGCAGCTTCAGCGCCTCGTTGCAATCCTGCAGGGCCTTGGTGGTGTCACCCAGCATGGCGCGGGCCCAGCAACGGTTGTTGAGCGCTTCGGGATCATCGGGCTTGAGCCGGATCGCCTGGTCGAAATCGGAAATCGCGCGCGTGAACTGGCTGTAGCGGGCGTAGAACTGACCGCGGCGATAGAACGCGACGGCATCGCGCGGATTGCGACGCACCCGCTCGTCGAGGCTGCTGAGCTCGTCGCTCGGCGGCGTGCCGGGCGGTTTCGGCGGCGGCACATTGGCGACGACACAGGCCGGCGGCTGCGGGGGCTGCCGCGACGACTGCACGTCGAAGGTGCTTGTGTTGTTGCTCGCCGTCGTGCTGTTGCCGCTGTTGACGTTGGTATTGGTGTTCGTGTTCGTGTTGGTGCCGGTCGCGTTGTTGACGATCCGCGGCGAGGCGCCCCGGCCGCAGCTCGGAAACGAAAATTCCTGGCTCAGGGACGACGAAATCCAGGGATTCTGCTCGTTCGATGAGGCGCGCGACACACCCATCCGGGTGCGATTGAACACTTCCTCTGCGGATACGCCCTGGCCGCGAATTTCCTTCACCAGCTCGCCGACGAACAGGCTGCGCTCCGCGGCGCTGTCCTTGATGAGCCCGCCGGGCGTGCCCGCGGTCGCCGAATAGAGAACGAGCGTGCCGAGCGGTGCGCTGACCGGCGGGAGACCTTCGGCACCGGCCTTGCGGAAACGGCGCTCGAACGGGTTGCGGCGCGCCGCATCGACGATCGCGATCTTGACGTTGGCGCCGCGCTTGTTCATCTCGGCGAGGATGTTGTCGAGGCTGACGCCCTTCGGCTGCACCTCGCTCTCGTTCCAGATGTCGACGTCGACGGGAATGAGGTAGCTCTGGCGGTTCGCCTGGATCCCGTATCCGCTGAAGAAGACGAGGCCGGTCATCCCGCGCTTGATCTTTGCGTACAGGCCGTTGAGGGCGCGCTGCATCTCGTCTTTCGAGAGATTCTCCCGCACCTCGACGTCGAAGCCGGCGCGCTTGAGCTCGTCTCCGAGCGAGCGGGCATCGTTGATCGGCTCCTTGAGCCCGGGATCCCCGCCCCACATGTAATCTGAATTACCGATAAGGAGTGCCGCGCACGAACCGTTGCCCTGCTGGGCGAACGCCGGCTGCGCCCAGACCATCACCACCAAAGCCAAGAACAAGAGCAAGCGCATGCCCAAATTTCCCTGCTTCGGGCTGCTGCCAGACGAATGAGCGCGGCCCGCGCTCTCTTTCCGCCAGTGTCCGGCGCGCGCGGGTCGGTCCATCTCCAGCACCTTGGTGTCGCAACCAATGCGCTTCATGACCTCGTTCCTGCAACAACCCCCGGCGCGTTGGTCATGCTTACCAATTCACTCAAAGGCAGGCAATGACCGCCGCCTGCTGTATTTGGGCGCGCCCGGGACATTGCGCACTGCGCGGAGCGGGGCGGCCCGCAGGCGCCGGCGCTTGCAGCGATCTTTCATCGACGCGACAGTCCCCGCAGAGAAGAAGGGGCGCATGGCGGCGTCGCGCAGCAACGTCAGAACGCGACCCCGAGCATCAACGCATAATTCTGGGCCGGCGCCCGTGCAACGGACCGGTCGGCCTTGAAGGAGGTAAGCACGCCCGAGCGGACGGTGACCGGGGCCTCGGTCCTCGCCCAGGCCGACGTGGCGACGAGCGAGGCGAGCGCGAACGCAGCAACAACAGTCTTCATGAGAGTAGTTTCCTTTACGCGAGCGTGGTTGCAGACCACACGCTAAGGGCTTTCGGCGGACTTTTGTGTGATCGAGATCACAATTCCAGATGCCATGACGCCGCGAGACGTTTGGTCCGCGGGCCCCCGGCCGACGCGGCCCGCTCCGGGCAAAGCAGCGCGGCTCGCGCGTGGACCCCAGCCCGCTCGCGGCGGGGCAAAAAGCGGTACGCCAAGTGACGGAGAACTCGCTTAGAAACCGACTCCGACGACGAGGCTCAGGCGTTGCGCCAGCGCACGCACCGGCTCAGCCCTGCTCGCGAGCCGGATCAGCTCCGACCTGCTCGCCAACCGAACCGGCGTCGCAAGCCGGCTCGCCCTTACGACCGGCTCCCTGGCGGCAGTCGAGACGGGGCGACTAACCGCTCGATCCGTGGCGATGCGCCGGTCTCCCGGAAGTACGTCGCGAAGCAGTCTCAGCGTGCGGTCGGCGGTAACCACCTGACAGGCGCGCCTCGCATGCTGACCCACCGCCTTGGCATTGGAAGGCTCCGCAGCATTGGCGGTCAGGCCAAGCGAAGCGAAAAGGAACACCCCCAACACCAGTGAGCGCATGCCGCACTCCTCTCCAAAAAGATTCGCCGTCTTCGACTTCGTTGCCCCGCCGAAGCCAGACGCTAGCACCTCCCGGCCCCCCTGTCACGACAACCGCCGGGGAAGAGGCGCGCCACCGGAATCCACAAAATAGCAATTGGGGTCGCCGGGAAGTGTGATCTAGCTCACATAACTTCCCGTGCGTCTGTTTACGATACCGCTTACCCGAAAAGGGGAGGCAGTCATGAAGGTAGCGGTTTCAGGCCTTTTCGCCGCCAGTCTGATCCTGTTGACCGGTGCCGCATATCCGGCGTCAACCGTAGGCACCGTGGTCGCCAGTGCCCGATCCCAATGGCATCAGCACGACTGCCAGCTTGGCCGGGGCGGCGTCTCCTGCAAGAAGCATCGCGCCGGGGCAAAGGAGCCCTATGAGACCTCGAGCGCAAGGTCGACGCAGGTGACCGAGAGCTCGGTGGTCAATACTGCGCGATCCGCCACTCCGGTTGGACAGTGGATAGTCGATGACGACGACCGGCGGGTTCAAATCGTGCGGTGCGGAAAATCACTGTGCGGCGTCATCTCCGCAGCGAAGCCCGATACCGTCGATCGCTTCAACCCCGATCCGGACCGGCGCGGTCGAACCGTCGTCAACCTCCCCGTGCTCATCGAGATGACGCAGACCGAGACCAATCGCTGGGAAGGCCAGATCTACAACACCAGAGACGGCAGGACCTATTTCGGCAGGATTTCGCTGCGCGGCAACAACCTGCTCGAGGTCGAAGGCAACGCGCCGCACGCGTTGCTGGTGCAGACCTGGATCAAGGAAACCAACGATCTGCATTAGGCGCGGCTCGAAAACACGAGTGGCCGGGAACGCGCCCCGGCCACTGCGATTCCACGCGACGGAAAACCGCCGCGACGAACTTTCGAAATACCGTCACTCCGTGTTCACGACCTGAGCGCGACGATTTTCCGCCGCGGAAGGGTTCTTCGCATTCTTGAGCTTCGACTTGCCGTAGCCGACGGTCACGAGACTCTGGGCCGGAATGTTGTAGTGATCCACCAGATAGCGCTTGATCGAATCGGCACGCCGTTCCGAAAGATCCTGATTGAAGGTGGGGCCACCCGCGGCGTCGGTATGACCGGCGATGATGAACGTGCTGCCCTTCAGGTCGTCGTTGGAAAGCGCCTTGCCCAGCGCCGTGACGTAAGGCAGGGCCGATTGTCCGATGTTCGCCGACCCGTAGTCGAAGTTGACCTCGACGTCGATGCTCGGCTTCGTCTTTGCGAGGTCCGCGAGTTGCTCGCGCTCGTCGAGCGTGATCGAGCGCGTCGTCTTGTTTCTCACCGCGTTCAGCAGGCGCGTTTCGGCTTCCGGAGTTTCCCGCACCGTGTTGGTCAGGCCCCGCGTGATGATGGCGGGCTTCTTGACCGCCAGTGCCTTCAAGATCTGCTGCTCCAGCAGATTGGGATCCTGGGCGCTCGCACCGCCGACCGCGAACAGTAACCCGACCACGGCAAGAATCGAACCTGCCACGCCTCGTTGAGTTGTTCTCGTTGTCATGTTGTGTCCCCTCAAAAATTCCGTCCGCCTTCTCAATGCTTCACCTTCCAACCACAACCGCTTCGGTGCCTCGCGTGAGGCCTCCTGCTTGTTCTTTGTGGGGTTCGGCGTGCATGCGGTTCACCGCGACGACGGTCGCCTCACGCCATCGTCGGCCGCGGCAAAGGCCAATCCGCCGACGGTGCGCGGCGGGCGCGCATGCGTTGCAACAGTGAAACGGAGGGATTTCTGCATAACGAAGTGACCATCCGCTGGCCACGCTCGGAGCCGCAGTCATGGTCGAGCGAAAGAAACCTGACAATCGTGTCAGGATAGCAAGCGGAACAATAAAGCGCAATCGCGCGGAACAATTTCGCGCCGACTATTTCTACAACAAGTCGAGCGCCATGCGCCTGAAAGTCAACCTGCAGGGTCGGGAGCGGCCGCGACCAGTTCGGGAGCCGCTGTCAGAACCCGACGCCGACGATGAGGCCCACCGGCTTCGGCTGCCGCTCGAGTGCGACCAGCGCCTGCTCCCTGGCAGCCGCAACGCCTGGCACCGGTGTGTAAATCGCGCGACGGCTCATCCGCTCGACGGGCGTGAACAATGTGTTTTCCGCAAGCAGCTTAAGTGGAGGCGCGGCCGCCGCCATGCGGCAGAGAGACCGCTGGGCCGAAGGATCGGCCGTTTTGGCTAGAGCCGCTTGGGCGCCGAGCGAGAGGCCGAGCGCCGCACACAAAGCCGTCCCGAGCATGACGTTTTGCATCATCTGCGTTCCCCCGTTTCCACCCCGCCAAGGCCGGCGCACCGGCGCCGAGCGGCCCCTAGTTCCGGAGCGGCAATGGCCGCGCCAAGGCGCGGCCAAGCCATAGTCAGGTGGGGGCGGCAGTCAGAGAGTGGCCGCCCCGCCGATTACCACTTGTAGTTCACGCCGACCTTGGCCTGGGCGACGCTCTGGAAAGTATTGATCGCAGTACCGTCCGAAAGCGTGACCGACTTGTGGCCGAAATCCATCCAGTCGAACTCCGCCTTCGCCGTCCAGTGCGCGGTGAAGGCGAACTCGGTGCCGTAGCCGAGCATCCAGCCGACCGCCGTGGTGCTGGCGGAAGCGTTGTTGACGAATGCGCCGTTGGCGTTCACGCAGTTCTGGGAGAACCCGCCGTTGATGAGGCCGTTGAGCGGACCCATGTTGCAGCTCTCGGAGAACGTCTCCTCGGCGATCGCGACGCCCGCCTTGGCGTAGATCAGGGTGTGCGGCATCCAGACATAGCCGAGCCGACCCGCGACGGTGGCCGTCCAGTTGATGTTGTCGTGGCAAGTCGTCTGGAACAGCGAGTTGTTGACCGAGAAGCCACCAGCGAGCGGCGGGTTCAGCGGCTGGCACTGCGCCGAGCTTTGGACTCCGGTCCAGGCGCCATCAGCTTCGAGACCGTAGACGTAGCGGCCCGCCTGCCAGTTGTAACCCACGGTGCCGCCGCCGAGCGCGCCGGCCGGACGCAGATTGGATGCCGATCCGCCCGGTCCCTGCGTGAGGGGAATACCGCCGGCCGTCGAGATGTACCCGGAAGTCGGGAAATACATGGATCCGTGACCGGCCTCGGCACCGCCGATGGCGCCCACGTACAGGCCAGCCCAATTGATCAGCTCGGGAGCGGGCGCCGCTTTGACCGGCATCGCGGAAGGCGCGGCACCAGGCGTGAACTGGTAGCGAATGCCACCGGTCCCGCTGAGCCCGCTCATGTTCGGGCCTTCGCGGAAGTCGGCGCGGGCAAAACCGAGCCAACCGGTACCGGCGAGCTGGCCGGCGACGCCGACGGAATACTGCCCGAAGGTGCCGATGTTGTTGGTGCTCGAAGTGGCAGTGAGCGCACCGGGTCCGCCCGGGAAGAAGATGCAGTTGTTACAAGCGCTATAAGTCGCCGTGATCGGGCTGCCGAAGTCGTGCCAAACGCTCATGGCAACGAACGGCTGGAACACGATGTCGCCCGACTTGAGCGTCGTCCCGACGCGAACGCCAGCCCGCCCCAGGATGGAGTTGAGGTCATTGACGTATTCGGTTCCGGAAAAAGGCGTCGTCGCGGCGATCGCGGAGGTCGAGGCAAACGGCGGGTTCGCCGCATTGAACGGATCGATCTGTTCTCTCGACCAGACCACGCCGAGGCTGGGTTCGACGAACCAGCTCGAATTCGGGACCTTATAGTTGTATCCGGTCGAGGCGGACACGGTGAACCCGTGAGCATCCACGCTTTGATTGAAGAGGTTCACAGTCGGGCTGTTGAGCTGCGTCTGGAAGTAGTCGTAGCGGATCAACCCGTCGACATAGAAGGAACCGTAGGTCGCGACGCCGTAAGTCCCGATGAAGGGCGCTTCGGTGGTCGAATTGAAGTATCCGCCCGCGACGTTTCCGCCGACGATATTTCCCGTGGTCTCGAGAAAGCCGGCGGTAGTGCCGAGATGAATATTCCACCCGTTCACATTGAGGTCGGCAACATCCTGGCCGACTTGAAAGCCGGCGAACGACTGATGGAACTGGGCATTGCATACCGTGGACCCGGGGAAGGTGCCTCCCCCCGCCCCAGGTACGACCGTGGCCGCATTTACCGTCGTCGTGTTGCTCGTGCTGAGTTCACCACCCACTCCGCGCACCCACACGCCGCTGCCTTCCGAGTTGGGCTTTGGATTTCCCGGAGCGCTGACGAATGCGGTGCTCTGCGTCAAAAACGCGGTGTTCGCGGCCGATACGGCAGAGCTGACTGCGAGTCCGGCGGAGAGCCCGGTCCCGAGCACTCCTAGAAACCTCGTATCTCCGCCCAAATTCAGCGACCCGCAGCTCTGCGCGAGAGCGCCCGACGATCCCATCAAGCACACCAGCGCAGTTGCAGCACCAACCCATGCTGCTGCTCGACGGTTCGCCAGCACGCCGCCAACTCCCGTCGCACCGGACGTAATCTTTTCGGATTTAATGGCCATGACCCGACCCCGACTTTCCTGAATTTCGCTCAACCAAACTCACGGCAAACCCAACGGCGGCGCATCAGTTGTTGCGAACCGGCGTCCCTCCGAAGAGATAGTGGAGGCCGAAGATCGCCATCTGGCTATGACTGCTGAGCGTGGCGTGCACTTCGTCCGTGGTGCCCTGGAAGAAGACGGGGGACCACGACTGGTATCCTGAGTATCGATACTCGCCGCGGACGAACCAATTGCCCCACGCCCGATATTCAATGCCGCCGCCAGCCGTCCACCCCGTCTGCACGCGGCTGACATAGTTCTGGCCTTCAGTGAACAGGCACCATGGACTAATGGCCGCATCGCAGGACATGGACGCGGTGCTCTCTTTGAGAGCCAAACCGGCAGTCCCATAAACAAGCACAGCGGGCGTGACGAGATAGCCTGCCCGGGCCCGAATGCTGCCGTCCCAATTCGTGCCGACGGAAGTGCTGTCGCCGGCCGGCGACCCCGGCAAAAAGCCGCAGAACGTTACGCAGCCGATAAGGCCGGTCACCCTGGAAGACTGATTCATCCACGCGGCGTCGGCTTCGACGCCGACGACCCACGCCGGCAGGACCTGCCAGTTGACGCCGAAATATCCGCCGTACCGTGCGCCGGTCGTGCTGAAATTGTACGGGCTCGATCCGTCGACAAAGAACCCATCAGTACATGACCCATTCCCGGTAAAACAGGTGGTGGACCAATTGGTGTCCGTCTTTTCCCAGCCGATCGAGCCGCCGAGATAAACGCCGTCCCACGTCGGGGCCGCCGGCGGCGGAGCCTTGACCGGCAGATCGGCGGCGGCGGCCGGAGCGATGAGCGCGGCAATCGCCGCCGCGATCAGTCCCCAGCGACCGACAGCTCTTCCAAAATCCGAATTTCGGTTAATCATTGCCCCTACCCCCCGGCACAAAGGTACCGACTTTCCCGCGTCAGAGTACGGTGATTGGCGCCCTTTTTGAAGCTAACTCTCCCCAGGAATGACAAGGGTTGGCTGCTTTTTCTCTCTTTGTTGCAACTCGGCCACAGGCGTACCTTCGCGCCCCGCGTCGCGTCTGCAGCGTCGAAAAGTCATTGAATTTGAAAACGATTGCGCCGAGAGGCGAGCCTCCCGGCGGTGCTATCTAACCAGCGAAGAGAGAAGAAATCAGAAGCCGACGCCGCTCATGGTGCCGGCATGACCGCCACCACCGCCGCCTCCCCCGCCACCACCGCCGCGCGCCTCATACCGGGGGGCCGGCCGCGATGCACGTTCGGCTCGCTGCGGTGCGGGGCGCTCGACGCGCGCCGGCGGAGCCTGGCGGTGCGGCGGCTCGACAGCGTTCTCACGGTGCCGTTCGACCACCTTCGGCGGCGGCGGAGCCGGCCTCTGCGGGACGACGATCTCCGGCCGCGGGTGATATTCCGGGCGCGGCTGGACGGGGGGCGGAGGTGCCGTGCGAATGCCGATGTCCGGCCGCTGCCTGTTGCTCGGACGCGTGCTGACATCCGGCTCAGCCTCGGGCTTCGCCGTCACCTCGGGCCTGGGCTCGAGCGCCGCGATCGATTGCCTGGCCTCGCTCGCGAAAGGCGAGGCCGGATAGCGCCGGAGGAAGGCACGCAACTCGGACGGGTCGCGCGAGTCTTTCGTGGCGTCCCAAGCCTCCCGCATCTCAACCTCGGCCTTCTCCCTTGCTTCGCGGGTGGCGGCCTCGGCCTTTTCCTTGGCCTCGCGGGCGGCAACCTCGGCCTTTTCCCTGGCCTCACGGTCCTTTGCCAGCCGCTCGAGCAGATCGATGCGAGCCTTGGCGTCGCGGGTCGAGAACGGCGAGTCGGGATAGCGGTTGATGTAGTCGCGCAGCTCGGCCGGGTCGTTGGTGCCCTTGACGAGATCCCAGGCGGCGCGCGCTGCTGCGGCTTCGCCCCGTGCCTTCTCGGCTCGGTCGGCCGCCTCATGCTCGAGCGCGGCGAGCCGCGGTGCGGCATGGGTCAGGGTCACGGCCGCATCCGGATAGCGCTTCATGAAGCTGCGCACCTCGGCCAGATCGGGACTGTTCTGAATGCGGCTCCAGGCCTGGACCGCGTCGCCTTCCATCCGGGCCTTGGCCTCGCGCTCCTTGTTCCGCTTGTCGAGCACGTCGAGGTACTGCTTGGCGTCGTTGAGGGCGGTGGGCGTATTGGCGTACTGCTTGATGAAGTCCTGCACGACCGCGACGTCGTTCGTGTCCTTGATCCGGTTCCAGGCCGCCCGGGCCGCCGCTGCCTCGGCCTGCGCCTTGGCAACGCGATCCTTCGCCTCACGATCGAGGGCGCCGAGACGCTCCGTCGCATCCCTGAGCGCCAGCGTGGATTCCGGGAACCGCTTGATGAAGTTCTGCAGCTCGGCCGGGCTGCTGCTGTTCTTGACGCTGTTCCAGGCCGCCGCGGCATCGGCTTCCATCTTCTGGCGCCGTGCTTCGGTTGCGGCCAGACGCTCCTGCTCCTTGCGGTCCTGGTCAGCGGCGATGAGCGTGTCGAGATGTGTCTTCGCTCGCGCCACGTAAGGCGAATCCGGATAGCGCCGGAGGAAGTCGCGCACCACGGACTGATCCGAGGTCACCGCGGCGGCGTCGAAGGCCCGCCTCATCTCCGCCTCGGCCTTCAGCCGGCGCTCTTCGGCAGCGGCTACCCGGGCCGCCTCCTCGCGGTCCTGGGCGGCACGAATCACCGCATCGAGGCGCTGCTTCGCCGCGTCGGTGTACTGAGTCGTCGGATAGCGGCGGAGGAAATCGCGCAGCTTGGCCTGATCGTCGGTCCCCTGCACCGCCTCCCAGGCCCTGGCGACCTCGGCGTCCGCCTTCTCGCGCCGCGCCTGCTCGTCGCGATCCTGGGCGGCGCGGACAAGGGCGTCGGCGCGCTGCCTGGCGTCGGCGGCATGGTCGGATGAGGGATAGCGGCGCGCGAAGTCGCGCAGCCGGTTCGGGTCGTCGGTGCCCTGTACCACTTCCCACGCCTTGGCCATATCGGCCTCGGCCTTCTCGCGGCGCGCTTGGTCCTCGCGCTCGCGCTGGTTACGCAGCAGAATGTCAAGGCGGCGCTGAGCTTCCAGCATCCGCGGGGAGTCCCTGAAACGCTGAATGAACCGGCGCAGCTCGTCCGGATCGGTCGTGTCCTTCACCTGGTCCCAGGCGAGGTTGTCGGGCGAGGGCTGCGGCGACGGCGGCTCCCTTTGCGGTATGGCGGCGAGCTGCTGGTTCTTGGCGGGATCGGTCAGGGTCGGCCCGCGGGGTGACTGTGTCGCTGGACCGGTCGCCAGCACCAGCTTCTCCTGCGTATCCAGCTGATTGAGCTGCTCGCGCACGAGCTCGGAATAAAGGCCGTTCGGATACTGCTCCAGGAAGACCTTGAGCGGGGTCCGGGAGCCGACCTTCTCGAACACCTTCATCACGAGCTCGTAGTCGGCCCGCATTTTGTCCTGGTCGACGACCTGCGGGGCCGCCTTTTCCGGCGCCGGGACGAGGGCGACGTTGCTGCCGCCCAGCGAGCCGTAGACGTACGGCTCCTGCCGGTTGCTGGTGATCTTGAGCACCTCGTCGCGCACCCGGCCGAAGGCGAGGCGGATATCAAGGCCGGGCTCGGGCAGGTTGTGCAGGATCGCCGTGGTGAACGGACTGTGGTCCCCCTTGCCGTCTTCCGCCGTCAATCCCTGCTTGGCAGCGTAGGCAACGAGCGTTTCGGAGCCGACATCGCCAACCGGGCCGAGGCCGGAGGCCACCTGGCGCAGCGCCTGGCGCTGCCGCTTCATGGTCGCGAGGAACGGGTTGTCGCGGCAGGCATCGAGAATGACGAGGCGTAGACGCTTCGCGCCGTCGACGCTCTGGATGATGCGGGTAAGCTCGATGGCTTCGTCTGCCGCATCGCGGTCGCTGGCGAGCTTGGCGTCGGTCGGAATCACGTAGTTCGTGCCACCGATCTCGATGCCGTGGCCGGCATAAAATACCACCGCAATGTCGGCGTCGCTCGCCGCGTCCTCAAACTTGCGAATATTGCGCTTGAACTCGAGATTGCCGGCGTCCTTGAGGAGGGAGACGTCGTAGCCAGCCCTCTTGAACATATCGGCAACGGCATCGGCGTCGCGCGCCGGGTTGGGCAATTTTCCGGCATTTTGATAGGCGGAATTACCGATGACCAGCGCCACCCGCTTCTCGGCCAGCGCCGCAGAGCCGCAGATGACGAGCATCAGCCCGCCTCCCAACAGCATCGCGGCAATGGACCCAAGCCGGCTCATAAATAATTCCCTGCAACCCGTCGGCAGTACGATGTCCGAAGTTGTGACGTGCTGCGTTCGTCAACTCTGAAGAAAAACACCAAAATGAACCCGAGCCACCCTACCAATCCGGACACCGACTGGCAATCATGGCGGGGACTGTATTTTGGTCGCGGCTGCACTCATTTTGGTTCAGCCTGTTGTTTGAGCTCGCCCACGCAGAACGCTGCGCTGGAAGGAAAATCGGATGGACTGAGAGGGGAGCGGCGCGCGGGGCAGTTGCGCCACGCGCTGCTACTCATTGCCTAGTTCTGCGCCTGCACCTGGGTCACCAGGTTGACGATCTCGACGCGGCAATTCTCCGACGACATCGGATGGGCGGCGTCCTTGAGCTTCTGCTTTCCGTAGCCGATGGTGACGAGATTTTCCGGCGCCAGGGCGAAATGCTGAACGAGGTAGTGCTTGATCAATTCGGCGCGACGCTCGGACAGCTTCTGGTTGGAGGCGTCGTTGCCCTTGCCGTCGGTGTGGCCGTTGATCGAGACAAGCGCGTTCTTGAGCTCGGGGCTCGACAGGGCGTTGCCGAGATTCGTGAGCTGCGGCAGGGCCTTGGGCGAGATCGCCGAAGAGTTGTAGTCGAAAGAGATCTGCAGGTCGACCGCCGGCCGCTCCGAGGTCCATGCCGTGATCTCGTCGCGCTCGCCGGTGGTGAGCGGGCGGTTGCCGCGGTGGCGCAGCTCATCGACCAGGGCCTGGTGGGGGGCACTCGCGAGCTCCAGCACCGGGTCGGCGATCGGAGCGGTGGTGAGGCTGCGCGTCAGCGGCTTCTCCTCGATCAGGGCCGGCGCAGACTTGTGCGGCATCAGCTGGTCGATGATCTGCTGCTGGGAGAGGTCTCCGGCGAAGCCAGGCGACGCGAAAGCGAGCCAGGCGACCGAACCTGTCAGCAACGCCCTCGTGATTGTGCCGCCAAAAGTCATGTGACCCTCCATTGAAGTGCTGGGGAGCGATTCCGCTCCAAAATCCGGTGAGAGAACCCTTGCATGCGAGACCGTGGCGCTCTGTGATCTATCTCACACGAGCCAGGGTGCCTTCGATCTCACGGGAGTAGTCGCGGCAGCCCGAGTTCCGGTTCACGTGAATGTGAGTTCCGGTTCAAGTTCCCGTTCACCGGACCCCAAGATTTGCGAATTCGTCCGCAATGTTCGCCTGGAGGGCCTTGGCGGCGGCAATGTCGCGCTGCCCGTCCGCCGCCTTGCCGGTTTTGACCTTGGCGATGCCGCGCCCGTAGAGCGAGCTCGCCTGCCGCGGATTGAGCTTGAGCGCCGCATCGTAATCGGCGATGGCGCTTCCTGGCTGCCCGATCTTGAGGTTGACGAAGCCTCGGCTGTCGAGCGCGTCGCCATAGCTCGGCCTGATCGTCAGCGCGTCGTTGCAATCGCGCAGCGCAACCTGGAGTTCCCCAAGGATAGCACGGGCCCAGCAACGGTTGTTCAGGGCTTCAGGATCGCGCGGCCGCTGCCGCAGCACCTCATCGAAATCCCTGATGGCGAGCGAGAAATCTCCCTTCAGCACGTGCATCTGACCGCGCCGCGAAATCGACGTGGCATCGTTCGGATTGGCCGCGATCGCCCGATCGAGCGCCGCCATCGCCGGATCGGCATTCGGGACCGGCGGCGCGATCGGCTGGCCCGCCCGGCCACCCGCATCCGGCGGCACGCGGTCAACCATCGCCAGGGCGTCGGATTTGGCCTGCTCCGCCCGTGCCTGCTCGGCCCGCGCCTGCTCAGCCCGAGCCTGCTCGGCCCGGGCCTCTTCCGCCCGCCTTGCCTGCTCGGCCTTGGCCTGCTCGGCTTTGGCTTGCGCGAGGCGGGCCTCCTCGGCGCGGCGCGCTTGCTCAGCCTTGGCCTGCTCGGCCCGCGCCTGGGCGGCGCGCGCTTCCTCGGCCCGTCTCGCCTGCTCGGCCTTGGCCTGCTCCGCACGCGCCTGCTCCAGCCGCGCCTCTTCGGCCCGGCGGGCCTGCTCGGCCTTGGCCTGCTCCGCACGCGCCTGCTCGAGCCGCGCCTGCTCCGCCCGCCGTGCTTCCTCGGCCTTGGCCTGCTCCGCTCGCGCCTGTTCAGCTCGTGCCAGTTCGGCCCGCCGCGCCTCCTCGGCCTTGGCTTGCTCCGCTCGCGCCTGCTCTGCCCGCGCGAGTTCGGCCCGCCGCGCCTCCTCCGCCTTGGCTTGCTCCGCTCGCGCCTGCTCTGCCCGTGCGAGTTCGGCTCGCCGCGCTTCCTCGGCCTTGGCTTGCTCCGCTCGCGCCTGCTCTGCCCGCGCGAGTTCGGCGCGCCGCGCTTCCTCGGCCTTGGCTTGCGCGGCACGCGCCTCTTCGGCCCGACGCGCTTGTTCAGCTTTCGCTTGCTCCGCCAACCGAGCCTGCTCCGCGCGAGCTTGCTCCGCACGTGTCTGTTCCGCTCGCGCCTGCTCGGCGCGCCGCGCTTCTTCGGCCTTCGCCTGCTCGGCGCGTGCCTTCTCGGCTTTGGCCTGCGCGACCCGCGCCTCTTCGGCCCGACGCGTTTCCTCAGCCTTGGCCTGCTCCGCGCGAGCTTGTTCCGCCCTCGCCTGCTCGGCCCGCGCCTGCTCCGCCCTCGCAGCGTTGGCGAGGTCCGCCTTCGCTTGCTCGGTGCGCGTCTGATCAGCCGCCTGGGCGGTTTGTGCGTCCTGGAGGCGCTGGGCGTTGACGGCGATGGCGCGCAGCGACAGCCAGTCGGCGAGCGCCGTGGTGTCGAGGCTCCGCGCCGGCCCGTCCACCGGGCCCCGCAGCGCGATCTCGGTCACCGGGCGGCCGGCTTCCGGGGGCCCGAGGCCCGTCGGGCCGGTCAGGGTGAGGGTCGCGTCGATCAAACGGGCACCGAGATCGACGTCGGCCGCAACGGCGAGGTCGGAGCCCTGGCCCGGCATCGTGGCGGCGAGGCGCGCCACGCCGCCAGCGACCGTCACCGTCCCCAACAGGCGGGGAATGGCGAATGGGCCGGCAGCGAGCGCCGCGTCGAGGCGCTGCCTCAATGCGGCGGGCTCGATCGGCGCGCCGGCATCGATCGAGCCGACCACCGTCGCGAACGCCGCAGGGTTGAGACGCGCGATGGAAGCATTCTGCGCCGTGAAGGTACCGCTGCCGCGCAGCGATCCCATAAGCGCGACCGGGCTGCGCCCGCTGCCGTCGATCATCGCCTCGAGGTTGAGCCGTCCCGACAGCGTCCCTTCGCCGGGCAGCAGCGCCGCCATGTCGACGTCGCGCAGCTCGATCCGGCCGTCGGCGACGAGCCCGGCGGTGCCGTTTTCCAGCGCGAGACGACCTGATACCGTTCCGCCGGCGAGCATGCCCGCGACATCTTCCAGAACCACCTTCGCCGGCGCGATGTCGAGCGTCCCGTGCAGGTCGCGCGCCGAGAGCTGCGGCGTGAGCGCAGCGTCCGCCGCGGCGACCGAGATCTTGCCGGCGGCACCCGCGAAGAGGCCGGGGCCAAACGGATCCGCCGAATTCGCGGCGCCACCGTTGCCGGCGGGCATGCCCGCCACCGCGCCGATCAGCGCCGGCAGATCGGCGCGGCTCAGGCTGAGATCGCCGTCGAGGCGCGTTGGGCGCGCGAGACCTGCGGTAAGGCGCCCATTGATCTCGGCGCCGGCAACCTGACCGCTGATCCCGGTCAGCGTGACGGCGGTGTCGGTGAGCTCGAGGCGCGAAGTGAGCGACGCCGGGACGGTGCCGCTTTGCGTGCGCAGGTCCGCGTTGGCGACGGCAAGCGCGACGCTTGCGGTGGCGGCGCGAGCGAACGGAAGGCGCAGCGTCCCGTTCGCCGACACATCGAGGGCGCCGGCGGTGATCCGCCCGTCGACCGTCATCGGATCATCGAGCACGCCCCGGGCCTTGAAGTCGAGCCGGCCTGCGCCCTTATCGGCGACGACCAGCCGGTCGAGCCCGACGAGCCCAACCAGCGCGCCGCCCTCCGCCGCCGACATCGATCCCGTGAGATCGAGCCGTGCCGCACCGAGCTTGGCAAGGTCGGTGAAGGCCGAGGCATCCGTCGTCGCGCCGCCCTCGAGAGAGAAGGCGAACTGGCCGGCGCTGCCGCCGATCTTGAACCGGGTGCCGGGCGCGCTGCCGGCGGCCGTCGAGGCATCGGTGGCGAGCGACGCCGTGAACTTCGCCGGCAGGTAGCGTCCGGCAGAGCGGCGCAGCTCGCGCGCGGCGTCCGGCGCGAGCTTGTCGAGCACGGCGATGACGCCGTCGCCGGTGCGAACGTCGAGGTCGAGCGTCACATTGCCCCGCGGGGACTGCGCTCTCAGATCGATGTTGCCCTTGGCCGCGATGCTCGCTCCGCCGAGATCGGCGACCGCGAGCCGCTCGATGTCGAGCGTGCGGTCGTCGAAGCGCAGATCGATGTCGGTCCCCTGGACGGCGACCCCGGCGACCGAAGAGCGCGCGACATTGAGGGCGAGCGTGCCTTCCCGCGGCCATTCGAACGGGACGCCGCCGAGGGTCCCGGCGAGCATGTCCTGGGCCAGTCCAAAGGCCTTGTCGAAATCGACCTCAGGCGCGCTCAACGCGGCTTCGATCCGCGCGGGGCGGGCGGCGCCGGGCCAGCGGTAGGCGAAGCGGCCCTCGAGCGACACGCGGTCGAGCTCGGCCTTGAGACGGTCGATGGCGAAGGTCTCCGGGCCGATGCGGACCTCGCCGTCGGCGCGGAACGATCCTGTGGTCGCGAGGGCGTCGCTGCGGTCGGTCAGCCAGGAGACGAGGGCGCGCGGATCTCTCGCTTCGATATGCACCGGACCAGTGAAGTCGGCCCCCGTCGGCGTGACGGTGAGACGGCCGCCGACCCGCATCTGGGTCACGCCGGGGGCGCGAAAGGTGAGATTATCGAGGGTCCAGGCGCCCGCGCCGCCGCGGAAATCGGCGCTCAGCCGCTGCAGGCTCGCGCCGGCAAGGGTCACCGCGTCGACGCCGATCGAGAGCCGCACCGGGATCGGAAACTGCTGCAGCGAGGACCAGCGCTCGCCGAGGCTATGGAGCACCGCGAGAGGCTTGCGGCGGACCGCCTCGGGCAGCATGCCAAGGCGGTCGAGATCGATTTGGGTCGCCGCCAGCATCGCGGCGAGCTCCGGCTTCTCGCCGAGCGTCAGAGTGGCGTCGCCACGGAGCCGCGCGGCGCGGTCCTCGGGCCCGTATTGCAGCTCGACCTTGTCCACGGCCACCGCGCCGCTGGTGCCCCGCACATGGCCGGTCAAGCGAAACGGCTCGCCGGCGCTTGCGCGTCCGAAGCCGTGGCTCCATTGCAGGTTGGCGTCGAGGTGCGGCACGCCGCGTGCGGTCCAGAGCGAGCCGTCGATGTCGGCGAGGCGCGGCTGGTCCGCAGTGTCCACCGCAAGGTGGACCCTGACCGCGCCGTCGGCGGCCGGGCGGTTCGTCGACAGGTGATAGGCGTAGGGCTCACCCGCGACGTCGAACGCGCCGTCACCCTTGACGGGACCGGCGAGCGAGCGCAGCTCGCCGCGGAAGGTGAGTTTTTCGAGGTTCAGCGTGCCGCCGCCGCGCGCATCGGAGAGCGTCAGGCGGCCGTCCTCGATGGAGATGCGGTTCATCGACAGGGTCTCGGCATCGGAACCGGCAGCCGACCATTCGAAACGGCCGTTCCGGTCGAGGCCGAGCGCGACCTCGGGACCCGTCACCACAAGATTGGCAGCGCGAAACTCGCCCCGCATCAGCGCGTCGAGGGCGAACTCGATTTGCAGCGACCGCGCCCGGACGACCTGCCCTGCCCGCTTGGCCTCGATCGCCTGCAGCTTCACCGTCGGCGTCGGGAGAAGATGGACCTCGATCGGGCCGGCGATCTTCACATCGAGGCCGGTCAGCTGCTGGGCCTTCGTCTCGAAGGCGTCACGAAACCGGCCCCAATCGACAAACAGAGGACCTACCAGCGCCGTCACCAGCGCCAGGATGATCGCAATCGCAGCTCCGAGCAGCGCCGTCTGCACGCCGTTGCCACCGCCAAAGGTTTTACGCAGCCGCCGGATACACGCCAGCGTCTCCTTCCCTTGGGGAGGGAAAGAAGACCCTCAGTTCACCACAAAACGAAGTATTTGTCGCGCGCAAGCCTTGGTCAGTCGGTGCCCTTTCGGTGCCTCGACGGTCAGCCGACGACGTGGTCGCGGTGCAGCGCGACCCAGCCGGCGCTCTCGCGCATGACCGAGGCGCCGAGATCGGAAAACACCGCCTGAACATAGGCAAGCACGTCGGGCTCGAGCGCGCCCGCCATGATGCTCTTGCGTCCGACCCGGTCGGCCTCCGGCAGCATGCCGAACGCGCGATCGAACAGGAAGGCCATCTGCGCACAGTAACGCGACTGCGCCTTGTAGGCCATCTGCGCGGAATAGCCGAAAATCGCTGCGGCGAGCCCCGGAAGGAGGGCGATGACGAGCACCACGATCGGAAAGATCTGGGCGGCGAACTGGTTGATGAAGTTCGTCACCGCCGCCGGCAGGAAGGACAAGGTTTCGGTGAGGAAGCCCGCCCCGGCCGTCGCCCAGGCCATGATGGTCGACGCACTCTGGGTCATCTCGTCGCGGATATCGATCGCCGAGAAGACGGCCGCGATGATCACCGAGGCAGCCATGAGGTACATGAACCAGCGCTGCCCCCATGCGGAAAGCTTGCCATACCGCGCGCCGACCGCGCGGTAGTGCTCGCGCTGCTGTCCTACCCAGACTTCACGCACCCAGTCATAGGTGTCGAGCGGCACCCGCGGCGCCGCCGGCGGGGGCCCGATGCGATCGGTGAGGTCGAGGGAGCGCAGCGAGGACTTGACCCAGGCGAGCTCGTTCTGCTGGGCGATCGGATAGGCTTCCGCCATCGAGCGATAATAGGGCAGAGCCCCCGGCCCCGATCCCGGATTCATCCCGATGCCGAGCATCTTCCAGAACACGCCGACCCGCAGCGCATCGGCGAGCGCGCGGTAGTCGAAACAGCGCTCGCGGTGGGCGAACCGGCGGCTGCGGTAGAAGATGACGCCGACCACCACCGCGATTGCGGCATAGTCGAACAACAGGAGGTTCACGGGAAACAGGTGCGAATAGAAGGCAAAGCAGAGGAAGGCGGCGAAGCCGAGCAGGAACATGTCGCGCCAGTCGGCGCGCACGCGCTTCTCGCGCTCGAGGGCGAGCGTCTCCCCGATGCCGTAGAACCGGCACCACAGGCCGGCGACCTCCTCGCCACGCGCGTGCGCCTGGGGATTGCGGCCGAACAGGTCGGAGACGGTGCGCGAGATCACCGTCTCGCGCTTCTTGGCGGCGGTCCGGGCCTCGCGATTGAAGCGGGTGGTCAGTGCCGTGAAAGCGCGAAACTGCGTCCAGGCGCCGGCAACGCGGGCTTCGTCGGCGCTGAGCTCCCAGGGCCGCTTGAGGCCGGCGCCGGAGAGCGCCTTGCCGAGCGCACCGGGCGCACCCTTCACTTTGGTGCCCCATGGCACCACCCGGACTTCGCTCGCGGTCGTGCGCACCGCCTTGCGGGGGGTCACGATATGGATCACCGGAATGGTGTCCGAGCCGTCGAGAATGGGCCGGGCGGGCCCCTTCACCGCGACGGGAATGCCCTCGCGGCAGAAAGCGACCGCCTCGGCCGCGCTGCCGACGGTGACGTCGTCGTCGTTGCCGTCATAGAGCGCGATCAGGACATGGCAGTGCTTGGCGATGAAGAGGCTCGCCTCGCGATACTGGCGGTCGCGCTCGGGGCCGAAGGCCTTGATGCCGCCGTCGGTGCTTCCCGCAGCGAGCGGCAGCTCCACGCTCGCCGTCACCTTCTCGAAAAGCTCCTCGAAACGCGGGGCGGCGTCGGTCGTCATCGCCTTCTGAGTGAAGTCGCGCCGGTACTCGTCGAGCGGCAGCGGAAGCGCGGCAACGAGGGTCGCCCCCAGCTTCAAGGCTTCGGCCGCAATGAGCTGGTCCGCGCCCTCGGCGAAGGCCGAAAGAATGACCATCGGCGTCTGCCGGTCATTGTCGAGATATTGGCGACGCAGCGTCGTAAGCGCCGATGCGACCGCGGCGCGCAGGCGCGGCAGGTCGTCCTCGCGCAGATCGCGATGGCCGGCCGTGCCGATGATCAACGGCAAGCGGTCCTCCGCCCATGGCAGCATCGCGGGCTCCGGCGCGGCGGTCCCCGTCGCGACCTCCGAAAAGGTGTCAGGGAACCGGTGAACTTCTGCCGTCGGCTGCGCCGGCGCCGAGGCGCCCGCCTCTTGCCTTTGCACGTCGGTCACGATCCCTGCTCCCTCTGCAGCCGCACGGCGCAGCCAATGTGCGCGCCGCTCGCGTGGTCTGACCCCAACACCCCGTACGCGGGACGGTCAACCGGGCTAAGTTGACAGGGGCACGGGCAAAATCTCCCGGCCCCGCATCACGAAAGACATCAAGGCTAAATGTGTCAAGTTTAATGCAGGGGAACCTGCGCAACCTTGCCGGAGCCCCGGCGACATGCGCGACATCGCCGCGCCCTACAGAGACACCGGAAGGCGCGCTGACCCGCAACGCCATCGGCGCCGGGTCAGCGCATTCGATACGACACGTCAGCGAAACGGCACGTCAGCCAGGACGCGCCGCCGTCGTGGTGCCACCGGTGGCACCCGTGGAGGCGGTGTCACCGGGCTGGTTCTTGGCCGCCAGCGCCATGGCGATGAGCGAGGTGCCGCCGAACACCATGTTGATGCCGACCAGGAGGCCGAGCGCCCACGCCGCACTGCCGGGCAGCCCCGAGAAAATGATGGCGGCGAGGACGAGATCGATGACCCCGCTGGCGATGATCCAGCCGGAGTGGCTGGACGCTTCCTTGCGGTGATCGAGGCCGTACATGATGGAGGCGACACCCTCCATGATGAAGAACACGATCAGCACCAGGGTGAGCGACACCGTCCCGCTGATCGGCCAGGCGAGCAGGATCACGCCGGCGACGATGCCGATGATGGCGGAGGCGAGCGACCACCAGAAGCCCGGCGCGCCCTTCGCCCCGAACGTCGTGATGAGGCCAATGACGCCGCTGATGAGGAACAGCCAGCCGATCAGGATGGTGACCGCGAGCGTCGCCAGCGGCGGGATGACGATCGCGAGAAGGCCGAGGATGACGAGGACGATGCCCTCGGCCAGGAACAGTCCCCAATGCTTGCGCATGGTTTCGACGACGGCACGTTGGGCGGCGATAAATTCAGGAGGGACTTGTGACATCGGTGGCCTCCATGGCCGGTTGGAATTGCGTCGAGGGACTCAAATTGCGTCGAGGGACTCAAAGAGTGCGGACGCACACGATGGCGCTCCGTCCGGGCGGTTGCACGCACACGCGCGCCCCGAGCCGATGGTTTCGGCCTAGAAACACACGACTTCTGCGGGTCGCTTGCGATCGGTGTCACGACAGACTCAACGCTTGGCTTCTTACTATGCACCGGCCTTGACCGCCAGACTGAGAATGGGGATTGCATCGCTGCCGTCAATGCGCGGCGCCAGTCATGCTTTATGATTTCACAAAGAAGCGGCTTGGCCGCCAGCGTTGCGAGGAGATGTCACGGTGACCTATGACCTCATTCTGCGAAGGGCGCGTGTCATCGATCCCTCGCAAAAGCTCGATGCGGTGACCGACATCGCGTTCGCCGCCGGCAAGGTCGCCCGGATCGCGCCCGACCTTCGCGCCGACGCGGGCACCGAGGTTCGCGACCTCGCCGGCGCCATCGTCACGCCGGGGCTGATCGATCTCCACACCCACGTCTATTGGGGCGGAACCTCGCTCGGCATCGACGCCGAGGACTTCTGCCGCCTGTCAGGGGTGACCACGGCGATCGACACCGGCAGTGCCGGACCGGGCAATTTCGCCGGCTTCCGCAAGCACGTGATCGAGAGGAGCGAGGTGCGCATCCTCGCCTACCTCCATGTCTCCTTTGCCGGCATCTACGCCTTCTCCAACCGGATCATGGTGGGCGAGAGCGAGGAGATCCGCCTGATGGCGCCGATCGACGCCGCGGAGGTGGCCAACGCCAACCGCGACGTCATCGTCGGCATCAAGGTGCGGGTCGGCGCCCGTGCCTCGGGGCGCTCGGGGACGGTGCCGCTCGACATCGCGCTCCAGGTCGCCGACGAGGTCGGGGTCCCGCTGATGGCCCATATCGACGATCCGCCGCCGAGCTATGAAGAAGTGCTCGCGCGGCTGCGGCCGGGCGACATCCTCACCCACGCCTTCCGCCCCTACCCGAATTCCCCGGCGACTGCGCAGGGCACGGTGAAGCGCGCGGTGGTCGAGGCGCGGGCGCGCGGCGTCCTGTTCGACATCGGCCACGGCAAGGCCTCGTTCGCCTTCAAGACGGCGCGCGCGATGCTCGCCAACGGCTTCCTGCCGGACACCATCTCGTCGGACGTCCACAAGCTCTGCATCGACGGACCGGCGTTCGATCTCGTCACCACGATGTCGAAGATGCTTTGCCTCGGCATGTCGCTCAACGACGTGATCGCGGCTTCGACCGTCAATGCCGCGACCGCACTCAAGCGCCCGGAGCTCGGCAGCCTCAAGCCGGGCTGCGTCGGTGACGCGACGGTGCTTGCGGTCGAGGACGGGAGGTTCGATTACGTCGACGCGGTCGGCGAGCATCTCGCAGGCGACCGCCGGATCTCGTCCCGGGGTGTGGTGATTGCCGGACGGTGGTGGCATCCGCGGTGAGGCATTCTTCCCTTCCCTCGACGCGCCACGGTCGTTGCTCGAGGTCGAACCTCGAGCCGCCCATAGCGGCCGGTCAGAGCGGGAAGCCGCTCATGCAACGCGTTTCGTGGCACGTCAGTTTGCCCCACAAGGGACATCGAGCGTCGGGTGGCACGTAACGCTGTTCAGTCAGCATTCGCACCCTGGATGGTCCAGGTCAGCGGCACCGTGCCTGCACCGAGAGACTGCGAGACGGCGGTCCCGTTCATGAGCCACATCGCGATGCCGCCACCCGTCGTGTCGCGCCACAGGATATCGCTCTTGCCGTCGGCATTGAAATCGCCGGTCTCCGCGACGGTCCAGTTCGTGCCGACGTTGCCAAGGCTGCCCGCCTGCAAGATCGACGTCCCCTGCGTCATCAACCAGATGGCCAGATTGTTGGCATTGTCACGCCAGAGAATGTCGCCGTAACCATCCCCATTGAAGTCGCCGGTCCCGACCACCGTCCACGCCGCCGTCGCCCCCGGAGGACTGCCGAGTTGCGCGACCTCGATGCCATTCATGAACCAGATCCCAAGGGCGCCGCTCACATTTTCGAACAGGATGTCGCTCTTGCCGTCGCCGTCGAAATCGCCCGTACCGACGACTTTCCACCCGCTCGGCAAAGTGCCGAGGCTGCCAGCCTGAGACACCTGTGCACCGTTCATCAGCCAGACCGCGAGATCGCCGCTCGCATCCTCCCACAGAATGTCGCCCTTGCCGTCGCCGTCGAAGTCGCCGGTGCCGACCACGGTCCAGCCGGGAGCCGAAGGGGCGCTCGCAGCCTGGGACACCTGGACCCCATTTATGAACCAGATGGCGACATTGCCGCTGGTGTCGTTCCACAACAGATCGGCTTTTCCGTCGCCGTCGAAATCGCGCTGCCCGACGATTTTCCAGACGTTGGGATCCGCCTGACCGAGCGCTCCTCCTTGCGACAACTGATTTCCATTCATCAACCAGATCGCCGTGTTGCCGCTGCTGTCACGCCAGGCAATGTCGCTCTTGCGGTCAGCGTTGAAGTCATGGGCGATCGGCGGCAACTGCAGTCGTCCAATCTGATTGGCGTTTACCTCGGCAAACCACAGCGCGCCATCGGGACCTGCAGTGATCTCCCAGGGACCAGCGCCGAACGTGGGGATGGCGAATTCGGCGACAACCCCCGCCGTCGTGATCCTGCCAATGTTGTTACCGGCCCCCTCGGTGAACCACAACGCGCCGTCCGGACCTGCCGTGATACCCAAAGGAACGGCATTGGAATTCGGAACAGGAAATTCGGTGACGACACCCGCGGTCGTAATTCTCCCGATGTTGTTGCCGAAGCTCTCGGCGAACCACATCGCGCCGTCCGGACCCGCCGTGATGTCGGTCGCGCCGCTGCCTGGCGTAGGAGTGGGAAATTCGGTGATGACACCCGCGGTCGTGATCCGGCCGATATTGGGGCCGATTCCCTCCGTGAACCACAGCGCGCCGTCCGGGCCCGCCGCGATGCCAGTGGGCGAGACATCGGCCGTTGGAATGTCATATTCCGTAAAAACACCTGCCGTGGTGATCCGCCCGATCTTGTTGGTATTGCTCTCAGTGAACCACAGCGCGCCGTCCGGCCCCACCGTGATGCCAGCGGGGCCGCTATTGGCCGTAGGGATCGGAAATTCGGTGACCACACCCGCGGTGGTGATCCGCCCGATCGCGCCCGCGGTTTGTTCGGTGAACCACAGCGCGCCGTCCGGACCCGCCGTGATGCCATAGGGGCCGCTATTCGGCCGTGGGGGTCGGATATTCGGTCACCACGCCTGCGGTGGTGATCCGTCCGATCTGGGCAATCTCGGTGAACCACAACGCGCCGTCCGGACCCCTCGTGATACCCAAAGGTTGGGTATTCGGAGTCGGAATAGGAAATTCAGTGATGACCTGCGCGGCGGCCGCCGTGGGCTCGGTGAGCATTATGGCTGCCGCAACGGCCCAAATCAGCCGGATAGATCGACTATTCTCCGCATTATGTCTACGGCTTGTGCCGCACGGGCTCGTCCAATGGCGCGCGTGTTGTGACGCGGCGCCCACGATAACGGCGAACATTTTCGTTGTCATGAATCGCCTCCCTGCAAGTGCAACATCGCCTCCGAACGAGACCTGGACCCCATCACCGAGCCCCGACACGCCTCATAATGAGTACAAAAACGCGCGCAGCTGTTGAAGCTTTGTCGCTTCTAAGCCATTCAACGCTTCTATCACCCCCAACTTTTTGATCGCCGGCCCATCATGCAGAAAAGCCGCCTCGATCGCATCGCAAGCCCGCCCATCGTGCAAGAGAAAGTCGCAGGCTGGCTTCGGCAGGGTCGCCGGTGATCGTATTGTTATGGGAGTCGGTCACGAAGCGGTTAAAGCGCAGTCCCTTCAACGCCGGCGTGCGAATCTTTTGCACGTAGTTCTCGATAGCCCGGATCTACCACACCCTTGCTTGTCTCTAATCCCGACGCATCGTCTGGGCTTATAGCACCGACCTGCGACAGGTAGCCCATATCATGCATCAATAAATCTGTCCCAAGGTAGGACAAAAATGGATACACCGGTGGCGTGAATTGTGTGTCAGCCAAACGGGTGCGAAAAACCGCGAGGTAGCATCGTATCGTTTGGATCCGTGATCGAAATTTTATCTATCACGTGACACGTATTACACTTTATATCCCTGAATATCTGCTCGCCGTTAATAACATCGGGCAGAGAAACCGTAAACTCAGAGCGGGTTGGATCGCCGAGCCAGCGCGCATAATCGGCCATCCGATCAATATCTGTTTCCAACAGATTCCCGTTGCCGTTGGGGCCGCCGAGCTGACACAACTTTGGTTGGCTGGACCACAATTGGGAAGGTTATACCGGATCGGGAACTGACCGGCGATATCCCATTGGCTTCGGAGGGTTATAAATCGCGTTATATGCTGTGCGCGACGTCAAACTCATTTCGACGAACGCAGCATTGGCGACCTGGTCCTCGAGAGAGACGCGATCGCCAATCCACCCGAATCGTCCGATCCAGCACGTGTTGATGGAAGTCTGGTGCTCGTCGGGTCGCATGCATATTTGGCATCGGGATCAACTTCAGGGCGGCCAAAGCCGCCACGCGTCCCCACTTTCCCAAGCGAATCGCCCCGGTTATCGCCTCTGACGCGAGCTTGCAGGGTCGCGTCGGGCGGGCTTCGCGTTGTCCAAGCACCCCGTCCGACCGCCGAAATCCCGGTTCGACATGATTGGGTCTGAAAACCGATAATCGCCGCCGTTTGGTATCGCTTCTATCGCGCCCAAGTTACCGAGGCGTTTGCCGTTGAGAAGCATAAACCCTACTCGCGCCGCCTTCATCTGTCGCCTTTTTATATGGCGGCGCCATTTATTTGGGTACAATTTTGCGGCCATACCGCGGTCTGAAACTTACCCCTCGAAATCGAGCGGATTGTATTGCTTGCACACGCAGTGTTCGCAAAAGGCGTAAATGCTCCTAAGTTCACCTGCTGCGGAAAATAGGTATATTTTTTTGTGTCGGATATTGGTCCAAGTTCCTGATTGAGCCGCAGAACATTCACAACCAGATGTCTCTCATCTGTTACCTGTCCATAGTTCCAGGTATAGTTGGAAATTCGGATCGGTCACGTGATAGCTATCTCCGTAGAAATTCATTATCTGGTTGGTCCAGGCCGTGATGAGGGTGCCTCCCGTTCTGAGGATTAGAGTACTTCGAAGGATTATTACCGCTGCCCGGAGGGCGACCCAGGTCAAAAAAGACCAGCTTCATAGGCTTTATTACGCCCGTGAAGGTATAGTCCGGAACCTTATAGGCGGTGTACTGTCCGTGGTCATGTAGCACGTACCATCAACTGTACCCGGTATACAGTCCGTCGAGACCCTGGAGCACTTTATCAAGCGTGCCGTCAGTTTGATTGGTATTCCGCTGCCGTTACGCACGTGGCACCCGTCACAGGTATAGTTATGATAAGGCGCCGTTACCGGCGGTAAAGGCCGCCGGGAATGTCAAGCATCCGGCGGGCGATGCGGTAGGGTTGCAGGTGGGCGGAAGGCCGTGGCCGGACCGTCGTACATCGTCTGCGACCGGTATTCGTTGTGCCACAATGTCCTTCCCCTGATGCCGTCCGCGAACGTGTCCTTATCCGACTCCATATGGTTGGACATAAGCAATGTATGGTAAAACTCTTTATCCGTGTAAGCGCGCCCGTTCTCACCCAGCTTTGTAATCGGCTTCATTGGCGATGGGCAGATACAGGCTGAAAAGGCTCGCGTTATGGACCTGCTCATAGACACTGCAGGTCTCGGTGGTGCCCGCACGCACACGCTACTCTTGGGGTCTTTGTAGTATCCCACCGGCAGCTGCATGCCGGGAACGCCGGCCAACAAAAAGGATCGTCCTGCCGTATTGGTTGTCGAGCATGGCATTTGTCGTGAAGGATGCCATCGGTGGTATTTCTCTTGACGCCCTGCCAAGAATCCGTATTTGGCCACTGCGTTTGCCATCCATTGGGATGAAACTCAAACGTGAGCCCGCAGTTGCGTAATGCCGCTACGTCGATGTCCGCCGCGGCCAAATCCTGGGCGGTGCACCTTCTCGGGTAAAGGAAATGGTCAGACCGATCCCCCGTTCCAGTCGGATACTGTCCCAGGAAAGGGACGCTTCTGGCCTGAGGATACACATCGGTTGCCCAGTTTAGACCGCGTCTTCGAAACTGCCAGGGAAAATGACGTTGAAAATCCTCCTTGCTAAAGATGGCGTTGGTGTCTGTTGGAGAAAACCGTACCAATACAGAATTGAACCAGTCGAACAACTGCGAGTTGTTTGATCCAAACTGGCCCATAGTATAGTCTTTGGTCATCGGGAAGAGATCGAATCCCGCCAGGACGAGTGTGCACGTCACCAGCGCCGGCGCCTGCGTGTCCTTGACCCCGCGCTGCGCGCAGTGGTTGGGGGGCGGGTTTGTTACGCCGTTCGGGACGAAGTCCAATATGGCGTTCGGATACACCGACCAGGAGGCGTTCGAATTCGGCCACCCAGAATTGTTCCCTGGAGACGCCGATGTGACACTGAACCCGGAGTTCCTTGTGGTAAAGTAGTCGTCATCGCAAACAGTGTTAGTCACCGAACCGCTCAGACTGCAGTAGTGCGACATATACCAGGGCATTTGGGGGGCGTAAACGGTGCCATCCGTGTACACCAACCCGCTGTCGTATATATCGACGGTCTTTGGTGGCGGGCCTGGGTCTATTACGGTTCCCGCCTTGAGTTCGTTTCCATACGGACGCTGCTGTAGTGTAAGTGTTTTATGCGCGCTGTCGTTGCTGCGAAGCCAATACATGGACACCACGAGGTTGACTTCTATGCATGGATAGTTATTCGGCTTCGAAGGTGGGGCAGGCTCGATGCAATACGGTTTATCATCCATAGTGCATGTACCGGTGTCCCCCGACGGGGCCGACTTGCATCTTATCGCGGTTTGGATGGCGTCGGGGAACTTTTCCAATCGTAGGTACTATCCGTTCTCTCATAGCTTAAAATGCTGTTGATTCCAGTTTCAATCATGCAGCGGGCAGGTGAGAGTCCTGTCGACCCGTCGGGATTTGTAACTGTCTTGCAATAGCTTACATTGCCTGGGTCCAGTGCGCCAAACGGGAGAACGAGAGCTTGAATGATTTCGTTGCCCGCATACGTACCCAGCTTTTGATGCCAGGGGACGTCGGAATACGTTTCCTTCACCACGGGCGGAGTGAGTATGGGGGGCCACCAACTAGGAACGCGGACTGCAGGCACGACACGGCGGGTTTGAGGACGCGCGAAAGGATTGGTTTGAACACCCCCGTAAGGGTTGGTCTGAGCACCCCCGTAAGGGTTGGTCTGAGCACCCCCGTAAGGGTTGGTTGGAGCACCACCGAAAGGGTTGGTTTGAGCACTCGCGACGGTAACAAGGGCCTCCAAAGTCAAGGCCGCAATCAAACCGGCGATGGTCAAGCGTCTCATGCTCGCAAAACATCCTGCAGCGACGATCGACGTTCCAGAAAGCGGCCTCATAAGATGCTCCCTCGAGAATAAAAGTCACCGTTCGGCGCTTTTGAGCGCCGTTATTTTAAATCAGTGCACATAAAGGCGTGCTGAGTATTCTGGATTGGCCTGTCGACGACCATGATCGCTGCCATTACCCGGAAGTCTCGACACCCTCCCCTGGCAGCTCGGTGATCGCACGCTATGACAGCGAGTTCCCCTCGTCAACCGGGAGCACCGACCGACCTCGCCGCAGCATTTCAGGTTGAACGCTCGGCCCGATGATCGGCCACGCAGCACCTGAGTTGCACACATGAGCGGGGATCGGCCTGCCGACGGCCATGCTCGCCGCCACTGCCCCGGAAGTCTCGACACCTCCCATGGCGGCGCTGTGATCACGCGCTATGACAACCAAGTTGCGGCGTCAACCGGCCTACTCAATCGAGGTCGCTGACCAGAAGAAGCGGCCGCATCGGACGATTCCGGTTATGCCTTTCGGGTCAAGTTGTCTGGACGACCGGAGCCAAAATAGTTCGCCTTTCCCGCTGCGGTGGCTTCGTTTCGCTTTTTGTGTCGGGAATACGACTTCATGCGCAAACAAAAGAATTCGATGGTGATAATTGCCATAGCTGCCGGGGCCAAACGTGCGCCGCCAATTTTTCAGAGATTGGCCAGCGCTTTCAGGCCGAACACGACGTCATTTTTGTGGATGCTACTCCCGCCAGGATACTGGATGACCTGGAAGTCCGGCCGAATGTACAGCCCTGGCGCCGGAACGATCGTATAAAATAACTCGTAGACGTATTCGGAGTGTTGAACCGCTACCGGCCCCGTCGTGCTGAGCGAATTCTGCAGAGCTTCGACCGCGGCCACGCGATCGTTCACGTGCGTCGTACCCACAGCAAACGCAATGTTGTCATCGGGGCGCGCGCTGAAGAGTCCGGTGTACATCAGCCCCGCCGCCACCTGACGGTCCTCGCGCGCGATTTCCCTGTCCGCCATCACGGCATTGAGGAACAGGTTCAAGCCGCCGTTGGGACTAGTGGCCGAGCTCCGCGTAAGCTGTTGTCGGAAATTGATGTAGGAACCATAGAATCCGTGACGCTCGAGCGCGGGCCAACCGGTGATCGCGGCGAAATTGCCGTTGATGTCGAGAACGACATCGCTCGCCCTAGCGCTCGAGTAGAACGCCCCGAGCTTGTAGCTCCCGGGCAGCGTCCCAGAACCGAATGTGGGGAGCCAGGCCAGCTCGGCCGGCACAAGAACGCCGGTCGAGCCGGGAAAGAAAACCGGGAGCGTCGCCTGGGGGTAGAACAGATACCGCTCGTTCTGATCGTAGGCGCCGACCTGGAAATATCCGAGTCCATTCCAGTTGAACTTTACACGGGTTGCCCATTGGCTGATCGGCCAGTTGTAGATGTACCTGCCGAGGATGTTTCCGATATCGGCGCCGCAAAACGTGAGGTTCTCGTAATCGCACGAGAACGCGGCAAAATCCCCGCCCACGGGCAAGCGGCCGACTTTCCAATCGACGAAGCCGTCCAGATACTTTTGGTCAAACCAAAATTGGGTAAGCCGGGTGGTCTGGCCCCGTCCGTAGACCTCCTGGACGAGTTGGAGCGTGTCCAGCTTGGCGTCGGTGACCAAGTTGCGGCCCGTGCGCTCGGTGAACGTCATTTGAAATATCGCGTCGTTCACGCCGAATAAGCGTTCAAGGTTGAACGTCGCCCCTGCCTGGGATTGATCGGCGTAATCCGTTGTTCGCCTGGCGCCGCCCTGCGTGTTGGTGGCGAGCTCGTTTGTGTATCCCAACTGAAAATCAATGCCCTGTTGGTAAAGCTGGCTTCGCCAGCCCCCCCAATCGCCGAGCAGCCACGGACGAGGCGGAACGGTCCATTGATCAGCATGGGCAACAGCGCCCGCGAGGCAGGCTGTCAAAACAAGCCCGCCCACCGCCCTGCCATATGCGAGGCTCCACATTTTTCAGCGCCATCCCCGCTCGCCGGATCATGACAAATGGAGGTTGCAAAGTCTGTGTCTCGCCTGCAACGAAGCGAGAAAGATTGCCGACCTTACTCGTGCAGAGATGTGGGTGATGAGCCGTTCCGAATGGTGTCGTATTATTTGCAGCCGATCGGTCGGGATTACCGCCCGCCGGCTCGCACTACTGCGTCACAAACCCGTAGGGTGTGCAAAATCGCGCTGTGAGGGTCTGGCAGCGTGCGCAACCGCGCTGCGCGATTTTGCGCACGCGATCGGCCGAGGACCGCGCGGTTGCACACCCTACCTGCGCTTATGACGCAGTAGTACTGGCGCCCGCCCCGAAATTGACGATGCCGCCGGAGCAACCGCATGGACGCCACGAACGTCCACGCTTCCACGCGGCGCCTTTTCTCAGAAGTGTTGCCGGATCCCAACTTCCACGTATTGCACGCCTCCTTCGATGCCGTGAAAGAGTGAGCCGTAGAGGGGAACGTTGTTGCCGAAAAACTGCCCGCCCCCGGAGCGATGGTGGCTGCGGATGACGAGATCGGTATCCGGCATCGACGGCAGCCCGAATGTCAGCTCCGGCGAAAGATAGTGAAGCAGTCGCTGCCCCTGATTGCGTCCGCTGTGAATGTCTTCGTATTGAGGGACGGCCGACGCGTAGTTCAGGCCGGTTGAAAACGCCACGGTGGTCCGCAAGTAATCGTTCCAGGGGAAATATCGCCATCGTCCGTAGAGCGCGAGCCAGATCTCCTCCTCGTGGAGCGACCCAAAACGCTGCCCGGCGCCGGTCTCCAGCTCATAAGAAATGTAGGGGCCGATCTCGGCGAAGGTTCGCGAAAACGATCCGCTGATGAAATAGCTGTCGCCGAACTTATAGTCGTAAGGCGGCACGAAGCGATTGAGGCCGAACATCTTCGCCTGGCTGGTTTCGTTCTCGATGCCGACGTAGAACGAGCCGGCGCACTTCTTCGCTTCGGCGGGGGAGCTCGTCGGCGGTGGTCCCCAGATGCGGTCCTGTGGCAGGCCGCGGCAGAGCCAATCGAAGGAACGGGATTTCGCCGCGCCGGCTGCGGTGCCCTGACCGTAAGTATCGCCGGACCAACCGTGCATCAGGAATGAATATGAAAGGCCGAGCCCGAGCTTCCACTGGTTTGGGCTGCCGCCCGGCTCCGTCACTATTGGTGAGGATGCCGTCGGGCCGATGAGTTTGTCGTATTCGACAAAACCATAGGTCGCCCAGGTGGGATTGAAACGATATTTGAGTTGTGCACCGGCACCGACGGCCTGCCAGCCGCCCCCGGCGTTGTACGCCGGCAGCCCCGACGCAACGGACTGCGCCTGGCTGATGCCGAAATAGGGACTTTCTATCCCCGCGCTCACGGCGCGGGCTCTTGGACCGCCCGACAGGGTGACACTCTCGGAAATCGGAATTACCGCGTCCGCAGCGAAGTTCGCGACGATGCCGTCGGCGGCGCCGAAGCCCTGCATGACCTCGACCCGGGTGCGCAGCCAGGGCAGCGCCCAATAGTCGACGAACCCGCCGATCTCGTAGGTGATGCCGACGTTGCCGAGCCCGTTGAGCGCGGAGCTATAGCTCTGCTGCCGCGGAAACATCAGCGAGCCCACCGGCCCGACGGCGATGACGCCGTTGTCGAACAGGGCCATTCCGATGCCGTCACGGGCGGAGCTGAACGGCTCAGGCGATCCCGCGCGGCGCCATCCGAGGCTCGGTAGCCCAAGTGGCGACCATTTGCCGGATCCCATGTACAGCGGCACGGCACGGGCGTCGGCGCCGACGGTGATGATCCAATCGGATGAAGCCGGTACCGGCGGCGGCGCGCCAATGTCGGCCGCCTCCACCGAGGAAGCCATTGCTTCCAAGAGCAGCATCACGACCAGGCAATGTCGCATCGCGCCGCTCCCAGCGCCAATCACCGGAACCTTACATGCACACACCGCCTCAAGCCGGTCCAGCCCAATGGCTCATGCCGCGCCCGTCCGGTTCCATATCGAGAAATTTTCTGCAGCAGCGTTGCAATTTTGCATCATGTTCCGGCGCCCATTCACCGTAAGGCGCAAGCTGTATCGCGCGCTTCCCGTTACCGGCCCACCTTCGAGAGGTGCCACGCTGCGGCACCGCCGGGCCCCAACGATCGTCACCGCATCCTCTTCGCTAAAAAGTAAAGCCTGTCGGCCCACAGTTCTGAATGCGGGTTTGGCAGCGCTTGCTGGATAGCGTCAGGCCGGTTTTGTTCAGGGTTTCGGACGACGTCTCATCGTCACGCCGAGCTTTGGATTGCTGGTCTCTCCTTCGGATAGTTGGTAACGTGTCCCCGCCGTCACGATGTGCTGGGAGGCAGTCATGAATTCCCCCAAAGGCGAACTGCAAAAAGTCAGATCCTCGATGATGAATGCGGTTCACGACCTACCGCTGATCGTCGCTCGTGACGAAGGATTCTTCAGGGACGAAGGTTTGGACGTCGAGATCCTCAAGACGCCAGGTTCTGGCCAACACGCATCTGATCACCGTGCCCTTCGGGACGATGTTTTTGAGCGTACGCTGGAGGCGTCCTACGAAAATGGTCAGTGCGACCAATTTCGTATGTGCGAATGGGGGATCATGAAGCGGGCGGTCGAGTTCGTCGTGGACACCGGTCATCGCAAGGCCAAGATCGTGGCCCTCGGATCAGCCATGTCGAGCTTCGCGATCGTGACCGATCCGAAGCTGAACATCTACGAACCGGAACAGCTGAAAAATGTTCCGATCGGCGTCAGCCCCTTCAACGGCTCTCATTTCACGATGCTCAAGATGATGGAAGGGTTTGTACGGCGCGACGAGATCAAATGGGAGTTCGCAGGTACGCATCGCGAGCGGCTGGAGGCGTTGCGAGAGGGCAAGATCAGGGCTGTCTCTTTGCAGGAGCCTTGGATCAGCGTCGCTGAGAAGCAGGGATGTCGCGTTCTCATCGAATCTCACTCGACGCGCAGCGAGGCAGCGGGGGACGAACTGGACGGCCCAACGCTGGCGAAGATGTTCCGCGCCCAAGCGCGTGCGGCCGATGCGATCAACAAGAACCCGGAAAGATACGCCCACCACCTGATCGAGGAAGCTGGCGGCCTCATCGACGTCAAGGACCTCAAGCTGTCTCGACTGCTGAACGCTCCGCCGGCCCCTTACACCCGCGAGCGATTTAGCGATAATTACCATTGGACGCTCGGTTGGGGGCTCGTCCCCCCCGGCGCCACCTACGAGAATACGGTCGACAATCGAGCTTGGCAGTAAACCAGTCACGTCCTCGGCGCGTCCGCCGGCTGGAGCAGAACTGCCAAGCGCGACGCATTCGTCGGCGAGCATCTCACCGGGCGACCGCCGCATCGTCTCCAAGAGTGCGGTGATCGCGGTGCGGGGGTGGCATCAGTTCCCGCCCGCAGCCTATTCGATCACCTCGTCGGCGATCGCCAGCAGTGCAGACGGCACCTCGATGCCCAACACCCTGGCGGTCTGCATATTGATGACGAGCTCGAACTTTGTCGGCTGGATTACCGGCAAATCGGCAGGTTTGTCGCCCTTGAGAATGCGGCCGAGATAGACGCCAGCCTGGTGAAATTGGTCTGTCGTGCGCGCTGCGTAGCTCATCAACCCACCGATTTCAGGGAAGACGCGCTCGAAGTAGACGGTAGGCAACGCGTGTCGCACGGCGAGGGTGGTGAGTTGAACGCGGCGATCGCTGAAATACTGGCTGCGGCCAACCGCCAGCGCATCGACGCGAAGCTCGACAGCGCGGGCGAATGCCGTGTCGATCTCGTTGTTCGTCTTGGCATTGAGGATTTCCAGGGACAGTCCCATGCCTTGGACGGCCCTGAGCGCTATGGCGATGTCCTCATCAACGCCGGGCAGCGCAGGATTGACGAGCACGCCCAATCGCTCGGCCCGTGGACGCAACATATGAAGGAGCTCGAGGCGCTTTGCACCGAGTTCCGCCTGCATTGCATTGACGCCGGTGACGTTGCCGCCGGGTCGCGACAGATTGTCGACGAGGCCATACTGAACCGCATCCGCAAAGGCCACGAAGACGATCGGGATTGTCGTCGTGGCGGCCTTGGCGCGTCGCGCCATCTCCGCGGTCGAGGCGAAGATGACGGTGACCCGCTGGTTCACGACGTCGATCGCCGATTCGGCCACTCGCTTTGGATCGTTGTACGTCCAACGATACACAAAATGGACGTTACGTCCCTCGACGAAGCCGGCCTCGCCGACGCCCTGCAGGAGCGCTTCAACGCGATCGCCGTTCGGGTCCGGTGCCCCGGAAAAGAGACAGCCGACTGTTGGCAAGCCCCGCCATTGCGCCCGCAACGGAGAGGGACTAACCGTCGCGGCAGCCAATCCCCCGACGAACTCCCGCCGTTTCATTCGATTACCTCGTCAAACGGCCTCGTCAGGGCGCGGGAGCCTTCGCGAGGGTCGGGAATTTCACGCCCAATTGATCGAGATACGTATCGTACTTCGCCGCATCGTAGTAGTGGGCACGCATCTGCGGCCGGTAGCGTTCCATGGTGTCGTGATTGATCTGGATCTGCGGCATATCGGTATCGGCCAGCAGAGGAATCACCTTGTTGTTCTTCAGTTGCACGTCGGTGAAATAGGTCCGGGCGTCGCGAACCAATTCCGGGCGCATCAACAGATCGACCATGGTCATCGCAATCGTCTTCGAGCCTGCGACGACGCCCTTGTGGGCAATCGGCGTCGCCATCGAGATCGCGTTCGACCAGTTGTGCCCGGGCAGGTTCGGAATATTGGCCGGATATCGAACCGTCACGGTCGGCGCCACCCAGGAGACGTCGCCGATGTCGTCGGAGCCGCCGCTGACCGGTTGCGCGGGCGGCGGCTCGAGCGGTTTGAGCGTCGTATTGAGACCGACTTCACGGCCCTCGACAAGGTGCTGTACCGCCTTGGCGAAGGTCTGCTCCTCGTCGGTCCACTGCGGCAATCCGACCCGCGCGATATTGGCCTGCACGGCCTCGGCGATCGGCTTGTTGAAATGGCGCGGTGCCGCCACGCCGACCACTTTTCGCGTCATCTTGGTGTCGGTCATCATCGCGGCGGCTTCCGCGATTTTGTTGCCGATCTCGTAGTTGCGCTTGATGTTCTCGAAGTCGATCTCGCGGAAGAAGTACCACACCGACGCCAGCGACGGAATGACGTTGGGCTGATCGCCACCATTGGTGATCACGTAGTGGGATCGCTGTTCGGGCCGAAGCTGCTCGCGCCGAAAATCCCAGCCGATGTTCATGAGTTCGACCGCGCGAAGCGCGTTGCGGCCGAGCCAGGGCCGGGCCGCGGCGTGCGAGGACTCGCCCTGGAAGGTGTATTCCACCGAAATCAAGCCGGTGCCCTGGGGCAACCCCCACGTGGTGTCGAGCGTGTCGCCCACGTGAGTGAAGAGCACGGCATCGACGTCGCGAAAAATGCCGGCGCGCACGAAATAGGCCTTGGCGCCGAGGAGCTCCTCTGCAACCCCGGGCCACACCATGATGGTGCCCGGCAGCTTCTCGCGCTCCATCAGGTCCTTCACGGCGAGCGCCGCCACGATGTTGACGGCCTGGCCGGAATTGTGGCCCTCGCCGTGGCCCGGCGCCCCCTCGACCAGCGGCTCGCGGTAGGCGACGCCCGGCTTCTGCGAGGCCTTTGGAAGGCAGTCGATGTCGCTGCCGAGCGAGATGACCGGATGGCCGGAACCCCACCGCGCCACCCAGGCGGTGGGAATGCCGGCGATGCCGCGCTCCACCACGAAGCCGTTGGCTTCGAGCAGCGTGGTCAGATATTTCGACGTCTCGAATTCCTGGTAAGCGAGCTCGCCGAAACTGAAGACCGTATCGTTGACGACCTGGGCGAGCTTGCGTCGCGCCTCGACGCCGTTCGCGACCGAAGTCTTGAACGCCTCGATTTGTTGCGTGGCGGTGGGCTCGTTCGCCGGCTGGGCCGACACTTCGACGGCTGCGAGCAGAGCCGCCGCCATCACGATGCCCGCACCGACGTTTGCTTTTGGCGTGGTCTTGCCCGACATCATAGTCCTCCGCTGGGAAGTGCCGATCATTTTTTGCAGCGTAGCACGCCGCTACGTCCGGGCGACACTATCGGTCATCGCACTATCGGTCATCGCAACCTCGACGAAGAGCGCATCGGTCGCGTCGGCCTTGGCCTCGCAGTCGATCGCCTCGACGCCCCAGATGCCTGTGCTGTCGCGCCGGCCGAGCGAGGCATCGGCGCAGGAGAGATCGCCGTCGAGCACGAACACATAGGTGCCGTGGGACGACGAGCGCGGCTTGTAGGTGTGCTTGCCGCCGGCGTCGGCGACGAGCCGCGAGATGCGAATGTCGTTCGGGATCGGCAATGCGCCGTCGGCCTCGCCGACCAGCTGCGTGATGCGGTTGCGTCCGGTTCGGGCGTCGAAATGTTCGCGTTGATAGGACGGGGGCAAATAGAGCTCCGCCGGCAAGAACCAGATGTAGATCACACTCATGTCTTCGCCGGTGACGCTGAGCTCGCAATGCTTGCCGCCCGATCCCGCCGAGAACACGTAATAGTCGCCATGGCGAAGCTGATCGACCATGCCGCCGCCGACTGTGTTGACGTGGGTGAGCTCGCCCCGCAGCACGAAGGCGCAGATGACGAAGTTGTGGTGGGGGTGCATGTTGTAGCCGCAGCCTGCACCATGAAAGACTTCGTCGCCGAACACCCGCATCGATCCGAATCCCGGCCGACCGCTCTGATATTCGTGAAAATTGAAGCTCGACTCGCGGGTAATGAAAGCGTCCGGGTGCCCGGCGATGTAGGATGACCGCGAGCCGTCGGAGCGGATGAGATCGTGACCCCGTTCCCCGGCACGCAGGACGAACGAGCGCGGTGCTGACGGACCTGGCATGGCGAGATTCCCCGGTTTCTTCCGAATTACCGCGACGGTGTCCGCTCAGGCACGCCCGGCGAGCTCCGCGCCGCCCGGCGCATAGCCGATTTCGACCATTTCGAAGCCGCTCTTGGGCGTGCCGCAGTCCGGGCAGACCCAGTCGTCCGGCACGTCCTCCCAGCGGGTGCCCGCAGCGAGGCCGTGCCGGGGCAAGCCGAGCGCTTCGTCGTAGGAGAAGCCGCAGCCGAGGCAGATCAACCGCTTCAGCGGCCTCAAATCCGCGTCAACCTGATCGAGCGCCATCGGTATCTCTCCTCGGACCGGTTCAGGTGTTGCGTGTCACAGGGTACTGCCCATCCAGAAGCTGTGCTACGCGTATTGCGCTGGCGGGGCCTGACCGATTGGGAGCATTCGCAAATGGCGTCTGTTCGAGACAGCATCTGCACCTTCGGATGGAAGGCGCGGGACTTCGCGCTCAAGGGCGTGGACGGCAAGACCTATACGCTCGCGGACGTTCGCGGGCCGAAGGGCACGCTTGTCGTCTTCATCTGCAACCACTGCCCGTACGTGAAGGCAAGCATCGATCGGGTCGTTCGCGAAGCCGAAGCGCTGCGCGAGATCGGCATCGGCACGATCGCCATCATGCCCAACGACAGCGCGACCTACCACGACGATTCCTTCGACAACATGAAGACGTTTGCGGCCACGCACGGCTTCACGTTCCCCTATGTCATCGATGAAACTCAAGGTGTGGCCCGCGCTTACGACGCGCAGTGCACCCCGGATTACTTCGGCTTCAACGCCAAGGACGAATTGCAATACCGCGGACGGCTCGACGCCGCGCGCACGACGCCCGTTCCCGGCGCACGCCGCGACTTGTACGAGGCGATGAAGGAGATCGCCGAAACGGGGCGCGGTCCCACTGAGCAGCTGCCCTCGATGGGCTGCTCGATCAAGTGGAAGCATTGACCGCAGGGTCGCCGCGACGGTCTTACTTCTATTCCTGCGCGCAGGCTCTTTCTTTCCCTCCCCGACTTCGGGGAGGGTAGGGTGGGGTCTTTCTTCAATTCCAGAGCCTGAGAAAGTAGACCCCACCCTGCCCTCCCCGAAACCGGGGAGGGACAAATTGCGGCATGGCATGCGATTTGCTCGCAACCGCAGTATCATGCGACGCGACGGCCGGCCTGCAGCGCGCGCCGTTTAATTTCAGCTGAGCCATATTTCGGCGTTTCGACCGGCAAATCACCGGCAATGCAGAGGAAACACACCATGGATCGTAGGACGCTGCTCAAAGCCGCCGCCGGTGTCGGAACGCTGGCCTTCTCGCAGAAGCTCGCTGCCCCCGCCTTGGCACAGGGTGCCGCCGCGCGCACCCTTCGCTTCGTGCCGCAAGCGGACCTTGCGAACTTCGATCCGATCTGGGGCACGCAGTACGTGGTGCGCAACGCCTCGGCGCTGGTGTGGGACACGCTTTACGGCGTCGACGAGAAGCTCGAGCCGCGGCGCCAGATGGTCGAGTCCGAGGAGGTGTCTTCGGACGGCCTCACCTGGACCTTCAAGCTGCGGCCGGGCCTCACCTTCCACGACGGCGAGAAGGTGCTTGCGAAGGACGTGGTGGCGAGCCTCAACCGCTGGGCGGCGCGCGACCAGATGGGGCTCATGCTCAAGGCGATCGAGCAGGAATTGAGCGCGCCGGACGACCGCACCATCAAGTGGGTGCTCAAGAAGCCGTATCCGAAGATGCTGCTGGCGCTCGGCAAGAACAATGCGCCGGTCGCCTTCGTGATGCCGGAGCGCGTCGCCAAGACCGACCCTTTCAAGCAGATATCGGAATATATCGGCTCGGGCCCGATGAAATTTTCCAAGTCCGAGTGGGTGCCGGGTGCGAAATCCGTATTCGAGAAATTCGCCGGCTACGTGCCACGGCAGGAGCCGGCCTCCTGGCTCGCCGGCGGCAAGCGCATGCTCGTCGACCGCATCGAATGGGTGGTGATGCCCGATCCCGGCACCGCGTCGGCGGCGCTGCAGAACGGCGAGATCGACTGGTGGGAAAACCCGATCTCCGACCTCGTGCCGCTCTTGCGCAAGAACCGCAACGTCATGGTCGACATCGCCGACCCGCTCGGCAATGTCGGCAGCTTCCGCATGAACCACCTTTTCCCGCCGTTCAACGACGTACGGGCGCGGCGGGCCGTCCTGATGGCGATGAGCCAGGAAGATTACATGCGGGCGATCGTCGGCGACGACGACAAGCTGTGGCGCCCGTTGCCGGGATTTTTCACCCCGAACACCGCGCTCTACACTGAAGAGGGCGGCGACATCCTCAAGGGGCCGCGCAGGTTCGATGCGGCCAAGAAGCTGCTCGCGGAATCCGGCTATTCCGGCCAGCCGGTCACCTGCCTTGTCGCCCAGGACCAGCCGATCACCAAGGCGCAGGGCGACGTCACCGCCGATCTCCTCAAGCGGCTCGGCATGAACGTCGATTTCGCGGCGATCGACTGGGGCACCGTCGGCGCCCGCCGCGCCCAGAAGAACCCGCCCGGCCAGGGCGGCTGGGGGATGTTCCACACCTGGCACGCCGGTGCCGATACCATCAATCCGGCGCCCTATCACGCGATCCGCGGCAACGGCGACAAGGCGTGGTTCGGCTGGCCCAACGTGCCGGATGTCGAGACCGAGGTCTATGCCTGGTTCGACGCCAAGAACCTCGACGACGAGAAGGCGGCGATCCGCCGCCTCAACAAAGCCGCGCTCGACAACGTGATCTACGCGCCGACCGGCTTCTTCCTCAGCTACCAGGCATGGCGCAAGAACGTCACCGGCATCGTGAAGGGGCCGTTGCCATTCTTCTGGGATGTCGCGAAAGCGTGAGGCGGGTCAGGGCGTCTCTGAACCTTTACAGACCTCGTACTGAGGATCGCGCTCTCGCGCGCGTCTCGAAGGACGGCCACAGCCGCAGCCCGTAGGATGGGTTGAGCCCTCGCGAAACCCATCATCGCTGCGGCTGAAGCGATGGGTTTCGCTTCGGCTCAACCCATCCTACGCCCAACCGTCACGTCGCGCCGAACGCGAGCTCCGTCGGCTGCGCCTGCAGCCCGCCGAAGCGGCGCTCGCGGCGGCGGAAGCTTGCCAGCGCTTCGGCGAGGTCCTGCGCGCCGAAATCGGGCCACATGCGCTCGGTGAAATGCAGCTCGGCGTAGGCGCTTTCCCATAATAGGAAATCGGAGAGGCGCTTCTCGCCGCTGGTGCGGATGATGAGGTCGACGTCGCGCAGCCCGGGCTCGCCGGTGACAAGGCGGGCAAAGCCCGCGCGGGTGAGGTCGGCCGGGCCGGCGATGCGGGCGGCGGCCGCGAGGATCGCATCGCGTGCAGAATAGTCGAGCGCGACGCGCAGATGCAGCGCGTCGCCCTGCGCTGTCACTTCCTCGGCGCGGGTGATCTCGCTCGCCAAACCGTCGGGGAGGCGGTCGCGGCGGCCGATCACGGAGAGGCGGACGGCGTTGCGCACCAAGGTGTCGATCTCGTCCTTGAGATAGAAGCGCAAGAGCTTCATCAGCGCCGCAACCTCGGCCTTGGGCCGCCGCCAGTTGTCGCTCGAGAACGCATAGAGCGTGAGCGTGCCGATGCCCTGCTGCGGCGCCGCCTCGACGACGCGCCGCACCGCTTCGACGCCGGCTTCGTGCCCGGCAAGGCGCGGCAGATACCGTCGCGTCGCCCACCGCCCGTTGCCGTCCATGATGATGCCGATATGCAGCTTTTCGGAGAGCGCAAGCTTGTCGCAGAGATGACTTTGCATCACAAAGTTTCCTCGCAAAAAGAAAATCGTTCAGGCCGGCAGAATGCCGAGCCGCGCATCGGCGTCCTCGTTGCCCGCGGCCTTGGCGTCGCGGACGAGGCGCTCGAGCACGGCGAGGTAGTTGAGAAAGCGGCGACGGCCGTTGCGGGTCAGCCGGCAACTCGTATGCGGCCGGTTGTTCTCGTAACCCTTGGTGATCTCGACGAGGCCCGCCTCCTGCAGCACCTGGAGGTGGCGGGAGAGGTTTCCGTCGGTGAGTCCGCAGAGCTGCTTCAAGTCGGCGAACGCCAGCCCTTTCGGGTGGGCGATGAGCGAGGTGAGCAGCCCGAGCCGCGCCTTCTCGTGCATGATCCGGTCGAGCCCCTCGTAGGAAAACGGAGCTTCGTCAGTCTTCGCCATCGTTCTCTCCGGACGCAAAATGCAGGATCGCGGCCATCAGGAACTGGCCGATGACGAAGGGCAGGCCCATCGTCCAGGGCGAGAGCGTGTGGTGGACGCTCGCCACGACGAGGACCGCGAACCCGGCGACGAAATACCAGGCCGCCGCGATCTTGATGCTCGCCGGCAGCGAGCGGGCGGAGGCGAAGATTCCGATGCTGGTGAGCAATAGCCACAGCCCCGGAAGCATCCACAGCGTTTCCGGTGCGAACCGGTCAAGCATGAACGCGAGCAGCACCCCCGCGACGCCGGCGGGCAGGAACTGCTCGACCGCCTGGTGGATCATCGCGTCGGCGAGGCCGGAATGGTGGCGGCGCGAGCGCGCCTGCATCTCGACCCAAATGATAGCGCAGCAGACGAGCGCGGTGACCGCCCATCCCGCGAAGAAGACGAGCGGCTTGCCGGTCGGATTGTCGAGCCAGAGAAACTGGGCAATGGCGGTGAGAAGCGCGAGCGCGCCGGTCGCGGCCATCGCCTCCGGGCCATAGCCGCGGAACGCCGTTCCCGCCGCAATCTGGCTGCGGATGGCGAAAATGTCGGCCAGCGCCTTGTCGAGGTCCCGCATCACCCGCCTTGCATCGCCCACCTGACTTTGCGTTGCAAAGCATACGCAAATGCAAAGCGATTGCAAGGGGCACGCGTAACGGACAAGCGGGCCCCGCCCTATCGGGCCCGCGAACCGGCGGTCGCGCACAGCTTAAAACGCCGGCGCGTCGGAGACTGGCACGAGACCTGCTATCATGCCGCCATGCTCAACTACGTCCTCCGGCGGCTCCTCGCGACTATCCCGGTGATGGCGGTGGTGGCGCTGTTCGTGTTCAGCCTGCTCTACATCGCGCCCGGCGATCCGGCCGCGGTGATCGCGGGCGATCAGGCGACGCCGGCCGACGTCGAGCGCATCCGGGCGAGCCTCGGCCTCGATCGGCCGTTCCTGGTCCGGTTCGGCGAATGGGTCTGGCAGATCGTGCACGGCAATCTCGGCACCTCGATCTTCACCAACCTGCCGGTGTCGACGATGATCGCGCAGCGCCTCGAGCCGACGCTGTCGCTGATGGCGATCACGCTCGCCTTCTCGATCGCCGTCGCGGTGCCGATCGGCGTCGTCGCCGCCTGGAAGGTTGGCACCTGGATCGACCGCCTGGTCATGGCCTTCGCGGTGTTCGGGTTCTCGGTGCCGGTGTTCGTGATCGGCTACCTGCTCGCCTACATCTTCGCGCTCGAGCTCGAATGGTTGCCGGTGCAGGGCTATACGCCGCTCGCTCAGGGCCTGTGGCCGTGGCTCGAGAACCTGATCCTGCCGGCGCTTGCGCTCGGCTGCGTCTACATCGCGCTGATCGCCCGCATGACCCGCGCCGCGATGCTCGAGGTGCTGGGGCAGGACTACATCCGCACCGCTCGCGCCAAGGGCATCGGGCAATACGGCATCCTGTTCGTCCATGCGCTGAAGAACGCGGCGGTACCGATCGTCACCGTGATCGGCATCGGCATCGCGCTCCTGATCGGCGGCGCCGTCGTCACCGAGAGCGTGTTCGCGATTCCCGGGCTTGGGCGGCTCACCGTCGATGCGATCCTGCGGCGCGACTATCCGGTCATCCAGGGCGTCGTGCTGCTGTTCAGCTTCGTCTATGTGATCGTCAATCTCCTGATCGACCTGCTCTACACGGTGCTCGACCCGAGGATCCGCTATTGAACGCCCCGACACATCCGCCGGTGCCGCCGGGCGTCGCGGTCGCGCCCGACCTGCCCGACCTCTTTCCGGCGATAAAGCCGCCACGCGGGCTCATCGGCTTCGTGCGCCGCCATCCGACCATCGCGCTCGGCGGCATGTTGCTGTCGCTCATCGTGCTGATGGGGGTATTCGCGCCCTGGCTCGCAACCGTCGATCCGACGGCGCTTGCGCCGGCGCAGCGCACGCGGGCCCCCTCCCCCGCGCATTGGTTCGGGACCGACATGCTCGGCCGCGACATCTATTCCCGCGTGGTCTATGGCGCGCGGGTGTCGCTCACCGTCGGCTTCGCGGTCGCGCTGATTGCCTCGGCGATCGGGCTCGCCATCGGCCTCGTCTCCGGCTTCGTGCGGCGCGCCGACGGCATCGTGATGCGGGTGATGGACGGACTGATGTCGATCCCGCCGATCCTGCTCGCCATCGCGCTGATGGCGCTCACCCGCGGCAGCGTCGGCAACGTCATCCTCGCCATCACCATCGCCGAAATCCCGCGGGTGTCGCGGCTCGTGCGGGGCGTCGTGCTCTCCCTGCGCGAGCAGCCCTATGTGGACGCCGCCGTCGCCGCCGGCACGCGCACGCCGATGATCATCCTGCGCCACATCCTGCCGAACACGGTCGCGCCGATGACGGTGCAGGCGACCTACATCTGCGGTGGCGCCATGATCGTCGAGGCGATCCTCTCCTTCATCGGCGCCGGCACGCCGCCGACCATTCCGTCGTGGGGCAACATCATGGCCGAGGGACGGGCGTTGTGGCAGGTCAAGCCCTTCATCGTGTTCTTTCCCGCGGCGTTCCTCTCGATCACCGTGCTCGCCGTCAACCTCGTCGGCGACGGCCTGCGCGACGCGCTCGATCCACGCGCGCAGAACGGGCGGTGAGACCGATGGCGCTGCTCGAGGTCGACAATCTGCAGACCCATTTCCGCACGCCGGACGGCGTCAACCGCGCGGTCGACGGCGTCTCCTTCCATGTCGAGGAGGGCGAGACGCTGGCGATCGTCGGCGAGAGCGGATGCGGCAAGTCGGTCACCGCGATGTCGATCCTGCGTCTCGTGCCGGAGCCGCCGGGCAGGATCGCCGGTGCGATCCGGCTCGAGGGCCGCGACCTCCTGACCCTTAATGATCGCGCGATGCGCGACATCCGCGGCAACGACATCAGCATGATCTTTCAGGAGCCGATGACGAGCCTCAACCCGGTGCTCTCCATCGGCCGCCAGCTCGGTGAGACGCTGCGACTGCATGAGGGCCTCGATGCCGCAGCAGCGCAGCGCCGCGCGGTGGAGATGCTCGCCCTCGTCGGCATTGCCGAGCCGGCGCGGCGGCTTTCCGAATATCCGCACCAGATGTCGGGCGGCATGCGCCAGCGGGTGATGATCGCGATGGCGCTCGCGTGCAATCCCAAGCTCCTGATCGCGGACGAGCCGACCACCGCGCTCGACGTCACCATCCAGGCCCAAATCCTCGACCTGATGGCGGAGCTCAAGCGCCGCGTCGGCGCCGCGATCGTGCTGATCACCCACGACCTCGGCGTGGTCGCAGAGGTCGCCGAGCGCGTGATGGTGATGTATGCCGGGCGCAAGGTCGAGGAGGCGCCGGTCGCCGCATTGTTCCGCACGCCGCGGCATCCCTATACGCAGGGGCTGCTCGGCGCGGTGCCGAAGCTCGGCTCCTCGCTCACCGGCACCGAGACGAAGCTTGCCGAGATTCCCGGCAGCGTGCCGAGCCTCAAAGCGCGCATCACCGGCTGCGTGTTTGCCGGCCGCTGCCCGCGCGTGACCGAGCTCTGCCGGCAGGTCGCCCCGGCGCTCGAGGCGAAAGCGCCGGGGCACTTCGCCGCTTGCCACTATGCCGCGACCGAGGCGGTGGCGGCATGAGCGCACTCCTCGAGGTCAACGATCTCAAGAAGCATTTTCCGCTGCGCCAGGGCTTGTGGAAGAAGGCGAGCGCGGTCCGCGCCGTCGACGGCGTGTCGTTCCACATCGAGCGCGGCGAGACGCTGGCCCTCGTCGGCGAATCCGGCTGCGGCAAGAGCACGGTCGGACGCGCGGTGCTGCGCCTGTTCGACATCACCGCAGGACAGGTCGTGCTCGACGGCCGGCGCATCGACGATCTCTCGGCCGCGACCTTGCGGCCGCTGCGCCGGCGCATGCAGGTGGTGTTCCAGGACCCGTTCTCAAGCCTAAATCCGCGCCTGAAAGTGCGCGACATCCTCGCCGAGCCGATCCGCAATTTCGGCCTCGCGACCTCGCAGGCCGACCTCGACCGGCGCATCCACATGCTGCTCGACACCGTACGCCTGCCGCGCGACGCCGCGCACCGCTGGCCCCACGAGTTTTCCGGCGGCCAGCGCCAGCGCATCGGCATCGCCCGCGCGCTCGCCGCCGAGCCCGATCTCATCATCTGCGACGAGGCGGTGTCGGCGCTCGACGTGTCGGTCAAGGCGCAGATCGTCAACCTGCTCCAGGACCTGCAGCGGAGGCTCGGCCTCGCGCTGCTGTTCATCAGCCACGATCTCGCGATCGTCGAGCACATGACCCACCGGGTCGCGGTGATGTATCTCGGCAAGATCGTCGAGACGGCGCGCAAGCGCGAGATCTTCGCGTCGCCCAAGCACCCCTACACCCGCGCGCTCCTTTCCGCCGTGCCGGTGCCGATACCGGGCGGGGCCCGCGACCGCATCATCCTCAAAGGCGACGTGCCGAGCCCGAGCAATCCGCCCGGCGGCTGCCGCTTTCACACCCGCTGTCCCTACGTCTTTGACCGCTGCCGCACGGTCGAGCCGCAATTGCAGCAGATCGCCCCGGAGCAATTCGCCGCCTGCCATCTCCACGATTTGCCCGCCGCCCGGAACCCGATGGCAGGCGGGAGCCATTCGCTACCCCCGCGAGGAGAGACTGCATGACAGCGCTCCATGACCTCTCCGCCGAGGCACTCTCGAAGGCATATCGTACGGGTGAACTCTCCCCGGTCGAGGTGGCACGCGCCTGCCTCGCCCGCATCGATGCCTGGGAAGGAAAGCTCAACGCGATGTACATCGTCTCGGCCGAGGCGGCGCTCGGAGAGGCGGCTGCATCGGAAGCACGGTGGCGCACCGGCATGCCGTTGAGCGCACTCGACGGCGTGCCGATCACCATCAAGGACAACATCGCGGTCGCGGGGCTTCCTGCCCCGCTCGGCACCGCCGCCGGCGACACGAGCGCGTGCGCGCAGGATGCCCCGCCGGTTGCGCGGGCGCGCGAGGCCGGCTGCGTCTTCCTCGGCAAGACGACGATGCCGGATTACGGGATGCTGGTCTCCGGCGTGTCGAGCCTCCACGGCACCACCCGCAATCCGTGGAACACGACCCGCAATCCCGGCGGTTCGAGCTCCGGCGCCGGCGCGGGAATGGCGGCCGGCTATGCGCCGCTTGCGCTGGGCACCGACATCGGCGGATCGGTGCGGTTGCCCGCCGCCTATAACGGCGTGTTCGCGCTCAAGCCGAGCCTCGGCCGCGTGCCGATCTCCCCACCGTTCCTCGGCCGCGTCGTCGGGCCGATCACCCGCACGGCGGGCGATGCCGCGCTCCTGATGGCAGCGCTCGCGCAGCCCGACATCCGCGACTTCATGGCGCTGCCGCACCAGAAGATCCCATGGGGATCGCTTGACGCCGACGTCGCCGGCGTCAAGCTCGGCCTCGTGCTCGACATCGGCGTCGGCACGAAGCCGCAGCCGGCAGTGCGGGCCGCGGTCGCGGCCGCAGCCGCAGCGTTCGAACGCGCCGGCGCGATCGTAGAGCCGGTCGCGCCGTTCATGACGCCAGAGATGATGGCGGGGCTCGACGGTTTCTTCCAGGCGCGGCTGTGGGCCGAGGTCGAGCTGTTGTCGCCTGACAAGCGCGCGAAGATACTGCCCTTCATCGTCGCGTGGTGCCGGCGCGCGGAGAGGCTCTCCGCCGCCGATGCCGCGCGAAGCTTCGCCCTCGTGATGCAGATCCGCGAGAAGGCGGTCGCGGCCACCGCGCCCTACGATTTCCTGATCTCGCCTACTTCGCCGATCACCGCTTATCCTGCAACCGAGGCGACGCCAGGTGACGATCCGGAAAGGCCGTTCGAGCACATCGCCTTCACCGCGCCGTTCAACATGTCGGAGCAGCCGGCGGCATCGCTCTGCGCCGGACACGACGCCGACGGCCTGCCGATCGGCCTGCAGATCGTGGGCCACCGCTTCGACGATCTCGGCGTGCTGCGCATGGCCCGCGCCTACGAGGCGCTGCGTCCGCCACCGCGGCCGTGGCCGGCGCCGTGAACTGAGGAAGCAGCCGTGAGAGAGTGATGACCTTCCTCACCTGAAACCAGCCGAAGGTCGCGCGCGCAGTCCGGGTGAAATGCCGCTGCTTCACTCACGAAAAGCGGACCTGTACTGAGCCGCCGGCAACGTCGCAGACGGGCCAAGGAACGGACCCATGCCGCGCAGCAAGCAGACCTATTCAATGACCTCGTCGGCGGCCGCGAGCAGCTGGTCTGGCACAGTGAGGGCGAGCATCCTGGCGGTCGAGGCATTGATGACCAGCTCGAGCCTGGTCGACTGCACGACCGGCAAGTCCGCCGGCTTGGCGCCCTTGAGGATGCGGCCGCAGTAGAGGCCGATCTGACGAAACGCATCCACAATATTGCTTCCATAGCTCATCAGGCCGCCAATCTCAGAAAACTCACGTCCGGGATAAATCGCGGGGACTCTATGGTGGGCCATTAGCTGGACCAGTTGGACACGCCGGCTTGAGAAGAAGGCGCTCGCCGGGACGAAAAGAGCGTCGGGCCGCTCGCGCGCAAATGCTGCAAATACGGTATCGATCTCCGCCACGGTGCTGGCTTGGAGAAACTGGATTTTTAGTCCCATGGCGCGGGCAGCCGTTTCCGCTTCTCTTACCGTGGACTCGGAGGTCGTAACAGCGGCCGGATAGAAGAGTAGAGCGACGCGGGTGGCCCGCGGTAGCATCTCGCGCAAGAGTTCGAGCTGCTTCGCCACCAACTCGACATTGAGAAAATTGACACCCGTCAGGTTTCCGCCTGGACGTGCGAGGCTGCTAACCAGACCGAGTTTGACCGGGTGTTCACCGGCAATGAAGACGATCGGGATCGTCGCGGTTGCCGACTTTGCAGCAAACACGACCTCCGGCGGTCCAGAGCAGACGATGATGGCTACTCGCCGGCGAACCAGTTCGGCCGCCAGCTCCGGCAGTCGATTCAATTGATTGTCAGCCCAAAGATACTCGAAGGCTACATTTTCGCGCTCGACATAACCGGCATCCTTCAGGCCCTGGCGGAATCCGCGCAGACGGTCCAACATCGCGTCAGGCGACCTGCTATCGAGTAGCCCGATGACCGGCATCGCCGGCTGCTGCGCGCGTGCGGCCGGCGGCCATGTGGCGACCGTGCCGCCAAGCAGCGCGATGAAGTCGCGGCGCTTCATGTGCTCCTCTCAAGCAGGGGTCACACCCTTATCACATTGTTGAGAAAGCGTGTTGTGTATCTATGTATTTTGGCCGACCGACTTCCGAGGGCTTGCAGAGTTGGGATGGATCGATCACTCGCTCGCCAAGGATTTCATGGAGATCTCGCGGTAGATACGGGGCGGCGTCGCCGGCCGAAGCCAGGGCGGCCGCCGTTGGCAGGAATACGGGACCGGCCCAAAAACTCCCGCACCGCTTACGATCGCCCGCGAAGTGGTCCGCAACTTCGCCCCACTCGCTGTCTATGATCACCGCGATACGTCAGAATAGCCTTTATCCAGGGAGGAACGTGCATGCGATCGTCATTCCCCATTCGAGCAGCGCTGATCGCTTCCACCGTAATTAGCATGGCCGTCGCGACTGCGGCTTATGCCGACGGCGGTTCAATCCGCTTCAACGTGGTGAAGGCCGGCTTCGTCATCGGCGGCTCCGCCGGCAGCGGGACGTTCGTATTTCACGGCCGACGTTATCAACTCGCGATCGGCGGGGTAAGTTACGGCTTTACCTTTGGCGCCTCGGCGACCGACTTCGTCGGGACCGTCAGCAACATCCGAACGCCGTATGATGTTAGTGGCGTCTATGCCGCCGCCAGCGCGGGCGCCGCGGTCGGTATCGGCGGGGGCGCAATCGTGCTGACCAATCAGAATGGCGCCGTGCTTACGCTGTCGGGCTTCCAGGCAGGATTGATCGTCGCCGCCGACCTCAACGGGCTGGTGATTTCGGTGCGGTAGCTGCGCTGCAAGTCGATCCGGATAGCCGACGCGAAGCATTCGGCGGCGGAGACCTGCGACCGGCATAGCCGGCCGCTCTTCCCTACCCGAACCGAAACGGTTTAGGGTCGGACAAGGGGACACCGTCGCAACCCCGTGAAGAGCGAGGGGAAGATGAGCTTACGACTTCTGTTGGCGATGACAGTGGCAGGCGCGGTCGCGTCGCCTGCCCTTGGCCAAACTCCGGCGCCAGGGGCATCGGGTGCCGCTGCGCAAGGCGCGGCTTCTACCCCGGATCTCTCCGGTGTCTGGCTGCATCCCGGGCTCGGCTTCGGTCCCCCGCTCTCGGGTCCGGGCCCGGTGCGAAACAAGACGCGGCTGCCTTCCGGCGCGAGCAATTTCTCGCTGGTGGTCGGCGATCATACAAACCCGATCCTCAAGCCCGAGGCGGCGGAGGTGGTCAAGAGGTTCGGCGACATCTCACTGTCCGGGAAGGTTTTTCCGGATCCGGACAACATGTGCCTGCAGGACCCGCTGCCCTACATCTTCTGGAACTTCACCGTCCAGATTTTGCAGCAGCCCGACAGGGTCGCCCTCATCTACGCACACGACAACGACTACCGCTTCGTGCGGATGAACCAGCCTCATCCCGCGACGGTGATCCCGACCATCCATGGGGATTCCGTCGGCCATTACGAAGGCGATACGCTCGTCATCGACACCGTCGGGATCAAGCTCGGGCCGTACCGAATGATCGACCGCTTCGGCACCCCGTACTCGCCGGCCCTGCACGTGGTCGAGCGCTATCGTCTCATCGACTATGAGGCGACAAAGCAGGCGCTGGCGGAAGCAGAGAAGGAATGGCCACGCGTCGGCGGTGTCGATCCCAACTACAAGGGCAAGGGCCTGCAGCTCGAATTCACCGTCGACGACCCCGGTGTCTTCACGATGCCCTGGTCCGCGACCATCACCTATGGCCGACATCCGGTCCAGGCATGGGACGAACGCGCCTGCGCCGAAAACGTCGAGCATGATTACAAATACAACTACTTCTCCGACAAGGAGGCCCATCTTCCGACCGCCGACAAGCTGGATTTCTAAGTCCGGGCCGGCTCCGCTTCTTCAGTAAAAAGCTCGTCGAGTTTTCGAAGGTGGGAAGAAGCCGCCCGAGCAGAATCACGCTGAGCCAGATGGCAAGCGAGCCCCGGCGGTGACCCTGTCGAGGAAGCTGGCGTGCATAACCCACTCACCCGGAGAATTTTCGCAAAGCGGTTAGGCTTGTGGCAATACCCGGCCCCCTATTTTCGGCCCGACCACTCGGCGAGCGGTCGCTCGCTGCGATGGCTGGTCAGTCGAAACGGAGTTAATAAATGACCAATCTCGTGAAGCGCTTTGCGGCGGACCAATCCGGCGCGACCGCCATCGAATACGGCCTGATCGCCGCCGGCATCTCGGTGGCGATCATCACTGTCGTCAACACGCTCGGCTCGCAGCTCAAGTCGACCTTCACCAATATCTCCTCGCAGCTCGCCACCGCCGGCAAGTAACGCCGCGCCGGCTCAAATTGCAGAAAACCCCGGCTGCCAAGCCGGGGTTTTCGATTCTGGAAACCCTGATAATGGGTCTCCGAGCAGAACGGGTTTGGGCCTTGTCTCGAGTGCGCGGCCCCCCGGCCTCCCCCGCAAGCGACCCGCAGGCGGGAGAGGCAGTTGGGGCTCAGTGCAGCGCGAGCTTCTGCACCCGCAGATTTCCGATCTCGCCGACATAGAGCGAGTTCTCGTTGCGGCAGTCGATCGCGTTGACGAAGTTGAACTCCTTCGGCAGGCGCCCGGCGCGGCCGAACTTGCCGATCACCGTGCCGTCGAGCTTGAGCTTGTAGATTTCGCCGGCGGTGTCGATGTCCTCAGGCACGTTGGAGTTCGAGCTGTAGAGCACCTGGTTCGGCCCCGGTGTGATGCACAGCGCCTGCGGCGCGCCGACGCCGGTGATCTGCCGCTTGACGTTGCCGTCGCTGTCGAAGACCTGGATGCGGCTGTTGCGCGGGTCGGCGACATAGACGTTGTTCTGGGCGTCGACGGCGATGGCGCGCGCGGTGCCGAACTGGCCGGGCTCGGAGCCCCGCGAACCCCAGGACTTGATGAACACGCCGTTCTTGTCGAACTTGGCGACGCGCTGGTTGCCGACGCCGTCGGCGACATAGATGTTGCCGGCGCTGTCCCAGGCAACGTCGGTCGGGCGATTGAAGAGGTCGGTCGGGTCGCCGGCACCGGCGACCTGACCGGCCGCAGGCGCGGCGGGCGCTGCCGGCGCACGCGCAGGCACCGGGACCGCCTCGGCCTTGCGGCCGAGGATCATCTGCACCCGTCCTTCCGGATCGAACTTGATGACCGAGTTGGTCATCTGGTCGACCGTCCAGATGTTGTCCTGCGGATCGATGCGGACCATCTGGGCGAACACGAAGGCGTAGCTGTCCTTGCCGATCTCGCGGACATACTTGCCGTTGCGATCGAACTGGAACAGGCGCGAGCCGCCATGGACGAAGCCGCGGGCGGCGCCGAGCGTCAGCGTCGGACGGCCGGTGCGGGTATAGACGAAGATGTCGCCCTTCGAGTTGGTCGCAACGCCGCCGATCTCACCGAGATAGATGTCGTCGGGAAGCGTGAGCGCATTGGCGACGGAGTCGAAGGCGATCTCCGGGGCCACGGCTTGAGCGGTGGCGGATTGAACGGCCGGCAGAGCGCCGAGGAACGATGCGGCCAGCACGAGCGGCAAAACGCGATTCATGGAAGTTTCTCCAGTATGTCTCGTGGGCCTATTGCGCGGTCGAGGCTTTCTTCATCGCCTGCGGTTCGAGCTTGAGCTTTTGCACGCGCCAGGACTCGATCTCGCCGACGACGATCTCATCGGGGTTACGGCAATCCATCATGTGGACCACCTGGAAGCCGCCGAACTCCTTGCTGGCGTGGCCGAACTTGCCGATGATCGTGCCGTCGAGCTCCATCTTGTAGATTTCGCCGGTGATCGCCCAGGTGCCCGGCCGGTTGCCGTTCGGGTTGGAGTTGGAGGCGAACAGGTACTGGTGCGGGCCCTCGGACACGCAGGCGGTCCAGCCGACGCCGACCTGGTCGTAGATCGCCTTCGGCTTGAGATTGTTGTCGAGCACCTGGTAGCGGAAGTTGGTGCGGTCGGCGACGTAGACGTTGCCCTGGTGGTCGACCTGCAGGCCGTGCGGCAGGTTGAACTCGCCGGGCTCCTTGCCGGCCTTCTCGCTGCCGATCTGGGCGAGGAAGCGGCCGTCCTTGTCGAACTTCACGACCCGGTTGTTGCAGTAGCCGTCGGAGACGAAGATGTTGCCCTGCGGATCCCAGGCGACGTCGGTCGGGCGGCAGAAGATATACTTCTCTGCCGGCTTGTTCGGTCCGGTCGGGGTCGCGACGACGCCTTCGATCGGGGGCGGACGGCGGCCGAGCACCATCAGCACCTTGCCCTCCGGGCTGAACTTGGTGACCATGTTGGTCCCCTCGTCGACCGTCCAGATGTTGTCCTGCGGGTCGACGCGCACCGAATGGGCGAACTCGAAGCCGTAGTAGCCCTTGCCGATTTCCTTGAGGAAATTGCCGTTCTGGTCGAACTCGAAGAGCCGCGTGTTGGCGCTGCGATGGAAGACGAAGATGTGCCCCTTCGAGTTGGTGGCGACACCGACCGACTCGCCGAGATATTCGCCCGGCGGAAGCTTCAGGAAATTCGGCACCGAGGTGTAGGGAATCTCCGGCACGTTCTGCGCCTTGGCTTTCTGTTGCGCGAGGGCGGGCGCGGCGCACAGCACCAGGGCTGCGGCGGAAACAAACGCAAGGCAGCGTGTCATGAAGGCTTCTCCCGAGATGTCAGTCTTGTTATCGGCGGACGCGGGCGAAATCTACTCGATCCGGCACCGCCCCCGCAATCGGAACGCGCACCGAATCGGAAGACCCGCGCCTGCGCGAATCCGCGCAGAATCGGGGCGCGTGCTCGGCGGCGGTCGGCACCCGCCGGGGCTTACAAGAGCTTGAGCCGCGCCACCTGCGCACATTCGTCCATGACCTTGAAATAGCGCGCCACCGCGTCTGCTCCGACCTCGAACGGATGCGGCTCGCCTCCCTTGCGCCCGGGCAGCATCTTGATCTTGGTGACCGCGTTGTCGAACTCGGAGTGGTTCGACATCAGGACGGTGGCCCCCGCGTCCGCAGCACGCGCCGCCATCTTGCGCTGCGAGCCGATATACGTGTCGAAGTGAGGCACGTCGTTGACGAAGTTGAATGCCGTGCCGCCCGAATAGGCGACGGTGAGCGGCTTGCCGTTGTCCTTCACCTCGAACAGCATCGACACCGTTCCCGGCGTATGGCCGGGCGTGAGCACCAGCGTTACTGCCGCATCGCCGAGCGTGATCTTCTGGCCGTCCATCGCGACGATGTCGCGCTTGGGCTTGCCGTCGGGAAAGCGATGCATGGATTTCTCGATGTCGTCCCAGTCGGGGGCGCCCATCACGATGCGCGAGCCGAACCGGTCCTGCATCAGCTTGGCGCCGCCGACGTGATCGCCGTGAGCGTGCGAGATGATGACGTATTTGACCGCGGCAGGGTCGAGGCCGAGCTTGCGCATGCCGCCGACGATCGCCTCATCGGACGCGTAGTCGTAGAGCGTGTCGATCAGGATGATGCCCTCGCGGGTGGTCAGCGCCCAGGCCGAGTGGAACTTGGTGCCGACGAAATAGAGATTGTCGAACACTTTCGCAGGCTCGGTGAACCAGGTCGCGCGATCGGGCGGCGGAGGTGGCGCGACATCGGCGCCGGGCCCGGTCTGCGGCGCGACGCAGATGCGCGCCAGCGTCCCGGTGAAATCGAAACCAGCCGCCGCCTTGGCCGCCGCAAGGTGGGTCTCGATGCCGTTCGGCGCCGGCTGTGCCAGCGCCGAGCTGACGCCCAGTCCGACACCCAGCGCAGCGATCATCACCTTTGCGCGCGTGAATTTGCTCATCGCTCCCTCCCGATCATCATTCAGGGCTTGTGTCCCGCAAGGGTGAACCGATGGCACCCGTGCGGTCAAGCGGCGTCGTGCAGGATGCGGCGCAACGGTCGCGGATCGCGCCGCCCCTTGATCGACACCGATGTGGTAGCGTCCCCGCAGCACCTGAACGGCGGCGAGGATCCTCCGATGAAATCGTTCCTCATTCCGATCGGCGGCAGCGATACCGACGCGGGGCTTTTCGAGACGGCGCTCGCCGCAGCGCGCCCGTTCTCGAGCCACATGAATTTCCTCCACGTCCACGTCGGGCCCGGCGAGGCGGCGCTCAACTCGCCGCACACCGGCTTTGCGATGGGGCCGGCGCTGTCGAGTGCGCTGGCAGAGCTCGACACCAAGGCGCAGACCCGCGCGGAGCTCGCGGCCCGGCATTTCCGCGAATTCTGCGCCAAGGCGAGTGTGGAGATCCGCGATGCGCCGGTCCAGACCGAGGCGGTGACCGCGAGCTGGCGCGAGGAGGACGGTTCCGCACTGCCGCGCATCCTGTTTCATGCCCGGCACCACGATCTCGTCGTCGTCGGCCGCTCGAAGAGCAGCAACGGCCTGCCTGCGGATTTTCTGGAGCAGCTGCTCGTCGGCTGCGGTCGCCCGGTGCTCATCGCCGGGGCGCCGACGACATCCGGGCTCGGTGGCACCGTCATGGTGTGCTGGAAGGAGAGCCCCGAAGCCGCCCGTGCCCTCAATGCGGCGCTGCCGCTTCTGCGCCGCGCGCGCAGGGTCGTGGTGGTGAGCATCGCCGAAAACGGCGACGATCCCGCCGAGGCGCTCGCCGAGGTGGCGCGCCAACTCGCGTGGAATGGGGTTAGCGCCGAGCAGCGCATCGTTCATCCGAGCGGCGGAGGCATCCCGGCGCTGCTCTCGGCGGCTGCGCATGAATGCGCCGCCGATCTCGTGGTGCTCGGCGCCTACGGCCGCTCGCGGATGCATGAAATCCTGTTCGGCAGCTGCACCCAGGCTGTGATCCGCAACGCTGAGACGTCGGTGCTGCTGATGCATTGACGATCGATGTCGCGCCGGCCCGCAGGCCCGTTCGCACGGTGCGTCGCGCCGGCTTGCTGCACGGATCGCGATCGTCGGTCCGGCACGCCGTCGATGCCTTCAATGCCCGGGCTGGTCGTGACGAATCCATCGGAACAGAACATGATCCGGTTCAATTTGACGAACGGCCGCTCCGCGCCGGCAGGGCTTTGTTTGAACTTTCGGTTCACGCTTGCACTGCCGGAGCAGGCCCGCGCGGAACCGCGGTGACGGACTCCGGGTTACCTTGCGGTTTCCGCAGCGGGCATGGGAGGGCACATGAACGGATTTGGCGGTGCGGATGCGGACATCGTTCTCGTCGGCGCGGGCATCATGAGCGCCACGCTGGCGACGTTTCTCAAAGAGCTCGAGCCGTCCCTGCGCATCGAAGTGTTCGAGACGCTCGACGGCGCCGCGCAGGAGAGCTCGGATGCCTGGAACAATGCCGGCACCGGGCACGCGGCCCTGTGCGAGCTCAATTACACCCCGGAGCGCCCCGACGGCACCATCGACATTTCGAAGGCGCTGGAGGTCAACGTCGAATTCGACCTGTCGCGCCAGCTCTGGTCCTATCTGGTGCGCAAGGGGGTCATGAATCCGGCCTCGTTCATTCACCCGGTGCCGCATATGAGCTTCGTGCAGGGCGCCGCGAACGTCGCCTTCCTCGAGAAACGACATGCCGCGCTCACGGCGCATCACCTCTACCGAGGCATGGAGTTCACCCGGGACGAGCGCATGCTCACCGAGTGGATTCCCCTCGTGATGGAAGGCCGTCCCGCCGGCCAGCAGGTCGCGGCGACCCGGATGATCACCGGCGCCGACGTGAACTACGGCGCACTGACCCGCAACCTGTTCAACCATCTCGCGGGGCGCGACGGCTTCGCGATCCACTACCGTCACCGCGCGACGGGCATCCGTCGCGACGGCAGCGGCTGGCGGATCGATGCCCGCCACACACGAGACGGCACGGAAAAATCCATCGCTGCGAAGTTCGTGTTTCTCGGCGCGGGCGGCGACGCGATTTTGCTTTTGCAGAAATCCGGCATACCGGAAGGCAAGCGGATATGCCGGCTTCCCGGTCAGCGGCATCTGGTTGCGCTGCGACGACCCGACGATCAACAAGCGCCACCACGCCAAAGTCTACACCAACGCTGCGGTCGGTTCGCCGCCGATGTCGGTGCCGCATCTCGACACGCGCGTGATAGGCGACAGCCATTCCCTGCTCTTCGGCCCCTATGCCGGCTTCTCGACCAAGTTCCTCAAGTCCGGCTCCTACCTCGATCTGTTCCGCTCCATACGGCTCGATAACATCCGGCCTCTGATGGACGCGGGCCTGCAGAATTTCGGCCTGAGCGAATACCTGGTCGGTCAGGTGCTCCAATCCTCGAAGCACCGGTTCGGCATGCTGCGGACCCTGTATCCCGGCGCCGAGGAGAAGGACTGGAAGCTCGAAACGGCGGGGATGCGGGTGCAGATCATCAAGCGTGACCGGCTGCGTGGCGGCATCCTGGAATTCGGCACCGAGATCGTCGCCGCCCACGACCACTCGCTGGTCGCGCTGCTCGGCGCTTCGCCGGGCGCCTCGACGGCGGCCTCGATCATGATCAGGGTCATCGAGCAGTGCTTCGCGCAGCGATTGAACATGGAAGGCTGGAAGCGCAAGCTGGTGGAGATCATCCCGTCCTACGGGCATTCGCTGATCGAAGACGCGGCGCTCACCCGGCAGGTACGGGCGGACACTGCGACCGTGCTCGGCCTGCAGAACGTCTGAGCTCCGAGGAGAACACCATGGCCGACGTCCGCACGGAGACCGACAGTCTCGGCGAGGTCCGCGTTCCCGCCGACAAGCTGTGGGGCGCGCAGACCCAGCGTTCGCTCGAGCATTTCAGCATCGGCCGCGACCTGATGCCCCGCGAGATGATCACCGCCTACGCCATCCTCAAGAAGGCCGCCGCCGACGCGAACCATGCCGGCGGGCGGCTCGACGATCAGAAGCGCACGCTGATCTCGGCGGTCGCCGACGAGATTCTGGCCGGAAAGCATGACGACATGTTCCCGCTGCACGTCTGGATGACCGGCAGCGGCACCCAGTTCAACATGAACGTGAACGAGGTCATCGCGAACCGCTCTTCCCAGCTTGCGGGGACCGCGGTGGGCAGCAAGACGCCGGTTCATCCGAACGATCACGTCAACATGTCGCAATCGACCAACGACAATTTCCCCTCCGCGATGTACATCGCCGCCGCACTCGGCACCAAGCAGCGGCTCATCCCCGCGGTGAAGGCGCTGCGCGACGCGATAGCCGCCAAGGCGGAGCTATGGAACGACATCGTCAAGATCGGCCGCACCCACATGCAGGACGCGACGCCGCTCACGCTCGGCCAGGAATGGTCGGGCTATGCGGGAATGCTCGCCGACGATCTCGAACGCATCGAGGATGCGCTCGGCCACGTCTATCACCTCGCGCTCGGGGGCACCGCCGTCGGCACCGGCATCAACGCCGCGCCGGGGTTCGCCGAGGCGGCCGTCGCGGAGATCGCGAAGCTCACCGGCCTGCCGTTCGTGACCGCGCCGAACAAGTTCGCGGTGCAGGGCTCGCATGACGCGCTGGTCCAGCTCTCCGGCACTTTCCGCACGCTCGCCGTCTCGCTCTACAAGATCGCGAACGACATCCGGCTCATCTCCTCCGGACCGCGCGCCGGCTTGGACGAGCTGAGACTTCCGGAAAACGAGCCGGGGTCCTCGATCATGCCGGGCAAGGTCAACCCGACCCAGGCCGAGGCGCTGACCATGATCGCCGTCCAGGTGATGGGGAACGACGTCGCGGTCGGTTTCGGCGGCGCCAGCGGGTATCTCGAGATGAACGTCTACAAGCCGGTCATCATCTACAACGTGATGCATTCGATCACCATCATGGCCGATGGCTGCACCAATTTCCGCAAGTACCTGATCGAAGGCGCCGAGCCGAACAGAAAGCGCATCGCCGAGCACCTCGCGCGCTCGCTGATGCTGGTCACCGCCCTCGTGCCCGTGATCGGCTACGACAAAGCGTCGAAGATCGCCCATTACGCGATGGAGCACGATCTCACGCTCAAGGAGGCGGCGCTCAAGCTCGGCTTCGTCACCGAAGCGCAGTTCGATCGCGTGGTCGATCCGGCCAAGATGGTCAATCCCTATGTCGCGACCACCTGACCGTCATAAGGTGCGATCGGGGAACGCATGACGGTCTCGCGCGGTCCATCGCGGCCCCGTCGTAGCGGCAAAAGGCGTGTTGCAGCGCGCGCAAGCTGAGTGCACCATGGGCGACGGCGCCGGGCCGGGGGTGGGCGGCGCGATCCTGGCTAGGATGCGGATGATACGACGCGCCATCATCGTCGCTTTGACCGGCCTCGCACCGATCAGCGTCGCACTCGCTTGGTCGGCCGCGGCATCGGCGCAGGGAATGCCGGTGATCGGTTTCCTGCACAGCGGCGGCGCCCAGGTGAATGCCGGCATCGTCGACGCCTTTCGCCAGGGCCTGAAGGAGACCGGCTACACCGAGAAGAATCTCAGGATCGAGTTCCGCTGGGCGGACGATCACAACGATCGCCTGCCCGCACTCGCCGCCGATCTGATCCACCGCGGCGTCGCGGCGATCGCCGCGAACAGCGTCGCCGCCGTTGCGGCACGGGCGGCGACCTCGACGATTCCGATCGTGTTCCAGAGCGGCATCGATCCCGTGGTCAGCAAGCTCGTCGCAAGCCTCGGCCATCCCGGCGGCAACACCACCGGCGTGAGCTTCTTCGCCTCGACGCTCGAGGTGAAGAAGCTCGAAGTCGTCCACGAGCTCCTTCCCCGGGATGCCCTCATCGCCGTGCTGGTCAACCCGAACAATCCGCAGGGCGGAATCCAGGCGGACGACATGCAGGCCGCGGCGGCCATGCTCAAGCGGGAGGTCACCGTCGTCAAGGCCGGCAGCGAAGCCGAGATCAACGCAGCCTTCGCCACGCTCAGGGAGATGAACGCCAAGGCGCTCGTCGTCGTCGGCGACCCCTTCTTCAACAGCCGGAGAAAGCAGCTCATCGCGCTCGCCGCGCGCGATGCGGTTCCCGCCATCTACTCCAACCGCGAGAACGTCGACGAGGGCGGACTGATCAGCTACGGGGCGAGCCTGCCCGAGGCCTATCGCGAGGTCGGTCTCTATGCAGGCCGCATTCTCAAAGGTGCGAAGCCTGCCGACCTGCCGGTGCTTCAGCCGACCAAGTTCGAGATGATCATCAATCTCAAGACCGCGAACGCGCTCGGCCTCACGCTGCCGCCGGCGCTGCTCGACCGCGCCGACAAGGTCATCGAATGAACTGGCGCGCCAAGGCCGCCGGGCTGATGAGCCGGCACGCTCTGGCCGGCGAGCTTGCGGGTTGGCGCGCCAAGTTGGGCGACCTCGCCGCGACCGTCTCCGCCCAATTCCGGTATCGCGGGCGGCTGCGCCCCAAATTCGTGCTGGTCTTTACCACCGTCGTCTGCGTCGCGCTGATTTCGACGGCGGCCTTCGAGGTGCTGTTCTCGTTCCGGGACCGCAAGGCGGCGCTGATCCGCATCCAGCACGAGCAGGCGGAAGCCGCGGCGGGCGAGATCGCCGAGTTCATGAAGAACATCGAGGACCAGCTCGCCTGGACCACCCACGCGCCCTGGACGACGGCGACGCCGGACCAGCAGAGCCTCGATCTCTGGCGCATGATGTTGCGCCAAGTCCCGGCGATCACCGACCTCTCCCTGATCGACGCCTCCGGGCGCGAGGTCCTGCGGGTATCGCGGCTGAGTCTCGACGAAATCGGCAGCCGGATGGACTATTCCAAGGATCCGAAATTCTTCGAGGTGTCGCCGAGCCGGCCGTATCGCAGCGCGGTCTATTTCCGCGGCGGCTCGGAGCCCTACATGACGATCTCGGTGCGGGCGCGCAATGCGAGCGTCAGCGTCGCCGAGGTCAACCTCAAATTCATCTGGGACGTGGTGTCCCGGATCAAGGTCGGCGAGCACGGACAAGCCTACGTGGTCGACGGCCGCGGCCGGCTGATCGCGCATCCCGACATCAGCCTGGTGCTGCGCAACATCGATCTCTCCGGGCTTCCGCAGGTGGAGGCCGCGCGCACCGACACCGAGGGCGCACCGGAGACGCAGCTCGCCCGCGACATCTACGGCCGCAAGGTGCTTACGGCGAACGCAGCGATTGCACCGCTCGACTGGACGATGTTCGTCGAGCTGCCGTTGGACGAGGCCTATGCTCCGCTCTACACGCTCATCCTGCGGGTGAGCATCCTCATCCTGCTCGGCCTCCTGCTCGCCTTCATCGCCGACCTCTTCCTCGTGCGCTGGATCGTGCAGCCGCTCGAGCAGCTCGAAAAGGTGGTGTCGACAGTGCGGCGGACCAAGGATTACAGCCTACGCGTCGACCACAAGAGCAACGACGAGATCGGCCGCCTCGCGGTGGGCTTCAACGACATGCTCTCCGAGCTCTCCGAGGCGCGCGAGCGCGAAAGCGCCGATCAGCTCGAGCTCGCCCGCGTCTCGCGGCTCACCACCATGGGCGCGATGACGGCCTCGATCGCCCACGAGATCAACCAGCCGCTGGCGGCCATCGCGGCGAACGCCAATGCGGGGCTCCGTTGGCTCGCCCGGGCAAGCCCCGACATCGAGGAGGTGCACGCCGCCCTCAAGCGCATCAACGCCGATGCGCATCGCGCCGGCGAGATCATCCAGAGCGTGCGGTCGATCTTCAAAAAGGCGCCGCAACAGGGCGCATTGGTCGACGTCAACGCGATCATCCAGGAGGTGCTCGGGCTGGTGCACGGCGACCTGATCGGCCATCAGGTCATGGTGAAGACGGACCTCGATCGCGACCTCTCACCCGTCCGCGCCGACCGCGTCCAGCTCCAGCAGGTCATCCTCAATCTTATCGCCAACGCGGTCGAGGCCATGGGCACGGTCGAGGGCCGGCCGCGGCTCCTCACCGTTGCGACACGGCCTCACGAGGACGAGGACGTGCTGATCCGCGTGCAGGACAGCGGCCCCGGCATCGATCCCCGCGGCAGGGAGCGAATCTTCGACGCCTTCTTTTCCACGAAATCGAGCGGAATGGGCATGGGCCTGTTCATCTGCCGCTCGATCGTCGAAGCGCATGGCGGACACCTCTGGGCGACCTCCGCCGAATCTGGCGGCGCAGTCTTCAACCTCGTCCTGCCGATCGGCCAACCCGCCGCCGACGAGGCCGTGGCCTCGTAAGCTCGGCGTCGGTCCGCCTGCGCGGCGTCGCAGCATCGAATTGAATACCGCGCCGTTCGACTTTCGATAACATGAGCCGGACAGTCGATCTAAACGTCCTTCCATTGTGAGGCCGACATGCAGATCACCGGAATGCTCTACGGCTCGAAGCTTCTCGAGCATGTCGATTTTCCCGCCACCGAAGTGCTCGGGCCCGCCGCGTCGGAAGACGAGATCCAGGGACTGATCGACCGCCACAAGCTCGTCTTCATCAAGCCGGTGTTCAAGGGCGGCGTCGGCAAGAAGGGGAAGTCCGGGCTGATCGGCAAGGCGAGCGATCTCAAGACCGCGCTGCAGGAGAAGGAGCGGCTCTACTTCGTCGAGCATCGCCATGGCAATGCCCGCGCCAAGGCGAACGGGGTGACCTTCGAGGCGGGGGTGCCGGCCGAGCACGAGGTCTATTTTGCGATCAGCGATTCCACCGAATTCCGCGCCCCGGCGATGACACTTACTCACATGGGCGGCGTGGAGATCGAGGAGCTCGACAAGAAGCTCATCGCCAACGTGCCGTTCGAGGCGCTCACCGGGCTCAAGGCCTTCGTGGTCGCGAACGCGCTCTCCGACATCGGCGCGCCGAAGGAGCTGATATCGCCGCTGGTGCAGCATCTGCCGAAGCTGTGGGAGCTGATGCACCACTACGGCATGACGACGCTCGAGCTCAACCCGATCCGCATGCGGCAGGGCAAGGATGGCCGGCTGACCCCGGTCGCCTGCGACTTCAAATGCGGCTTCGACCGGGACGACCCGCGCTGGCAACGGCTCGGGCTTCCCGACCACCTGTTCGCCGCCGATACCTCCGAGTTCGAGCAGGAGGTCAACCAGCTGCGCACCCATCAGGGCCAGTCGGACGTCTTCGTCATCAACGACAAGGGCACGATCCTCGCGCCGACCTTCGGCGGCGGCGCCAATTCGCTGGTCACCGAGGTGCTCGGCGAGGCCGCGATCATCTCCTCGGACTTCGGCGGAAATCCGCCCTACGAGAAGATGAAAGAGGTCGCGCGCATCTGCTACAAGCACTGGCTCAGGCAGACGAACGTGCTCTTCATTATCGGCGGCAAATCGAACAACACCGACATCTACGAGACCTTCCGCGCCATGGGTGACGCGCTGCGCGAGCATTTCTCGGCGCGCGGGGCGAGCCCGCTCTATGTCGTCGTCGGCCGTGGCGGTCCCAACCTCGTGCGCGGCATGGGCGCGCTCGCCGAGACGCTCGACAGCCTCGGCCTGCCTTATCGCTTCTTCGGTTTCGACAGCGCGATCTCAGAGGTCGTCAATTATGCGAAGAAGGTCGACGACTGGATGAAGAACGGCGGACGTGCGGCGATCGCGGCGAAGCTCGGCGTGAAGAGCGCCGCCTGATCCACCGAAACACAAAACGAAAAACAGAGCGAAAGAACACGCCTTCCGGGAGGGCTCCATGTTCAAGAAGGGCATCGAGGGGTTCGCATACTATCTCGGGGTGAACTCGCTCGCCGATATCGCGACGGCGCGCGATCGTGTCTGCGTGCTCAACATTCTCGGCGGCGAATCGCGCCAGGTCACGCCGGTGAGCCATGTCTTCTCCGGCGGCAACGTGGTGTTCGGCACCTCGCCCGGTCGCCGCGGCCAGGTGCTGGGGACGCCGAAGGGAGACATACCCGTCTACAACAACGTGCGTGAAGGACTCGATGACGGCCTCGCCTTCAACGCCGGCGTCGTCTACCTGCCGCCGTCCGGGGTGCGGGACGGCGTCGCCGAGCTCGTCCGCGTCAATCCCGCGCTCGAGAAGATCGTCATCATCACCGAGAAGATCGCCGTGCACGATGCGCGCGAAATTCGCGCGCTGGGCCAGGCGAACGGCGTCGACATCTTCGGCGCCAACTGCCTCGGGGTTGCGGATACCTGGAACCGGGTCCGCATCGGCGGCGCGCTCGGCGGCGATCATCCGGACGAATCGCTGATCAAAGGCTCGATCGCGATCCTGTCGAACTCCGGCGGCTTCACCACGACGATCGCGCAGTATCTCGCGACCGAGGGCTGGGGCACGACGACGCTGATTTCTTCCGGCAAGGACATTTACATCCACTACGCCGCGCGCGATTTCGCCCATGCCTTCAGGAACGACGGCCGCAGCAAGGCGGCGGCGCTCTATTGCGAGCCCGGCGGCTATTACGAGCACGGCGTCGATTTCGGCAAGCCCGTCGTCGCCTGCGTGGTCGGGCGCTGGAAATCGAAGCTTACCCGGGCGGTCGGCCATGCCGGCGCAATGGCGGGCTCCGGCGACCGGGCCGAGGACAAGGAGCGCTGGTTCATGGAAGCGTTCGGCGTCGATGCCCTGTTCACGCCGGAATGTCCGGTGTTTTCCGCCAGGGGGGCGGTGGTGACCAACATCGCGCACATTCCGGCGGCGCTCACCGCGGTAATGAAGAAGAACGGTATCGCCCCGGATTTCCCCGCCCGCGGCAGCCTTTCGCTCAAGCCGTGGATCGCCAACGACCAGGGGCTCGCGCTGCCCCCCGACATCGCGCTCCCCGCCGCGGCGGCGCTGCCGCCCTATGACATGCAGGTCGCCGCGCTCGGCCAGCAGGTCGGCGCCGTCATTCCGCGCCAGAACATGAAGGACAAGTCGGGCGCCACGGTGATGGACCCGCGCACCCAGGTGACGAGCGTGCACGGCCACCCCGTGCTCGACCTCGCCATGCAGCCGCTGGAGGCGAATTTCGCGCTGCCGCTGGTGCACGAGATCGCGACCGAGAACGACCGCGCGATGCTCGACATCGCCGTCGCCGCCGAGATGAACCTCGTCGGCGACACCGCATTGATCGCGGCCGAGGCGGCCCGCGATGCCGGCAATTCGCCCAACACCGTGATGGCTGCGGCCGCCGCCATCATCGGGCCGCGCCGGGTCGAGCGCGCGCTCGCCTGCAGTCGCGCGCTGATCGACCTGTTCGCTCATTCGGGCCTCGCCGACAGCCGCGACGTGACGTTCGACCTGTCTCGCGTGAAGGTCGATGCGGGCATCCGTGCGCTCTTCCTTGCGACGCCGGAGGACACGGCCGATCCGCGCCCGGAAGCCATGCTCGAGGCAGTGCGTCAGCGTGGCGGCAAGTCGCTGTTTCTCGCCTTCCTGGGAAGCCTCGGCGGCCGTCCGTCGCGCGACGCCATTCTCGCGGCGATCGCGACCACCATCGCCTGGGGACCGCTGATGCGCAAACGCATCTCGCGCCTCACCGCTGAAACCTTGCCCTGGTATCTGCGGCTCTACGGCGTGATGATCGGCGCTTCGATACCGGCGAAGCACCACCAGCACGGCAGCCTGTGGGGCATTTCCCGCGAGGAGCGGTTCGGCCGCTGGACCATGGCGGACTTCCTGTTCCTCGCGCTCACCGGCAAGAAGCCGACCGAGGCCGAGGCGCGGCCCCTGCAGATTCTCATCGGTCTCCTCATCTCCAACGGGCCGGGCTCGATCACGGCTCAGGGCGCCAAAGGCGCGGTTGCCGCCGACGGGCCGCAGACCCCCGGGCGGGTCCAGATCAACAAGGCGATGATCGGCTGCCTTACCCACAGCGGCTACAGCCATGGCGGCAACGGTTTCGAGGGAATGGCCTTCATCATCGACCAGTTCAAGAACGCCGAGTTGAAGGACCCGACCCATCCGAACCACGGCCTCGACCTCAAGGCCATGGCAACAGGGTTCGCCGAGGCCTATCGGGACGAGAAGACACAATCGAAGGAGTCCGGCGCGGCGGAGCCGCGCGCGCTGCCGGGCGTCCACCATCCGATCTTCAAGGGCAAGCCCGTCAACTACGACCCGCGCGAGCGTTTCATTGCCGACTTCATGAGCAAGCGCGGCGACTACAATGTCTTCCACGCCTACTACCGCGAGCTGGTGCAGGCGCTCTACGACACCGGCGCGTCACGTTACGTGTTCTGCGTCAATGTCGACGCGGTCATCGCCGCGCTGCTGCTCGCGATCCTGTGGAAGGACTACAAGTCCGGCGTGCTCACTGAAAGGGACCTCGAGACCGCGGCCTTCAACGTGTTCCTCTACGGCCGCATGATCGGCGCCGCCGCCGAGATCGACGATCACCTCAATCGCGGCCGCAACATGGACACCCGGACGCCGCAGGAAATGTGCGCATTCGTGGTCTGAGAATGCTTGGCGGATGGAGCCGATGGACGAGCAGGTCGACAAACCGCGGGGCGAGCTTACGACGCGAACGCTCGCCATGCCGGCGGACACCAATCCGAGCGGCGACATCTTCGGCGGCTGGGTGCTCGCGCAGATGGATATCGCCGCCGGCATATTCGCCGGACAGCGCGCCGAGGGACGCGTCGCCACCATCGCCGTCCACGCGATGAAGTTCATCCGTCCGGTCTATGTGGGCGACGTGATGTGCGTCTATTGCGAGCTCGCGCGCGAGGGCCGCACCTCCATCGCGGTCAACCTCGAGGCCTGGGCGCTGCGCGGGCGCCTGGGCCAGCGCGTCAAGGTGACCGAGGGACTCTTCACCTTCGTCGCGATCGACCAGGAGGGCCGGCCGCGACCACTGCCGGCGCGGTCGTCCGGCGCGACGCATGACCACAAGGCAGATGTCTCGACGGCCTGAGGTGTGCCGTCGGCGTCCGCTTGCTCAGGCTAACTGAACCAGGACCGCCCGTTATTTGAAGTGCCGCAGATCGGGCGGCGCCTGTCCCTTGCGCACCGGCATGAGCAGCCCGTCGGCGCCGACGAAATAGTCCTCCTTGCCGACCTGCACGTGCTTGTTGTCGTCCACGCAATTGTTCTGGAACCAGATCGGATTGCGGTTGCGCTGGTAGTTCCTCGTGATCGTCCAGGGGCGCGTCAGGGCGTGGTCGTAGGAGGTGATGTCGGCGCGCAGGATGTCGGGATTGGCGGGGTCGAGAGAAAGCCGCTCCTTGAACGTCGCCTCGTTGTCGGCATGGAACGGCAAGCCGCTGCCGTCATAGGAGTGAGGTCCCCTCACGAAGCGCGTCTCGACCTCCAGCACGTCGTATTTGCCGTCGCCGTTCTCGTCGATCCATTTGCCGATCGAATAGCCGAGGAAATTGGGCTCCTCGTCCTTCCGCCACTCGCGCCCGTCGGTAAAAATGCGGCGTGGCGTCGAGGCATCGAACATCATGAACGTGGTTTTCGGGGTGATGACGATTTCCATCGGGAAAACCACATTCATCACGCGCGGCATGCCGACGGGGTAGCAGCGGTAGAGCGGATCGTTGCCCTGGCCGCCGTTCGCCTGGTCGGCCATGCTGGCCTCCCAGATCGCCTGATACTCCGCGGTCAACGGCGGCTGCTGCGCGCGCCCCGACGGCTTCGAGGGGTCCCACTGAATGCCGTTGCCGCGCAGCCGCATCCACTGGCCCTGTATGTCCGGATACTTGGATTCGTCGAATGCCTGCGCGGCGACCGGCAGCGCCATCGCCAGCAGGATTGCACCCATCATCGTGCGAAACGGCATGTTTCTCCTCCCGGAACGAACGCTAGATTGAGCAGAGTTTACCCTGAGCCCCGCAGATACTCCATGGCAGGAGCGACCGGTCTTTACGCCGATCAGGCGGTCGCACGGGCTTCTGCCGCACTAATGAGCACGGTGGTGTAGGTGCGCTGCCTCCCCTTTTGCGGTAGCATGGTGACGCACTGCCCGTAATCTCGCATCAGCCAAGGCGGCTTTCCGCGGGAGGCCATCATGTGCCGGGAATTGCGTCGTTTGCACAGAGAACACCCGGAAACCGGCGATTGCCCGAGAGGCAACGCTGTGCCGAACGCCGACAAGCCGAACTGCCCCACAGGTGTAATCACGGGACGACCCCCATGAGATCGATTCGCCTTGCGCTCGTCGCCGTCCTCCTCGTAGGCGCAACTGTCGCGGCGGCTGCGCAATCGGGCTATCCCGATCGTAACATCCGGCTGTTGTTCGGATTTGCCCCGGGGGTCGATACTGCGGCCCGGCTCATGGCCGACAGGCTCGGCGATGCCTTGGGCAAGGCGGTCATCGTCGAGAACGTGACCGGTGGCAGCGGTCATATCGCCGTGGACCACGTCGTCAGGGCGAGCCCCGACGGCTACACCATCGGCGTCATGCCGGCCGGCAATGTCGTGGTCGACGGCCAGCTCTACAAGCACCTGCCCTACAATCCGCTCAAGGACCTCGTTCCGGTGGCGCAGGTCTACGGCTACACCGACGTGCTCGTGATCAACAACGACGTGCCGGCGCGAACGCCCCTCGAGCTCGCGGCCCTGGCCCGCGCCAAACCGGGCCAGCTCACCTATGGGCACTCCGGCATCGGCACCTCGCTGCACCTCGCCGGTGAGCTGTTCAAGGCGATGGCCCACGCCGACATCCAGCAGGTGCCGTTCCGCGGCTCGACACTCGTCATCACCGACGTGATCGGCGGGCGCGTGACCATGAGCTTCATTCCGCCGACCGGCGCGCTGTCGATCATTCAGGAAAAGAAGGTGCGCGCACTCGCGGTCACCTCGCTCAAGCGCGTGCCGTTCCTCCCCGACCTGCCGACCATGGTCGAGTGCGGGTTCCCGGGCTTCGACGTCACTACGTGGTGGGGCATGTTCGCGCCGGTCGGAACGCCGGGCGCCGTTATCGAGAGGCTCAATCGCGAGACGGTGAAGATCATGGCGAGGTCGGAGATGCGCGAGAAGCTCGCCGCCATCGGCCTTGAGCCGATGGGTGGCACTCCGGCGGAATTTGCTGCGGTCCTCCGCGCCGAGGCGCCCTATTGGGAACGCCTCATCAAAGAGGCGGGCATCAAGCAGATCGACTAGAGACGTCGACCCCATGTGAACCTCATCCTGAGGAGCCGTGCGCAGCACGGCGTCTCGAAGGATGGTCCCGCAGCACTGCGGCCCGTGGCCGTCCTTCGAGACGCCTGCTTCGCAGGCTCCTCAGGACGAGGTCTTTGGGAGGGTGAGGGCCTCCCGGCAAGTCATTCCGATTCGGTGCATCAAATCGAATAGACTGGCTGGTTCAAGCCGTCGGTGAGGTGGCGCTTCGCCCATTCCTGCGGCTTTGCCTGCCGGTCGAGGAGGACGCCGGCGGCGCGGACGCGCTGCTTGCCGGCATCGAGCGCCGGCGGCTCCACGCCCGCCTCGAGCGCGGTGGCGGCGTCGTAGAGCATCCGGCGCGCCATCACGATGGCGCGGTCCGTCGGCAGGAGCTTCTCGTTCTCGCGATCCTGGATCGGGCCCATGCTCTCCTGCAGCGAGGCATCCTGGACCGCGATGCCGAACACGCCGCTGTAGGCGCGCTTATCCTGCTGCGCCCGGCGGTCGATGAGGTAATCGTTGTCCCTGTTGGCACGGGTGCGGAAGGTGCCCGGCTCGTATTGGCAGTGGATCCCTCTGCCGGCCTCCATGTGGCTGCGCTCCTCGGCGGACAGCGGCTTGTCGGGATGGAAGTTGATGCTCCAGGCCCAGCAGTGCTCGTCGTCGATCGGCACCCAGACATGGCCGCCGAGCGCATGCTCGCCGAACGGGGGAATGAGCGTGTACCAGGGGAACAGCCACTGGGTGATGCGCCAGTAAAATGAGTGCGGCTCGCCGTTGCGGCGGCCATAGAGGGTGAGCCCGCAGTCCGATTTCTCGATCTGGAAGATCACGTTGCCGTCAGCCTTGATGTAGTCGTTTGCCTTACAGCCGCGGTGCATCGGGTCGTCGTCGACCTCGAAGCGGTGCACGTACGACACGTGGCTGGTGTCGATGCCGCCCTCCATGGCCTGGAGGTAGTTGCACTCCTGCAGGCGCTTGGAGACGAACACGTGGCTCGCCGGCAAGGTGCACCACTCGACTTCCGGCGCGGCCGGCATCTTGTCGCGCGGCCCCATATAGGCCCAGACGACACCCGCCCGCTCGATGCAGGGATAGGCCTTGATGCCCATGTTCCTGCAAAGGTCCGGCGCCGAGGGAACGTCGACGCATTCGCCGGAGCGCGAGAATTTCAGGCCGTGATAGGCGCAGCGGATGCCGTTCTCCTCGTTGCGGCCGAAATAAAGCGAAACCCCGCGATGCGAGCAAAACTCGTCGATCAGGCCGACCGCGCCGTCGGTGTCGCGAAAGGCCAGAAGCTTTTCGCCGAAAATCTGTGCGCGCACCTGCGGACCGTCGGGTTCCGCAATCTCCCGCGACAGCAGGACCGGCACCCAGTAGCGGCGCAGGAGATTTCCCATCGGCGTGCCAGGGCCGGTGCGCACCAGGGTTTGGGCCTTGTGCTTTTCCATCGCGCGCTCCTCGAACTTTGTCCGCCGGCAGCCATAATATCACTATCCTTGGCTTCAACCTTGCGTCCGGTAAAGGACGTGCCTGCGCAGCGGGTGGCCTTCCGGCAGCCGCGGATGGTCGAAATCGTCGGCGGGGTCGCGGCGCATCCCAAGCCGCTCCATGACGGCGCGCGAACGCAGGTTGATCACGGACGTGAAGGACACGACTTCCGAAAGCGCCAGCGCTCCGAAAGCATGGCCGAGCGCCAATCCGGCCGCCTCGGTCGCATAACCGCGTCCCCAATGTTCGAAGGCCAGACGCCAGCCGACCTCAACACAAGGAGTGCACCGAGCGGCGAACGGCGGACCTGTCAACACCGATAATCCGGCGAAGCCTATAAACGACGCGACGCCCGGCACCTCGACAGCCCATAAGCCGAAGCCACGGTTGTTGAAATGCTCCTCGATGCGCTCGGCCATCGCGTCGCTCTCGTCCCGACTGAGAGAGTTCGCGAAGAATTGCATCACGCGCGCATCCGAGTTCATCGCGGCAAATGCGTCCCGATCCGCATCCCGCCAGCGACGCAAGCAGACGCGACCGCTCGACAACGTCGCAAACGTGCTCATCGCTCCCAGGTCCTACGGTGCGTCTCATTCGATGGCAGCAGAATCGTGTGGCCCCCTGAGATGCGGGCGCACGACCTCATTTTGAATCCCGATCGGCCTCACGCGCGCGCAAAGATGATGCAGGAAGGACTGCCCGTCTCCACCACGAGCCCGGTCGGCTTCGGCTTGCCGGTCGCCGGATCGATCCGAAAGGCGACGATGTTGTGGCTCTGCAGATTCGCCGCGTAGAGCATGCCGCCGGTCGGATCGAGGGTAAAGAAGCGCGGTGTGCGTCCGCGGGTCGGCTCCCAGTCTGACGGCGCGAGCCTGCCGGTTGCGGGATCGACGCCGAAGGTGACGATGCTGTCGTGGCCGCGGTTCGACACATAGATGAACCGCCCGGAAGGCGAGGCCTGGATCTCGGCCGGTGAGTTCTTGCCGATATATGCGTCGGGGAGCGTCGGTATCACCTGAAACGGCTTGAGCTCGCCACGCTCGGAATCCCAAGCATAGGCGGTGACGGTCGAATCGAGCTCGTCGCACACATAGGCCCAGGGCTTCTCCGGATGAAATGCGAGATGACGCGGTCCGGCGCCGGGACGCGTCGGAGCGTAGCCGGCACCCGCCAGCTTGCCGCTGGAACCATCCAACCGGTAGATCTGGATCCTGTCGACGCCGCGGTCCGGTGCGACGAGGAAGCGGCCGCTGGGATCGAACGAAACGTAGTGCGGGTGTGCGCCGGCCGATACCTGATTGCGGTGCGGGCCGATCTCGCCCGTCGCCGGAACCATGTCGGTGAACGGCGAGAGTGATCCATCGGGATTGATCGGGAACACAGCGACACCCGGACCATTGCCGATGACGATGTATCGGTTGCTCGGGTCTGGCGTCAGGTGCGTGGAATTGTTGCCGGCGGTCGGCTGCTTGTTCAAGAACCTGATCCGGCCGCTCGGCCTTTCGATCGAATAGGCACAGACCTCGGAGCCATCGCCGTGCACGGAATAGAGGAATCTCTGCTGGCGATCGAAGGCGATGAACTGCGGATTGGGCACCGTCTCGAGCGTCTGCAGCAGCGTCCAGGCACCGTCCGGATCGACCCGGTAAAGACTGATGCCCTTACCCTTCGCCTCACGTCCACCAGTGGTGAAACACCCGACATAGGCGAGCAGCGACGCGGCCGCCGGCGCGGGCACCTGGGCAGAAGCCGGCTTCGAAGGCAAGATCGACCCGCCGATCGCGAGTGAGGTCATTCCACTCGCCGCGCCGAGAAGAAACGACCTGCGGGCGGTCGCTTCCGACGCAACGGAGGCAGGCCGCGCAGCGGCAGTGAACGGAGACACGTCTCCCTGCGTCTTCATGGCATAATCCTCCCTTGCGGCACTCGCCTCACCGGGCGGCTGCACTCGAGCCAATGAGACTATAGCTGGTCGTTCAAGACCGACAGGAGAACTTCGTGAAGTCCCTTCACCCCGCGACTATGGCGGCGCAGGCGCTCGGATGGATCGACGAGCGGACCAAGGCGCTGATCCCTCCGTTGCATCCATCGACCACGTTCATTCGCGATCCCGATAACCAATATCGGACGGGCTTCTCCTATGGTCGCCCGACCAATCCGACGTTCGTGCAGGCGGAGGCGCTTCTGGCGACACTCGAGGGCGGGGCGGCCTGCCTCACCTTCGCATCGGGGATGGCGGCCGCGACGGCCGTATTCCTGGCGCTGCGGCCCGGCGACCATGTGGTCGCGCCGGTGGTCATGTATTGGGGCCTGCGCAACTGGTTGAAAAGCCGCGCGGCGGAGGGCGGAATAGCCGTCGACTTTGTCGATGCCAGCACGATGGACGCGCTCGCGGCCGCCGTCGAGCCCGGTCGGACCAAGCTCGTGTGGATCGAAAGCCCGGCCAATCCGACATGGCTGATCACCGACATCGCCGCCGCCGCCGAGATCGCCCACCGGGCCGGCGCACGCCTTGCCGTCGAATTCTACGGTAGCCACACCGATCCTGACCCGGCCGATCGAGCTTGGCGCCGACATCGTCATGCATTCGGCCACAAAATATCTCAACGGCCACAGCGACGTCGTCGCAGGCGCGTTGGTGACCGCCCGGCATGACGAGCTTTGGGAGCGGATCACGGCTGTTCGCGCGGGCAACGGCGCCATTCTCGGCGCCTTCGAGGCGTGGCTGCTGCTGCGCGGCATGCGCACGCTGCATTTGCGCGTCGAACGTTGCAGCCGGACAGCGCAGGCGATCGCCGAACATTTTGCCGGCCATCGGCGCATCGTGGCGACGCTCTATCCCGGCTTGCCCGACCACCCCGGTCACGCGGTCGCGGCACGGCAGATGCACGGCGGCTTCGGCGGGATGCTCAGCATCCGCGTTGCCGGCGGCGAGCACGCGGCGATCGCGACGGCGGCACGGGTGACCGTGTGGAAGCGCGCGACGTCGCTCGGCGGTGTCGAGAGCCTCATCGAGCACCGCGCATCGATCGAAGGCGCCGGATCGCCCGCACCGCCCGACCTCCTGCGGCTGTCGGTCGGAATAGAGGACGCCGGCGACCTGATTGGAGATCTCGAGCAGGCCTTGGCGGGAGCGGACTGAGGTCGCATTCGGTCAAGATCGTCAGCGTCGGCCATAAGCGTGGGACGGCACCCGGCATTTCGCCGAAACCCGTGCCGAAACCCGTTTCCACGCAACTCGGATCACGATAGGCTCCGGACGACTGCAGCAAACATCACCTGGTCACGACAGCGGTGATCGGCGCAGTTTCAGGGGAGGAACGACTATGGCTCACCGAAGCCTGATCGGTGCGATTGCACTCGTGGGATCGCTCGGCGCCGCGACAGCGGCCTTCGCGTTCGACGAATCCAAATACCCGGACTTCAGCGGCCAGTGGCGGCGCCCCCCGGGCATCGGCATCCAATGGGACCCGACGCACAAGGTCGGCCGCGAGCAGAATCCGCCATTGACGCCGGAATATCAGGCGATATGGGAGGCCAGCATGGCCGACCAGGCGAACGGCGGACAAGGTGGTGATGCGCCGTCGCGCTGCGTGCCCTACGGCATGCCTCGGATGATGTCGACGATTTTCCCGATGGAGATCGTCGTCACGCCGAAGACGACCCACCTTATTTCCGAGTACACCATGCCGCGCCGCATCTTTACCGACGGCCGCGATTTTCCTGCCGAGATCGAGCCGGGTTTCAACGGCTACTCGATCGGCAAATGGGTCGACGAGGACGGCGACGGACGCTACGACGTGCTCGAGGTCGAAACCCGCGGGCTGAAGGGTCCGCGCACGTATGAGGCGAGCGGCCTGCCGTTCCATACGGACAACGGGGCCATCATCAAGGAGCGGATTTTCGTCGACAAGTCCAATCCGGACATCCTTCACGACGAGATCACGAGCTACGACCACGCCCTGACCCGTCCGTGGACGGTGATGAAGAACTTCAAGCGCGATTCCAACCCGATCTGGTTCCAGAACCACTGTTCGGAGGACAACCGGCACGTCACCATCGGTGACCAGGACTATGTCCTGAGCTTCGATGGCTATCTGATGCCGGCCAAGAAGGACCAGCCGCCGCCTGACCTGAAATACTTCAAGCAAACGAAAAAGTAGGCGGCCGGTTCGAGCCTTGAAGTCGTCGCTCGCGGGCGACCGCGGCCGGCGTCGGCGGAACGTGCCGCCTCACGCGCCGTCTGCGCGTGCGCCGAGATCGATCGCCATGAGGATTTCATCGAAGTAGCGGTCGCCGCTCTTGAGCGCCTTCTTCTCGCGCCCATACTCCTCGAAGCCGAGCCCGGCATAGAGACGTCGCGCGGTCTCGTTGCCCGCGACGACGGTCAACTGGATTACCTCGACGTGGCCGCGCGCGGTCTCGATGATCGCCACGACCAGCCGGCGGCCGGCGCCGCTCCGTCTCGCTTCGGGCCGCACATACATGCCGACCAGATGACCCTTATGGGCCATCTTGGCGCTCTGAAGAATGATCAGGGTCGCGATGCCGACGAGCGTTTCGCCGCGGAACGCGCCGAGCACATGGGAGTCGCCGAGCCTCTCGGCAAACCAGCCCGAAGGCCTGGCGCTTTCCGCCTCGAACGTACTCGCGAAGGCGTCGGGTGCGAGCCGCAGCGCTTCCAGCCGGATGTCGCGGAACAGCACCGCGTCATCCGCGGCCAGACGGCGAACTTCGATGCCTGCCGCGCTCATGACGCCACCTGCGCGGGCGCATCGGGGCGGCGCGCCGCCGAACCCCGCGTCACGGCACGAGGATGACGTCGCCGACCAGCGACGAGTGATCCCACGGCACCTGTTTCTCTCGCGTCGTCGCGATCACGTCGGCGCGCACGCGCTTCATGATGGTGCCGATTTCGAGCTTGGGCGTGGCGATGTACTTGAGCAGCGCCGTGGTGAACGGGCTGTTGCGGCCATCGCCGTCGAGCGCCACGTTGTCGGGCTGCGTCGCGTAGGCGATCATGGTGCCGATCGCGCCCTGCACCGGCGCGAGCCCCGCGCCGACCGAGGCGGAGCGGGTGCCGAGCGAACGCGCGAACGACCGCGCCAGCGGATTGTCGCGGCACGCGTCGAGGAAAACGAGATTGACCCGCTTCTCCGCCTCCATCTGCGCCAGGATCTGGCCGAGCTCGATGGTGTCGAGGGTGAGATCCCCGGACCGCTCGAGCTTGGCGTCGACCGGAACGAGGAAGTTCCTGCCGCCGACCTGCATGCCGTGACCCGCGTAGAAGAGGAGCGCGAGATCGGCGCCTGCTTCGAGCTTGCGGCCGAATGCGCGGATCTTGTCCTCCATCCCACGCCGGTCGAGATTGAGGCCTTCGATCACGTCGAAGCCGAGCTTCCTCAGGATCTTCGAAATATCGGCGGCGTCGTTCGCCGGATTGGGGAGCGGATTCGCATAGAGATACTTGCTGTTGCCGATGACGAGCGCGACGCGATGCCCAAGCACGGCCGCTTTCGGTGCCGTGGGCAAACTCTTCGGCTCGGAAACCTTAGGCTCGACAACAGCGACCTTCGATTTGTCGCCGCCTGCGGCAAGCTTCTGCTCGACCCGTGCGATGCCCTCGGCGGCTTCCTTCCCGCCGACCTGCTGCTTGCCGGGATCGAGGCTGAGCGCGACGCGATAATCGGCAAGCGCGGCGGCGAGGTCGCCACGGGCTTCGTAGGCCTCGGCACGGAAACGGTAGGGATAGAGATACTGCGGGGAAATGCGGATCGCCGTGTTGAACTCGGCGATCGCGGAGCCATGCTCGCCCTTGGCAAGGTAGTAGTTTCCGAGCGCGTTATGGATGCCGGAGTGATTGGGGTCGAGCTTGAGGCCCTCGTCGAGATCGCGGCGTGCGAGGTCGAGCTTTCCCTTGCGCACGTAGCCGCCGCCGCGACCGGCATAGGCCGCGACGATTTTCGGATCGCGGCGGATGGCTTCGTCGTAGTCCGCGATGGCGAGATCGGCGTCGCCGCGATAGCGCCCCAGGCCGATACCGCGCCAGACATAGGTCTGTGCGAGGTCGGCATCCCCGAGCTTTTTCGCCGAGATCAGCCGTGTGCACGCGGCAATGCCGTCCTCGAGCGCGGGAGCGCGCTGGCAGGTTGCCCAGTCAGCACCGGCGGCGGCGAACAGATTGCCTTCCACCCGTGCGATGCTGTCGGCGGCATACCGGCCTCCCCGCTGCTTCTTGTCCGGATCGAGGCTCAATGCCGTACGGAAATCGGTGAGCGCGTTGTTGAGCTCGCCCTTGGCCTCGTAGATCTCTCCGCGCGTGCTGAAAGCATAAAGGTATCGCGGCGACAGCCGGATGGCTTCGTTCACCTCGGTAAGCGCGCGCCCGTAGGCCCGCTTCTGGAGGTAATAGTAGCCGAAGACATTGCGAACACCGGGGTGCCTGGGGTCGAGCGCCAAGCCCTGGTTCAAATCGGGCAGCGCCCGGTCGATATCGCCCTTGCGGATGTAGGCGCCGGCGCGGCCGGCATACGCGCCCGCATCCTTCGAGCCGAGCCTGATCGCCTCGCTGAAATCGGCGATGGCACTGTCCCAGTCGCCGCTGTGGCGGGAATGGGTGATGCCACGCCACAGATACGCCTGGGCGAGGTCGGCGCCGCGCAGCGTGTTCGAGGCGATCATCCGCGTGCAGGCCGAAAGCGCCTCCTGGCCGGTCCAGGTCCGGCAGGTCGCGGCGTCGTCGGCCCGCGCCGGCGCCGTCGCGAACAGCGCAGGCAGGAGCAACGCGGAGATGATCGCGAATCGCTTGCGGGACATGACGTCCGCTCCGTAAGCCGGTGACCGGGATTTTCAATGAGCTGCAAGCACAATCAGCTGAGTATTAACGTGAATTCGAAGCCGGTGTCCATGCGGCAGATCGCGGGGGCGAGGCGAAATGGTCCACCGGTTTGTGCTGTTCGCAGCGCCCGAGGTTCTATTGCGGCGGTCGACCGTTTCGGGTCGGGATCGGGCGTGTCACCGGCGCCTCGGGCATCGGAAACGTTTCGCAAAATCACTATTTCCCGCCGTCCAAACTGCGATACACTCGTAGCTCAATGGGGGCAGTCTGCGTTTATGGGGGACTTTCGGTTAAGGGAGCAGGCCGACAAAGGGAGTTCGTCATGGGCAATCGCTTCTCGGGCTCGATCATAGCCATTTCCGCCGCCGCCATCGCCGCCATTTCGCTGTCCGCGACCCCGACCGCCGCTCAGGCACCGCAAGCCTCCGGCGCAACGATCAAGACGCCGTGGGGCGAACCCGACCTGCAAGGCATCTGGACAGAGGAGTTCGACACCCCGCTCCAGCGTCCCGCCAAATATGGGACCCAGGAACTCTTCACCGATGCGGAGCGCGCCGATCTGGACAAGGCGCGAACGGCGGTGCTCAACCGTTTCGCGACCGAGCGTGAAATCAATGGCGCCTACAATGCGGCGACGTTTTTTACGACGAAGCGCACCGGGGCCCGCACGTCCAAGATCGTCGATCCGCCCAACGGCCGCATCCCGGCGCTGACGCCGGACGCCCAGAAGACGGCGGCCGCCGAACGGAGTTTCCGTCTTGCGCTGCTGCAGTCGACGGACACCTGCAAAAAGAATTTGCCGGGCTGCGCCGGCGGAAAATTCGATCCGACGACCTCGCCGCGCTATACCGAACCCGCTCCCCGCTACAACACCGCGCGCATGAACCGCAACGACGGACCCGAGGAGAGTTCGTTGCCGGAGCGCTGCCTCACGGGTGGACTGCCCGAGTTCGGCGGCGCCACCGGCAGCTTCCGCCGCATCGTGCAGACGCCCGGTGGCATCTCGATGTACTACGACGTCGGCCAGGGCCAAGGCTGGCAGCGCAACATCGTCATGGACGGCAGCCCTCACCTGCCGGCGAGCGTCCGCCAGTGGTTCGGCGACTCGCGCGGCCATTGGGAGGGTAACACGCTCGTCGTCGACGTGACGAACTTCAGCCCGAAGACCGATGCCTTCGGATCGCGGGAGAACCTCCATCTCGTCGAGCGCTGGACGCGCACCGGACCGAAGACGCTCTCCTACGAGGTCATGGTCGAGGACCCGACGGTGTGGACGAGGCCGTGGACCGTGAAGCAGGAGTTCGGCAGGCAGAGTGACGAGGAGAACAGGCTCTATGCGGAGCCGCGCTGCATCGAAGGCAACCAAGGCCTCCCCGGCCTGCTCCACGGCCGGCGCGTCGAAGACCTCGCCTTTGCACAGGGACGCGGTTACGACCCCGCGAGCAAGGACAACACCGGTGCCCTGACAGATGCCGAGGTCCCAGCGGACCCACTGCAGTAACATCGCGAGCCTCGCTCTCGGCGGGGCTCTGGTTTTCCCGGGCTCGACAGCTTTCGCTGGCAGCAAGTGCAGGAGCGCCCCGCATTTCTAAGCGGGTGCGCTGACCTTTGATGCTTCCCCATCCGCAGTGTCGGTCAAATGGCGCGGCACCAGCCGCAGGGCCGGGAGGATCGTGGCATAGACCACGGTGATCGCGATCACGCACACGGTGAATCCGCCGAAATGATCGTAGAGGTTCGTGCCCAACACATTGCCCAAGCCCTGCACGATGGCGAACAGTCCAGCGGACATCATCATGAGCGTGCCCTGCAGGCCGCGAGGACACGAGCGGATCATCAGGTCCAGATAGGCGGCCGTGGCGACGCCGCCCATGAGGCCGATCGGGACGGCCGCGATCAGCGCCGCGGTCACCGAATGGATGAACAGCAGCGGCACCATCTGCGGAATGGCAACCACGGTTCCCCAGAACAGCAGGGACTTTAGCGGATACTTCCGGCACAGCAGTCCGAAAATGATGAAGGTGGGAATGAAGGACGCAGAGTAGATCGCATTCCACTGGCCCCACTGGGCATCCTTGGCATGCAGAACGTCCTGCAGATAGTACTGCAGGGGCGTGCCGGCCCCCGGGGCGAAATTCCACAGGAACCAGATCAGCAGCGCGGGATAGATCGGCCGATGCCTGACGAGCCGCTTTATGTCGTCGAGCGGACGCGCATCCGCCGGGCGCTCGTCCCGCAGGTTGTCGAAGACGCTCGCGGGCCGCCACAGGCCATAGAGCGCGACCAGCGCCATCATCGCCGCGCCGACGAGAAACAGGAGATGCGCGGCGTCTTCGCCATCGCGGCGTTCCATCACGTCGCTGAGATATCCGCCCAGAATCAAGGCGACGATTCCCGGCAGCGCGGCGGCGACATTCCAAACAGCGCTGATCTGGCCGGACATGAGATGCTGCTGACCGAGGGTCGAGGTCAGTCCGTTCTGCGCACTCGCGACGAACAGGAAGCATGTGCCGAGCAGAAGCTGGGAAGCCAGAAGCGTCTGATAGGTCACCGGCGCGAAGGTGAAGAGCAGGTACACGGCGGAGCAGACGCCGCCGAACAGCACGATGAACCCGCGGTCCCGCATGCCGAACGGATTCCAGGTGTCGCGCGCAAATCCGAAGAGAATGGAGACGTAGCTGGGTACCCCGGCGATCAGGCTGAAGATCGCCAGTTCGTGCGCCTTGAGCTCGAGCTTATTCTTGAGCAGGAAGCTGATCGGCAGGCCGATGAGGCCGCCTCCGGGGGCCCCAAAGCCCAGCAGCAGAAGCAGGACGCCCAGATAGAGCAGGATCCGCATGCGCGCGGTGGAAGACAGCACCGAAGGCGCGAGTTCCGACGTCGCCACGGCATCCGAGGTCATAGGCGGCGAAGCCCTTGGAGTATCTTCACGAGGCTCGTCTCTGCCTGCGCCAACCCGATCGGCGCAACGCGCACTCGCTAGTGCCGTCGATCTTTTCACGCAAATCGGCGAAAGGCGAGACGAGTTGTCGCGGCGGGCTAACCGGCCGCGCGGACGGACCTGCAGGCTGCGGCCTGCTGGCGCATCTCGACCCGCTGGCGCGTGGATACCCCTAAGAGGTCGGCGGCGCGCCAGATGACGTTCGCCTCGAAGCCGTTGAGGCCTCCCTCGAGGTAGGCGGTGTCCCACATCATCTGCACCACGCGGCGCCGGCCCTCCTCGTCGAAGGCATCCTTGATCTGCCGCGTGAACTGATAGAGGTCGATGGCTTTTCGCTCCGCGACACATCCGTCCGCGATCAGCCTTGCTGCAGCGGCATCGTCGAGCTCGAACCCGGACCTCACGACGGCGTGAAGTCCCTTCCGCTTGCTCTCCGACATGTCGCGGTCGGCGGTCGCGACGCGGATCAGCAACGCGGCGGCGGCGAGCTTCGCCTTCTCCTCCTTGCTCTGCGGATCCGCAGAGCAATTCGAGATAAAAGTCTTGAGCGATGAAAGCGAGATCATGTCCTGAGCGCTTACGTTTGCCGAAGCTGAGCCGCAAATGATCATCGACGCTCGCGCGTTCAACGCTGCTTACCAAAGTTTAACGCCGCGGACATGCTGCGTTCAGGCACGCAGGACTAGTGCATCATCGACCGCAAGCTCGATTTAACGAGTGCACGCCATGACCTCGTTAGCATTGCAAACGCCCCTCTTTCGCAAGGGGCTTCAAACTGCCGAGCGCATGTGGCGTGCGATCACGCGCGAGTTGTTCGATTCATATCGGCCAGAGCAGCACTATATGCGCGGTCCCGGCCCAAAGTGTCGCGCGAAAGCAGTCGAGGGCGCGAGATAGGGCATTTCAGGACGAGGGAGCCTCATCCTCCGTCATCGCTGGGCTTGACCCGGCGATCCCGATTGCTGTGGCACGGCGGTGCCTTCTTGAGCGGGATGGCCGGGTCAAGCGCGGCCATGACAACTCATCTCTACATGCCGCGTCGTTTCCGTTCCGCTTCGTCCCAGGCGGTGAGCGCCTGATAATCCGGCACGAAGCCGAGGCCCTTTTGCGCGTCCGACGACAGAACGGTCTGCGACGTGACGACGTCGACCAGCGCCGGCGCATTCTGCAGCGCTCTTTGCATGGCTCCCCGCAGCTCTTCCGGCTTCTCGACGCGTTCGCCGTGGAGGCCGAGCGCGCGCGCCATCGCCGCATAATCGGAATGCCGCAGCGTGGTGCCGACGACCCGCCCGCCGTAGTTCATTTCCTGGTCGAGGCGCTCGATGTTCCAGGCGGCGTTGTTCGAGACGACGAACACGCATTTCGCGCCGTGACGCACGGCGGTGTCGAGCTCCATCGCGTTGATGCCGAACGCACCGTCGCCATTCACCGAGATCACCTGACGTTCCGGCATCGCGAGCGAGGCGGCGATAGCGAACGGCACGCCGACGCCGAGGCAGCCGAACGCGCCGGCATCCAAGTAAGTCGTCGCCTGTAAGCCGGTGCGGGCGAAGCTCAGGAGGTCGCCGCCGTCGGCGATCGCGATGTAGTCAGGCGCGGCAAGATCGGCGATCACGTCGAAGATCGCGCGCGGATGAATCTTGCCGTCAGTGCCGGTCAACGGGCGCTGCTTGTTCGCGGAGCCCGAGGCCACGCGCTCGCGGTGGCGGCGGCGCATCCCTTCAGCCCACGCTTTGTCGATGCGCGGCTCCCGGTTGCCCGCCGCCTCGACCATCGCCGCGAGCGCGAGATCGGGCGCAGCGAGAAGCTCGGGCTGGCCGCGACGATTGTCGACGAGCTCGCCGGGATTGTCGGCGAGACGGATGAAGCGCGCATGCGGGAACACCGCCGGCGATCCGTAGCCGACCTGGTAATCGAGCTTGCGCCCAATAAGCAGAACGACGTCGGCGTCTGTCATCGCCGCCGCCCGCATCGCCGCGACCGTCGACGGATGATCGGCCGGCACCAAACCACGGCTTTCCTGGGTGTCGAGATAGAGCGCGCCGGTGGCATCGAGCAGGCGCTTGAGCTCGGCGGATGCACCGCGCGCACCGCGCCCGGTGATGACGAGCGGGCGCTTCGCCGACCAGAACACATCGACTGCCTCCGCGATCGCCGCGGGGTCCGGTATCGGCCGGCGCGCCGGCTTCGCCTGCATCCATTCGTCGAGCACGAGCTGCAGCGGCACGTGGGTGCGCAGCACGTCGGTCGGAATTTCGACGTAGACCGGCCCGGGCTCGCCCGCGTCGCCCATGGCGCGGGCCACCGCCTCGTCGAGCTCGCGGATCACCTGATCGGCGACCCGCAGCGTCCGCGAAGCGCGCGTCACGGGTCGCAGGATATCGACATGCGGGATATCCTGGAGCGGCCCCATATTGGCCTGCGGACGCGACGTGCAGCCGCCGATCAGCAGCACCGGCGCGCGCGCGAGCGAGGCATTGGCCATCGCGGTGACGGTGTTGGTGACGCCGGGACCGGCGGTCGCCATGGCGACCGCGAAGCCGCCCATGAGCTCGGCATGCGCATGCGCCATGTGCACCGCCGCGCCCTCGTCGCGCACGTCGACGATGCGGATGCCCAGCTGCGCCACGTGATCCCAGATCGGCTGAATGTGGCCGCCCTGCAGGCCGAAGATGCGATCGATGCCGCGGCTCTTGAGAAATCGCGCGATCCAGGCGGCACAGGCCAGCGGGTCGGCGTTGAGGTCCAGCGTTGCGAGCGGTTCGTTCATGACGGTGCCTTTCGGGCGAGCGCGAAATCAGCTTCGACGACTTTCCTGCTGCAAACGCAGCAGCCGATGCTGAATCTTGCCGGTGGCCGTGCGCGGCATCTCCTCGTCGCCGATGAAGCTCACCGAGCGAGGACGTTTGTATCCGGCGATGCGGCTGCGGCACCATTCGATGATTTCGAGCTCGCTCGGTGCCGCGCCATCGCGCAGAACGATCACCGCATGCACCCGCTCGCCCCACGTTGCATCGGAAAGTCCGATCACCGCAACGTCCCTGATCTTCTCGTGCGTCGCGAGCAGCGCCTCGACTTCGGAAGGGTACACGTTCTCGCCGCCGGAAATGATCATGTTGCTCTTGCGATCGACGAGGTAGATGTAGCCGTCAGCGTCGCGGCGCGCCATGTCGCCAACCGTGCAATAATCGCCGCGGAACGCTTCCCTCGTCTTGTCCGGCAGCCTCCAGTAACCGTCGAACGTGTAGGGGTTGCAGGAGTAGAGCTCGCCCGGCGTCGCCGTCGGGCACCTCGTTGCCGTCGGCGTCGAGCAGGCGTATCGGGCGCGAGCCGACGCATTCGCGCCCGACCGAGCCGAGCTTGGTCAATTGCTCCTCGGGATGCAGCATCGTGACCCAGCCTGCCTCGGTCGAGCCATAGAGCTCGAACAGGCCCGAATTCCTGAAACGATCCATCACCGCAAGCTTGGTCTCGCGCCGCGCCGGCGCTGAGGAGATCATCAGCTTGGTGACGGAATCGACGTTGCAGCGCGCCCACGTCGCCGGCGGCAGGTCGAGCATCATGGCGTAATGCGTCGGCACCAGCGAGGTGAAGGTGGCGCCGACCTCCGCAAGCGTGCGCAGCAGATGTTCGGGGTCGAAATGCTTGCGGCTGTAGACCGTGCAGGCCGCCCCGCAATAGGCGAAGGCGCCGAAGAAATAGAGTGAGTTTGCATGGCATATCGGCATGACGAGAAGCGCCGCATCGTCCCGCGAGATTCCGAGCTCGACCTCGGTGATGAGGGAGAGCATCGCGCCGCCCTGGTGATTGCGAATGGCGCCTTTCGGCCTGCCGGTGGTGCCGGAGGTGTACATCAGCGCCCAGGGGTCGCTGCCATCGATGTCGATCGCCGGCCGGCTGTCGCGCGCGTTGGAGAGGAGGTCTTCGTAGCAGCGATAACCTGCCGGGCAAGCGGCGCCGAAATGAATGAAATTCGCCGGCGGTACCGGGAGCTCCGCACGAATGGACTCGATCACTTCGAGCAGATCATCCTGCACGACGAGCGCCCGCGCCTCGCAGTTCTCGATGATGTAGCGAATTTCCGGCGCGGTGAGCCGGAAGTTGATCGGCACCACGACGAGGCCCGCCAACGCGGCGGCGGCATAGAGCTCCAGCCACTCGAGGCAGTTGTAGGCGAGCATGCAGACGCGGTCGCCTTTGCCGATGCCGAGGCCAAAAAAGACGTTGGCCAGCCGGCAGGCGCGGCTGTGCCAAAGCCGAAAGGTCATTTTTCGCTCGAGGTCGGCCGCGCCGATTTTCTCAGGCGTGAGCCGCGCATGGAGCGCGAGCATTTCGCCCACATGCGCCGGCGCAGTCATTCACATCGCCCCCGAGCGGTTCGTCATATCGGCATGCTGTTCGCGCCGCCCCGGACATCGGCGCGCGGCACTCGACGCCGCCCCAAACTATCAGGGGCGGCGCAAATTGCTTGCACGGCGTGCAAGCAGCACAATTCGCTGCGCGGAGCAAATCCGCTCAGAGCGCGAACACGTAGAGCACGGTGCCGTTGCGGATGTCCTTCAACTCCGGAGTGTTCACGAGCTTTGCACGAGCCGGCGCGCTCAGACCCGATGCGATGGCGAGATACTGCTTGCCGTCGACTTCGAAGGTCATCGGCGGAGCGCAGAATCCGGTGCCCAGGTTGATCTTCCACAATTCGTCGAGCGAGGTGTCGTCATAGGCCGCAACCGTGCCGTCGACGAGCGCGAGGAAGACGACGCCGCCGGCGGTCGCGAGCGTGCCCGAATAGTTCGGGTAGCGCAGATGCACGCTCTTCTTGATGTCGCCGGTTACCGGGTCGACGGCCGTGAGATTGCTTTCGAAGCGCTCGTCGGTCACGCTCAGGCCGCCGTTCCAGCCCTTCTGCGCGTTGTGCTTCTCGCGGTCGATCGAGACGTTCACACAGGCGGTGAGCGCCGGGATGTACATCAGCTTGGTGTTGGGGCTGTAGGACGACGGCCAGTAATTGTTGCCGCCGGCCTGCGACGGGCAAACCTTCTTGAGGGGCGCGCCTGGGGTCAGGTTTCCGACGCCGGCATAGGTCTGGATGTCCTTCGAGGGATCGTAGTCGATCGGCTTGCCGGTCTTCTGGTCGATGCCCTTCGTCCAGTTCACATCCATGTAGGGCTTGGCGCCGAGGATCAGCCCGTTGTGGCGATCCATCGTATAGAGGAAGCCGTTGCGGGCGGAGTGGGTGACGAGCTTGCGCGGCTGTCCCGCCACCTCGGCGTCGATCAGGATGTGGGTGCCGACCTCGTCATAGTCCCACATGTCGCCGGGGGTGAACTGGAAGTACCAGTTCATGTTGCCGGTGTCGGGATTCCAGGAGATCGCGCTGTTGGTGTACAGGTTGTCGCCCGGACGATAGGTCGGGTCGAACATCGGCACCGGGTTGCCGGTGCCCCAGATCGTCTGGTTGTTTTCGGGATCGTAGGTCCCGGTCACCCACATCGCGGCGCCGCCGGTCTGCCAGGCGTTGGTATTCCCTTTCCACGTCTCGCTGCCCGCCTCTCCCGGCGCGGGAATGGTGTACTTGCGCCACAGCACTTTTCCGGTCGCCGCGTCGAGCCCGGCGATCCAGTCGCGCACGCCACGATCGCCACCCGAAGCGCCGACGATGATCTTGTCCTTGATCGGGAGCGGCGCACCGGTGATCTGCAGTTCCGGCTCGCCGAACGCCACGTTGGTTTCCCACACCACCTTGCCGGTCTCTTTGTCGGTCGCGACGATGCGCGCCGGCGCGTTGGCAGGCGAAATGACGAGATTGCCCCACAAGGCGGCACCCCGGTTGACGTGCTGCTTTTCCTGTTTCGGGTCCATGCGCCAGACGATGCGGCCGGCATCGCCGGACCTGCCGTCGATCTTGTAGAGCACGCCCCAGGAATCGGTGATGTAGAGGAAACCGTCTTCGACGAGCGGAGTGGCCTCCACCACCTCCATGCCGGCCCCCCCGCCGAGCGCGACCGCATAGGCGAGCCGCAATCCCTTGACGTTGCCCTTGTTGATTTTGGCGAGCGGCGAGAAGCGCTGCCCGTCATAGGTGCGATGGTTCATCAGCCAGTTCTGCGGCTCCTTGTCGGGATTGAGGAGCCGGTCCGGCGTCACCTCGGCGCCGCGCACCGGGTATGCCGCCAACATGCTGCCGGTCAGCAGCGCAGTCAGGATCAAACAATTCCGTCCCATGGCGCCCTCCATTTGAAGTTTGTTTATTGGAGGGAGATTACAGCCGCGCCCGCGGTCGCGGAAGGGACCATGGACAATTCGGTCCGGCGCCGGCGGCGCCGACGACTCGTCCGTCGCGAGACGTCGGCCCCGGATTTGCCTCCGCTCGATCTTGGCTACGTGCGCAGCGCTTGCCGCTGCGCAGCTGATTGAAGAAAAGCCTTCATCTCGGCGCGAGATCGCAAATGGTGCACCCGCTTTGTCGACGCGGCCTCGGCGACGAGCTGGCGATATCTCGGCGTCAAACGGCGGTGGCAGCGCCAGACCACCCTGTAGCTGTCGAGCGAGGACTCCCAGACGGGCGTGTTCTCCGGCCAGCCCTGGGGATTGCGAAATTGCCCTGCGATGAGGCGCCTGGTGACGCCCCAGTAATGGGTAAGGACGGGCAGGTCGATGTGGACCAGCGTATCCGCGGCGGCAAACCGTTCCCAGGCCAACGCCACAGTGTCAAATCCGTCGATGATCCACTGATCCTGCCCGAGGATTTCCTTGTGGATCCTCACGTACTCCTCATGCGCGATCTTGCCGCCGTCTTCCTCCTCCGGCCGATAGCGGCCTTCTGGAAACTGGATGTGATCTACGACGTAGAGCGGCAGCCCCGTGATCTCCGCTAGTCGCCCTGACAACGTCGACTTGCCACCGCCGGCATTGCCGAACACGGCAACTTTTTTCATGGCATGCGGAAGCTCTGCCAAGTTATCTCCAAACTGCCCTGTACCGCCGCGGCTGCGGCCCCCTTTTGGCAGGCCGACAATTCAACGTCGTGATCTGTGCCGGTATAGGCGCAAAGCTAGCCCCACCGAAGTCGGAAGCTACCAGTCGCGCGTTCTTGTCACCTCTTCGGATACGCCGTGAAAACGTAGTCCTTTGTCTTCACGATCGTATGGCATGCATAGCCGCAATCGGCCCCGGTCCCCTCGGGCGCGAACTCGCCGGATGGGGCGTCATAGTTGAACTGGGCGTATCCCCAGCCGCCGGAGCTTGCGAACCTCCGGGCGTCCTTCGCCATGAAATCGATGTCGTGCAAAGTATCCGGCACGGTCGTCGCAGCAGGAGCTTCCGCGCTCTTCTTGGCATTCCAATGTATCTTCGCCATCTTGGCGCCGTCGGGGAAAGGCTTACCGTTACCGGGCGCGCCCGCCTTGAAGGCGTCGATCATCGCCGGATTGCCGACGATCACCTCGATCAGGTCTCCCGACTGGCTGACCGCGACGACGTGCCAATCCTCGTATCCCCTGAATTCGGAGAATGCGAGTCCATTGGGCACCTGCACCGTGTACTTGTCCTGCGCCGAGATCGCCGCCTCGCCACCGAACACGACCAAGGCCACCACACCGATTGCCATCGCCGATGATGAAACTTTCGTCATTGCTCGCTCCTGCATTCGCAACTCCAATATCAGCGACTCTCACGTCGGCGGCGGCTCGCCGGCTTGCTCGCGGACGATGTATTCGGCGTACCAGTCCGGCCAGTCGGCATCGCGCTGACCGGTTCGCTTTTCGTGCTCGCCGTGGGCGGCCTCGGCGCGCCGGAGCGCAGCGGCGAGATCACTCACCGAGGCGAAGGTCGTCGTCGCCGGGTCGATGCGACCGGGCAGCCGCTTCGTGATTTCCTGGAACAGCCAGCCGTTACCATCGGGATCGCTGAACGAAGCGAACGAACGGTAGCTGCCATGCGCCGGGTCGGGACCTCTCACGCGGTGCCGTCCGAACAGGTAGGGGTCGTCAGTGCCGGCACTCGCGCCGTCGCTGTGGAACACCTCGCTTACCGCGATGCTGCGGGCAAGCAGATCTGCACGGGCAGCTTCGATGTCGGAGACGATCAGATAGAGCCCTTGCGCAGAGCCGGGGGGCGCCCCGGTGACGTTCTTGCCGAAAATCACCGAGCAGCCCGAGCCCGACGGCGTGAACTGGATCACGCGATAATCGTTGCCGGTCGCGAAGTCGGCATCGAGCCGCCACCCAAGACTCGCGTAGAACGCCTTCGCCCGATCGACGTCCGAAACGGGAATGACGACGATCTCGAATTTCATGTCGATGGCCGACGTCTTCGAGGGCGCAACTGCGGTGCTTACACTCATCCCCACCTCCTTGAGGTTTGGGCCAAGACCACGACCGGCGTTCGATGTCCGAAGCTCGGCTCCGCCACGGCGCTCCATGTCTAGCGCTGTAACGGCCGGCCGCAGGAAACGCCCGTTATGCGTTGTTAGACGTTGTTAGCAGGCAAGCGGCCGGCCGGCGAAGCATCCCGCTCCCACCCGAAAACCAGCAACCAGAATCAGGCGGTTCCACAGAATCCCACGCGCGCCCGCGGCCAGTTCAGTTGACGCCGAGCTTGACCACCTCCTCGCGCACGAGCAGTTTCATCCGCTGCTCGAGGTCGAGAAACGCCGCGCTTAGCCGGTCACGCGGGTAAGGCAGGTCGACGTCGAAAATCTGCTTCACCGCGCCGGGCCGGGTCGCCATGACGACGATGCGATCGGCGAGATAGAGCGACTCGGAGATGCTGTGGGTCACGAACAGCACCGTGTTGCGCTCAAGCTGGCGAATGCGGAGCATTTCCTCCTGCAGGCCTTCGCGCGTCTGGGCGTCCAAGGCACCGAAAGGCTCATCCATCAGGAGCACGGACGGGCGGTTCGCCAGCGCCCGCGCGATGGCGACGCGCTGTTTCATTCCGCCTGAGAGCTGCCGCGGCAGCTTCTCCGCATGCGCGTCGAGGCCGACCATGGCGAGGTAATGCATCGCGATGTCGCGGCTTTGCTTCCTGGGCAGGCGGCGGATCGTCGGCCCGAACATTACGTTCTGCACCGCAGTGCGCCAGGGAAACAGGGCATAGTCCTGAAACACGATGCCACGATCGGCGGAGGGGCTGGTGACCTCGGTGCCGTCGACTATGACGCGGCCGCGGCTTGGCCGGATGAAGCCGGCGACCATGCTGAGCAGCGTGGACTTGCCGCAGCCGGACGGCCCGAGCAGGCAGGTCAGGCTGCCGTCCACGACATCGATGTCGACCCGGTCGAGCACCAGGTTGCCGGAGTCGTAGGACTTGGACACGCCCTCGATGCGTATCTTGGCCGGGCTCATCCGGGGCCCCGGGCATCCTCGCGCCAGCGCAGCAGGCGCGACTCCAGCCGCCGCAGCAGGCTGTTGAAGACGAAACCGAGCAGTCCGATCGCGGCGGCGCCCACCAGCATGTTCGACATCAGGAAGAACGAGCGCGAATCGTTGATCAGATATCCGAGCCCAGAATCCGCGGCGATGAATTCCGCCGCCACGATGACGAACAGGCATTGAGCAAAGCCGACGCGCAGCCCCGTGATGATCGAGGGCATCGCCGCCGGCAGCACGACCATGCGGAATATCTCCCGCTCGGATGCGCCGAGTGTCTGTGCCGCCCGGATGAGGAGAATATCGACGAACTTTATCCCGTCCGTCGTGGTCGTGAAGATCGGGAAGAACGCCGAATAGGTGATGAAGGCGACTTTCGAAGACTCGCCGATGCCGAACCACAGGACGAACATCGGCAGGAACGCCAGCGGCGGAATCGGCCGCAGCAGCTCGAGCGCCGGCTCGAGCAGCCGCTCCATGTTCCGCGACCGACCGATCAGCGTCCCCAAGCTGACGCCGAGAAAGGCCGCGATCAGGAATCCCATGACGACGCGGCCGAGGCTCGCCGCGACGTCGCGCGGCAACTCACCGGAATAAGTGAGCTGTATCGCCGCCTCGAGCACGTCGGCGGGCGTCGGCAGCAACGCCGGATTGAAGACGCGCCAGACATGCGCATTGATCAGGCTCGCCGCATACCACAGCGCGAAAAAGCCGATGATCGACACGCTGCGCAGCCCGAGGTCGACCCAATAGTTTTCCTTGCGGGTGGTGGCGATCTCGATCGTGCTGTCGACCCCGAGCGTACCGCCCATTCCCACGGTGCCGTCGGCGGACTCCGCGAGCTTGTCAGAGGCAGAAGGGACGGGTCGAGTCATTCGCTTCGGATCGATGGGACCTCGGCCATGTCGATAACGTCCGGGGTCACTGGGCGTGCCACTGGACAAGGGACGGATTGACCGACGCGAGCAGCGTCGGATCGATGATGTCGGTCGGCTTCACCGCGATCGGAATCCGCTTGATGCCGAGCGCCCATTCGCTCAGATCGGAAATGCTGGTCGCCATCTCCTGCGTGAGTGCCGAATTGTAGGTGTTGACGTTCATGATCGCGGCGATCACCGCCGGATCGATCTTGATCCCCTGCCCGACGATCTCGACGGCCTTGGCCCGATCGCCTGCCGCCACCTTCGTCGCGCGGTCGAAGGCGCGCATCACTGCCTTGACGGTGTTCGGCTTTCCCTTGATCCAGCTCTCCTGCACCATCAGGACGGCATTGAGATAGAGCAGCCGGTCATCCTGCTCCTTACCAGTCACCCAGCTCAGCCGGCCGGTGGCGTATCGGCTACCGCCTAGCGTGACGAGCCGGCTCAGAAAGGGTTCGAAGCTCAAGAATCCGGCGATGTCGCCCTTTTCCGCCGCGACCAGCCCCTCCGACGGCAGCATGTTCACCAGGCTGACCTTCTTCATGTCGAAGCCGTATTTGCTGGCGAGCTTGGCGAGGATGAGGATTTGCGGATTGCCGTTGGTATAGCCGAGCTTCTTGCCTTCGAGCTCCTTCGGGCTCGCGAGCTTCACATTCGGCGCAAGGACAAACCCCTGCGTCCCGGCCATGTCGGCGAGGCCCTGGACCGCGCGAATGGAGATATGTTGCGCGGCGAGAAGCGTCGCCCCGAAGGTCGAGGCGCAGCCGATCGGCACCGCGCCCGCACCGAGCAATTGCACGACGTCGTCGCCGGACTGGACCCATTTCGGCGTGACCTGCAAACCCTCGTCCTTGAAATATCCGAGCGCATCGGCGATCGCGAGCTGGACGCCGACCTGGGTGTCTCGCGTCGCCACGATCGAAACGTCGGCCTGCTCGAGCTTGCCCTGCGCCACGGCCTGCGTCAGGCCGAGCGCGGCGAGCAGGAGGAAACAGCCGAGCTGGACGATGAGCTTCGGCACCCGGCGCGCAGGAGCGGAGATGGAAATCATTATTTCAGCCTCCCTGACCCGTATTATTGCGGATCGAAACCGCATCCTGGTCCCCGGCAAAATCGGTGCCACTGGCCGGTTGTCGACGCGCTCGTCGAAACGGCGTTGGGCCGCGGACGCGCGCCGGCGTGAGCTCCGGTGCCGGTCGCGAGCCACGTTATCCGGTGTCGTGACGAGCTCGAGCGGCGGCTCAAGCGGTCAACACAGCTTATCAGCGACGATATAAAGGTCCACTGCCTTCGCGGAGAACCGTCCTTACATGCCCGCCATCGATATTCACTTTCACGTCCTGCCGCCCGCCTTCGTTGATGCGGTTCAACGCCACCACTTTGGCGGCGTCATCGAGCTGGACCATTCGAAACCGACCCCCGCGCTCCTTCACCGGCCGCCGGCCGGCGTGACTGTCGAGCAAGGGCCGCCACTTCTGCCGCAGCTCATCGACGTTCGCGAGATCCTGGCCGAGATGGATCGGCGCAAGCTCGATGCGGCGGCCATCAGTCCACCGCCGCAGCTCTTCGCCTATTGGGCCCCTGCGGAAGAGGGTGAGCGGATTGCGCGCACGGTGAACGACGGCCTTGCCGAGATGCGGCGCGCCCATCCCGGCCGTTTCCTGCCGTTGGCCTCGCTGCCGTTGCAGGACGGCGAACGCGCGGCGCGCGAGCTCGTGCGGGCTTGCGGCGACCTGCGACTTTACGGCGCGGCCCTCTGCACCCATGTCAATGGCATCGACCTCGATCTCGCCGACCTCGATCCCGTTTTTTCAGCGGCGCAGCGGCTCGACGTGCCGCTGTTCCTCCACCCGCAGAATACCGGCGACGTCACGAGGTTGCAGGATTATCACTTGTGGAATCTGGTCGGCTTCATGACGGAGACGGCGGTCGCCGCCGCGCGCCTCCTAATGTCGGGCACATTCGAGCGCTTTCCGAGGCTGAAGGTCGTGCTCGCCCATGGCGGCGGCTTTCTGCCGTACCAGCTTGGCCGCCTCGACCACGGCTACGCGGTACGGCCGGAGTTGCAAGCGCGTTTGCCGAAGCCGCCCACGGCGTATCTCGGCAACATCTTCTGCGACTCCCTCGTCCACAACGACGGGGCATTGCGATTTCTGATCGAGCGGATCGGGGCCGATCATGTCGTGCTCGGCTCCGACCATCCTTTCGACATGGGCTCGAGCACACCGGCCGACGCGGTAAGGACACTCGGCCTCCCCCGCTCGCAGGAAGAGGCCATCCTCGGCGGCAACCTCGCGCGGCTGCTCAAGGTGACTTAGTAGCGAGGTCCTCGATTGCGGCAGCCCTACCGCGTCATCGCCGGGCTTGTCCCGGCGATCCCGATGATGGGCACGGCCTGCCTTCGTAAGCGGGATGGCCGGGCAAGCCCGGCCATGACCAAGTATTCCGGCGGCTCATCTGCCCGGATCGCCGGCTGAAACTTGCCGGCCTTCTTCCGAACCTGCTTTCCGTTCTCGAAGATCACCTCACCGCGCAGCATGGTGCGCGTCGGCCAGCAATCGACGACGCAACCCTCCCACGGGTTGAACGGAGCGACCGTGTTCAACTCTTCCTTCCTGATGACGTGGGGTTTCCCGATATCGACGAAGACGAGGTCCGCATCCGAGCCTACGGCGATGGTGCCCTTCTTCGGATAAAGCCCCACCATTCTTGCCGGATGATAGGCGCAGACTTCGGCAATCTGCACCGGGGAAAAGCCCCGCTTCATGCCTTCGTGCAAGGTGACCGGGAAATTGCAGATGTGGCTCGGAAAGCCCATTCCTTCGCGGTCCCTGGTCGGCGTCGGCATGTAGAGCGGGTTCGGCTTGCCGTCAGGGAAGGTCGGGCGCGGCGAGATCACGCCGTCGGTGCCGATGTAGAGAATATCGCCGGTGCGAATACCGTCCCACAGCGCATCGACGTCTTTCTTGTCGCTGATCTGGGGAATGATGCACGTCGCCATGTGCCCGAGCCTCTCGCCGACCTCCGGCCACCACAGCGTCAGCCACACGCCGCAAGTCTCGCCCAGCACATTGAGCCCGTCCCTGCGATAATGCCGCATCAGCTCGACCGACGCACCGGTCGCGACGTGTGCGATGACGAGGCGCGGCAGCTCCACCTCCTTGGCGACGCAGAGCGTCGTATGCAGGTCGAGCGTCTCGATGATGTCGGCGCCGCGCGCAGCCTTGACGAACCGCGGCCCAACGAGGCTCTTGTCGACCTTGGCGCGCTCGGTCGCTTCGGCCGTCATTTGCTCCTGCATCGCGAAATTTATGGTGTTGATGTAAGGCAGCGCGCCGACTTCCTTGCAGGCCTTGAAGAACTTCCACAGCTGCGGCGGCGACAGTGCGACCGAGCGGTAGAGCCCGGTCCAGGCCTTGAACACCTCGACCCCGAGCTCGCGATAGCAATACGGGATGTCCGCGATCTGGGTGTCGTTCACGACCGCGAGGTGGAAGCCGAAGTCGTTGGCGGAGAACTTCTGCGACCTCTCCACCACCTCCGGAAAGATCTTCCGGTAGGACCCCTTCCACATCGCGTGGATGAAGCCCGGGACGTTCTCGATCGGCTGCTCGAACAACTCGGGATCGTATCGCTTCTCGATCCAGCCCTCCATGTTCTTGATGCAGCGATCGAGCAAGATCATCGAGGTGGTGATGCCCGTCGATGCGAGGCACTTCGACTCGGTCTCCATCTCGCTGTAGAACTCGTTGCAGTGCCCGTAGTGACTGTGGGTGTCGACGCATCCGGGAAACACATATTGCCCCTTGGCATCGATCGTTGCCGGCCCCTCCGGAATGCCCTCGGCGATCTGAACGATCTTCTCGCCGCCGATCGCGAGGTCCGCTTCGACGATCCCCTGATTGGGAATGACCAGCTTCCCGTTTCTTATGACGCAGTCGATCGGCATTTCGTGCACGTCCTTTCATGATCCGGTTCGACGCCCATACCCGACGCCGGGTACGGGTAGGTGGCAAGATGCGCATCCACCGGCCCGGCCGCGGGCTACCGAGCGATGATTTCCTCGCCCGGCCCGCTATAATCGCACCGCCGCAGCGCCGCCCCAAATGTCATACGAGGGCGACCGCGTAATCAAGGAGGAGCACCCATGCTCGCCCGCCACTTGAAGCGCCTTGTCGCATCCTTCGCAACGCTGGGGCTCACGGTCATGAGCGCTTCTGCGTTCGATGACACCAAATATCCCGACTGGTCAGGACAATGGTGGCGGCCGCGTGGGGTCGGCTTCCAATGGGACACGACCAAGCCGCCCGGTCTTGGACAGCAGGCGCCGCTGACGGCGGAGTATCAGGCGGTGCTGGAAGCGAGCCTCGCCGACCAGGCGGCCGGCGGACAGGGCGGCGACACCCTCGTGACCTGCCGCACCAACGGCATGCCGCGGATGATGTCGGTCGCCTGGCCGATCGAGTTCGTCATCACGCCGACGGTGACCTATGTGCATTTCGAGGTTTTCATGCCGCGGCGCATCTACACCGACGGCCGCGATTTCCCGAAGGACGGCGAGCCCGGCTACATGGGTTACTCGATCGGCAAATGGCTCGATACCGACGGTGACGGCCGTTTCGACACCCTCGAGGTCGAGAGCCGCAACTTCAAGGGGCCGCGCACCTACGAGCCGAGCGGTATCCCGCTGCACAACGACAATCAATCGATCATCAAGGAGCGCATTTCTCTCGACAAGCAGGACCCGAACATCCTGCACAACGAGATCACCGTGTTCGACCACGCGCTGACGCGGCCGTGGACGGTCGACAAGCGTTACCGCCGGCTCGAGGAGGTGGTCTGGTACGAAGACAACTGCACCGAGGACAATCACCACGTCATCCTCGGCAAGGAGGAATACTTCGTCGACGGTGACGGTTTCCTCATGCCGTCGCGGAAGGGACAATCGCCCCCGGACCTTCGCTACTTCAAGTGATTATTTCAACAACTTACTGACTAGACCCATTCTCCCCGCGTGCGTGGATTTTTATGGCCTCCCAGCCGCGAAGTGGCCCCTGCCGCAGAGATCGCAATGCGCGAGCGTGCAGGGGACCTATGTGCTAGACGCGGCTAACTTGATCTGGGTCAAGTCAGGAAGAAATGGTCAAGCGCGTCGTGACCGCGACACGGAGACAAACCGCCCGCGTGGACGGCTCGGTGTCTTGTGGAGGAGCCGTTAGGTGTCTTCCGCCCAAGACTTTGCCCGTCGCGACATCGCGCGGCCCTTCCATATGATCCGCATGTGGTCAGACCGCCACGCGGACTTTTTTGGTCGCATCTTCGGTGATGCCGCTCACGATGGCGAGTAATGGATCGCGGTTCAAGCGGTGGTCATCGGCTTCGCTCCTGAGACCGGTTCCACTCTAGCTCAGACCACGATAGGCTCCCGGCAAACAGCGCGGGAAGCAAAGTATGCGGCGGAGGGAGTTCATCGCGGGTGTTGGCAGTGCGGCCTCATCGGCACTTTGGCCGGTAGCCGCGAAACCCCAGCAGCGGGCTGTGCCGGTGATCGGATTTCTCAGCGATGCTACCCCCGAGGCGTCGCTGCGCTGGGTGACTGGATTTCAGCGAGGACTGTCTGAGACGGGGTTCGTTGATGGACGGAACGTAACAATCGAGTTCCGCTGGGCGCGCGGAAATTACGATGTTCTTCCTGATTTCGGTGTCGATCTCGTTCGAAGGCGCGTATCCGTGATCGTGACCGGTGGGAGCGAGAGGGTGACACAGACGGCCAAAACTATGACCACAACCATTCCGATCGTCGCTGTTGTAGCCGGTGATCCGGTCAAGCGCGGTCTTGTTGCCAGCATAAACCGCCCTGGCGGCAACATCACGGTCGTGAGCTTGTTCACCTCCAGCATCAACGCACTCGTCGCGAAGAGGTTGGAACTGTTGCACCAGTTGGTGCCGAAGGCCACGATCTTCGGATGGCTGGCCGATAGGAACATCCTCGATTAGAAGACGAGATGCAAATTTGCTGCGCGCCGGCAAGCACTTGGTCTGGAGAAGGTTGCGCCGGTGGCAGTGAACGCGATCTGGAGGCGGCCTTCACATCGCTGCTCCGGCGGAGCCAGCGCCATCCTTAGGATCTGCGTCGTGCAGCCGAAAGTACGAGTTGTTGATAACCTCAAGACGGAGGCGCTCGGCCTGACTGTGCCCGAGACGCTGCTGGCGACCGCGATGAGGTCATCCAGTAGGAGGCGGGAATCTCAGCGGGGGGAGTTTGGATTTAGCCAGCCGGTAAGCTTGTTTGGAAGTCCGCAAACGAGATCGGAGTTGGGTTCAAGGCGCTTAAGGACGTCCATGGGCGGGACCGTCGGAGCACCCCGGCACTGGTGCGCCCCTAAGCCTTCGGGCAGTGCCGCCCCTGCGCCCCCACAAGCCGATGGACGCCGGTCCACCGTGGCCACATAATGTCCCTACCGCGACCGGCTAGAGCTGGCGCGGCGCGTGCTGCAGCCCGCAAGAAGCAAGAAAGCAGCAGCTCGACCCGAGCGATCCCTTGGCGATCGCGCCGTCGAGGGAGGACACATGAGACGCCACCTCATCACCATCGCGCTCGGCAGCGCGCTTGCGCTCGCCGCCGCCCAGATGCCAGCGTCCGCCCAGGACGCCTCCGGCGCAAAGCTCACGGTCTGGTGGGTCAAGGGCTTCTACAAGTCCGAGGACGATGCGCTGTTCGAAGCGATCCGCAAGTTCGAGGCGAAGACCGGCGTCAAGGTCGACCTGTCGCAATACGCCGTCCAGGACATGATCCCCAAGACGGTGTCGGCGCTCGATGCCGGCACGCCGCCCGACGTCGCCTATGCCGACGTCTACGACTTCCAGGTCGCCGGCAAGTGGGCCTTTGACGGCAAGCTCGAGGACATTTCCGACATCATCACGCCGCTCAAGGCCCGGTTCGCCCCGAACACCGTCGAGACCACGCTGCTCTACAACGACAAGGCCAAGAAGAAGGCCTACTACGCCTTCCCGCTCAAGCAGCAGACCATGCACATCCAGTACTGGGAGGACATGCTGCAGAACGCCGGCTTCAAGGACAGCGACATCCCCAAGACCTGGAAGGAATACTGGTCGTTCTGGTGCGACAAGGCGCAGCCCGCGCTGCGCCGCAAGTCCGGAAAGCGTGATTATGCCATCGGCATGCCGATGGGCGTCGACTCCTCGGACTCGTTCTACTCGTTCCTCACCTTCATGGACGCCTACGACGTCAAGCTCGTCGACGACGACGGCAAGCTGCTGGTCGACGATCCCAAGGTGCGGCAGGGCCTGATCGGGGCGCTCACGGACTACACCGCGCCCTATCTCAAGGGCTGCACGCCGCCCTCCTCGACGTCGTGGAAGGACCCCGACAACAACGTCGCCTTCCACAACAAGACGACCCTGATGACCCACAACGCGACGATCTCGATCGCCGCCAAATGGCTCGACGACGCCAACAACGAGGCGCTTCCGGCGGCCGAGCGCGCCCAGGCGAAGAAGAACTACGAAGAGTTGGTGCGCACCGCCGGCTTCCCCAACAAGCCGGACGGCACGCCGATGCGCTACCGCACGGCGGTAAAGGTCGGCGTCATCTTCGCCGAGGCGAAGAACAAGCCGCGCGCCAAGGAATTCGTGTCGTTCCTGCTGCAGGAGGAGAATCTCACGCCTTACGTCGAAGGCGCGCTCGGCCGCTGGTACCCGGTGACGAAGGCCGCCCAGGACCGACCGTTCTGGACCGCGGACCCGCATCGCAAATCGGTGCACGACCAGTATGCGAGCGGCACCGTGACGTTCGAGTTCACCAAGAACTACAAATTCACGATCCTCAACAACGAGAACGTCTGGGCGAAGGCGATGAACCGCGTCGTCAACGAGAAGGTCCCGGTCGAAAAGGCGGTCGATGAGATGATCGCCCGCATCAAGCAGGTCGCAGGCTGAGTGTCACTCTGCTCCCTCCCCGTGAAGAGGGTGGGGATGGGCGACGCCGGAAGCCGCCTTGAAAAAGGGTACCCCCATTCACGTCGAGCGTCGCCATCAGCGCGACTAGCGCCGATACCAAGACCGCGCCGCTCGGCAAGACCGAGCGAGCGCCGCCGATCTGGGGCGTGATCCTGCTCGCGCCCTATGTGCTCGTGTTCCTCGCCTTCGTCGTCTACCCCGTCTGCTACGGCTTCTGGATCGGGCGGCGGCCGGAGAGCTACGTCACCCTGTTCGACGATCCGATTTTTGCGCGCGCGGCCGTCAACACGCTGGTGTTCCTCATCGTCGGCATCAATCTCAAGATGGTGGTCGCGCTCGCCCTGTCCGACTTCTTCGTGCAGCAGCGCGCGTGGATCCGCTGGCTCGCGGCGATCTTCATCCTGCCCTGGGCGCTCCCCTCGATCCCGACCATCCTGTCGATCCGCTTCATGCTCAATCCCGAATGGGGCCTTGTCAATTCGCTGATCTTCCGTCTCACCGGAGAGGACGGCCCGAACTGGCTCAACGATCCGACGCTCGCGCTCTCCCTTGCGATCCTCACCCACATCTGGAAATCGCTGCCGTTCTGGACGCTGATCCTGATCGCCGGGCGGCTCGCGATCCCCCACGATCTCTACGAATCCGCCGCCGTCGACGGCGCCACCAGATGGCAGGCGTTCCGCTTCGTCACCTGGCCGTCGATGCGCGGACTCTATCTCACCTGCACTATCCTCTCGATGATCTGGACGCTCGGCGACTTCAACAGCGTCTATCTCCTGACCGGCGGTGGACCGGCCGATCTCACCCAGGTGCTGGCGACGCTCGGCATCCGTTACCTGCGGCTCGACAGCGTCGACCTTTCCATGGCGGCCATCATCGTGGCGCTGCCGCTGGTGCTGCCGCTCGTCTATTTCATGATGAAGCGGCTGTCGAAATGAAACGGTTGCCGAAATGAAGCTGCCGTCGCTGCGCGCCGTGTCGACCGAAGCGAAGCTGCTGCTGATCGGCATTCCCGTGCTGCTGTGGACGGTTGCTGCCGGTCTACCACATGGTGCTGTTCGCGGTGTCGCCCAAGCAGTCCGCCTTCGAGGGCAATCTGTGGCCGGAGCACCCGACGCTCAACAATTTCGCCATCGTGCTCGGAGAGAAGCACTACTACCTCAATCATTTCTGGCTGCAGCTCGCGAATTCGCTCGTCATCGCGGTGGCGACCGGCGTGCTCACCCTGCTGGTGGCGACCTGCGCGGCGTTCGCCATCAGCCGACTCAAGGTGAAAGGCGGGCGCGCGGTGATGAACCTCGCGCTGTTCACCTATTTCATTCCCGCTGCGTTCCTCGCGGTGCCGATGTATCGCACCATGGGCCTCTACGGCCTCCTCAATAACCAGTGGTCGCTGATCCTTGCGATGCTCACGCTCGCCTCGCCCTACGCGATCTGGGTGCTCAAGCAGGCCTCCGACAAGCTGCCCGAGGAGCTCGATGAGGCCGCCTATATCGACGGCGCGTCTCCCCTCCAGCTGTTCCGGCTGGTCTACCTGCCGCTGATGGTGCCGTCCCTGGTCGCGGTCGGAACCTATGCGCTGCTGCTTGCATGGAACGAGTATCTCTACGCCTTCCTGCTGCTGTCGAAGGATACCGACATCACGCTCGCCGTCGGCCTCGGCAATTTCCTCGCCGCCGACGATTCACCCTGGGAGCTGTTGATGGCGACCGGCCTGATCTACGCGCTGCCGCCGGCCGCGATCTACTACACCTTCCGGCGCTACATGGTCGGCGGGCTCACCGAAGGGGCGGTGAAGAGCTGATCTGGTCGAGGTCATTCCAAACGCAACACGGTGGCCCGCCACACTCACCCGGGCGGCGAAGTCGGTTATGTGCTCGACGGCTCGATCGAATTTACGATCGGCGAACAGCCGCCCAAAACGTTCAAGCAAGGCGATACCTACCAGATTCCGGTAAGCGCGCCGCACCTCGGCAAGACCGGTCGCGCTGGCGTGAAGCTGATGGCGACATTCGTCGTGGAGCAGGACAAGCCGCTCGCCACGCCTGCGCCCTGAGCGGCAATCAGGGTTCGCACAGGCGAGCGGCGAGGAGTTGGCGCGCGGGGGGCGGCGGCGAGCCCCTCTCGATCGATCGGCGGCAACATGGCCATTTGCCGCGCGGACTGAGCGTATCGGCCGGCGCGCCCTGCGGACCCTAGTGTTTTTGGGCCTGCACGACATACCCGAAGATGGTCTCTTCGCCCAGCGCCTTGCAGGCTTCCAGGCGGTGCAGACCGTGCACGAGGACGAACCGATCGCCGTCGCGCCGCACCAGGATAGGGGTCTCCTGCCCGCTCTCCAGCATGCTCTGGGCAATTTGCTGGACTATTTCCGGCTTGAGCGTCGAACGACGTTTGACCGGAACATAGATATTTGCGATTTGGAATTTCTCGCGCCTCATGGTGCGACCCGCTTCTTCCCGTTCGGCCGCGCATCTGCGCCGAGGGTCACGCCCTGTGCACGCCGCGCGCGCCCCGAAAGAGGACGCGATCAGCTCATGCACGAGGTGGTCGACTTTCATCACGACCCGCAATGGTGGCACTGGATTTGCGGAGACCGTACTCCGTTCTTGCGCATGTAGGATCGACCGACAACAGGCGCGAGAGCAGGGATCGCGCAAGCCGGTACGTTGACGCGGATCGCGCGAGTGCGAGCCGCTCCCATCACCGGCTATTCGTCGGGTTCTCGGATAACCGCCGGCTCTTCTTCCTCAGATTCGTCGGCGTTTTCGTCTTCGTCCGCGTCATCATCGTCTTTGGGGTTCCGCGGCGGCATCATTTCGGCCGCGTCGACCGGCCAAGCGGAAGCGCTTTCTGGGATGTGCGCAGTCATATCGGCTCCTGTTGGACGTCTGCCCAGGCGCGCCGAGCAGCCCCGCTGGCCACGCCAGCCGAAAGCAGGCATAACGGCTGCATGAGCAAAACCCGAGTCGAATTCAAATACAAGCGCATCGCCGAGGACGAGTGGCAAATCGAGGCTCACTATCCCGGCGCCGAACTTCGCCACATCAAGGGCTTCAAGAGCAAGGCTGAAGTCGATGAATGGCTGCAGGGAAGCCGTCGCATTGATTGGCTGAGATCGCAGGGCTACGCAAAATGATGTAGGTGGTACGACGGAGGCCACCTGCAGTGGCTGCCACGAGGAGTGCGGCGTTCTTCCTTCGGTCGCGTTGCGCGCCGGGGTATCTGGGGGCTTTCTCATTGAATATCGGGCACAATTCGGGTCGCGCGACGACCGACGCGCGGACCTTGCGGGAGATTCTCAACGGCTATCGCGATCCGAGCGATCTTCGCAGCATCGCTGAGGTTGCCATCACAGCATTGCCGCTTATCGCCTTGTGGACCGCGGCCTGGCTCGCCTACTGGCTGGGCCATCCGTGGGCTTCACTGCTCGTCGCTGCGCCTGCCGCCGGCTTTCTCCTCCGCCTGTTCATGATCCAGCACGACTGCGGTCACGGTGCGTTCTTTTCCGACCGACGTGCGAACGATTGGATCGGCCGTTTCATTGGCGTGATCACATTGACGCCCTACGATCTCTGGCGCCGCACTCATGCCATTCATCATGCGACCTCGGGCAATCTGGATCGCCGCGGCATCGGTGACGTGGACACGCTGACGGTGCGGGAATATCGCGCGCGTTCGCGCTGGGGCCGATTGAGATACCGGCTCTACCGGCATCCGCTCGTGTTGTTCGGCATCGGTCCGGCCTACTTGTTCTTTGTACAGCAACGCCTGCCCATCGGGCTCATGCGCGCCGGCTGGCAACCTTGGTTCAGCACCATGGCCACCAATGTTGCGATTGCATTGATCGTGGCCTTGCTCGTCTGGCTGATCGGCCTCGGAGCCTTCCTCTTCGTGCACCTGCCGATCATGCTGCTCGCAGCGGCGATCGGCGTATGGCTGTTCTTTGTGCAGCACCAATTCGAGTACACGACGTGGGATGAGGAAAGAGAATGGAGTCTGCATGAGGCCGCGTTATACGGCAGCTCGCATTACGACCTTCCCGCATGGCTTCGCTGGTTCACCGCCAACATCGGCGTGCACCACGTGCATCACCTGTGCAGCCGCATTCCATATTATCGGCTGTCGCAGGTGCTGCGTGATCATCCGGAACTCTGCAGCGTTTCTCGCGTGACGCTGCTCGAAAGCCTTGGCTGCGTACGCCTCGTATTGTGGGACGAAACAAAACGCCGCCTGGTCACGTTCCGCGAAGCCGAGGCCTCCTGCTGAGGACGCCGGTCGGCGTCTCGACCGCAAAGCGCTACGAATTGTCGTCAAAAATTGACACCCCGCTCTCATTTACCCGTTCACAGCGGATGACGGATCGTGCTTGGCGCATCTAGCTTTTCTGCCAATCGACCTTATCTAAGTGGTCTCGTTTGAACGATGGTGACTGCCGCGATATTTGCGGCGATTTGGAAACCGTGAACGTCTCCAGGGCGGCTCGGGTTTCTGGGAGCTTGATACTGCAATCGGAGGTCGAGATGAAGGCATGTGAAGCCGGCGCCACAGAGGCGACCTTGGACTATGAGGCCGGCGCCGAGCTGTTTATCGCGCACAGGCGGCGCGCCGCCGGCTACATGCGGTTTGACCGCGCCGCAGACGCCATCAGGTTCGCGATCGAGGAATTGCCGCCCCAATCGCTGCTGGCTGCCCACCTCGAGGTGGAGGAAGCAAGGTTCGACGGCGGCGAAATACGCCGCCTCTACGACGACGCCGAATTTCCCCTGAGACGACGCGTGGCCCGCTGATTCCAATGCCCTGCGCACGCGGCGAAAAGGTGATGACAGACAGGCCAATCGAATTGGGACGACGCCGCCGAGAAGGCCCCGCTATGTTCTCAGTCTCTTTGCTGGTACAGTGACTTCAGATGACCGGCGCAGGCAGACGCGCATTGCGGCCGTACTTGTCGACTCGATCGGCTTGCCGGCAAGGCGTAAGCAGATTGCGTGCACTTGCACCGTGAATCGATTCGGACCGTATCGGCTCAACCTCGGGAGAGTGACGTGGCAAAAGGCCAATTGAGAAGCAATCGCGAAAAAAAGAAGCCCAAGGCGGACAAGAACAAGGTCAAGGTCGCTCCGGCCGGGTCACCGTTCGCGTCGATGCGCGAGCCGGCTATCCATCCGCGCGGCAAAGGTGGCAAGACGGGCTCATGAGAGGTTGGGCACCCGCAAGGTTAGGCACGGCGGCCGCGGCACGGCACCCGGACCATGTCGCTTAATTTTCCCAACCAAAGCCGTTCCTACGACGCAACGTTGCGCGCTGTGCGATTCTGGGGGCACGATGGCCCGATGGAGGCCGCTTTTTCTGTGAATGAGGAAGCGCTCAAGACTATTCAACCGGACATGCTGTCCGATGAAGCAGCGCTCCTGCGCGCTTTCGATGCCCATCGCGCCTTGATCCACGCGGCCGCCACCAAGGTCTATAAGCGCGGGCGCAAGGGATCCTACGAACTGATGCCCGCCGATTTTTGACGGCGCAGACGCACAGCGGATCCAGGTAGCCGGCCTTCAAAGCGCCCCCGCTCACCCCGTCAGAAACTCCAGCGTCGCGGTTTCCCTCACCGTCGCGTCCGGCGTGCGGAAGTGCGCGGCATTGCTGGCCTCCGCAGGCGTCGCGTGGGCTCTGCTGCAGGCAGGCGCCGAGTTCGCGCGCCCGCGCGATGATGCGCCGGCCGAAGGCGAGCCGGCTCGTTTCCATGGCGGCGAGGCCCTCCTCGATCGATGAGGCACGCGAAAGGGCGCGGGCGAGAAACGAGCGCATCCTGCGCCGCCTTGGTGACGCCTGCGCCGACATGGGGGCGCGCCACAAAGGCGGCATCGCCGATGATGGCGACGCGGCCGAACGCCATACGCGGGGACTCGATGTCATAGATCGCCTGCAGGATCGGCTGGCCGGTGAGCCGGATCAGGTCACGGAACTGCGGCGCCAGCACCGTCTCCGCCGCGGCACGCATCTCGGCGATCACTTCGCGGGAGATCAGCGGCGGCGGGATCGACAGCGCATGAGTGATGCCGGTTTCGTCGGTGAGCAGGCGCCTGAGCGCGCGCTGCGGCTCGGCCGGCCGGTACCACACGAGATTGTAGCGCCGGTGTCCCGGCCGCAGATCATTGTCCGGGCCGGCCACCGGATAGCCGAGAATTTGCTCGCCCAGCGGCAGGCAGAACGCCATGTGCATGAAGAGCTCGGCATGCAGCGCTCGCGGGATCGCCGCTTCCGGCACGAGGGCACGCCACGCCGCATAGCCGGCGTAGAGCGGCACGATGTCGGGAAGGAGCTGGCCGCGCACCGTGGAGCGCAGCCCGTCGGCGCCGATGAGAAGATCGCCCTGGGCCGCGCTGCCGTCGGCGAATCGCGCGGTGACGCGCTGTGCGCCGAGATCGATCGCCGCGAGCTCCTTGCCGTCGTGATAGCGCTCCGACGGGAAGGCGCGGCGCAGCATGTCGTAGAGCCGGTCCCACGCGGTGAGAACCTGCGGGTACGGCCATTCCAGCACCAGCCGGCCGGCAAGATCGTAGACGCGACGCGTCGCGACATCGACGCCGAGGTCCTCGTGCCAGGCGATGCCGGCGGCGTCCAGCGTCTCCTCGAGCATCGCGTGGGTGACGATGCCGGCGCCGCGCCCGGCGAGCGCGCCGTGCACCCGCTCGTAGATGTCCACCTCGAAACCGCCGCGGCGCAGCAGCAGGCCGGCGAACAGCCCTGCGAGCGACCCGCCGATGACCAGCGCGCGGCCCGAGTTTTTCGAAGCGGAAGGATTTGACATCGGCATGGTCTATCGCGCGTTCCGGCAAGCTCGACCCAAATCGGCGCTGAGGTCGGCGCCTGCAGCCGGCGGCTGCGCCCGAGCGTCACGCCCAACTGGCTTGGTTTCCGCCGTTCTGCGGGCTATTTATCGGCTCGGCAAGACATAAACACCCCGAGATCGGAGGGCACCCATGGCTTTGACCATGATGGACAAGCAGGCGGCGCGGAAGGACCGGAGCGAGTGGCCGGCGGCGCTTCGCGAGGAGTTCGATCGCGAGGCGGGCGCCCCCAATGGCTGCGTCGGCAGCGAGCTCGTCTCCGAGACCGACAAGGTCAGGGTGTGGACCATCCGGCTCGCGCCGGGCCAGCGGTTCGGCTTCCATCGCCACGTGCTCAACTACTTCTGGACCGCGGTGACCGCGAGCCGCGGTCGGCAGCACCTGACGGACGGCACTACGGTCGAGTATTCCTACGCGCCCGGTGAGACGCGCCACGAGAGCTACGGCCCCGGCGAGTTCAAGGTGCACGACCTCGAAAACATCGGCGACGGCGAGATGATCTTCATGACCGTCGAGTTCCTCGACAGCGCCAACAAACCGCTGACCTTGCCTGAGAAGGTCCGCCGCGCTGCAGCATAGGCGCGCGAGCAATAACCATAAACGTCATCGCCGGGCTTGACCCGGCGATCCCGATCAGGAAAGCACAGTGCTTCAGCATCGGGATGGCCGGGTCAAGCCCGGCCATGACGACTACGCGGAACATCTTCTCGCAGGATGTTTCGACACGAACAGAAACGACAAACCCGCCGCGGGGGGAGATGTTCTCTTACGACCTGCTGCTCAATGCAGTGACGGCCGGACTGCTGCTCGGCGGCTTCTATGCCGCGGTGACGGTCGGGGTTTCGATCTCGTTCGGCATTCTCGACATCGTCAATATCGCCCATCCCGCCTTCATCATCCTTGGCTCCTATATCGCCTATTACTTCAGCGCCCAGCTCGGGCTCGATCCTATCCTGGTGAGCATCATCGCACTGCCGGCGTTCTACCTGCTCGGCGCCGCGATCTACCAAGTCTACTACCTCTCGTTCGAGAAGCGCGGCCAGGACTCGCTGCGCGGGCTCGCCTTCTTCTTCGGCATCCTGTTCATCACCGAGGTGTCGCTGATCCTCGTGTTCGGCGTCGACTACCGCTACGTTCAGGCGGCCTACATCGACACCAGCTGGCACCTCGGCGTCATCGACCTGCCGCTGCGCATGCTGGTGCCCTGCGTGCTCTCGCTCTTGATGCTGGCGGCGCTGCAGCTCTTCCTCGCACGGACCTTCACCGGCCGCGCCATCATGGCGGTGTCCCAGGACCAACTCGCCCTTCGATTGATGGCGGCCGATCCGATCCGGATCAAACGCATCGCCTTCGCGATCTCGATCGCCACCGCCTCGCTCGCCGGCGCGTTCCTGATCATCATCCAGCCGGTCGAGCCGTCGATCGGGCGGGAATACATCGGCCGGGTGTTCGCGATCTGCGTGCTCGGCGGCCTCGGCAGCCTGCCCGGCATGCTGCTCGGAGCGATGCTGCTCGGCCTCATCGAAAGCTTCACCGCGACCTTCTATGGCCCGTCCTGGGCGCCGGCGGTGTCGTTCGGGCTCTTGCTGCTCACCCTCGCGTTCCGGCCGGCCGGCCTCTTGGGACGCTAGAGGATGCGCACGCCGCTCTTCATCCTCGTCGCCATCGTCGTGGCCGGGCTCGTGTTCGCGGGCGCGCGCGCGGTCGGCAACGACTACGTGTTCTTCGCAGGCTACACGGTCCTGCAATTCGTCGTGCTCGCGACCGCCTGGAACATTCTCGGCGGCTACACTGGCTACGTGAATTTCGGAACCGCCGCGTTCTTCGCGCTCGGCGCCTATTCCACCGTGTTCTTCCACAAGTTCTATCAACTGCCGATCCCGGTGCTCGTGCTGATCGGCGCCGCGGTGTCGGGCCTCGTCGGGCTCGGCATGGGATACCTCACGCTGCGACTGCGCGGCGCTTTCTTCGCCATTGCGACGCTGGCGATGGCCGTGGTGCTGCAGACGCTCGTGGTGAACTGGGACTATGTCGGCGGCGCGCGCGGCGCCTATGTGATCCGGCCGGCGGAGCAGCAAACGCTGCACCTGCCCTACATCCAGTACCTGTTCCTGGTGATGCTGGCGCTCGCGCTGATCTCGATCGTGATCGCGCGCACCATCGAGCACTCCAAGCTCGGCTACGGCTTCGCCACCATCCGCGACGACGAGCTCGCGGCGGAAGCCTCCGGCGTGCCGACCTTGCGCCTGAAACTCATCGCGACGGTGCTGTCGGGTGCGCTGATGGGCATGGCCGGCGCGCCGTTTCCCTACTACATCGGCTACCTCCAGCCGGCGTCTGCGTTTGCGCTGGAATACGCCGTGAACTCGATCGCGATGCCGATGATCGGCGGCACCACGACCTGGTTCGGGCCGCTGATCGGCGCGGTGCTGCTCGGCACGCTCGAGCAGGTCACCACGGTGACGATCTCCTCGGCGGTCAATATCCTGATCGTCGGCGTGCTGCTGGTCGCTTTCGTGATCATCGCGCCGAACGGCATCGTCGGCCTGTGGCAGAGCCTGCGGCAACGCTTCACCGCGAAGAAATGACCATGGCCCCGCACGATCCATCGAACCTGCTCGACGTGCAGCGCCTCTCCAAGCGCTTCGGCGGCTTCGTCGCGCTCGACAGTATCGACCTCGCGGTAGCGCCGCGCGAGCGCGTCGGCCTGATCGGCCCGAACGGCTCCGGCAAGTCGACGCTCGTCAATTGCCTGTGCGGCACCCTCGTCAACGAAACCGGCGAGGTGCGCTTCGAGGGCCGCGATCTCGCCGGCCTCGCCGCCCACCAGCGCACCCGGCTCGGGCTCGCGCGCAGCTTCCAGCTGCCACGTCCGTTCGCGAGCATGACCGTCGCCGACAATCTGCGCATCCCGCTGCTGTTCGCGGTGAACGCGCGGCGCAAGCCGGCGCTCTCCGAAGCCGAGATCGGTGCGCGCTGCGGCGAGCTGCTGGCTCTCGTCGGCCTCGCCGACCGCGGCCGGCATTTTCCGCGCGACCTCACCCAGGTCGACATGCGCAAGCTCGAGCTCGCCCGCGCCATGGCGGCGGAGCCCAAGCTCCTGATCGCCGACGAGGCGATGGCCGGCCTCTCCAACTCCGAGGTCAACGACATCGTCGCGCTGCTGATCAGGTTGAACGAGCGCGGCGTCACCGTCATCCTCATCGAGCACATCATGCGCGCGGTGATGAATTTTTCGCAGCGCCTCGTGGTGCTGGTGTCCGGCCGCAAGATCGCGGACGGCCGCCCCGACGAGGTGATCCGCGACGCCGAAGTGGAGAGGGCCTATCTTGGCCAATAGCCTCACCATCGAAGGGATCGACGCCGGCTACGGCGCGGTGCGCGTCCTCGAGGACGTGTCGATCCACATCGGCGGCGGCGAGACCGTGGTGCTGCTCGGCACCAACGGCAACGGCAAGTCGACCCTGATGAAGAGCATCATGGGTCTGGTGCGGCCGAGCGCAGGCCGCATCGTCGCCGAGATCGAGGGCGAGCGGCACGAACTCATCGGCCGCTCGACCGAGGATATCGTCGACCTCGGCATCGCGCTCGTCCCCGAAGGCCGGCGCCTGTTCCCGCGGCTCTCGGTCGAGGAGAACCTGCTGCTTGGCGCGTTCCGCCCAAAGGCGCGCGCCCAGATCAAGGCCAATCTCGACTTCTGCTTCGAGGCGTTCCCGCGCCTCGCCGAGCGGCGCCGGCAGCTCGCCGGCTCGATGAGCGGTGGCGAGCAGCAGATGCTGGCGCTCGGCCGCGCCCTGATGATCGCGCCGCGCATCCTGCTCGTCGACGAGCCGTCGGTCGGCCTCGCGCCGGTGCTGGTCTCCCGCACCATCGACAAGATCCGCGAGTTGAAAGAACGCTACCAGCTCACGGTGCTGATGGCCGAGCAGAACTTCCCCCAGGCGCTTCGCATCGCCGACCGCGGCTACGTCATCGTCCACGGCAAAATCGCCTTCGAGGGGCGCTCCGCCGACGAGCTCAACAACAACGACCTGATCCGGAAGTTTTATCTGGGGCTGTGAGACGCCGCGACCCGTAGCGTGGTCAAAGCGAAGCGTGCCCACGCGGGCTTTGCGGGCTTCTGATATCATTTGAGCCTCAAGAACGCATTTCGGCGCGAGGCCAGTGCCATGAACTCCCGAAGCGAGGCCCGGGACGAAACCTCTGCGGCGATAGTCCCCGAACTCGATCGTCTCGCCGGCGAGGTGATGGCCGACTGGAAGGTGCCCGGCGCCACCGTCGCGGTGGTGCAGGATGACAAGCTGGTGCTGGCGAAGGCCTATGGACAGCGCGACGTCGAGGCAAATCTGCCGGCTGAGATCACGACCCAGTTCGTAATTTGCTCGATCAGCAAATCGTTCACCGCGACGGCGGTGGCGCTGTTGCATAACGAGGGGCGGCTCGATTGGGCGAAGCCTGTCCGCGACTATCTTCCGGAGTTTCGCCTGCACGATCCCGTGGCAACCGAGCGAGTCACGATCCGCGACCTGCTGTCCCATAATACCGGGTTGCCGCGACATGACTGGGTGCATTTGCCAGCCGATCGCGCACCCGCTGAAATGTTGGGCGTCCTGCAACATCTCGAACCCAGTCGCGATATCCGCTCCGCCTATCAGTACAGCAACCTTTGCTACAACGTCGCCGGTCTCCTGATCGAGCGGGTGAGCGGACAAACGTATGACGCGTTCGTACGCACGCGCCTCACCGACAGGCTCGGCATGAAGGTGAGCTTCAGTCTGGACGATCTCGAAGCCTCGGCCGATGCGGCCCGCCCTTATATGATTCACGAGGACACGCGGTTGCCGGCCATCCGGCTCCCGATTCGAACCACCGCTGCCGGAGCGATCAACACCACGGTCGTCGATCTCGCAAACTGGATGCGGTTTCATCTGGGCAAAGGTGAGTTCAACGGCGAGCGCTTGCTTCCGGCGACGCTGATCGCCGAGTTGCATGTGCCGCGCGTGTATAATCCGGAGCAGGGGTTCGCCGAGTTCGGCGTATCCCATTATGGGCTCGGCTTTCGATGTCTCAGCTATCGCGGCGACCGGCTTATTGGGCACGGCGGAGGCTGGCCCGGCTGGGGCACAGTGATGACCCTCGTGCCGGACTTTGGGATCGGGGTCGCCGTCTTCACCAATCGCAGCCCAAGCGAAGTGACGTCGACGCTGACGTGGTACATCATCGATCGGCTGCGCGGCCGCGAGCCGATCGACTGGCGAAATCGACATCTCGAGCGACGCCAAAAGATCTTGGGTCAGATGCAGGTCGACAAGGAAGCCCGGGCAAAGGCGCGTCACCCGGGTACGCGGCCTGCGCACGAGCTTGCGGCTTATGCCGGTGACTACGAGCATCCGGCCTACGGCGTGATGACGATCGCCGCGGAAGCTTCAGGCCTCAACTGGTCGTGGCGCGGCATGGCCGCGACGTTGGAGCATCGCCACTACGAGACTTTCGAGTTGCCCGAAGCGCCGGACCGGCTTCTGCCGGATCACCTGGCCGTCACGTTCCTGACCGACCGCGAGGGCGACGTCGTGAGCTTGTCCGCGCCGCTCGAACCGATGGTCAAGGATATCGTGTTCACGCGTCGTCCATCCGGCCAATGCCTGGATGCCGAATTCCGCGCCCGCTGCGCCGGACGATATCGGAGCGGAGCGACGACGCACACGGTTGCTCTCGATTCCTCGGGTTCACTCGTGCTGAAGCCGAACAACCAAGCCGCCTATCGCCTTCTGCCGGCTCAAGGCCGTCGGTTCCGAATCGCCGAATTGGATGGTCACGCCGTCGAATTCCGCGGGGAGACGTCGATCGACGAGATGATCTTTCATCAGCCCAACGGGACTTTTGCGGCCACGCGGATTCCGGAATAAGCCCGGTGTCGCCGAACCCGTTATGGGCGGGGCGTGACGGTCGAAGGGTCTCGCTTCGGCTCTTTCAAGACAGATGATCGAAATGACACGTCACGGGATCGCGCTTGCCCTCGTCGCGCGGTTTCCTGCTCTTTATGAACCGGTATGTCGCTTGCCGGATGTTGCTCTCGTCATCGAGAACAATCGATAGTGAATCTTCCTCGAGCAACCCCGGGGAAACACCGAGACTTCAGCAGGGACATGCTCGACACCGTCGTGTGCAGGTCGAGCGAGGTGACGGCCTTGCCATTCGAGACCCGCGGTTGATTCTGGAGGACCACGCGTCCCTCGAATGACATCGGAGCATCTTCAAATCCGTGATCCTCATCTACCGTCGAGGCCTGGTCGCGGTTCTTGCTTTCCAGATACAAATTGAAGACCCAATCTCCGGACTCGAGTCGCCTTCCAAGATGCAGCGCGCATTGCTCACGGTGAGCGGTCTTTCCAAAAATCAACCGTTCGCCCGCTTGATATGTTTCTTCGAGCGGAACCTTCGGGCTGGCGGACACGGCCCCGCGCGTCTTCGCCACGAAGCCGGATGCCCACGTCATGATCTGATTTCGGGAGGCCGCGAACGAGTCGGTTGATCTCGAATCACCAGGGCCGATCGCATATGCGACGCCGAGGGGTAGCACTATCACGAGCAATCCTTGCCGACACAAAGAGCTCAACATTCGGAATCTCTTCACGCAGAAGGCGGATCAACCGGACATCCGCCGTCACCACGACCCGGTCCGATCGAAGCCTATCGCGCCCCGGGCGGGCAAACCAGAGCGCCCGCTCCTTGCCGGCCCACCCATCCCGTCATTCCGGGGCGCGCGTCTTCGCGCGAACCCGGAATCCAGAGCGGCAGTTCGACAATTGAAAGAACCTGGATTCCGGGTTCGCCGCGGGCGCGGCGCCCCGGAATTACGGGATGTACAAACCCGCGGTGTTCGCCGGACACGTCTTCGCGCCGCGACTCCCTCCCCCGCAAATGACCTGCAAGCGGCGGAGGGAGAAAAGTCACCTCGCCTTTTCGAAGGGGAAGATCACCTTGCCGGAATTGTAGAGCTCCGGCGTGAGCAGCGTCTGGGTGCCCATGGTGCGGAACTGTTCGACGTCGTTGCCCTTGATGTCGTGGAACTGGACCTGCAGCACGCGCGACTCCGCCCATTCGCCGTTCTTGCCGAAGCGGACGTCGCCGAGCACGGTCTTGAAGCTGTTGGCGCGGATGTAGTCGGCGAGCTTCTTGTCCTCGAGGCCCTTCGTCGCCTCGATCGCCTGCGCCAGCACCTGGAGCTGGGCATAGCCCCACGGCGCCATGTAGTAGCCCAAGAGGTCGACGCCCTCAGCCGGGGCACGGGCTTGATACTTCTTGAGGAGCTCCTCGACGCCGGGGAACATCATCTTCGGCACCGGCAGCCAGAAGTCGTAATTGACGAAGCCGTTGAGCCCCGGCCCTAGCTGCGTCTTGAGCGCGGTGGCCTGGGGACCGACCATCGCGCCACCGATCATCTTCGGTTTGAAGCCGATCTCGTTGATCGAGCGCGCCAGCCCGACCGAATCCGGCGGATAGGAGCACAGCACCACGAGGTCGGGATTGGTTGCCTGGATGGCGCGCACGATCGGCGCGAAGTCGGTGGTCGAGGGCGGATAGGTCTTGTCGTAGACGATCTTGAGCCCCGCCTTCTTTGCGTTCTCGCGGGCGCCGTCCGACGCGTTGCGCGAGAACTCCTGGTCGGCGGCGACGATCGCAACCGTCGCCGGTTTCGGCGTCTGCGCCATCGCGGTGTCGAAGAAGCCCTTGGTGAAGGAAGGCTTGGGGTCCGGACCCGACGGGATCATCGCGAAGTAGTTCGGGTAGTTGAACTCGCTGTTCACGGCAAGGCCGAGCAGCCCGATGAAGAGCTTGTTGCGCTGGATCACGATCGGCATCGCCGGCGCGATCTGCGCGGTCGCATACGGGCCGATCACGAGGTCGACCTTGTCGACGTCGAGCAGCTTCGTGTAGATGCCCGGCACCGTCGCCGGATTGCTCTGGTCGTCGTAATAGATGAGCTTGACCGGGCGCCCGAGCAGCCCGCCCTTGGCGTTGACGTCCTCTTCCCAAATCTTCTGCGCGAGCAGCGCCGACTTGCCGTTGGCGGCGAGCCCGCCGGTCATCGCCATGCTGAAGCCGATCTTGATCGGCTCGCCGGACTGCGCCGCGGCGCCGTTCGCAGCGAATGCGACCACGGCCGCGACGGCCACGGCCGACACCGCCGAAATCAAGGATTTGAATCGGGAAAGCATTACCGTTCCTCCCAATGGGCTCCGCGCCAAGTTCTCTTTATGCGCGCGCATATTAGAGCCATTCCATCGCCGCGCGCTAGCGCCGCCCGGGACGCCGGATGCGCCGTCACTGCGGCGTGGCGTCGCCCGATTCGACGATGATCGTCTCGACCTCGCCAGCGCCGGCGCGACGGAACGCCGCGGCCTCGTCGTATTCGCTCGATTTGAAGCAGGCGACGCCCTGCTCGAGCGTCGGAAACTCGATCACCACGAAGCGGCGAAACTTGTCCGGGCCCTCCATGATCTGGAAGCGCCCGCCGCGGGCGAGCACCTTGCCGCCGAACTTGGCGATGATGCCGGGGACCCGGTCGGTGTACTTCTTGTACTCGACGGGATCGATGATGCGGGAGCGGGCAACCCAATAGGCAGGCATGTGACCTCCGGGACTTGTCGGAAACGCTGTGCGAGGATAGCTGATTGGAAACGACGGCCGGATCTTGGGCCAGCGTGAGGAGAGATGCCATGCCGCTTCACCATTTGCAGCATTTTCTGATCCAGACCGAGGACATCGAGAAGACCAAGGACTGGTTCGTGGATGTGCTCGGCATGCGGGTCGGCCCCCATCCCGACTTCAAGTTCCCGGTGTATTGGCTCTATGTCGGCGAAACCGACGTGCTACATCTCACCGTCGGCGGCGCCAAAGCGTCGGAGAACCGGCGCAAGTATCTCGGCCAGGAATCGACCGCGACCTCGGGCACGGGCGTCCTCGACCACGTCGCATTCCGCGCCACCGGGCTCCTCGAGATGATCGACCATCTCAAGAAGAAGGGCATCGACTTCAAGGAGCGCCGCGTCAACGACCAGGGCCTCTATCAGCTGTTCGTGATCGATCCCAACGGAGTCAAAATCGAGCTCAACTTCGAGGCCGCTGAAGCGAAGGGCCGCGAGCCGGAGGTGATGGCCTCGGCGATGTGATTGGACGCCGCAGCAGCGCGTAAGTGGAGAGGGGGCGCGTAGGATGGGTTGAGCCCTTGCGAACCCCATCGCTCTCTCCCCAAACGCCGTCGCATGGTGGCTGGCGTGAGATGATGGGTTTCGCAAGGGCTCAACCCATCCTACCAGCACCCGTGATCTTTCAGCGCGTCGGTGTCGCGTTGCCTCCCTCCGGCCCGGCGGCTAGTGTCGCCCGAAAGCGAAGGAGGAAAACCATGGACCGACGCAGCTTCGTACTCGGCTCGGCGGCAGCGGGCCTCGTCCCGACCCTGAGTCCGGCTCAGGAGAACTACCCCTCCCGCGCCATCACCTTCATCAATCCGTTTCCGCCGGGCGGCGCCGCCGACGTGGTCGGGCGTCCGTTTGCGGCGGTGCTGGAGCCGATCATCAAGGTGCCCGCGGTGATCGACACCAAGGCGGGCGCCGCCGGTGCGGTCGGCGCGCAGGTCGCGGCGCACGCCAAGCCCGATGGCTACACGCTGCTCCTGCACATCGTGTCGATCTCCGGCTTCACCGAGGTCGACAAGCTGTTCGGCCGCCAGCCGAAGTTCACCCGCGACGATTTCATTCCGATCGCGCGCTTCATCGCCGATCCCTGCGTGCTGATCGTCAACGACCAGACGCCCTACAAGACCCTCAAGGAATTCACCGACGACGCCATAAAGCGGCCGAACGAGATCATCTTCTCGTCGTCCGGCCTCTACGGTGCGCTGCACCTGCCGATGGCGCTTTACACCAAAGCCGCGGGGATCAAGCTGCGCCACTTGCCGACCAATGGCGGCGGTCCGGCGCTCACCGCGCTGATCGGCAACAACTCCCAGGCGCTCGTCTCCTCGATCGCCGCCTGCATCGGCCAGATCAAGGGGGGCAAGGCGCGCGCGCTCGCCTCGTTCGGTGCGCAGCGTTCCCACGCCCTGCCCGACGTGCCGACCATGAAGGAGCTCGGTTACGATCTCGAGTTCTATCTCTGGGTCGGCCTGTTCGCGCCGAAGGGGACCCCTGCGCCGATCGTCGACAAGATCCGCACCTTCACCCGCGAAGCGGCGATGACGCCGAAATTCAAGGAGCTGATGGCAAACATCGGCCAGGACGTCGACTACATGGACCAGGCCGAGTTCAAGGCGTTCTGGGACGCCGACGCCAAGCGCGTCGAGGATGCCGTCCACACCATCGGCCGCGTCGAGGGGTAAGGCTTTCTTTTCCCTCCCCGTCTTCGGGGAGGGCCGGGTGGGGTCCGCGAGCGCAGCGAGCAAAAATAGAACCCCACCCTACCCTCCCCGAAGACGGGGAGGGATAAATGGGTTCTTGCTTGCTGAGGAGATCAGGGTGATGGCGTCGGCGCCGAAAGAAAGAACCCCACTCTGCCCTCCCCGTAGGCGGGGAGGGATGAGAGCGTGACCCTGCGGGCTGACCATGTGGCGGCCGGCGCGGCGATTGGGGCGGCGGTCGCGGTGTTCGCGGTGAGTGGCGACCTGCCGTTCGGCACGGTCTCCTTTCCCGGCGCCGGCATGATGCCGAAGCTCATCTGCGCGCTGATGATCTTGTTCGGCATCGCGCTCTTCGCCCGCGCCGGCACGAGCCCGCCGTTTGCGTCGATCTCCTGGAGCGACCTGCCCCACGCCGTGCGCGTGTTTGCGATCACCGCCGTCGCGGTGGCGCTGTACACGACGCTGGGCTTCATCATCACGATGTCGCTGATGCTGTTCGCGCTGATTGCGCTCGAAGGGCGCAACCTCCTCGCCGCCGCCGCCTTCAGCCTCGGCGTGACGCTTTCGACCTACGCCCTGTTCACGGTGGCGCTCAAGACGCCGCTCGAGCAGGGCCTGCTGGGCTTCTAGCGCCGTGGACGGCTCGACCCTCGACAGCCTGTTGCTCGGCTTTTCCGTTGCGCTGCGGCCGGACGTGCTGTGGTACGGCTTTCTCGGCTGCCTCGTCGGCACGCTGGTCGGCGTGCTGCCGGGGATCGGGCCGCTCTCGGGCATCAGCATACTGCTGCCGATCACCTTCGGCCTCGACGCGACGAAGGCGATCATCATGCTCGCCGGCATCTATTACGGCTCGCAATATGGCGGCTCGACCACCTCGATCCTGATGCGCATTCCCGGCGAAGCATCCTCGGTGATGACCTGCATCGACGGCTACGCGATGGCGAGGAAGGGCCGCGCCGGCGCGGCCCTATGCATCGCCGCCGTCGGCTCGTGGATCGCCGGCACCTTCGGCGTGGTGATGCTAACCATGATCGCGCCGCCGCTCGCGGCCTTCGCGCTGCGGTTCGGCCCGCCGGAATACACCGCGCTCCTCGTGCTCGGCCTGATCTTCCTCGCCTACATGTCCTCGACCTCGCTGCCGCGCACGCTGTTGATGGCCGCGGCCGGCCTGCTGCTCGGCACCATCGGGATCGACAACCTCACCGGCCATTTCCGCTATTCGTTCGACATCGCCGAGCTCGGCGACGGCATCGGCATCGTGCCCGTTGCGGTCGGCCTGTTCGGGCTCGGCGAAATCCTCTCGACTCCGAGCACCAGCGTGGTCGGCCAGGTGATGGCGCCGAAGCTGCGGGAGCTGCTCCCGACCCGGAAGGAATGGAAAGAAGCGAGCTGGCCGATCGCGCGCGGCAGCGTGCTCGGCTTCCTGATCGGGCTCACCCCGGGGTCGGCCCACATCATCTCGAGCTTTCTCTCCTATGCGGTCGAGCGCAAGCTCTCCAGGCATCCGGAGGAGTTCGGCCACGGCGCCGTCGCCGGCGTCGCCGGCCCGGAATCGGCGAACAACGCCGCAAGCACCGGCGCGTTCGTGCCGATGCTCGCGCTCGGCTTGCCGACCGGGCCGGTGACCGCAGTACTGATGGCGGCGCTGATCGTCCACGGCATCCAGCCGGGCCCGCAACTCGTCAACGAGCACCCCGACGTGTTCTGGGGCTTCGTCGCCTCGATGTATGTGGGCAACGTGCTGCTGCTGCTCCTCAACCTGCCGCTGGTCGGTCTGTTCGTGAACGTGCTGCGCATCCCCTACGCTTACCTCTATCCGCTGGTCATCATGTTCTGCGTGATCGGCGTCTACACCGTGAACAACTCGATCGTCGACGTCTGGATCATGCTGATCATGGGCGCGTTCGGCTACGTCCTGCGCAAGTTCGGCCTCGATCCCGCGCCGCTCGTGCTCGGCCTCGTGATCTCGCCGACCTTCGAGCTCAGCCTGCGCCAATCGCTCATCATGTCGAACGGCAACTGGACGATCTTTCTCGCCCGCCCGATCGCGCTCACGCTGTTCGCGATCTCCGCTGGGCTGCTCCTTCTCGCCCTCGTCTCCGCCATCCGCAATCGCGCCGACTGGCGCACCAGGCTCGCGGCGGCGGAGGCGGGCGAAGGGTGAAGTGCCGCCGCCCGACTTTGGGCTGCTTGCAGGCCGGAAAGTGCTATACTTGCCCCTGCTCTTTGCAGGGAAGCCTCCATGCGCTCAGTTCCAAGTCTCGCCGGCGCGGCCGTCGCGTTCCTGATCGCCGTCACGGTGGTGGCGGCGCAGGAACGTGAATTGCCGTCCGAGTGGCTGTTGTGCCTCAACGAGGCCAAGGCCTACACGCCCGACCTCGTGGTCAGCGGCTGCAACGCCGTGATCAGTTTGCGCGGGCGAACGCCGCGGGAATACGCGATCGCATTCAACAATCGGGGCCTCGCCTACCGCACCATGGGCGACATGGCGCACGCCTTCGCCGATTACACTGCGGCGATCGAACGCGACCCGAGCTATGCCTCCGCCTTCAACAATCGCGGCGCGGCCTATGGCGACATCGGCGATTACGACCACGCGATCGAGGATTACAGCGAGGCGCTGAAAATCGGTCCGAAGAGCGCCATCATCCTCACCAATCGCGGCATCGCCCGGCACGACAAGGGCGATCTCGACCGCGCCATCGCCGACTACGACGAGGCGATCCTGGTCGATCCGACGTACGCCGGCGCCTTCACCCACCGCGGCAACGCCTATCGCGAGAAGGGCGACATCGACCGCGCGGCGGCCGATTACAGCACGGCGGTCGAGCTCGATCCGACGAATGCGGTGGCGTTCAACAATCGCGGCGCCGCCTATCTCATCAATGGCGACATCGAGCATGCGCTCGCCTACTTTTCGGAGGCGATCAAGCTCAATCCGAGATACGCGCTCGCGTTCAACAATCGCGGCATGGCGTGGCGCGACAAAGGCGATCTCGCTCACGCGGTCCTTGATTTCGGCGAGGCGATAAAGATCAATCCGCGCGGACTCGGTGCCATCGTGAACCGCGCCAACGCCGAACGCGACCTCGGCAATTTCGACAGCGCACTCGCCGACTACGGCGAGGCACTCAAGCTCAATCCACGAAACACCTTCGCGCTCTCGAGCCGCGGCTTGGCGCGCCTGCGGCGCGGCGACCTCGACGCCTCGATCGCCGATTTCGACGCCGCCGTAGCCCTCAATCCCGAGCTCGCCAACGCGCTCTACGGACGCGGCATAGCCAAGCGCAGGAAGGGCGATTTCTCAGGCGCCGACGCCGACCTCGCCGCCGCGAAGGCGATTTATCCCGGCGTCGCACAGGAATTTGCGAAATCCGAGATCGAATAAGCCTCGCCGGTTCGCACCGAGCCGGAGTTGATCGGCGACCTCGCGCTCGCGATCAGACGAAACCCGGCGGCGGAACGAAACCGACGATTTCCCTCTCGACGAAGCGGCTGAAGGCGATCGAGGTCTTGTCGCGGCCGCTCGCCGCGATCGCCTGATATCCGCAGGGTAGCCTCTGCGACTCGATCATTCCGGCGGGGCCGACCGTCGACGGCAGATAGACGAGGCTGGAATAGCCCGCCCAGAACAGGCTGTTGGTCGTGGGCACCTTTTTGCCGTTGACGATGATCCGGCGCTGCCAGCGTTCGCCCTCCTGATCGTGCGGTACCGCCGCGGAAACGTTCGCCGGACACAGAAGTATGTCGTGATCCTCGAAGAACGCCGCGAAGGTCCGACGCAGGGCGTGACGCTCGTTGTTGAGCCGCAACCACTCCCGGTGGGGCAGCGCATGGCCGCGTACGGTGAAATCGAGATACGGCTCGTTGCCGGCGCCGATCTCTTCTCCCTGTCTGCGCCAGCGTTGAAGGTCGTCGTCCGGCGTGCGCGCCGAGGTCGCGGCGCGCAGCAGCACGATGTAGGTCTCGTAAAGACGCGCCGTATCGAGTTTCGGCTCGGCCTCCTTCACCTTGGCGCCGCGTTTTACCAGCGCCTCGACCAGCGCCTGGAGCCTGTCCGCGTATGCGGTTTCGACCTCGCAATAGGGATCGCGCAACTTCACGGCGATGCGCATATCCTTGAGGGAGCCCGCGGCGCAGGCCGGCAGGTCGACCTTCCAGGCGACGCTGTCGATCTCGTCGGGACCGGCCATGGCGTCGAGCGCGACCTCGAGATCGTCGGCGCCGCGCGCCATCGGACCGATCACCGAGATGTCCGCATAGGCGAACGAGCCGGGGAGCGCCTGCCCTTTCGGGGCGACGATGCCCCACGTGGGCTTGTGAGTGAACACGCCGCAGAAATGCGCGGGGTTGCGGACCGACCCGCCGATGTCGCTGCCGGCGTCGATGCCCGTGAGGCCGGCGGCAAGCGCCGCCGCCGACCCGCCGGACGAGCCGCCGGGCGTTCGCAACAGATCCCATGGATTGTTCGTGGTGCCGTAGATCGCGTTGTAGCTCTGGTTATCGGCGAGCAGCAGCGGCACGTTGGTCTTGCCGAACAGCACGGCCCCCGCGTTCTCCAACCGATCGACGGCGAGCGCGTTCGTCTCCGTCACGTTGTCCTTGAACTTCGGATCGCCCCATGTGGTCGGCGAGCCCGCCACGTTGTAGCTCTCCTTGATGGTCATGGGCACGCCGTGGAGCGGTCCCCACACCTCGCCCTTGGCGAGCGCGGCATCCGCCGACTTCGCGCGGGCGCGCGCCCTTTCGGCATCAAGCCAAATGATGGCGTTGAGCCCGGGATTGTACTTGGCGACGCGGGTCAGAAAATGGTCGAGGACCTCGAGCGCGCTGACCTTGCGTTCGCGAATGATCCGGGCGATCTCGGTGGCCGATTTGAAATGCACGTCCATGGAAATTCATACGCTTTTGCTACGCCCCGGAACGCGGCCCCTGCCCCGCTCCGTCGACGCCATTAAGCCAAACAAAATGCCGCAAATAAGAGCCGAACGGCGGGTAAACCACATTACCGAGGGCGGCCTTGTTCAACCTGCACACCGCGGCCGCCTCGACCTGAAATGAGCTGGCCTCGTACCACGCATCGACCTTGCTTTCAACCTCCAGTATATTGGCGCGCCTGATTAACACCGTAGGGCCGATGACTGGTTGGGGTCAAACGCGACCCTGCCGGCAAATCCTTGGAGGGCGGAGATGCGACGGCGGGGGTTCATAGCGGGGCTGGCAAGTGCCGCCATGTGGCCGTCGGTGGCTCGCTCTCAGCAGGGGGTTGGGCGAGTGGTCGGATTCCTCGGCGCCCCCGCAGCGGCTCCGTACGCTCGATTTGCGGAGGCAATTCGACAGGGCTTACGCGAATCTGGTTTTGTTGAAGGTCAGAATTTGACGATCGAATACCGCTGGGCGGAGAGTCATTATGATCGTTTGCCGGCCTTGGCGACTGAACTGGTTCGGCAGCGTGTCGCGGTGATCATTCCGATCGGCGGTGCCCCGGCGACGATCGCCGCCCGAGCAGCAACGTCAACGATTCCGATCGTCTTCAACATGACCGCTGACCCGGTCGCACTCGGCGTCGTCGCCAGCCTCAATCGCCCTGGCGGGAACGTCACGGGCGTGGCGATTATGGGGGTCGAGCTTGAACCAAAACGTCTCGAGCTGCTACGCGAGGTCAGCCACAAACCGGCTTTGATCGGATTGTTGATCAACCCGAGTAATCCGCAGGCACAGGGGCAGTTGCGCGAGTTCCAGGCCGCAGCCGGACGTATTGGCCAACAGGTATTGATCGCAAGAGCAAGCACCGAGGACGACGTTCGAGCTGCCTTTGCGAAGGTCGCCGAACAGAACGTAGGTGCACTCCTTCTCGGCCAGGACCCCTTCTTTGCGAGCCAGCCGGAGTTACTCGTGGCGCTAGCGGAACGCTTTCGAATTCCGACCATCAGCCCTTGGCAGGAACATACCAACCTGGGTGCCTTGATGAGCTACGGCGCGGACCTCAGCGACGCCTATCGTCATACGGGCATCTACGCCGCCCGGGTCCTCAGAGGTGATAAACCGGCCGATCTACCAGTCCAGGAAGCCACCAAATTCAATCTGGTCATCAACCTGAAGACCGCCAAGATGCTCGGTCTGACCGTGCCAAATGCCCTTCTTGTGAGTGCCGACGAGGTGATCGAGTAAGACGACGAAGTTCATTGCGGCGCAGCAGCTAGCGACGCCTGCAATTGGATATCTCAACACTGAAACGGCGCGTTGCGACACAGGGGTCACCGCTTGCGACCGTGCTGGCGGGATGTGAACAGTAACTAGGCATTGGTTGCGTTTCGCGGCTCATAACGCGAGGGTGACGTGATGATCACAAGACTAGGTTTGTCACTTGCGCTTCTCCCTGTGGCAGGGCTGCTCAGCGGCCCCGCCGACGCATGCACCAACCCGATCAATCCCACTTTGTCGCGATCCCTCATCGATACTGCGGGCTTCCATCGCGAGTTCATCGTTTCCGGGTGCGCCGACGATGTCCCTCCGGACGGCCTGCCGATCGTATTCGGGTTTCACGGGGGCGGCGAGCGGCTGCACGACGCAAGCGGGACCGGGTTTCTTGATTTCACGGGCCTTTCGGCGATGCACGCGCTGGTCATCGTGCCGGTGGGCAATGTGAGCAACAACGGTCATAGCTGGATCAACGCGTTTCCCTGGATGATGCCGACGCCCGAGAACGATCTCGATTTGCCGGCCGCTCTCCTCGACTGGATCGCGTGGCGGCCGGAATTCCCGAAGGCGGACCGCAGTCGGGTGTATGCAGTGGGCAAGTCGGACGGGGCCGGCATGTCCATGGCGCTGGCCTGCCACCCTCACCCACGTGTCAATTTGGTCGGTGTGGCGTTGGTCTCGGGCGCGTATTTCGGCTTGGGGACCGCAACGAATTTCGGGACCGAAGACCATGAAATCTGTCTGCCCGAATTTCCCGTTCGCACGATCATGATGCATGGCACCGGCGATGAGGTGATGCCTTACCCGGGTCGGAATTTTCTCAATACGAAGGCGCTGGAGGGCGCGAAGGACTATTGGACGTCCATCGATCCGACCGCGAGCTTGGGCCCTCCTCCAACCAGTCGGACCTATACGGCGGCCATCAAGCAATACGTCGATACGTTGTCGGGTGGGGTTTTCCGTTGCGCAGGCCTCGACGAAAGTCCGTTCGGGTCGGCGACCACCTTGGCGGTGGGCAGGGCGTGCCTTGCCGCATTCCAAGTCCTTACGGTCAAAGGTGGGAATCATGTGTGGCCGGGGCACGCAAACAGCGGTCCTATGTCAGGTGAATACCCGAACATGGATTTCGACGCGACGGCGGAGATCGCGCGTTTCTTCTCCATTCCGATGAGCGTCAGCCACCCACTGGCTGGCACCCACGACCTCAACGGCGACGGCAAGAGCGACCTCGTCTGGCGCGACGACAGCGGCAATGTCGCATTCTGGGTGATGAACGGAGCCGCGGTGTCGTCGTCGGGCGGCGTTGGCGCCGTGCCCAACACCTGGTCGATCGTCGGCCAGCGCGACTTCGATGGCGACGGCAGGGCCGACCTGCTGTTGCGGGACGGCGGCGGCGACAACGCCATCTGGTTCATGAACGGCGCGCAGATCGCCTCGGCCGCCGCCATCGCCGGAGTCCCGGCCGGCTGGACGGTGGTCGGCACCGGCGATTTCAACGGCGACGGATTGGGCGACATCCTGTGGGAAGACAGCAACGGGACTCTCGCGGTGTGGCTGATGAACGGCCCCAACGTCGCGTCGTCCGGGACCATCGGCACCGTCCCGACGAACGTCTGGACGGTGGCCGGCGTCGGCGACTTCAACGGCGACGGCAGGGCCGATATTTTGTGGCGCGGCACCAGCGGCGACATCTCCGTGTGGTTCATGAACGGCATGCAGGTGGCCTACGCGGCAGGAATAAGCACCGTCCCGACGACCTGGTCGGTGGTCGGAACCGGCGACTTCAACGGCGACGGCGTTGCCGACATTGCCTGGCGGGACAGCAGCGGAAACACGGCGATCTGGCTCATGAACGGCGCAAGCGTCCTCGCGACCGGCGGCCTCGGCAACGTGGCGACCTCGTGGTCGATGGTCCAGACCGGCGACTACAACGGCGACGGCATGAGCGATCTATTGTGGCGCGACACCAGCGGCAACACCGCGATGTGGTTCATGAACGGGACGGTGATCGCGTCGATGGGGGATGTCGGCAATATTCCGACGATCTGGACGGTGCAATCGATCAATGCTGAGTGAAAGCAACTGGACTCGTTGAGGCCCGTTTTGGGTCATGGGCAGGGTCAGAGCCGGTGATGGCGGGTTGACCTCACGCAGCGGACACCAAATCGAAGGCCGGGACGACCGATTTTTGCCGCGAGCGGCCATCCAAGGCTCCAGTCCGTTTGGCGTTCTAGGCATCGATGGCGACAGCCATCGTCAGTCGCCGCGTTCGCCGGCGCCGATTTGGCGCAGCCTCTCGGCAAGCGCCTTCTTTGTCGCAGAGTCGTCCTGGGAGTTCAGCCGCCGCGCCAATTGGCACACCGCGCTGACGCACTCGTCGAGCGGCACGCGCGCGGTGTTCAAGACGATGTGGTAGAGGAGCGCATCGTTCCAATCAAAATTGAATGCAGCGCGCATCGCTCGCGCGTGCGTTGCGTCGAAGCTCTCGATCTCTTCGCGTACCGCAGCTTCATCCTTTGAACCAAGCCGTTCCATCATCACGGCCACGCGTGACGCCATCGGCGCGCACACCCGCACGCAGATGACGCCGCGAATACCTTGAAACAGCGCCGCGGCTCCCCATCCGCGGATCAGCACATTGTCCTTCAGAGCGAGATTGAGAATTTGGTCCAACGTGTATTGTGACAACTTCCTGGTATCGATCTGCCAACGATCGAATAAAGTGGCCTTGCCATCCAGATAACGTTGGACCGCACCAGCCGTGACACCCATCGCTCCGGCAACCTGCGGCGCAACAATCTCAGAGTTGATGATCTCGAGTCTCAATTCCGCGGCCACTTTCGCCGCAATTTCGGATCCGTAGGATCCGATCTCTCGTGTCATTGCGATCACGGTCATGGCCGCGCCAATCCTTTCGGGATCGCGTCCTTGCAATCGACAGTCCGCTTTCACCGCGATGTTATCACGGCGGAAGTCCCACCGGAACCGGGCCTCAGGCTCCGGCCCCCGGCTCGCCGAGGCAGCCGCGGATCATGCGAAGCAGCGCCATGGGGCTGTAGGGTTTGGTGACGTAGTGATCGCAGCCGGCGGCCCGTGCCTTCTCCTCGTCTCCCTTCATGGCGAAGGAGCTGATGGCGATGATGGGGATTTTCGTGAGAGCCGGGTCGGCCTTGATTTGGCGGGTCGCCTCATAGCCGTCGATGACGGGCATTTGAATGTCCATCAGGATGATGTCGGGGCGCTCGGATTTGGCGCTCATGACGCCGGCAGCCCCGTCCGAGGCTTCCATGACGACGTAGCCAGAACGCGTGAAAAGATCGCGCAGGATGCCGCGTAGATCTTCTTGATCCTCGATGACCAGTATGCGTTTCGTCATGCAATCAGCTCTCGATGCGTATGGGCAATTCCATCCGGAACGTCGATCCCTCGCCGACCTTCGAGTTGACCCAAATGCGGCCGCCATGCATCTCGACGATCTGTTTGGCAATGGCGAGGCCGAGGCCGGTCCCCCCTTTGGCCTTCGTGTTCGAGTTGTCGATCTGGTGGAACTGCTCGAAGATCCGCGTCCGCTCGTGTTCCGGAATGCCGGGACCGGTGTCCACCACACTCACCGCGAAACGGCCGTCGGCGGCTTCGGCCCTCACCCGGACCTCGCCTCGATCCGTGAATTTGATCGCATTGCCGACGAGATTGAGCAGCACCTGGGTGAGACGTTGCTCGTCGCCGATGCCGAGCGGCAGAGATCCGGCCACCTCGGTCGTGAGCGCGAGCCGCTTGTTTTGCGCGAGCGACTCGGTAGCCGCACGCACCGCCTCCACGACGCCAGCGATCGAGTATTCCGTCATGTTCAAGGTGAATTGGCCGGATTCGATCTTTGCGATGTCGAGGATGGTGTTGATCAGGCCCAGCAGATGCTTGCCGTTCGAGCGAACCCGCCCGAGCGCGGCCAGCGATTGTTCACCCAGCGGCTCATAGATGCCTTCTTCCATCAGCTCGGCGTAGCCGAGCATCGCGGCGAGCGGGGTTCGGAGCTCGTGGCTCATGTTGGCGACGAACCGGGATTTGTGCTCGCTCGCAATCTCGAGCTCGCGGCTCTTCTGGGCGGCTTCGTCGAACAGGCGCGCGTTCTCCAGGGCGATCGCCGACTGGTCGGCGAAGCTCCGCATGAGGCTGATCACAACGGGGGAAAACTCGCCGGGCGTGCGGCGCTGCAGAACAAGCGCGCCGAGCGGGCCTTCGGCACCGAGAAGGGGCACCACGAGGGCCGCACGCATTCCCGCTTCGAGCGCCGCATTTCGAAGCGGATTGCTGGGGCGCTTCGCTATATCGGGAGCTTGCACGGGCTGGCGGCTCGTGATGGCTTCGCCGAGGCCGGTCTCCGACTCGCCGATGTCGAGAGTGCGATATCTTTCGATCGACTGGTCATCGAGGCCCGCGGTCTCGCCGAGATCGAACCGGCCGGTATCCATCCGAAAATAGAAGATCAAGCTTGCATCGGCGCCAGATAGCGCGACGGCGTGATCGACGATAGTCTTCAACACCACCTTGAGGTCTAGCGTGGAACTCACCGCGCGGCCGACCTCGCCCAATGCGGTGAGGTCGCGATTACGCGCCTCGACTTCTTCAAACAATCGCGCATTCTCGATGGCGATCACGGCCTGGTCGGCGAAGGTGGTGACCAACTCGACCTGCCTTTCGGTGAATGGACCCGGCTTGGAGCGCGTCAGTCCAAACACGCCGATCGGCACGCCTTCGCGCATGAGCGGCACGGAAAGGATGGCCCTGAAGTTGCCGCTCTTTTGCGCACCCCAGAAGGTGTATTCGGAATCCTGCAAGACGTCCGGAATATGGACGATGTTTTGGACAAGCGCCGTGCGTCCTGTCGCACTGCCACGATCCGCCGGCACACGCCTGCCCTTGACGTAGTCGAGGTACGCGTCCGGATAGCCGTAGCTTGCGGCCCAAAGGTAGTCTTCGCCCTCGCGGCGGAACAGCGAACCGTTGTCCGCTTCGCACAGGCGAGTTGCCGATTCCACCAGCGTATCCAGTACTTTCTGCAGATCGAAAGTCGAACGGCTGATGACCTTGAGCACGTCGGCGGTCGCCGTCTGCTGCTGAAGCGACTGCCGCAGTTCATTGAGCAGCCGCGCGTTCTCGATGGCGATGACGGCCTGATCTGCGAAATTCTTGACGAGCGCGATCTGCTGTTCGGTGAACGGGCGAACCTCTTGCCGGTAAATGCTGAAATAGCCCTTGAGCTCGCTCTCCTTCAGCATCGGAACGTGCAGGCTCGTCCGTTCGCCGAGCAACTCCACCGCCGCGACCACGCCCGGATGGCGCTCGCGATAGCTCTCCTCCGCAGCGAGGTCCGGAATGTGGACCACCGATTTGGTCTGCAGCATGCGGCCGCTGGGCGTGCCGGGATCGGCACTGGGCGGCGTATGCTTGCGGAACTCGATGAAGGCGGACGGCGTGTTGTATGTCGCCGCATGCTGGATCGCGCCGTTCTGGACGAGGTAAGCGTTGCCGAACTTGGCTTCGCAAAGACGCGTGGCGTTCGCCAGAATCGTCTCGAAAACCGGCGTCAATTCGCCCGGCGAGCTCGAGATGGTATGCAGGACGTCGGACGTCGCGGTCTGCTGCTGGAGCGATTCCGTCAAGTCCGACGTGCGCTGGCGCAGTTCGCCGAGCAGCCGCGCGTTTTCGATCGCGATGACCGCCTGGTCGGCGAAAGTGGTCGCCAATTCGATCTGCTTGTCGGTAAACGGTCGCACGGAGTGGCGTGCGAGGAACATCACTCCGACGAGCTTGCCTTCCCGCAGCAACGGGACCCCGAGCGCGGTGCGTTGGCCGACGCGCTTCGCAAATGCAATGAGCGTGTAGTCCGGATCCGACTGCACGTCGAGGACATGAACCACTTTGCCTTCGAGCACCGTTCGACCGACGACGCTCCCGCGCGCAGGCGGCAACGGATTGTCCTTTGCGACGAAAGCCCTGTCTTCTGCGGTGTAGCCGAACGCAGAAACCAGATCGTATCCCGCATTCTTCTCGCGGTGGATGGCGACGATGTCCGCCTCGCAAAGCCGGGCGGCCGATTCCACCAGCGTGTCGAGCACCACCTGCAGGTCGAATGTCGAGCGGCTGATGACCTTGAGCACCTCTGCGGTCGCGGTTTGCTGCTGGAGCGATTCTCGCAGCTCGTTGAAAAGGCGCACGTTCTCGATGGCGATGACGGCCTGGTCGGCAAATGTGCGCAGCAACGCGATCTGCTTTGCCGAGAGGGGGCCCGCGACAGGCCGGGCGACGCTCATCGCCCCGATCGCGGCATCGCCGCGCATCATCGGCACGATGGTGATGGCGCGATATCCGCTGGCCAGAAAGTTCTTGATTCCGGATGCGAACGGAGCGGAGGCGTAGGTCTCTGCGGTCGCATCCGCCACGTCGAGCAACCTGCGATCCAGGATGGCCGTTGCATGCATGTAAGCGCGGTCGAGCGGAATCGGGAATGTACGGTGCAACGCCTCGACGTGGGTGGCGTCGGCGTGTGCGATGGCGGCTGCCCGCACTTGGTCGCCTTCAGGCACCACGATTTGAACCGCAGAATGGGGAAAAAGCTTGAGGGCGCTTTGCGCGATCGCATCGAATACCGGCTTTGTATCGGAGAGCGAACGGCTGATCACGCGGAGAATTTCCGAGGTCGCCGTCTGATACTCCAGCGCCTCTACGAGTTCGCCGCTGCGCAATTCGAGCAGCTTGCGTAACTCCGCAGCGGATGGCCCACGGCGACGCACCGACGATCCGACAACCTTGCGCCGCCCCCGTTTTTCAGCCTTCGCCCGCTTCACCACTTCGCCCCAAATGCATTTCTTTGAATCGCTGTGCCTCGAATGCGCGTATCCTAACATTTCGAAGGGAGGCAGCCAAATGTCCGCATTCAAGTCATTGGATCGGCTGCCGGGAGCGGAGTGAATTTGGGGTCCTACCCCGGGGCGAGCTTATCGCCCCGTGTCACTGGGCGGTCGTGCACGGCGGCCGGTGAGCTCGAAAAACGTGTCAAACCTTCAGAACGCCACGAGCTCGGTATTCCTCAGATCGGTCACCAGCATCGCGCCGGGCGCGTGGGTGATGGCGAACGGCACCCGTGCGGCGACGATCGCCGCCTGCGGCGTCACTCCGCAGGCCCAGAACACCGGCAGCTCGTCGTCACCGACCGGCACCGCATCGCCGTAATCGGGCTTGCCGAGATCGGCGATGCCGATGCTTGCCGGATGGCCGATGTGGACCGGCGCGCCGTGGGCGCCCGGCAGCCGCGACGTGATCTGGATGGCGCGGATGGCGTCGGCCGGACGGAACGGTCGCATCGACACCACCATGGGTCCGTGGAAACGGCCGGCGGGCCGGGTCGCGATATTGGTGCGGTACATCGCGACGTTGCAGCCGCAGTCGAGATGGCGCAGCGCGATACCCGATTGCAGGAGGAGTTCCTCGAAGGTGAAGGAACAGCCGATCACGAAGGTGACGAGGTCGTCACGCCACACCGCGCCGATCTCGGTCGGCTCGCCGGCGACCTCGCCGTCCCGCCACACCCGGTAGCGCGGCAGGTCGGTGCGGATGTCGAGATCGGCGCCGAGCGCGGGAACGCGGGGGCTGCCTGGATCGGACACGCCGAGCAGCGGGCAGGCTTTGGGATTGGCGGTGCAGAAGCGCAGGAAATCCTCTGCCCAATCGCGCGGCAGGATCGCGAGATTGCCCTGCACGAAGCCGTGGGCGAGCCCGGTGGTATGGCCGGCAAAGCCGCCGGAGCGGGACGCCATGCGCACCTCGTGGCCGGTCGAGAATGCGGGTTCACGCGAGGTCGTGCGCTCTGATGTGAGCATATGCGCTCTCCGGCTCTCAAATCGCCTGCCCGCTTCCCACTCTCTGTCATTGCCCGGCTTGACCGGGCAATCCAGTAACCCCCACGTCATCGACGCCACTGGAGCTGTGCCCCAATCGAAGTCCGGTGGTTACTGGATCGCCCGGTCAAGCCGGGCGATGACAGCAAGAGGGTGATCTCGTGCACCACCGCAGCACCCTATCCTCTCGTTGTCCAATGGTAATTCTTGCCCGGACCGAATAAGAGAACGCCTTCACCACGGCAGGACCATCGACTGAATGGACACTTGGGATTTCTGGATCGACCGCGGCGGCACCTTCACCGACGTGGTGGCGCGCCGACCCGACGGGAGCCTCGCCGCCCACAAGCTGCTGTCGGAAAATCCCGGGGCCTATCGCGACGCTGCCGTGCAGGGCATCCGCGATCTGCTTGGTCTCGCGCCCGGCGCGCCGATCCCCGCGGGCAAGATCGGCGCCATCAAGATGGGCACCACGGTCGCGACCAATGCGCTGCTCGAGCGCAAGGGCGAGCGCACCGTGCTGGTCACCACCAAAGGCTTCCGCGACGCGCTCCGAATAGGGTACCAGGCGCGGCCGAAGATTTTCGCCCGCCACATCATCAAGCCGGAAATCCTGTTCGAGCGGGTGATCGAGGTCGACGAGCGGGTGCGCGCCGACGGGACCGTCGAGGCCGTGCCCGACCTCAGCGACGTCCGCACCGACCTCGAGCGGGCGCTGGCCGACGGCATCAAGGCCGTGGCGATCGTATTCATGCATGCCTATCACCATCAAAAACACGAGCGCGAGATCGCCGCGCTGGCGCGCGGCATGGGCTTTGTTCAGGTCTCGGTGAGCCACGAGGTGTCGCCGCTGATCAAGCTGATCGGCCGGGGCGACACCACGGTGGTCGATGCCTATCTCTCGCCGATCCTGCGCCGCTACGTGGCGCAGGTCGCCGATGACCTCAAGGCCGACGAGAGCGCGGGCGCGAGCGCGCCAAGGCTGATGTTCATGATGTCGTCGGGCGGGCTCACCGCGGCCGATCTCTTCCAAGGCAAGGATGCGATCCTGTCGGGACCGGCCGGGGGCGTGGTCGGCATGGCGCAGACCGGCCGTGAGGCCGGCCTCGATCGCCTGATCGGCTTCGACATGGGCGGCACCTCGACCGACGTGTCGCATTACGACGGCGAGTACGAGCGTGCCTTCGAGACCGAGGTCGCAGGCGTGCGCATGCGCGCACCGATGATGCTGATCCACTCGGTCGCCGCCGGCGGCGGATCGGTGCTGCATTTCGACGGCGCCCGCTTCCGCGTGGGGCCCGACAGCGCCGGCGCCAATCCCGGGCCGATGTGCTACCGGCGCGGCGGGCCGCTGGCGGTAACCGACGCCAACGTGATGGTCGGCAAGCTGATGCCGGACTTCTTCCCGAAGATTTTCGGCCCCGCACAGAACCAGCCGCTCGATGCCGAGGCGGTGCGCGAAGGCTTCGCCGCACTCGCGCGCGAAGTCGGCCGCAAGGGCGAGGAGATCGCCGACGGCTTCATCAAGATCGCCGTCGAGAACATGGCGAACGCGATCAAGAAGATCTCGGTCCAGCGCGGCTACGACGTGACGCGCTATGCGCTCGCCTGCTTCGGCGGCGCCGGCGGCCAGCACGCCTGCCTCGTCGCCGACGCGCTCGGCATGACCAAGGTGCTGATCCACCCCCTCTCCTCGCTCCTGTCGGCCTACGGGATGGGTTTGGCCGACATCCGCGCCACCCGCGAGCAGGCGATCGAAGCGCCGTTCGGCGAGGACGCGCTCGCGACGGTGCTCGCCGTCGGCAGCCGGCTCGGCGCGGAAGCGCGCCGCGAGGTCGTCGGACAGGGCGTGGCCGAGGCCGACGTCACCGTCGAGGTGCGCGCCCATGTCCGCTATGCCGGCACCGACACCGCGCTCGTGGTGCCGGCCTATACGCTCGCCGGCACGGCGAAGGAGCCCACATCGCCACCGAGCCTCGCAGCGATCAAAGCGGCATTCGAAACCGCGCATCGTGCCCGCTTCGGTTTTATCGACGCGACCAAGACGCTGATGATCGAGGCAGTCTCCGTCGAGGCGATCGGCGGCGGCGCGAAATTCTCAGAGCCGGCGTTGCCGCTCACGACGGCGCCCCTGCCGGCGCCTGCGCAGCGGACGCGGTTCTACTCGGGCGGCGACTGGCGTACGGCCGCCGTCTACCTGCGCGACCAGCTCGCGCCCGGGCACAAGGTCAAGGGCCCCGCGATCATCATCGAGCCACACCAGACCATCGTGGTCGAGGACGGCTGGCAGGCCGAGATCACGGCAAAGAACCATCTGCTGCTCGACGCGCACGGTACCGCTGGTGCGCAGCCACGCCATCGGCACCGATGCCGATCCGGTGATGCTCGAGGTGTTCAACAACCTCTTCATGTCGATCGCCGAGCAGATGGGCGTCGCCCTGCAGAACACCGCCTATTCGGTCAACATCAAGGAGCGGCTCGACTTCTCCTGTGCCGTGTTCGCGCACGACGGCACGCTGGTCGCCAACGCCCCGCACATGCCGGTGCATCTCGGCTCGATGGACCGCGCGGTCGAGACCATCATCCGCGAGAACGCCGGAAACATCCGGCCCGGCGACGTCTACGCGATCAATGCGCCCTATAACGGCGGCACCCATCTGCCGGACATCACCGTGTGCACGCCGGTGTTCGACGAGAAAGGCCGCGACATCCTGTTCTGGGTCGCGAGCCGCGGCCATCATGCCGACGTCGGCGGCATCTCGCCGGGCTCGATGTCCCCCAATGCGCGAACGATCGAGGAGGAAGGCGTCTACATCGACAATTTCAAGCTCGTCGACCGCGGCCGCTTCTGCGAGCAGGAGCTCTACGCGCTGCTCAACGGCGCGAAATACCCCGCGCGCAACGCCGTGCAGAACGTCAACGACCTCAAGGCGCAGATCGCGGCGAACGAGAAGGGGGTCCAGGAGCTGCACAAGATGACGGCGCAATTCACCCTGCCGGTGGTGAAGGCCTACATGCAGCACGTCCAGGACAACGCCGCCGAAAGCGTGCGCCGGGTGATCGACCGCCTGCACGATTCCGAGTTCGCCTACGGCATGGACCAGGGCACGGTGATCAAGGTCAGGATCACCGTCGACAAGGAGAAGCGCGAGGCGACCGTCGACTTCACCGGCACCTCGCCGCAACAGCCGACCAACTTCAACGCGCCTGAGCCGGTGACGCGGGCCGCCGTGCTCTATGTGTTCCGCGTCATGGTCGACGACGACATCCCGATGAACGCCGGCTGCCTGCGGCCGATCAACATCGTCATCCCGAAGCAGTCGATGCTCTCGCCGGAATATCCCGCCGCCGTCGTCGCCGGCAATGTGGAGGTGAGCCAGGCCGTGACCGACACCCTGTTCGGCGCGCTCGGCGCGCTCGCGGCCGCGCAGGGCAGCATGAACAACGTCAACTTCGGCAATGCCCGCTACCAGTATTACGAGACGCTCTGCTCGGGCTCGCCGGCGGGGCCCGGCTTCCCCGGCACCGATGCCGTGCACACTCACATGACCAACACCCGGCTCACCGACCCTGAAGTGCTGGAATTCCGCTATCCGGTGCTGCTCGAGGATTTCCACATCCGCCCCGGCTCGGGCGGGCGCGGGCGCTGGAACGCCGGCAACGGCGTGCGCCGCACCATCCGATTTCTCGAGCCGATGGAATTCACGATCCTGTCGGGTCACCGCATCGTGCCGCCGTTTGGCCTTGCGGGTGGCGGCTCCGGCCAGATCGGAGAGAACTGGGTGCGTCGCAACGATGGAACGATGGAACGCCTCGAGGGCGCCGACGCGACGACGCTCGACGCCGGCGAGGCGATCATCATCCAGACGCCGACCGCAGGCGGTTACGGCAAGCCGGAAACGTGATGGGAATTTCTATTGCGCGGTGCTTACTGCGCAGCGCCGTTGTCGCAGTGCTGGCGAGCGTATTCGGTCTGGTAATAGCCGGCGTCGTCCCAGCGCTCTTGAGCCTGGGCGCAGGCGACCGACGAATTCAGTCCTAGCACTTTGATTCCCACCGTTTGCGAGTCGGCCGACTGCATGGCCGCGAGCAACGCGAGTGCGAACAGGCCGAAGGTCACTCCCGCGGCGGTAATCAGGCGGGTACGAAACCGGGTCATCAAGCCCCTCCCAGGTGCCGATACACGCATTCTGTCTCGGCCTTAAACCGGAAGGTTCACACAATGGAATTAAAAAACCCTCCCGGCAGTGCAGAGAGGGAAAGTGTGTGACTTTGCTAACACATCGACATGGTCACCGGGGGGATAATGGCCCCAAAGCTAGGCACCGCGCCAGACTCCCTCCCCCTGAAAGGGGGAGGGTGGGGAGGGGGTCGCGGGCGGCAAGAACCGCGAGTCAGATGACCCCCACCCTACCCTCCCCCTTGCAGGGGGAGGGAAGAGCAAACGTCAGACCTGCTGGATCGCCGAGAGGATCCAGGGGCCGCCGGCCTGCCGGCGGAAGGTCCAGAACTCGGTGACCTGCTGCGGCCGGTGCGGATCGCCGTCGACAACCTGGCCGTTGCGATTCTCCATCCAGTCGTGGATCGAGAACTGCATGGCGACGGTCGCATACTCGGTGTCACCTTCGCGCCAGGCCTCCGAGAGATCGCCCTTGAGGAGCTTGACGTCGGACACCCGGTTGACGACGCCGCGGCCCGCATTCTGTGCAAGGTCCTCGGAGAAGTAGGACAGCAGCTCCGGCGTCACATGGGCCCGCAGGGCGGCGAGGTCTTCGTTGCTGTAGGCCGTCTGGACTTCCCCGAGCGCGCGTTCGAACGCGTCGTAGTCGGCCCCCGTGACGCCCACGGTGTCGCTGCGCTGGCCCGCGCCGGCGGCGGGGCGAGAGCCCGACCCAAGCCCCATGCCGAGCCCGGAGCCTAGTCCAGAACCCACGCCCGACCCATCACGATAGAGCGGCCCGCCACCGGCGTTGCCGGCATAGGCAGGGTTGCGGCGCTGGAAGTAGCGCCACAGCATCATGCCGATGAACGCGATCAGGCCGACCTGCAGCAGCAAGCCGAGGATGGACACGAGGCCGCCCAGTCCACCGAACAGGCCATGGCCGAACAGCAGGCCGAACAGGCCGGCGCCGATGAACCCGGCCGCAAGGCCGCCGAGCAGCCCGCCGCCGAAGAACCCGCGGTTACCCCCGAACACGCTGCCGCGCGGCTGCCCGAGCGTCGGGCCGGGCTGCGCCGTGGTGCGCTGGAACGGCGAAGCGGACGGCGCCGTCGAGGTCGACGGCGGTGCTGAGAACGTGCGGCCGCCGCGGCTTCCCGAGCTGAAGCCGCCGCCGATGCGGGCATCGGCCGCCGGCGCCGCCACCAGGGCCAGCGCCGCGGCCACCGCGAGCGTCGCGATCACTGCCCGCAACCCGTTGCGAAGCATGATAAATCTCCCCGGGACCGGCATCCCGCAGAAAACCCGCGGGCGTACCCTCCCGCGCCAATATATGGGATGTTTATGCCCGCCAAGGAAGGGGGCCAAGGGGGCTGTCGCAGCTTGTCGCAGGGTGTCGTCCACCGCTGGTTCCGGCCGCTCATGCGGCGGCAGGTCATGTGTGCAACGCAATATCGCGGTACTCAAACGACCAGCCCGTTCTCCGCCAAGCGAGAAACGGCGCGAAACGGGCACTGGAGATGCGGATGTCGGCCTTCTGGGACAACCTCATTCCGCTGCGGCCCTCGCTCTCCGGCATGCAGTTGGCCGGCTGGGACCCGAAAGGAGCGGCCATGCGCGGGCTCGGCTGCCGCCTCTTGGCCGACCAGCGCGTCCCGGTCGGCGACGGCGTATCGCTGTCCGCCGATGTGTATGTTCCCAAGGCCGCGGGACGCTATTCGGCTGTCGTCCAGTTCGCCGCCTATTGCAAGGAGCTGCACACCGCGGGCGTACCGACCGGCAGCAACGAGATCGGCAGTCCTCCCGCGTTCACCGATCGGGGCTATGCGCCAGTCATCCTGACGCGGCGCGGAATGGGACGGTCGCAGGGCGAGGCCGGGGTGTTCTTCAATCCGCAGGACGTCGACGACCACGCGCGTGCCATCGCCTGGGCCGCCGAGCAGCCGTGGTGCAACGGCGAGGTCGTGCTGTTCGGCACATCCTATTACGGGATGACGCAGCCGCTCGTCGCCGTGCGCCGCCCGCCGGCCCTGAAAGCGTTCTTCTGCAATGAAATCTGCACCGACTACTTCCGCCATCTGATGCAGTTCGGCGGCGTGTTCGGGCTCTACTTCGCGACATTGTGGGCCGGCGCCAACTTCACCGCGCCGCTCTATCGCCTGCACGTACCGCCGATCCTGCGCGCGCTCATCAGCCAGATCACCAACGGCCCGCTCCATCCGATTCTGGAAAGAGCGGTCATGAAGCGCGTGGATGCGATCTATCGCGGCTTCATGCGCAAGACGCCGGTGCGGCCGGTGCGCGAATGGTACGCAAACTGGATGATCGACGGAAAGACGCGCGCCGGGAGTTGCTTTCCGCCGGGACCGTCGGGCGAGCTCGACAAGATCGAGGTCCCCTTCGTCGTGGTGCAGAACCTCGGATATCTCAACCTGCACCAGTTCGGCAGCTACGACCTGTTCGAGAACGCCGGGACGCCAACCGACCGCAGGTGGATGATCCTCGCGCCGCCACGCTACGAGCTGCCGGTCTATGGTTGGCAGCTCGAAGCCATAGCTTTCTTCGATCACATCCTGCGCGGCGCCGACAACGGCTATCGCGAGCAGGCGGCCGTGCGCTACTGGCTCGACGGCGAACAGCGTTTCGTCGGCGCTGCCGCGTTTCCGGTTCCGGGTAGCATGCCCGCGCGGTTCTATCTCGCCTCGGGCGGCGAGGATCGCGCGACCCATGCGCTCGCCCACGAAGCACCGGCGTCGGGCACCAATGCCTGGGCGGCGATCCCGCTCGGCGCGCCGGTTCTCGGCGGCATCGACGACGTGCTCAACCAAACCCTCGTCTACGAGGCGACAATCGACGCCGACACGGAATTTGCGGGTCCGGTCACGGCGCATCTGCGTTTTTCCTGCAACGAGATCGACTCGCAGATCGTCGCGCGCGTCGGCCGGGTCGACGCCGGCGGCGGCTATCACCTCCTGTCCATGGGCACGATCAGCGCGGCGCGGCGGCGGCTCGATCCCGGACGGAGCACCCATTGCGAGATCGCGATCGACACCGAAACGCCGCGGCCGCTGACGCCGGGCGAGCCCGTGCCCATCGTGTTCAGCCTGACGCCGGCGCCGGTGCGGCTGCGGCGCGGCGAGAAGCTGCGGCTAGACATCGCGAGCCGCACCGACCTCCTCAAGAGCAATGTGAGCCACGGCTACGCCCAGTTCGACCTGCCCGCGCCGCCCTACTTCTCGCGGAACACGATTCACTATGGGCCGGACAGCTATCTGGAGCTTCACCGAGTTGGATAATGCGCTGGCGACAGCAACCGCGTATATCAAGCGGCAGGTGCAGCCCGCCTCATCATCAGCCCTTAGACAGGTTCAGCCATCGTGACCGACATGACCATCGCCGCCATCCGCGCCACAATTCTGCGGGTGCCGTGGCCGCAGACGCCTTGGCTCAAGGGGCATGCGTTCGGCGATGCCCGCAACATCCTCGTGCTCGAGGTCGAGACCAAGGGCGGCATCGTCGGCATGGGCTACCTGTTCTCGTTCCGGCCGGGATTGCGCACCGTGGCGATGGCGCTCGCGGAGACGATCATTCCCCGCGTCATTGGCAAGGATGCGACTGCCGTCGAGGGCATCTGGTCGGAGCTGTGGCGCGCGACGGTGACCTACAACCGCGGCGGCATCGTCACCATGGCGATGTCGGCGCTCGATATCGCGCTATGGGATGCGATCGGAAAGCGTGCCGGCCTGCCGCTGCATCGCCTCTGGGGACACGTCCGCTCGCGGATCCCCGTCTATGGCAGCGGCTGCTTCCGCGGCTCCGGTGGCGACGGCATGATCGCGAAGGCGCTGCACTACAAGGAGCGCGGCTACCGGGCGATCAAGATGCAGATGGCGCACACCGACGACCTGCGCGGCGACGTCGACAACGTGCGCCGCATGCGCGAAGCGCTCGGCCCCGACGTCGCCATCATGATCGACGTCAACCAGGGCTGGACCGCGGACACCGCGATCGTCATGGGCCGCAAGATCGAGCCCTATGACGTGTACTGGCTCGAGGAGCCGGTACCGGCCGATGACTTCAAGGGCTACATGCGCGTCGCGGAGGCGCTGCCGATCCGCATCGTCGGTGGCGAGACCCATTTCACCCGCTTCGATCTGCGGCCGTTTTTCGAGAACCCGAAGATTCCGATCCTGCAGCCCGATCCGATGCGCGGCGGGTTCACCGAGCTGCGCAAGATCGCGGTATTGGCCGACACCTGGGGGCTGACCATCGCACCGCATTTGTTTCCGGAGCTGAACGTGCAGCTCCTCGCCGCGATCCCGAACGGCGTCTGGATCGAGGACATGGGGTTGTCCGAAGATCTGTTCGTCGATCCCGTGCCGATCGTCGACGGCATGATCACGGCGCCGGAGCGGCCCGGTCATGGGCTGTCGTTCAAGCCAGAAATCCTGCGGGAATGCGCGATCGCTCCCTGATGCGCCTGATGTCGCTACCCGCTCGGCTGCCGCCATCGGGCGATCGAGATTGCCATATTACCGCTGGCGTCCCGCCATCACCACACGTCCGCCTCGGTTATCGTCGCGGACGAGGCGCGGCACGATCGCCATCAATATCGCGCGGCCGCCTGTGTCGCTCGGAAAGGCTGAGCCAGACTAACCTGGTGCCGAGCATCAGAACTCCACTCGGCAGCGCTCTGCATCGCGACAGCTATGCGCCACCGATAGCGACGAAACTCTTGCCACATCAAACTGCGAGTGTACCTTTCGTGGCCTGTTTCATGTACTGGAGAGGCCAATGAAACACCTATGCAGTGCTGTCGCATTCGCTACAATGATCTTCCTGATCGTGTCTGGCGCGTCGGCGCAGGATACATGCCTGCTCTACCAAAGGGGAACAGTCGAGTGTCCGGGGTACGGAGCGCCCGCCGCAACCGCGGTTCCTGGCCCATCGATGGCTTCGAACATTGGACTTGGCCCGCCTCAAGCCGTAACTCTGTTCAACGGCGCGACGCCCCCAAATGGATTTATGGTACGCGTATTTGTCGAAGGTACTCAAACTCCGCCTTATGGCTTTCCAAATACGCAGTGTTATATAAACGATAACGGTACCGCAGCTTTAGGCGTTGGTTTTTATATGACACCCGATGCAAATGGCTACAGTACCACCTTCATTACTCCGGTCGGATATAAACCAATTGGTCCCGTTTCCGTTTGGTGCGGCGTCAAAAACGCAAGCGGCGCATCGCTGGCTGCGCGCGGCTGGTGATTTTGCAGGAACGATGTCGTGGCAAAGGGGCCTTTCGGCCCTATTTGTCCGAACGTGGTCGCCGCGTCACAGCAACGACGCCGGCGCCATCGCACCCGACATGCCCTTCGTCGGCCCGCTGGCACCGCATGATCAACAGAGGCTGCCGAGTTGGCGCTCTGCTTATCGCCGTCCGGCGATCGAGCCGGTGACCGGCGACGCGCCGGGGCGCCAGCCGTAGCGGCCGCCGGCGCGTGCGGCGGCGACCTCGCCGGGGATCGGATTGGGCTCGCAGATCACCCGGCCGCTCGCGTGGCGCATCAAATCGACGTGCATGTGATCGTAGTGATAGGCGTTCGAGCCCGGCGCGAGGATCGTCGTGAACATCTCGCATGCCGCGCCCTGCACGTCGTGCAGGAAGCCCTGCTCCTCCGGTGCACCGTGCCAGCCCTCCTTCACCGTAATCTTGCGTCCGTCGGCAAGCGTGAAGGCTGCGATGTCGAGCGCATTGCCGAAGGCATGCTCGGAGATGTTGGCCCGCGGATTGCCGTTCATGCCGCGGCATGAATAGGCGGAGATCTGCTTGATCTCGACCACCGGCTGGCCGAACCAGCGGGCCGCCGCCGGCTGCACGCGATCGCTCACGAAGCGATTGAGGACCGACACCACCGGGCAGGCGAGCGTCGCGGTCGGCGAGAGCGCCGCCGGCGCGACCGAGAGCGCCTGAGGTGCCGACCGGCCGAGCGGCACGATGACTGGCGCTGTTGCGGCCGGCGGCTCGCCGCTCGGCGCGTAGCTACGCCCTTCGGGCGCGTAGGGAGCACCGCCGGGGGGCGACAGCGAGAGCGGCGCGCCCATGGAGCTGATCGAAGCGGCGGGAGCCGGCGAATAGCGCGGCGCGGGCGGGGCGCTCTGATAAGGCGGCGACGATGGTGGCGGTAGCGCCCCCGCCTGGATCGCGCCCGGCGGGCGCGGCACCTCCTCGGCAAAGCCAGAAACCGCCGCCTCGCCCAAGGCTGCGACGCGCAGCGGATAGTCGGCGCCGCAGACCCCGGGCCCGTCGATCGCGCTGACGATCGCGACGTAGGGGCTTTCCTTTATTGCGCCGGATTGCAGGCACGCGACCTCGGCTTCGCGGCGCCAGGGTTCACGCTCTGCAAACCACATACGGGCGCAGCCGGACAGCGCAGCGAGCATGCAGGAGCTGACGAGAAACGAACGAACCCCACGCCGCATCGCCGGACCATGCAGGGCGTGGTGTTAAGGCCCTGTCAATTCAGGCCGTTTCGGCGAAGCTCTTCGACGTATGGTTAACCGCGATGCCCCGCGCTGTGGCGTGGCCTGCGTAGGCTCAAGTCGTGGCACCGGAAGCTCTTCACCGGGCGAACAATCCACAAGATGAAGCGAGCGCTTCCGGACCGCTTTCGCCGTGTACTGCTCGGAAATACTGCAACTTTTAACAGCGTTTTACGCACGGCGATACACAACCGCCGCTGTCGCTACTGCATTGCAATATGGTTACCTCTGGCCGGCCTTCGTTTTTCTGCTAGAATCTCTGCATCGTTGATGGCCATGGAGCCCCCCTCATGGACATTGCCTTGAAGATCAACGTCGTTGCGGTGTGTGCCGTCTTCGTCTTTCTCGGCGCGATCATCCTCGGCGCTTTTTGAACTTCGAACGCAGTGAATTCATAGCCTGCCGTTGCCGGGTGCGACGGGCGCAGTTCGAACACCGGAGAGCCCCGCTCTCCGGTGTTCGACGTTTCTGGAGGGGGGCTCGTAGGATGGGTTGAGCCCTTGCGAAACCCATCGCCCCGCGCCAGCCGCGATGGCGAATCGACCTCGCCGAACGCAGGTCGCGGCTTCTCACCGATTCACGTTGTGAGCGATACAGCCACGTTCGCGGAGAGGTGATGGGTTTCGCAAGGGCTCAACCCATCCTACGCGAAGGACCAGTGAAGGTCGAAACGCTCAGTTCGGCTGGATTCCCGCCGCCTTCACCACCTTCGCGATAGTCGCGATCTCCGCTTTGACATAGGCGTCGAATTCCGTCGGCGTCATCGACATCGGCGAAGCACCGAGCGCCTTGAGGTTGTCGGCCACCGCCTTGTCGGTGAGCGCTGCGGCAGCGGCATCATGGAGGCGGTTGATGATGTCGCGCGGCGTCGCCGCCGGCGCGAACAGGCCGACCCAGAACACGTAGTCGGAGTCCGGGTAGCCCGCCTCGATCGTGGTCGGGATGTCCGGCAGGGTGTCGCTGCGCTTGAGGCTCGAGAGCGCGAGCCCGCGTACCTGGCCGCTCTGAATCAGCGGAACCGCCGAGAGGATCGGCGAGAAGTAGAAATCGATGCGGTCGCCGAGGATTTCGCGTAGTGCCTCCGGCGCCCCCTTGAAGGGCACGTGCACCGCCTCGAAGCCGGCGCTCAGTCGAAAGCGTTCGGCATTGAGATGGGTCGCGGCGCCGACGCCGCCGGAGCCGTAAGTGATCGAGCCGGGCTTCGCCTTGCCGGCGGCAACGAGCTCCTGGACCGTCTTGAAGCGCGACGGCGGCACCACCAGCACGTTGGGATACTGCGCCAGCGGAATGACGGCTGCGAAGTCGCGCACGGTGTCGTAGGGCAGCTTCGAATAGGTCGACGGTGTGATCGTGTGCACCGACGAGTTGACGAGAAGCGTGTAGCCGTCAGGCTCCGCCTTCGCGACCGCCGCCATGCCGAGCGTGCCGCCGGCGCCCGGCCGGCTCTCATACACGATTGTCTGACCGATGCGCCGCGACACGTTGTCGAACACCGGTCGCGCCACCGCGTCGACCGCACTGCCCGGCGGAAACGGCGAGATCAGGCGGATGGTCTGCTTCGTCGGCCAAGCCGGAGCCTGCGCCTGGGCGCCGCCTGCAAGCGCGGCCGCGAGGAGGAGCACGCAAGCCCCAAACACTGACCGGCATTCCATCCGCAATCCCTCCTCGCATCCGCGCGCGTCTCGTGGCGCCTCGTGCGCGGATCATGCGCTGCCGACGTTCGGCATGCAAACGGCGCGCAGCGCGCAAAATGAAAGAGCCGGCCCTGGGGGGAAGGGCCGGCTCAAGGTGGCTCGTGCACGAGCCTATGTTGTTCTTGCTGTGTCCTCAGGCTTGGCTGTTTTCAGCTCATTTCCTTAGAGTGCGATCCATTCAGGTTCGATCGGATCACACTCTGAACTTCTGCAACTTCTCGGGACCATGCCCTAGCCGCGCGTGCCGCGGCCGGTGTCGACCCGGTGCTCCATCGGCAGCACGATCACCTTGGTGCCGACGTTGACGCGGCCGTAGAGATCCATGACGTCCTCGTTGACGAGGCGGATGCAACCCGACGACACGTTGTGGCCGATGGTCTCCGGCGCATTGGTGCCGTGGATGCGATAGATCGTATTGCCGAGATACATGGCGCGCGCGCCCAGGGGATTGCTCGGGCCACCGGCCATGAAGCGCGGCAGATAGGGCTGGCGCGCGATCATTTCCTGCGGCGGTGTCCAATCCGGCCACTCGGCCTTGCGCGACACCGTCTCGGTCCCCGACCAGGTGAAGCCGTCGCGGCCGACGCCGATGCCGTAGCGGATCGCCTTGCCGTTGCCGAGCACGTAGTAGAGGTAAGTGTGCGGCGTATCGACGATCACCGTGCCCGCGGCCTCGCGGCCCGGATAGTCGACGACCTGGCGGCGGAAGCGATCGCCCTGCTCGGCACCGTCATAGGAATCGCGCGCATAGGAATTGCGCGTATCGGAATCGCGAGCGAAGGACGGCGCCTGCGCGGCGGGCTGCTGATAGGAGAACGGCTGGCCGAACGGAAAGAATTCCAGCGGATTGGCGGAAGCGGCGGTCGCGAAGAAGGCTGCAGCCACCGCAGACGCGACGGCAAGGCAGCGAATGGACGTGCGCGACATGAGACCCCCTCTGTTGTTGGCTATTTGTCTCACAAGCCGTGCAAACGGTTCGAACGGGGGCCGTCCAATTTAATTAAACTTTAAGTGAAATGCGCATGGCTGGCCCGCGGAACCGGGTCGGGCAATCGGATGGCCAAAAAACAATTGCCAAATCAAACGCTTAGATTTGGAGCGCCGAGGTTCTCGATTCGCAATCTTTCGTCAATCTTGATGCAAAAAACACGGAGACGTGACCGCCGACGGGCTCACTCCTGCCGCGCCTTGTGCCACCCGACGACCGCGTCGGGCACCGAATCGGTCGAGGCGAAATACGGCTTGATGTCGAGGAGCGGCGTCCCGTCGAGGCAATCGAGACCGACGACGGAGAGCTTCGCGCCGTCGCGCTCGACGAGACGCACCACGCTCGCCGCGATCGGGTTCGGCCGCGCCGGGGAGCGCAGCGCGAAGGTCCCGCGCAGCTCGCCGTAATGCCGCGGGTTCTGCAGCACGATGTTGCGGGGCGAGCGGTCCATCCAATAGAGCACCAGCAAATGGCTGCAGGTCTCGACCGCGGCGAGCGCCTCCGCAAAGCGCGCGTCGACCTCGAGCGTGCAGACGGCATCGGACTCGCGGGCGTTCTTCGGGCATTGTTCGCGCCGGGTCCACGGCGTGCGCACCCGGCCGATGTAATAAAGGCCCGCGTCGAAGGTCTCCGGCAACGCGACGGTGACCTCACCCTCCCAGACGCCGAACGCATTGTCGGTCATGGTTCTCCTCACGGGCTCGGAATGGATCGGCGATCGCGCGCATGAGACGAATCGAGATGAGCACGGAGGGATGGCGCAGCTCGCCTGAACTCCCTCTCCCGCTTGCGGGGGAGGGTTGGGGAGGGGGAATGCTGAGGTTTCACAAGGTGTAAGCGCCAATCATACCGCCGCGGCCCCCTCCCCGACCCTCCCCCGCAAGCGGGAGAGGGGGCGATAGAACGTCGGACAACGTGCTGGAAATTCACCCCTTGATTTAACATAAAGATATCTTTATGTCTTGTAGCCAACAGGCCCTTGGGCACTCGCGCTCCGATTGGGATTACTCCCACCATGACTACACAGACCACGCACATCGCCTTCGACGACATGAATGCCACGCTCAAAGCGGCGGGGGAAGAGACGCGCCTGCGCATCCTCGCGCTGCTCGCCGGAGCGGAGCTGACGGTATCAGAGCTCACCGAAATCCTGCGGCAGTCGCAGCCGCGGATCTCCCGCCACCTCAAGCTGCTGGCGGAGGCGCGGCTCGTCGAGCGGTTCCGCGAAGGGTCGTGGGCGTTCTTCCGCGGTGCCGAGCGCGGCGCCGAGGCGGAGCTCGTGCGCAACCTGGTGGACCAGCTTGATCCCGCCGATCCCATCATCGCCCGCGATCGTGAGCGCCTCGCCGGCGTGCGCGCGGCGCGTGTCGCCGCGGCCCAGGATTACTTCCGCGGCCACGCCGCCGAGTGGGACCGCATCCGCCGCCTGCATGCCGGCGATGAAGCCGTCGAAGACGAAATCCGCATGCTGCTGGGCGACCGTCCGTTCCGATCGCTGCTCGACCTCGGCACCGGCACCGGGCGGATTCTCGAGTTGTTCGGCCCGCAGATCGAACGCGGCCTCGGCATCGATCTCAACCACGACATGCTCGCCTTCGCGCGCAGCCGGCTCGACCATGCCGGCATCAGGAACTGCAGCGTGCGGCAGGGCGACATCTTCGATCTAGCGGTGCCGCGCAATTCCTTCGACGTCGTCATCATCCATCAAGTGCTGCACTTCCTCGACGACGGGGGCCGCGCGATCCGCGAGGCGGCCCGACTGCTGCGCCCGAACGGCCGGCTGCTGGTGGTCGACTTCGCCCCCCACACCCAGGAATTCCTGCGCGACGAGCACGCTCATCGCAAGCTCGGCTTCGCGCCAGAGACGGTGACCCACTGGCTGGAGCAGGCCGGGCTCGAAGGCGTGGTGCATACCAGCCTTTCGCCGGAGGCGGGCTCCGAAGGCCAGATCGCGGTCTCGCTGTGGCTCGCTCACGATCCCCGCATGGTCATCGCCGGCGAACGCGAGGTGGCATGATGGACCCTTCAACGACACTGCGCGCCAGCCGGTTCCAGCATCCGGAGCGGCGCATCCGCGTCTCCTTCGAGTTCTTCCCGCCGAAGACCGAGGAGATGGAGCAGGCACTGTGGGAGGCGATCGGGCGGCTCGAGCCGCTCGCCCCCTCCTTCGTCTCGGTGACCTATGGTGCCGGTGGCTCGACCCGCGAGCGCACCCACGCGACGGTGAAGCGCATCATCGCCGAGACCGCGCTCGCACCGGCGGCGCATCTGACTTGCGTCGACGCGACCCGCGCCGAGGTCGATGCGGTGATCTCTTCCTACGCCACGGCCGGCGTCCGCCACATCGTGGCGCTGCGCGGCGATCCCGTCGGCGGCGTCGGCACGCGCTACGCGCCCCATCCCGAAGGCTATCGTAACGGTGCCGACCTCGTCGCCGGCATCAAGCGCATCCCCGGCATCGAGGTGTCGGTTTCGGCCTATCCGGAGAAGCATCCCGACAGCCCGTCGGTCGAGGCCGACATCGATATGCTGGCGGCCAAGGTCGATGCCGGCGCGAGCCGGGCGATCACCCAGTTCTTCTTCGACAGCGACCACTATTTCCGCTATCTCGACCGCGTGCGCGCGCGGGGCATCACCATTCCGATCGTGCCCGGCATCCTGCCGGTGCAGAACTTCAAGCAGACGCGCGCTTTCGCCGAGCGCTGCGGCACCAGCGTCCCGGACTGGCTCGCCGACCGCTTTGCCGGCCTCGACGGCGATGCCGCGACGCGCAAGCTCATCGCAGCGGCGGTGGCGGCCGAGCAGGCGCTGGACCTCGTCGACCGCGGCGTGACCGACTTTCATTTCTACACCATGAACCGCGCCGACCTCGTCTACGCCATATGCCATCTGCTCGGCGTGCGTGCGGCCCCGGTGGAGCAGGCGGCGTGACAGTGACGAGTTCGTCAAAAGCTTCTCCCGTCGAGGCGGAGCTGCGTTCCCGCGCCGCCGAGGCGATCCTCGTGCTCGACGGCGCCATGGGCACGGAAATCCAGGACCTCAAGCTCGGCGAGGCCGGTTACCGCGGGGAGCGCTTTGCCGACTGGCCGAGCGACTTGCGCGGCAACAACGACATTTTGATCCTGTCGCAGGCGGACGCCGTGCGGCAGCTTCATCTCAACTATTTCCGCGCCGGCGCCGACATCGTCTCGACCAACACCTTCTCCTCGACCCGGATCGCCCAGGCCGATTACGGCGCGCAGGAATTCGTCGCCGAGCTCAACCTCACCGGCGCCCGCCTCGCCAAGGAAGCCGCGGCGATCGCGGCACGCGAGGACGGCCGCCCGCGCTTCGTTGCCGGCGCCATGGGCCCGACCAACCGCACCGCGTCGATCTCGCCGGACGTGAGCAATCCCGGTTTCCGCGCCGTCACTTTCGACGAGTTGCGCGAGGCCTATGGCGAGCAGGCCAAGGGCCTCGTCGAAGGCGGCGCCGATCTGCTCCTTCTCGAGACCATCTTCGACACGCTCAACGCCAAGGCCGCGCTCTACGCCATCGCGGAGCTGTTCGAAGCCCGCGGCGCCTCGATACCGGTCATGGTGTCGGGCACCATCACCGATCTGTCCGGGCGCATGCTCTCGGGCCAGACCCCGGAGGCGTTCTGGATCTCGGTCGAGCATGCCGCGCCGTTCTCGATCGGGCTCAATTGCGCGCTGGGGGCGAAGGAGATGCGCGCCCACATCGCCGATATCGCCCGCGTCGCCGATACCCTCGTCTGCGCCTATCCCAATGCCGGGCTGCCCAACGAGTTCGGACTCTATGACGAGAGCCCCGAATACATGGCGGGGCTTCTCGCCGAGTTCGCTGATGCCGGCCTCGTCAACATCGTCGGCGGCTGCTGCGGCACGACGCCGGCCCACATCCGCGCCATCGCCGAGGCTGTGCGCGGCAAGCCGCCGCGAAAGCTGCCGACGCGGCCTCGCGCGCTTCGTCTCTCCGGGCTCGAGGCGTTCGTGCTCACGCCCGACATCCCCTTCGTCAATGTCGGCGAACGCACCAACGTCACCGGCTCGGCGCGCTTCCGCAAGCTTGTCACCGCCGGCGACTATCCTGCGGCGCTCTCGGTTGCCCGCGACCAGGTCGAGAACGGTGCCCAGGTGATCGACGTCAACATGGACGAGGGCCTGCTCGATTCCGAGCATGCGATGACGACCTTCCTCCACCTCGTCGCCGCCGAGCCCGACATCGCCCGGGTGCCGGTGATGGTCGACTCCTCGAAGTTCAAGGTGATCGAATCAGGGCTGAAGTGCATCCAGGGCAAGTCGATCGTCAATTCGATCTCGCTCAAGGAAGGCGAGGACGAGTTCGTGCGCCAGGCGCGGATCGTGCGCCGCCACGGCGCCGCCGTCGTCGTGATGGCGTTCGACGAGAAGGGCCAGGCCGACACGCTCGCGCGCAAGACTTCGATCTGCAAGCGCGCCTACGACATCCTCACCGGCACCGTCGGCTTTCCGCCCGAGGACATCATCTTCGATCCGAATATCTTCGCGATCGCCACCGGCATCGAGGAGCACAACGGCTACGGCGTCGCCTTCATCGAAGGGGCGCGGTGGATCAGGGAGAATTTGCCGGGCGCCCATGTTTCGGGCGGCGTCTCCAACCTTTCCTTCGCATTTCGCGGCAATGACGAGGTCCGCGAGGCCATGCACTCGGTGTTCCTCTATCACGCCATCAAGGCCGGCATGGACTTGGGAATCGTCAATGCCGGGCAGATGGCGGTCTATGACGACATCGAGCCGGAGCTGCGTGCGGCCTGCGAGGACGTCGTGCTCGACCGCGACCCCGGCGCCGCCGAGCGTTTGCTCGCGCTCGCCGGCCGCTATCGCGGCCAGAACCGCGAGGCGAAGGCCGCCGATCTTGCGTGGCGCGAATGGCCGGTCGACAAGCGCCTCGCCCATGCGCTCGTCCACGGCGTCGCCGACTACATCGAGGAGGACGTCGAGCTCGCGCGGCAGAGCGCCAAACGCCCGCTCGACGTGATCGAGGGCCCGCTGATGGCCGGCATGAACGTCGTCGGCGACCTGTTCGGCTCCGGCAAGATGTTCCTGCCCCAGGTCGTGAAATCCGCGCGGGTGATGAAGCAGGCGGTCGCCTATCTCATGCCCTACATGGAGGACGACAAATCCGGACCCGCACGCGGCGCCGGACGCATCGTGTTGGCGACAGTGAAGGGCGACGTGCACGACATCGGCAAGAACATCGTCGGCGTCGTGCTCCAGTGCAACAATTACGAGGTGATCGACCTCGGCGTCATGGTGCCGGCCGCGAAGATTCTCGAGGTCGCCAAGGCCGAGAACGCCGACATCATCGGGCTGTCGGGCCTGATCACGCCCTCGCTCGACGAGATGTGCCATGTCGCCGCCGAGATGGAGCGGCAAGGCTTTACCGTGCCGCTGCTGATCGGCGGCGCCACCACGAGCCGCGTGCACACCGCGGTGAAGATTCACCCGAACTACCGGCGCGGCCAGGCGATCTATGTCAACGACGCGAGCCGCGCGGTCGGCGTCACCTCGGCGCTCCTGTCGCGCGAGCAGCGCGAGGGCTACGTCGCCAACCTGCGCACCGAGTACGCCCGCATCGCCGACACGCATGCACGCAGCGAGGAGCAGAAGCGCCGCGTCACCCTCGCCGCCGCACGCGGCAATGCCCTCAAGCTCGACTGGGGCGGCAGCTATCTGCCGGCGCGGCCGCGCGCGCTCGGCGTCACCCCCCTGCCCGACGTCCGGCTCGCCGAGCTCGTGCCCTATATCGACTGGTCGCCGTTCTTCTCGACTTGGGAGCTGACCGGAAAATATCCGGCGATTCTCGACGACGACAAGTACGGCGCCGCGGCGCGTGCCCTCTTCGACGACGCGCAGGCGATGCTGGCCCGGATCCTCGGCGAGCGCTGGTTCGACGCCCGTGCCGTCGCCGGCTTCTGGCCCGCCAATGCCGAGGGCGACGACATCCTCGTCTATGCCGACGAGAGCCGCACGGCACCGGTCGCGGTGCTCCACACGCTGCGCCAGCAGCTCGGGAGGCGCGACGGCCGGGCGAACGTCGCACTGTCCGATTTCATCGCGCCGCGCGCGAGCGGCATCGCCGATTATATCGGCGCCTTCGTCGTCACCGCCGGCATCGGCGAGGACGACGTCGCGAACCGCTTCAAGGGCGCGAACGACGACTATTCCTCGATCATGGTGAAGGCGCTGGCGGACCGCCTCGCGGAAGCATTCGCCGAATTCCTGCACGCGAAAGTGCGCCGCGAGCTGTGGGCCTATGCGGGTGACGAGACGCTCGCCCCACACGAGCTGATCGGCGAGAAATACCGCGGCATCCGCCCGGCCCCCGGCTATCCGGCGCAGCCCGACCACACCGAGAAGGCGGCGCTGTTCACGCTGCTCGGCGGCGCGGAGGCGACCGGCGTGACGCTGACCGAGAGCTTCGCCATGTGGCCGGGCGCCTCGGTGTGCGGCCTCTATTTCAGCCACCCGCAGAGCCATTATTTCGGCGTCGGCAAGATCGAGCGCGACCAGGTCGAGGACTACGCGCTGCGCAAGAGCTGGAGCGTCGGGGAGACCGAGAAGTGGCTCGCGCCGATCCTCAACTACGACCCCGGGCTCGCCAACCGCGCGGCGGCGGAGTAGGCATTCCCCGACCTTGGCGTAAGCGCGTGGGATGCGTTGAGCCTTGCGAAACCCATCATCTCTCCGCAAACGCCGTCGACGGCTGCGCCGCAAGGTGATGGGTTTCGCTAGGGCTCAACCCATCCTACCAGGTGCCGCGGCGGGGCTTCGGCGGCGAACCACCGAATCAGCTCATTGTGTTTACCCGGCGATGATCGCTAAACTGTGCGTGAATGTTTCGCTACGCTTTGATGATCGATGACGTCCGTGCTCGGTTAGCAGGATAAGTGCAAATTCGCACGCGATCGCCCTGAAGGGCGACGATCTGGTTTCTTCGTCGGCTTAAAGGCCGATCGGCGATCCTGAACGGGAGGAGATCATGAACCTGAAGCGCCCGGGTTACCTCTCATTGCTGGTGTTGACGGCAGCGGCGGCGACGCCCGCCTGGGCGCAGACGGCGACCACCGCTCCCCTCCCCGATTTCGCCGGCATCTGGTGGCATCCCTCGCTTCCCGGCCTCGAGCCGCTGGCGTCGGGTCCGACCTCGCTGACGAACCGATCGCGGCGCAACGGCGTAAGCAATTACGATCAGCTCGTCGGCGACTTCACCAATCCGATCTTGAAGCCGCAGACGGCGGAGATCGTAAAAAAGTTCGGCGAACAGTCGCAAAACGGAATCACGTTTCCAAGTCCCGCCAACCAGTGCTGGCCCGAACCGGTCCCCTATATCTACAAGAATTTCGCCATGCAGATTTTTCAGCGGCCGGACCGGATCACGATCATTTACGAGCAGGATCACGAAGTCCGTCATATCCGGCTGAACGAGCCTCATCCCGCGGAGGTGAAACCTTCGTGGTACGGAGATTCCGTCGCTCATTACGAAGGGGACACCTTGGTGATCGACACGGTCGGAACCAAGGCCAACCGGCCGTTTGCCATGATCGACCTGTACGGCACGCCATACACGGAGAAAATGCACGTGATCGAACGCTATCGGCTCCTTCCCTACGAGGACGCGAAGGAGGGATTGGACAGGGACACCAAAGAGAATCAGCATCCTCCCGTCGGCATCGACCGCGGCTACAGGGGCAAGTATCTGCAGCTTTATTTCACCGTGGAAGATGATGGCGTCTTCACGACGCCGTGGTCGGCGACCGTCACCTACGGACGCGGGTCAAGCGACTGGCCCGAAATCGTCTGCGCCGAAAACATTCACGAATACTACAACAACAAAGAATCGGACGTCCCGCGCGCGGACAAGCCGGACTTCTGAACGGCGCGGCTGCGACGTGGACGGCCGGGCGTAGGATGGGTTGAGCCCTCGCGAAACCCATCGCCTCGCGCACCGACATACGGCGGCGTTTGGGGAGAGATGATGGGTTTCGCAAGGGCTCAACCCATCCTACCAGATGCTTTCACCGCGATTCAATTCGGCTTCGCCGACCCGGCGCCCGGAAAGGCGGAGATCGGGCTGTTCGGTGCGTTGGAGATCGCGGCGAGGATTCCATTGAGCGAGTTGATGAGCTCGACCGCCGCCGCCGGCGAAAGGGCCAGACGTCCGGTGACGTAGACGGGCGGCGGCTGATCCTGTCCCGGCATGGTATCGAGGCGCTCCGGCACGACCCGGGAGCATCCGAGGAGGACGCTGATCGCACCTCCATCGAAGGAGCAGCCGATCGTCTTGTTGACGTAGACCTCGCTCACGTCGGGATTGTCGACAACTCGGGGCTTCTGTGGGCTGTCGGGCATCGGGCACTCCGTGCGTTGTCGCGAGATGATAGGGTCGGGAGGCGCCGGCGCAATGCCTTGCCGAAGGAGCTTCACAAGCGCTCGTCCTGGCTTCCGCAGACATCGAAAATCGGTATAGCTTCCGGCCTGATCCGAGACATTTCATCACCAAAGCTCATCGGGACATATCATGAAGCTTCCCCGCCGCCGCTTTCTGCATCTGGCAGCGGGCGCCGCCGCATCGCCGGTGGTGCTGCGCAGGGCGCACGCGCAATCCTATCCGGCGAAGCCGGTGCACCTGCTCGTCGGGTTTGCTCCCGGCGGCGGCAACGACATCGCCGCGCGCTTGATCGGTCACTGGTTGTCGGAGCGATTGGGCCAGCAATTCATCGTCGAGAACCGGCCGGGCGCCGGCAGCAACATCGCCACCGAAGCGGTCGTCCGTGCCGCTCCGGACGGGTACACGCTGCTTCTGGTCGCCGTCGCCAACGCGACCAATGCAACGCTCTACGACAAGCTCAATTTCAACTTCATTCGCGACATCGCGCCGGTCGCCGGGCTCCTGCGCGTGCCAAATCTCGTGGAGGTGCACCCTTCAGTTCCCGCCCGGACGCTTCCCGAATTCATCGCCTATGCCAAGGCCAATCCGGGCAAGGTCAACATGGGGTCGGGCGGCAGCGGCGGCCCGGTTCATATGACCGGCGAGCTGTTCAACATGATGGCCGGCCTCAAGATGCAGCATGTTCCGTATCGCGGAGAGGCGCCGGCGCTCAACGATCTGATCGGCGGACAGGTCGACGTGGTGTTCGGCAGCGTGCCGGCGTCGATTCAATATGTCAGGGCCGGCAAGCTGCGCGCACTTGCGGTGACCACATCGACGCGCTCGGAGCTGCTGCCGGACCTGCCGACCGTCGCCGAGTTCGTGCCGGGCTACGAGTCCAGCACGTGGTACGGCATCGGCGCGCCCAAGAGCACGCCCGCCGAGATCGTCGATCGGTTGAACCTCGAGATCAACGCCGCCCTCGCCGATCCGACGCTGAAGGCAAGGATGGCCGATCTCGGCGGCACGGCGATCGCAGGCTCTCCGGCGGATTTCAGCGAGCTCATCGCAACGGACACCGAGAAGTGGGGCAAAGTGGTGAGGTTCGCGAGCATCAAGCCGGAGTGATCCGCCTCGACGCTCAATGCGTCGCCCCTATCGCAGCCGCGCTGCCGATGGCGGCGAGCGGATCAAATGATATGCTCGATCCGGAAACACGAAAACGAGAATGGGAGAACACGCTCGTGCGCGGGATCGCGATCTTCTTGCTGACGTTTCTGACGGGCGTTCACTTCGCCTTCGCCCAGGCTCCTGCCTCGGGCGGCCCGGTCGATGCTCAACTGATCGAGGATCTCGTTGCGGCGAACCGCATCCTCGCCGATCAGGGCGTGCTCGACGCCTACGGCCATGTCAGCATCCGTCATCCCGCCAATCCGAACCGCTACCTGGTCTCCCGCGCGATGTCGCCGGCGAATGTGACGGCCGCCGACATCATGGAGTTCGATCTCAATTCCAAGCCGGTCGACCAGCGCGGCCGCAGCATGTTTCTCGAACGCTTCATCCACGGCGAAATCTACAAGGCACGGCCGGACGTCAATGCGGTGATCCACAGCCATTCGCCCGGCGTCATCCCGTTCGGCGTCACTACAGTGCCACTGCGTCCGGTGACGCAGACCTCCGCGTTCCTTCATGTCGGCGTCCCCGTGTTCGAAATCCGCGACGCCGGCGGCGCGACCGACTTGCTGGTGAGGAACGGCATGCTCGCGAAAGCGCTTGCAGTGACCCTCGGGGATAAGCCGGTCGCGTTGATGCGCGGTCACGGCGATGTCGTCGTCGGCCCGAACGTGAAGCGCGCGACCATACGGGCCGTCTACACCGAGGTGAACGCGCGCCTCCAGACGATTGCGCTCGGGCTCGGCGGTCCGGTCAACTACGTCTCACCCGAGGAGGGGGCGCTGCGCGACAAGAACCCGGGCGAGGAGGGTCGCGCCTGGGACGGCTGGAAAGAAAAGGCGACGCGGAAGTAGGCTCGCCGCGAGCCAGGGGCCTTGACGATGGGGAAAGACTCCGGCCGCAGCAAGGGAAGGCGGCCGGAGCCCGACGCCGGACGGGGTACGGGGTTCGCACGGCGCCGAAATACCAATCGCGGCCGCCGAGGTGAGTTCCAACAAATGCCGACAGAGACGGCCGTGGTCGCTTTTTGCTCATGCAGTCGGAGGTTTCCTCCCTGAGCGCCTCTCCGGCCGTCTCCGGCGCGAAGCTCTATCCGGACGCCCGGTGAATCGCCAACCGCGCGCGTGCGTCCCATCACCACATCTGCGCGCAAACGCGCACGTCCTCGCCCCGAAAAGAAATGCCCCGCACCGGTGCGGGGCAAGTCAAAGGGAGGAAACGGCATAAGATGGCCGTGAGAGATATGAAAACAGAATAATCGGTCTGAATACTGTGACAAATATCACTGAACTCGCCTCCCGATTCCGGTGGGGGCGAATCGCCTTGCGGCTCTGTGTCGCGATCATTACGCTGGTGAGTCGCTCACGAAAAAATCACTTCACCCCGGCCGCCTTGCGGATGGCGTCGGTGTCGGTGAGCCAGACCATGTTGTCCTCCTTGAATCGCTTGAGGACGCGGCGCATGGCGGCGGCGCCGTCGGGTGTGCCGACGACGAAGGGATGGATGCCGATGACGACAGTGGTCGCCTCGCGCGTCGGATCGGCGCGCGCCTCCGCGGCGAGCTCGAGCACGTAGTCGAGCCACAGGGCTTCGATCTCCGTCGGGTTCTTCATGCGGGCGAGTTGCTGGCCCATGTCGACGGTCACCACCGGATAGGGCAGCAGCACCAGCGATCCATCCGGCGTCTTGAGCCGCTGGATGATGTCGGAGTCCATCTGGTCGAGCGTGTAGGTGATACCTTCGGCGGCGACCGCCTGCGACGTGTCGCCATTGGCGTAGACGCTCGGACTCGACCAGCCGACGGGACGGACGCCGGTCGCGCCGGCGATCATGTCGAGCGTGCGGCGCACATAGGCTTTCTGCTCGGCAAGCCCGCGCCCGAGCGGCAGACCCTGGCTGGAGTTGTTCATGCCGTGCGCGACGATCGGCGCGTTCGGCTGGGAGGCGCGAAATTCCTTCCACACGGTGGCGTATTTGCCGGGAAACAGCGCGCTCAGCACGATGGTGAGCGGGACGTCCAGCTCCTTGAACAGCCGGCCGACGCGGGGAATGCCCCAGTCGATGCCGTATTGCCGGAAGGCCTCGTCGACGAGATCAGGATTGCGGCTCACCATGTCCGGCCGGTAGACCGGGCCCTGGCCGAAGCCGAACTCCTCGACGAAGAAGGCAAAGCTGACGGCGACCTTCTTGCCGCCCGGCCACGCCGCGACGTGGACCGGCTCACGCGGGAAGCCGGTAACGGGATCGGTCGCATCCTGCGCCACGCTCGGCGCGGAAAACTGCGCGGCGAGCGCGAACGCGATACCGGCGAGAGTGGCACGCATGATCGAACTCTGAGATCGCATCGCTGTCCCTCTTACTTCTTCTGCGGCGCGTAGAAGACGGTGTCGACCTCGACGATATCGTCGTCGAACAGGCGCTGGACCTCGACCATCGTGCGCGGCGGATAGGGCGGCTTGCCCCACAGCTCCGCCTGCGCCTTGTCGACCATCGGCGCGTAGCGGTGCAGGTCGCTGACGTAGACGGTGACGCGCACGCAATCCTGCAGGCTCGCGCCCTCCGATTGGGCGATGTGCCTGATGTTGACGAAGGCCTGGCGAATGCGGGCCTGAGGGTCCGCCACCAATTTGTTGGTGGCGGGATCAACGCCCTGCATGCCGGCAACGAAGACGAAGTCGCCGGCACGCGCGCCGAGGCTCCAGGTACCCTCCGCCTTGATGGCGCCGGGAGGATCGAGGGTCCTCACGCCGTTCGGCGACGGCGACTGTGCAAGGGCGTGACCTGACGCCAAAACGAGAGTCGTCAGGCAAGCCAGCGCCAACCGCTGCAGCATTGAACCCTCCTCCCGAACGAGACGACGTCGCAGCGGCCGTGATTCGGACTACGGCTTCATGGCAGGTCGGCGAGGCTCTTCGGGCCCGGCCCCGGCGTGACCAGCGTCGGCCACTGGTGGGAGCCGAACGGCACCTGCGGCGGCAGGTTCACCGGGATGCCGCGCTTGCCGTCCTCGTCGATGATCGCCTGGCGCGCGTCGCCCGCCCATCAGCTCGTAGTCCATCAGGTGGTTGTTGCCGAAGAAGGCGGCGCCCACCGGGCGGTCGGCGATGATGCGGGTCAGCGAATCGAGCATGTCGTCCGGTGTCGTGGTGAAGGAGATCGTCTCGATCAGCATCAGCCGATCGTTGATCGCGTCCGGCGGAAAGAACTGGGCGAGCACGCTGAACAGGACGTTGTTCTGGCGGGCGACATAGATCGTGTTGCTCGCCGCATAGGTCTTGTCCCAGTCGGCACCGAGCATCTGCTTCCAGCCGCCGATCACGTCCATCCAGTGCCCGACCTGGGTCTGCGCCGCCCAGGCGATGTTCTTTCTCAGGAGCGGCCCCTGCTTCTTGGCGAACTCCGCCAGCGCCTCCGGCGTGATGGCGTCGGCTTTGAGGCGCTCATCCATGAACGCGATGTTGTTCTGGAGGATGGCGCGACTGTTGGGCTTCCAGTCGGCGCGCAACGCCGTGGCGTCGAGGCCGTCGAGCGCGGACTGCATGCGGTTGCGATAGGCCGACAGCGAGCCGCGCCAGGCGCGATCGTTCGGGCTGTTGATGTAGGGAACGACGACCTCGGCCAGCGCCATGGTGCTGTGGCCGACGGACTTGAGCAGCTGATAGCTGATCGGCACCGGCGGCGCGTCGAGCGGCGGCATGCCGGGGCGATAGAGAATGAAGCGCCCGCCGGCGCCCGAGAACAGCCCGAGGATGACCGGGTGCTTGGCGAGGATGTTCTTGCGGAAGATCTGTCCGGCGTCACCGTAGAGCTCGAACATGGTGGTGTTGAGCTGCAGGACGTCCTTGTTGGCGATATCGCCCGCGGTCGTCGTCTCGGTGCCGACGATCGTGTTGAAATATTCCGGCACGTCTGCCGCGCCCGCAGGCGAGACTGGCGCCATGGCGAGGGAGAGCAGCACGCCCGCACTCCCCATGATCATTGCAACGCTTCGCATGATGATCTCCTGACACAAAACATCGACGGCCGCGGCACGCGCCGTCATGGAACCGGGCATACCGCCCCTGTCTTCACCCACGCCTCGACGAGTGCGCCCGCCTGCTTCTGCGTGCCGGGCGCCGGCTTGCGGCTGGCCCCAGGCGCCCACGCCCAGCCGACCAAATGATCCTCGCCGATATGCTCGACGAGCGCTTCTGGCGTCCGGTTGCCGTTGCGCGCGGGGTCTTTGATCTGGGTGCAGATTTCGCCGAGCGTCTTGCCTTCCCACCCCATCTCGCGCGGCGCGAGATGCCAGATCGGATTGCCGGGCACGTGCCCGGGCTCGAAGTTCGCCGCCTGATGGCAGATCGGACAGCGCATGGCCGGAAGGCCGAGCCCATCGGGGCCGCGATCGACCGGCGGCTGATGCAGCCGCCGCGCGGTGTCGCCCTGGCGCGGGCGATCGCCGGAGGGATGGCAGTTGAGGCAGCGCGGGTGGGTCAGCACCTTGCCCAGTTCGACGAACATGGCCGCAGAGCGCACCGCCGGATCGGCGATGCCGGCGAAGCTCTCCGGCGCGGCGAGCTTGTCCGCCGCGTCGTCGGATGCGGCGGGAACCGCGAGTGCGCCGAGAGATAACGCCGCGGCGATGGCAAGAGCCACGATCAGTCCGCCCGACCTCATGTCAGATGCCTCCCAGCCGCCGCTCAAGCGAGATAGCGCTTTGGATCCGCGAGGATCACGTCGCGCACCGCCTCGTGATATTTGACGTAGCCAGTGCAGCGGCACAGATGGCCATCGAGCGCCTCGGTGATCGTCTTCTCGAGATCGGCGCGCGGCACCGGCTTCTTCGCGAGGCGCTCGAGCAGTACCTGGCCCTCGTTGACGAAGCCGGCGGTACAGTAACCGCATTGGAACGAGAAGTGCTCGACGAAGGCCTTCTGCAGAACGGAAAGCTCGCCGTTCTTGGCGTGTCCCTCGATCGTGCGGATCGACTTGCCGTCGAAGCTCGCCGCCGGAACGACGCAGGTCGGCGTCGTGTAGCTGCCGTCCGGCCCGTCGATGATGACCGCACAGCTCAGGCACTGCGCAACCCCGCAGCCGAACTTGGTGCCGGTAAGCCCAAGATACTCACGCAGGAAATCGTTCATGGTCAGATCGTCGCGCACCTCGCGCGGGCCGTAGGCGCGACCGTTGATGGTGACGGTGAGAGCAGTCACGTGAGCACTCCCTTGAGCATGGCCTGGGTCACCGGCACAGATTGAAAGCGGTGACCGGTGGCATCGAAAATGGCGTTGAGAAGCGCGGCAACGACGGGGATCATCACGACCTCCGCCATGCCTTTCGGCTTTTCGTTCGCATCCACGGGCGGCAGGACCTCGACCTCCAGGTCATGAAGCGGCAAGTCGGAGCCGCGGGCGACCACGTATTGCCCGAGGTTCCATTTGCCGTTGCCGGGCCCGTCCTCGTAGAGCGGCAGCGTCTCGAGAAGGGCGTAGCCGACGCCCATGGCAAAACCGCCTTGTGCTTGCCCGACGACGACCTCCGGCACCAGGACCTGGCCGCACTCGAATACGCTGTAGGCCTTGGCGATCCGGAGCGCGCCCGTCGTGCGGTCGATCTCGATGCGGACCAGCGTGCCGCAGCCCGCCGTGTACGCGCTCCCGATCCGGTTGAAGTCGGTTGGCGGAAAATAGACGTTGGTGCGATCGATGCGGACGAACTTGCCGGAGCCGCGACGCACCGCGAGCGCGTCGATGTCGGCCGTCCACGGCTGTCCGCCGATAGAGAACGTCGCATGCGACCAGGCCCAGCGATTGAAACCGTGGATCATCGCGCCGGTCACCCCGTTGCGGGCGTGGGCCTTCGCCGCGACGGCCGCCAGCGCCAGCGGGCGCGAGGCCGGGCACGATCAGTTGCCCATCCTTCCAGCGCGCCGCTTCCCATTGCTTGGCCCGATGATCGTTCGGCCCGATGCCCCACAATTCGAGAGCGGCTGGCCACAATCCGAAGCGGAAGATGATGCGCGCGGCTTCGGCCGGCCCATGCGTGCTCACATGGGCGCCTATCGACGCGCTCGATGGCGAACCGATTTCCGGCACCCAACGCGGATTGCGGGCGCCAGCGTCCTGCGTCTTCTGATGCATCGTGAAGGGGTCGCCGGTCTTCACCAGAGCGAGTGGGGCGAACGCATCGACCTGAGCCAGCGCGACTTCGTCGGCGACACCGCCCAGATGGATAGCGACCCGGTTGGCGACCGCCGTCCCGATCGCGCACCCCATCTCCATGGCCGCACAGTGGATGGCGATCCGGCCCTCCGGATCGATCTCCACTGTTCCAAGTGTGCAATCGTTGCCGGTGCCGTAATTCTTGGTGGCGCAGGCGACGCCGGTGCCGACGAGCGACCCTGACGGTGCGCGCGCCTTCTCCGCGGCGCGCTGCTGCCAGATCGGGTGTTTCTCCAGCTTATCCAGAATCTCCGGCGTTCGGATCGAGATGCTGTAGGGGTTTCCGGTGATGGTATGCTCACCGGCCTTGAGCGCGTTGCGCCGCCGGAACTCGATGGGATCGAGCGGCAACGCCGAGCACATCTCGTCGACCAGCACCTCGAGCGCCGTCATCGTCTGCAGCGTGCCATAGCTGCGCATCGAGCCCGTGGTCACGGCGCGCGAGGGCAGCGCCACCGTGGTGACGTCGGCTTTCGGGACATAGTAGACGCCAAGCGCCCGAACGGCGCCGACCGTCGCCACCTGCGGCGCGAAATTGGCGAGGCCACCGGCATGCAAAACATGATCGGCCGCGAACGCGAAGATCTTGCCGGTAGCTCGATCGACCCCCATGCGGGTGTGCATCGAGAAACCGTTCCGCTTGATCCCCGATTGGAACTGCTCGAACCGATTGTACGCGAGGCGGACCGGATGACCCGGGAAGAACATCGCCGCCAGCGCGAGGTAGAGCGGAAACGGAGTGTGGTCCCGGCCGCCGAATCCGCCGCCCACATACGCGAATTGCGCGTTGATATGCGCGGGCTTATAGCCGGCCTGGGCATTACCCAATAGGAACGCCGCCGATTCCGCGGCTTCATGGGGCGACTGGACGCCGATCACCAGCTCGAGGTTCTTGCGCCCGGGGTCGTACCAGGCGAGGCCGCTTTCCGGCTCGAGAAACACCGTGTCGTTCGACGCAGTTTCGAATTGGCGCTCGAGCACCAGATGCGCCGGGTTTTCTGCCGCGAGCTCGGCGCGAATCTCCTCGCCATAGCCTGCGGCTTCCGCATAAGCCTGCCCGGTGGGGATGGGGAGCCGCGTCCAGATCGGGCGCTCGGTGTCCTGGAACTTCCCCGGGCTGACCCAGCCATTCTTCACCGGCGAGTACACATCCGGTGATTCAGGGGTCGGGCCGCCCACCCGAGTAAAGCGAAAGGCCACGTAAGGCGGGCGTGCGATAGGGCCGGTCTCCTCGCCGTACTTGGCGGTGGGCGCGTCGCGCAACGCGAGCCGCGCCTGATCGAAGGTATCGAAGTCCTCGAAGATCAGGAGGGCGACCGGCTGGCCGAGATAGAGCGGCGTCTTGCCGACCGGGCAGAACAGGTCCCCTTGGGCGTAGTATTCTGGCACCCTCGCGCCGATGCGCGCGAAGTCCTCAGCGGTCACCACGACCGACGGCTTCAACGCGCCAGTCAGTCGCGAAAGATCGAGACCGGTATAGACGTGGGTCGCATCGGTCGCGCGGATGAGCATCGCGTGCGATGTCTTCGCTGGCCAGCCCGGCATGTCGGCGGCGCGGAAATCCGCCGCATAGAGCTTCGATCCCGTGACCTTGGCGACGCCGTCGATACGGCCAGCCCCGGTAGCGGCTGGGTTCCACCCCCGGCGCCCCGGCAGCGTCTCGCGCGCGTCAAAGCTCGGCTCTGCGGCGAACGCGACGGGCGAAATGGTGAGCGCGATGCCGCTCGATGCTGCGAGCTGCACGAATTCGCGTCGCGACATTCCCATGGGCCGTGGTCCTCTGCAGACGCTGGATCGCGTTCGGCTTTATTTGTCCGGCGCAGCGGTTCCCGCACGAATCGCGACAGCTTCCGGAACGAGGTTACCGTCACCTACCGGAAAACAATTTCCAAGCTGTTTGCCCGGAAAGGTTTTTCGGGAAGTGACTTAACAAAAGCTGGCGTGGCAAACGCGGCGGTTTCGGCGCGAAGCTATACGTATTCGCGTTGCGTCCCATGCGGCGCAAGGCCACGCGGTGACGCGCCTCGGGAATGGCGGGCTCTCGCATCCCCTCGCGTCGGAACAAGGTGACGATGAGGCGCTTCACTTGATCACTGCCTTGAGCATGGCCTGGGTCACCGGCAACGACCGGAAGCGATGTCCGGTGGCATCGAAAATGGCATTGAGCAGCGCCGCGACGATCGGGATCATCACGACCTCCGCCATGCCCTTCGGCCGCTCGGTCGCATCGACGGGGGGCAGCACCTCGATCTCGAGGTCGTGGAGCGGCAGATCGGAGCCGCGGGCCAGCACGTACTGACCGAGGTTCCACTTGCCGTTGCCGGGGCCGTCCTCGTAGAGCGGCAGGTGTTCGAGCAGCGCGTAGCCGACGCCCATCGCGAACCCGCCCTGCGCCTGCCCGACCACCGCCTTGGGCACCAACGCCTCGCCGCATTCGAGCACGCTGTAGGCCTTGTCGATGCGCACGGCACCGGTCTCACGATCGATCTCGATGCGGACCAATGTGCCGCATATCGACGTGTATGAAGTCCCGATCCGGTTGAAATCGGTGGGCGGGTACTTGACGTTGGTGCGGTCGATGCGGGCGAACTTGCCGCCTCCCCGACGCACCGCGAGCGCATCGATATCGGCGGTCCATGCCTGTCCGCCGCCGATCGGAAAGGTCGCCTGCGCCCAGGCCCAGCGATTGAAACCGTGGGTCATCGCCCCCGTCACGCCGTTCTGCGCGTGAGCCTTTGCCGCGAGCGCCGCGAGGCTGAGCGGCACGCGCCCAGGCATGGTGAGCTGCCCATCCTTCCAGCGCGCCGCCTCCCATTGCTTCGCCTTGGGATCGTTCTGCGCGATCCCCCACAATTCGACCGCCGCGGGCCACAATCCGAACCGGAACACGACACGGGCCGCTTCGGCGGCGGGGTGCGTCCCGACATGGGCGCCGATCGAGGCAGTCGAGGCGGAGCTGACCTCGGGGACCCAGCGCGGATTGCGCTGTGCGGCGTCCTGCGCCGCCTGCGTCATGGTGTAGGGATCGCCGGAGGTCACCAGTCCGAGGATGTCATAGGAGTCGATCTGCGCGAGATCGACTTCGTCGGACACGGCGCCGAGGAGAGACGCGACCCGGTTGGCGATCGCGGTGCCTATACCCGTTCCCATCTCAACGTAATCGCTGTCGATGGTGATGTGGCCGCCGGGATCGATCGTCACTCTGGCGAGCGTGGCGTCCGCGCCGGTGCCGTAGTCTTTGGTGACGCAGGCGACGCCGGTGCCGATGAGCTTTCCGCCTTGCGGCGCGCGCGCCTTCTCCGTGACGCGCTGTTGCCAGATCGAATGCTTTTCGAGCTTGTCCAGAATCTCCGGCGTGCGCACGGAAACGATGTAGGGGTTGCCGGCCATCGTGTGCCAGCCGGCCTGAAGCGCATTGCGCCGCCGGAACTCGATCGGGTCGAGCGGCAGCGCGGTGCACACTTCATCGACCAGCACCTCGAGCGCCGTCATGGTCTGCAACGTGCCGTAGCCGCGCATCGAGCCTGCGGTGACGCCACGCGAATGAAGCGACACCGTCGTCACGTCGACCTTGGGCGAATAATAGATGCCGAGCGCCGCGTTGGCGCCGACCGTCGCCACTTGGGGCGAGTAGTTGGCGAGGCCGCCCGCGTGCAGCACATGATCGGCGGCGAACGCGACGATCTTGCCGGTCGCGCGGTCGACGCCGATCCGCGTTTTCATCGTGAAAGGATTCCGCTTGATGCCGCCCTGAAACTGCTGAAAGCGGTCATGGGCGAGGCGGATCGGCCGGCCGGGAAGGAACATCGCCGCCAACGCCACGTACATCGGGAACGGCGTGTGGTCGCGCCCGCCGAAGCCACCGCCGAGGTAGGCAAAATGGCAGGCGATGCGGGTCGGCTTGAAGGGCGCGCGGGCCTTGCCGAGGACAAACGCGACCGCTTCCGCCGCCTCGTAGGGCGACTGCACGCCAAGAACGAGCTCGAGTTTCTTGGCGGCGCCGTCGTACCAACCCATCCCGCATTCCGGCTCGAGGAACACCGGGTCGATCGACTGGGTCGCGAATTCGCCGCCGAGCACAAGGACGGCCGGATTTTCGGCGGCAAGCTCGGCGCGGATCTTCTCGCCGTAGGTTGCGCCCTTCTCATAGGGGCTGCCGGGGACCGCTCCCTGTGGCGTCCACACCGGCAACTCGGTGTTCTGGACATGGGGCGGATTGATCCAGCCGTCCTTGAGCGGCGAGTAGACGTCGGGCGCCTCGGGCGTGCGCCCGGCGACGAAGGTGAAGCGCCAGGCGCCGTAATCCGGCATCACGACCGGTCCGGTCTCCTCGCCGAACTTGACGTATGCCTGGTCGCGTAGCGCGAGGCGCGCCTGGTCGAAGGCGTCGAAGGTGTCGAACAGCAACAACGCGACCGGCTGCCCGAGGTATAGGGGTGTGCGGCCGACGGGGCAGAAGAGATCGCCGGCGTAGAACTGGGGAACGCGCGTGCCGGCCTTCACGAGGTCATCTGCGGTGACCACCACCGAAGGCTTCGCCGCGCCGGTGAGACGCGAGAGATCGAGGCCCATGTAGACATGAGTGGCGTCGGGCGCGCGGACGAGAATGGCGTGCGAGGTTTCGCTCGGCCAGCCCGGCATATCGGAGGCGCGAAAATCCGATGCATAGAGCTTGGAGCCCGAGACCTTGGCGACGCCGTCGATGCGACCGTCCCCGGTCGCCGCCGGGTTCCAGCGCTGCCGTCCCGGCAACGTTTCCCGCAAGTCGAACGACGGCTCCTCGGCGACGGCGAGGCGCGAAAAGCTCACCGCGATGCCGCTGACGACTGCCGACGTCACAAATCCGCGCCGCGAAATGCTCATGAGTATCGAACCTTTCCTTTAGCGCCACCGAACGTATTCGGTGCACCCTCAGGACTGCCGTCCTCGCAATGGGGCATGATCCCCCGAGGCGGCTGATGACCGGTACCACAAAGATATTTCGAAAGCCCTGCGACATGCCGCGTTTGTGCGTGAGGTTAACCCCTCGTAATCTTCGCGAGGCACGAGGCGTGGAACGCTCTCGGTCCGCTCCGCCAGCGGCCGCAGTGCGTGGGGCGCAATGAGCGAACACGCATTGCGCCGTCGACGATCGCCAGCGGCGCAATAAAGCCGTTGCGCCCTACGATCGCTGTCTCGCAAGGAACCCTCACCGTGCGTTCCCGAAAACGGGAGGGAAAGCGATGGTCAGGCCTTTTTGGTCAGCGACCACAGCGGCGCCAGCGAGAGCTCCTGCTCGAACCGGTTCATGAAGGCGAAGATCTGCGTCGCCGTCGGCCGCTCCACCGTATGGCTCGCGCAGTCGAAGAATTTCTCCTCGACCTGCGCCGGGGTCAGCGGCATCTGCGGTGTGCCGCTCGCATAATAGCGCATACGCTCGACGGTGCGGCCGTTGGTAAGGGTGACCGTGACCCGCGACGGTGAGTCGTCGAGGAGGTCGGCGAACTCCGGATCGACTGATATCGAGACCTTGCGCGCCATCGCCTTGATCTTCTCGTCCTCGATCGCTTCCTCGGTGAAGGCTTTGAGCATCGGCGCGCCGTAGAGCACGGTGTAGGAGGCGACGTAGGGCATGCTGAATTTCGCGCTCTCGACCGAGGTCGGATATTTATCGCCGATGCGCGAGGCGGCATATCGCGTGATGCCGGTCTTGATCGCAGCGATGTCCTCGGCGCGAACCTCGTTGCGCAGCTCCAGCGTCGCGTCGATCGAGGTGTGGCCGAGACCGCCGCAGGGATAGCGCTTCGGCTTGAAGCCGCGCTCGACGATGTCGTAGCGCGCGCCGAGCTCGTCGAACGGCGCGAACGAGACCTTCATGCCGCGGTCGAAGGCACGGAAATAGCCGGAGTTGTTTTCGAGCGCCGCGGCGTTCGCGGTGAAGCCGCTGCGTCCGAGGATGGTTGCGGCGATCGCGTTGCGCGCGCTCATGCCGGAATGCAGCGGCTTCGTCATGGTGCCGAAGTTCACCGACAGGCCGCCCGACAGCGACGCCGCGATGCCGAGGATGTCGGGGATTTTTTCGCGTGGCACTTTCAAGAGCCGCGCGCAGGCCATCGCTGCGCCCATCGTCCCGATCGAGGAGACCGCGTGCCAGCCGCCGATCGAGGCCTGCTCGGGCGCCGCGCGGCAGAATCGCATGCACACCTCGAAGCCGACGATGAACGCGGCCATCACCTCGGACGGGCTCGCCCCGGTCTGCTCCGCAAGCGGCAGCAGCGCCGGAATGATCGGCGAGGACGGCTGGCCGAGCAGCGAGGAGAGGTCGTAATCCATGATGTGGGCGGCGACGCCGTTCGCGAGCGCGGCGAGCTGGGGCGAGGTGCGGAACGACTGGCCGATCACCGAGACCTGCGGCGCAGCACCCTCCTGCTTCACCATCTCGCAGACGAGGTCGGAGCCCTGCTCGCGGGCACCGGCGAGCATCACCGCCATGGTGTCGACGAAGGCGAGCCGCGCCCGCTCGATGCCGAGGGGCGGCACCTTCGCGATGTCGAAACCGACGACGAAGTCGGCGATGATGTCGGAGAGCCGCCGGCCCGAGCCGGCCGGCTTCTCGTCAGCCTTCACCGCTGATGTCACGGGCTTTGCCTCCTGCGCGAGCGCCGACGTCGCGGCGACGCCAAATTGCACCGACGCCGAGCGCCCCTGCCCCGCCGATCAGAAGCCGCCGGTCGATCTCATGCTGCATGTCGTCCTCCCACTTCTTTCGCGCGTTTGTAGGATGGGTTGAGCCACTTGCGAAACCCATCATCTTTCCCCGAACGCCGTCGTATGGCGGTTCTCGCGAGGTGATGGGTTTCGCAAGGGCTCAACCCATCCTACCAGCGTCTGTCGGCTCGGCATTGGGCCGATCTTAGGCCGGATCGCGCCGCGGACAAGGCGCCGCCTTGACCCCCGGAATCCTGCGGCTTACGGTTTTCATCGAGCGCCCATTGCCAGACCTATCGCCAGACTGCGGCGCCTTTCATTCAATCCCGGGGAAAACGCCATGCGCCTCACACGATATGCGGCCCTGCTCGCGACGGGCGTCGCGATGATCGCCTCGCACGGCACGTCGCTGGCGCAGAACGAGCCGGCGATCGCCGGCACCGTGCGCGGCCCCGACGGAGCGGCGATGGGCGGCGTCACGGTCACCGCGACACCGGCGAACGCGACCATCACCACCACGGTGACCACCGACGATGCGGGCCGCTACGCCTTTCCCGCCGAGCGGCTGAACCCCGGCGACTATGCGCTGACGATCCGCGCCGTCGGCTTCGATCTCGACGGCAAGCCGGCCGCGACTGTCGCCGCCGAGCACACCACAACCGCCGACATCAAGCTCAAGAAGACGAAGAACTTGACGGCGCAGCTCACCAGCGCCGAATGGCTCGCGAGCTGGCCCGGCACCGACGCCGAGAAGCGGCTCGTCGCCGACTGCATGAGCTGCCACACGCTCGAGCGCATCGCGCGTTCGGTCCACCCGGCCGAGGAGTGGGTCCAGATCATTCCGCGCATGCTGCGCTATGCCCAGAACACCATTCCGTTGGCCCCGCAGATGCGCAGCGGCAAATCGACCGGACTGCTGGTCCAGCAGCCCGAGCGGCTGCAGCGGCTCGCCGAATACCTCGCGAGCGTCAACCAGAGCGCGTCGGACACCTTCCCCTACGAGTTCACGACGCTCAAGCGCGTGAGCGGCCGCGGCACCCGCGCCGTCATCACGACCTACAAGCTACCGCGGCAGACCGACCAGCCCCACGACGTGATGGGCGATCCGGACGGCGGCATCTACTTCACCTATTTCGGCGATCCCCTGCTCGGCCGGCTCGATCCGAAGACCGGCGCCGTCACGTCCTATCCGGTGCCGATCCTCAAGGAGAAGGCCGCCAAGGGCACGCTGAGCCTCGCCCGCGACAACGACGGCAACTATTGGATCTCGCTGATGTACCAGGCGGGGGCCGCGAAGTTCGACAAGGCGACGAAATCGTTCACCATGCTGCCGGTGTCGGCGGAGTTTAACCGCGACAGCTCGCAGCAGGCGTTCGTGGCGCCGCAGTCGTCGCACGTCGACGGCAAGCTGTGGATCCAGGATGTCGCCTCGACCTCGGTCTACCGGGTCGACCTCAAGACGGGCAAGTTCGAGAATTTCGCGCCGTTCAAGAACATCAAGCCGGATTCGCCGCTCGCCGGCCGGCCGCACTCGATCTACGAAATCTTCCCCGACGCGCAGAACAACCTCTACATCGCCGACTTCAGCGACCGCGCCATCGGCCGCATCGACGCCAAGACCGGCGAATACTCGTTCGTGCAGACCTTCACCGACCGCTCGCGGCCCCGCCGCGGCGAGTTCGACAAGGACGGGCGCCTGTTCTTCTCCGAATATGCGGTCGACGTCGTCGGCATGCTCGACACCAAGACCAACAAGCTCGAGGAATGGACGATGCCGACCAAGTGGTCGATGCCCTACCAGTCCAAGGTCGACAAGAACGGCGACGTCTGGACCGGCGGCATGTCCTCCGACCGCATCACCCGCATCAACTCCAAGACCGGCGACATGGTGGAGTACCAGCTGCCGGTGAACACGAATATCCGCAACCTCTACGTGGATGACTCCACGACACCGGTCAGCGTGTGGTTCGGCAACAACCACGGCGCGGCAATCGTGAAGCTGCAGCCGCTGGATTAGGGCATAACTCCTCCACGCGACGGGCCTGACTCCCTCTCCCGCTCGCGGGGGAGGGTGGGGAGGGGGCTGCGGCAGAGCGGCAGGTGCCGGCGCCTGTGACTAACTCAGCGGCCCCCTCCCTACCCTCCCCCGCGAGCGGGAGAGGGAATTACGCCCACCCCTTGTGCCATTCCGGCTCGCCGGAAAAGCGCTGCACGAGAAAATCCACGAACGCCCGCACCTTCGCCGGCAGGTGCCGCGCGTGGGGATAGACCACGTGGATCGGCACCGGCTCGGGCTCGAACGCGCACAGCACCGAACGCAAACGCCCGGCGCGCAGAGTCTTCGACCGCGGCGAAGGCCGGCGCACGGGTGATGCCGAGAGCCGGCACGGGCCGCCGCGAGGCAGGCTTCCGCGCTCGAGAACCGCAGGCGGCCGTCGACCCGCACCGCACGCCGGTTGCTCCCGCGGCCGAACTGGAACACGAAGGGATCGCGCGGATTGAGATCGATGATGACGTCGCGCCCGCTCAACTCTTCCGGCTTCTGCGGCGCTCCGTGGCGATCGAGATAGGCGGGCGAAGCGCAGGCGACGATGCGGCTCGCCGCGAGCCGGCGCGCCACGAGCGATGAATCGCTCAAATTGCCGATCCGCACCGCGGCGTCGAAGCCCTCCTCGACGAGGTTCACCGCGCGGTCGGCGAACGACACCTCGAGCCCGAGTTGGGAATGCGCGGCGGCAAAGTCGAGCAAGGCCGGCCCGATCTCGACCGCACCGAACGACACCGGCACCGAGAGCCGCAACAGCCCGCGCGGCCCGGCATCGCCGACCGAGGACTGCAGCTGGTCGAACGCCTCGAGGAGATCGCGGGCGCGGGCGAGATAGTCGCGCCCGGCGTCGGTGAGCGAGACATCGCGGGTGGTGCGGGCAAGGAGCCGGGCGCCGAGGCGGTCCTCGAGCCGGGCGACGAGCTTCGACATCTGGGCGGTCGAGATGCCGAGCCGCCGCGCGGCCTGGGCGAAGCTTCTGGCGTCGGCCACCGCGACGAATCCGCGAATTTCTTCAATGCGATCCATGCGTTGACGCAGCGTCCGATTGTTTCCAAATTGGAAACATACTGCGGCAAAATCACGGGATTATCAACGACGGACGATACGCCTAGCTTCGCCATCAACGGCACGTCCTTTGCCGAACCCTTGAAAAGGAAACGACATGTCTCAATCGACCGATCTCTCGCGCTATCAGCCCTATCTGCTGGCGGCGTTGCGCATTGTCGCCGGCGTGCTGTTCGCCTCCCACGGCCTCGCCAAGGTCGTCGGGTTTCCCGTCGCCCCTCCGGGGTTGCAGCCGCTCACCAGCCTGTTCGGCATCGGCGGTGTCATCGAGATCGTGACCGGCACACTGATCATCCTCGGCCTGTTCACCCGCCCAGCCGCGTTCGTCGCCGCCGGCCAGATGGCGGTCGCCTACTGGATGTTCCACGCGCCGCAGAACCTCTATCCCGCCGCGAACGGCGGCGATGCGGCCATCCTGTTCTGCTTCGTGTTCCTGTACATTGTCGCAGCGGGCCCCGGTGCTTGGAGCCTTGAGGGCGTCTTCCGCTCGTCCACATCAGGCGCTGCGACCGGGACGCTCGCGTCGCGGTCCCGCACCTGAAGAATCGAGGGAGAGCGCCATGCCGGCCAAACTCAAGCCGCTCGCCGAAGCCGCACGCCCGATCGATACCGGCGTGCGCATCGGCCACGTCCATCTCAAGGTCGCCGATCTCGACCGTGCGCTCGGTTTCTATACCGGCGTGCTCGGCTTCGAGCTGATGCAGCGCTACGGCAACCAGGCGGCGTTCCTGTCCGCCGGCGGCTATCATCATCACATCGGCCTCAACACCTGGGAAAGCCGCGGCGGCTCGCCGCCGGCGCCCGGCACCACCGGGCTCTATCACGTCGCGATCCTCTACCCGAACCGCCCCGCGCTCGCCGAGGCGCTGCAGCGGCTCATTGCCGCGAACATCCCGCTCGACGGCGCGAGCGACCACGGCGTGAGCGAAGCGCTTTACCTGCGCGACCCCGACGGCAACGGCGTCGAGCTCTACTGGGACCGGCCGGAAGCGCAGTGGCCGCGCAATCCGGACGGCACGCTCGCCATGACCACCGAGCGACTCGACCTGAAATCGCTGCTCGCGGAGGCGAAGGCGGCGGCGTGAGGACGTTTGCGATCCGCGCCGCGGCTGTGAACGGTACCTGATCCCGGCTTGCGATCCCGGCCCGGCTTGGCCAGGATCGTGCCATGAGTTCCCAAGTCTGGTCCCGCCTCAAAATCTCGCAGCGCACGTGAAGCCGCACCGCGGTTGCCGCTCGCCGAGCCGCCGTTGCGGCCGAGCTTCCGGCGCGAACGCGCCGCGATGAAACGCGGCGTATTCCCGGTGGCGGGCTGCGACGAGGCGGGCCGCGGTCCGCTGGCGGGCCCGGTCGTCGCCGCCGCGGTCATTCTCGATCCAAAACGGATTCCGCGCGGGCTCAATGATTCGAAAAAGCTCACCGCGCTGGAGCGCGAGAAGCTCTACGAGCGCATCTGCGCCACTGCCGAGGTCGGGATCGCCTTCGGTTCGCTCGCACGGATCGACCGCGACAACATTTTACAAGCCTCGCTGTGGGCGCTGGCGCGCGCGGTCGCGGCGCTGCCGGTGCGCCCCCGCCTCGTCTTCGTCGACGGCCGCGACCGCATCGACGTCGATTGCGACTGCCAGGCGGTGATCTCCGGCGATGCGCTGGTGCTTTCGATCGCCGCCGCCTCGATCGTCGCCAAGGTGGTGCGCGACCGCCTCATGGCGCAGGTCGGCGCCGCCCATCCGGGCTACGGCTTCGAGCGCCACATGGGCTACAGCGTGCCCGAGCATTTCCGCGCGCTCGCAGCACTCGGGCCGACCGTCCACCACCGCCGCGGCTTCGCCCCGGTCGCCGCCGCCTTTGGAGAGCGCGAGGAAGCGCTGGCGTTGCGCGGGCTCTTGGAGCCGTAGCGGCGCTACGGTTTCAGTAACCACTGAACCCGTGCAGTCATCGCCGGGTTTGTCCCGGCGACCCCTATCATGTGGCACGGCCGTGCCTTACTGAGCGAGGTGGCCGGGACAAGCCCGGCCATGACACTCAACTCGAACACGTTCTACACCGTTGCTTCCCGCCCCGCTGCGCGGTTATGTGCCGGGACCCGCGAAACGAGGCGTCATGCTCCAGACCTCCATCATCGTCGAACTATTGCGCTCGCAGCCGCGGCTGACGTTCTGGTTCATGGCGCTGACCCAGACGATGCTGTGGTGGCTGTTCCCGTCGCTGTTCTTCTCCTCGCCGCCAGGCGACCTGCCGGTCGTGCTCGCGGTGGGCCACGAGTACCAGCTCGGCAGCTATTTCGGGCCCCCGCTCGCGTTCTGGCTCGCCGACATCGCCTATGTCGCCGGCGGCGCCACCGCGGTCTACCTGCTGGCGCAGGCCTGCGTGCTCGTCATGCTGTGGGCGGTATTCACGCTCGGGCGCGCAGTCGTGGGCATTCATCACGCTGCCTTCGCGGTGCTGCTGATGGTCGGCATCTCCGCGTTCTCGGCGCCGACGCCGAACTTCGGCCCGGAAGTGCTGGCGATGCCGCTCGTCGCGCTGTCGCTTCTGAGCCTGTGGCGCGCGGTCGGCGAGCAGCGCCGCGTGTCGTGGTTCGTGCTCGGCCTCGAGCTCGGCCTGCTCATTCTCACGACCTATGCCGGCCTCATCCTGCTCGCGCTCATCATCGTGTTCTTGGCGGCGACGCGGCGTGGCCGCAGCGCGACGCGCTCGATCGAGCCGTGGCTCGCGAGCGTCCTCATCGTCGTCGTGCTGTTCCCGCACCTGATGTGGCTCGACCGCTCGAACGGCCTCGCCACCCTCGGCTTGCGGCCGCTGCAGGGCGACGGTGCGCCTGTCGCGGCCCTCAGCGACTGGGTCGGCCTCATCGAGGCGATCCTCCTCGCGCATGTCGGGCTCGTGATCCTGGTCGCGCTGGGGAGCAAGTGGCACCTGCGGACCGACGAGAAGGTGCCGGTGTTCGTGCGCAGCTTCACCGACCCGTTCGCCCGCCTGTTCGTCTACTACTTCGCGATCGCGCCCGGTCTCGTCGCAGTGACGGTCGCAGCGTTCTTCGGCGATCGTCAACCGGTCGGGGGAATCGCCCCGCATCTCGTCCTCTCGGGCCTCGCCATCATCGTCCTCGCCGGGAACGCCATTCCGTGGCATCGCCCGCGCATGGTGGGTGCGGCCTGGCTGATGCTGCTGTTCGCCCCGCCGCTCGTCGCCGCAGCCGGCATCCTGCTGCTGCCGTGGACGGGTTGGTCGAGCACCGACGTGTCGCGCCCGGCCAAGGCGATGGGTCAGTTCTTCTCCGACAGCTTCCAGCGCCGCACCGGCTCAGCCCTGCGCATCGTCAGCGGCGAGGCCCGAATTGCCGCCCTCATCGCGATGGGCTCGCCGCAGCGGCCGAGCCTTTATTTCTACGAGAATCCGGAACGCTCGCCCTGGGTCACCGCGGCCGATCTGCGCACCAAGGGCCTCGTCCTCGCCTGGCAGGGCGCCGAGAACGAGATCTCGGTGCCGACGAGCATCGTGCAGCGCTTTCCCGACCTCGTCGCCGAGGTGCCGCACGCCTTCGAGCGCCCGGTGCAGGGGCGGCTGCCGCTGATCCGCATCGGCTGGGCGATGCGCCGCCCGGGATCGGAGATACCGACCCAGCCCCCTGCTCCGCCGGAGAGCGAGCCGACGCCGGAAGCGAAACCTTCGTCCGGGGCGGCACCGGCAACAGAGACGAAGCCCGACGCAAGCCCGGCGCCGGACGCGAAACCGTAATCCGAACGAAAACCAGCCTCACGCCCGATCGAACGGGATCACAATCGTGCACCGTACCCCTTCGGGCGCCATCACGAGGTCGACCTTGCCGCCGAGCTCATGGGGAATGAGGTCGCGGATGAGGCTCGTTCCGTAGCCCGACTGCGGCGTCGAGGCCGCGACCGGGGGCCCGCCGGTCTCGCACCACGCGATCGACAGGCTCCCGTCAGGCGCCTCCCATTCGACGGAGACGCGGCCGTCCGGGCTCGACAGCGCGCCGTATTTCGCCGCGTTGGTCACGAGCTCGTGGAGCACCATCGCCACCGCCTGCGTCGCCGCCGCGGTCAGCATGACGTTGGGGCCCTGCACGGTGGTGTTCGCTTCGGTCGTATAGGGTCCGAGCTGATGGCGGACGAGATCGGCGAGGCCGGCGCCGGTCCAGCGGCTTTGGCTGAGCAGCGAATGGGCGGTCGCCATCGACTGGATGCGGCCGTCGAGCGTCTGGATGAACTCGTCCATCGAGCGGCTGCCCTGGCGGGTGTACATCGCCACCACCGCGACGCGGGCCAGGATGTTTTTGACCCGGTGGTCGAACTCCGCGATCAGCATGTCCTGGCGCTCTTCGGCGCGCTTGCGTGCGGTGATGTCGCGGGTGAGCCCCTTGAGGAGCACGAACCGCCCGGCCGCATCGAACTCGGCGCGGGAGGTCTCCTCCAGCCAGACCTGCTGGCCGTCCGGCCGGACGAAGCGGAACGTCAGCGCATAGGAGGATTTCCCCGGGCTCACGCCGCGCACATGCGCCTTGAATTGCCCGCGGTCGTCCGGGTGCACGTGCCGGAGGAAGCGGCTCGCCGGAAAATCCTCGCGCGAATCGAAGCCGAGGATCTGCGCGGCATTGTTGCTGCGGCGCGATGCACCGGTGCGCACGTCCCATTCGAACGCGGTGACAGCGCCGGCGGTGAGCGCCTCCTGCAGCCCGGCCTCGCTCTCCCGCAGCACCGCCTCGTGCCGGCGCCGTTCTGCGAACAGCGCCGCCAGCACGAAGGCGCAGAGCGACACCGCGACGATGCCGGCCTGCGACCCGAGGATGCGGTCGGCGGGCGCCATGTTCGGATCGCCGAACAGGCCGATCCCGAAGGTGGTCGTCCACACGATGGTCAGGGCGACGATGAACGCCGCGGCCGCTGCGAACACCGGCCGGCACCGCGCGGCGAGCCACAGCAGCACCGGAAACAGCAGTGCGACCGAGATCACCGGCGCCCAGGTCGCGTCGGGAAGCGCGACCACCAGCGCTCCCATCAGCGCGAGCACCGCGAGTGCCGTGCTGCCTTCGACGAGTTCGCCGTGGGTCGGCGGGTCGCGCACCGCCGCAGCCATCCCGATCAGGAGCGGCGCCACCGTGAGGATGCCGAGCGCGTCCGATGCGAACCAGTGATGCCATGTGGTCAGGATCGGCGCCGTCGAATGCTCGAGGTATTTGAACGCGAGCGCGCCGACGATCCCGGACGCCGCGGTCGCGATGATCGCCCCCATCAACAGGCCGAGCACGTTGCGCAGCCGGTCGAGGCCGAATTGCGGACCGAAATAGCGCTCGATCAGCGCGGCGCAGAGCAGCGCTTCACCGGCATTGCAGAGCGCGAAAACGATTGCTCCCGCGAACGAGCGGTCCCCGAGGAGATTCGCCACGACCGTTGCGCCCATGGCGCCGGTAGCGATCGGCCATCGCGCGGCCGGGCCGAGCGCAATCATGGCGCCGGCGGCGACCCCCGCGGCCGGCCAGAAGACCGCAACGCCGTCGGGCTTGGTGAGCAGGAGAAGGCTCAGCTGTGCGGCCAGGAAATAGGCCACAGCCGTCAGGCCGGCGAGCCAGGTCGAGCCAGCCCACCGCTGCCTCATCTCCGCGGCAGCAGACCCCTCGTCGAGGAGCCGCCTTCGCAAATTCTGCAGCATGTTGCACCCTCAGGCGAATTCTAGCACAGGAACGGCGCCGCAAGTCGATACGGAGTTTAGTCTCACCGCCTCGACGCGCCCGCGAGGATTCGGAACGTTTTTCCGAGAGTTCTAAGCTTCGCGCGGCACGGCCTCTTGCATGGAGAACACCCTGCGATAGAAACGGCAGCCTCGGAACCGGAGAATCAACCGCATGCGCGTCGCGATCGGTGCAGTCGCCCTCCTCTGCGGCATGGCGCTTCCCGGCGAACCGAGCGGTCTCGCGAGCCGCGCGCAGGCGCAAGCCGCCGATCCCTGCGGCTGGATCGGCGTCGCGGTCCGTCCGATCACATCTGCCTTTGCTGCCAGCCTCGGCATGGTGGAGCCCTACGGCGCGATCTTCGAGCAGCCGGACCCCGGAAGCCCCGCGGCCCAAGCCGGCATCCAGGCGGGTGACGTGATCACGTCGATCAACGGCACGAATATCGAGAAGGCGGCAGACTTCGCTAAGATCATCGCGGAAATGGCGCCGGAAACCATCGTCCATCTCCAAACCTATCGCGACGGCCAGATCATCGAGCGCCAGATCATGCTCGGCTCGGGCAAGTGCCCGCCCGCGCAGCAACGCTGAGGCGCATTTTGGTTTTTACATTTGTCATGGCCGGGCTTGACCCGGCCATCCCGCTTAACAAAGCACGGCCGTGCCATGCTATCGGGATCGCCGGGTCAAGCCCGGCGATGACGGCGGGATTGTTGACGTCATCAGAACACGGGCGCCCTCAGATACCGTTGCGAAACGTCGCGAATGTCTTGCTGCCGCGGAGTGCGAGGCCTCCGCTCTCGATCGTCAGATCGACCTGGTCGGCGGGAAGCCTGAGCCGGGTCGGCACCTTTTCGAGGGCGGCGGCGCGCTCGGGCTCGAGACGATCGAAGCTCAGGCGATCGACGAAAGTGCGCAGGTCGGCGCACTTCCAATCCGCCGGCAATCCGAGCCGCGTACGATCGGCCGCCGAGAGCGAGCAGCGCCAGGCGCGAACCTTCGCGGTCCACTGGGCGAGCAGCGCAGAGAACGCGGTGTAGCTCGAGCGCACGCTCGCATCGATGGCGGTGTCGGCCGCCGCCGACACGAGGTCGGTCCCGATCGGCCCCTCGAGACGGTTGACCCAATCGCCCGACAGGCTGCGCCCCGCATCCACCACCAGGAACATGATCCGGCGCACCCGCACCGCCTGGGCTTCCGTCATCGGATCGTAGGGACGCTGCCCCGACAGAATGGCGATGCTAAATCCTGAAAGGCCGAAATTGTCGACGAGGCCGCCATCGAGCAGCTTCACGTATTTCATCGAGCCGTCGCGATAATGCGCAGTGGCTTGCGCAAACGCGCGCAGCAGCGGCGGCGCTTCGCGGTTCTTGCGCGCGCGCTCGATCCACTCCGGCAGCGGCGTCGCGCAGCCGCCGGGAAAGGTCTCCAGCACGACGGGAGCGAAAGCGACGGGCACGGCCGCGGACGCCGCCACCGCGTCGGCGATCCGGTAGGGGCGGACATCGCTGCACATCGCGCTGAACGCCACCGGGCCGAACACGAAGGGCGTGTGATTGTAGATGTCGGAGGCGTTGATCCACAGCTGCGGCCGGTGGCCGTCGCCGAAAGCCTCGAACGTCGCGCCGTCGAACAGATTGTCGTCGAGCCAGCGCGGAAACTGGCTGGCGTTGACGCCGCCGCTGAGCGCGCGGCCGATGTTGGCGATGTTCACCGAGGTGTTGAGGCTCTCCTCGGCATTGCGGACGAGGAAGCGCTCGCGGAAATCGGCAAGCGCGGCGCGCTTCTTCAAGCCGAAATAGGCCGCGGTGATCGCCCCGCCGGAGACGCCGGAGACGAAATCGACGCGGTCGAGCAGCGACGGCTTGACGCCGCCGCGGGAGCGGTCGAGCTCCTGGAGAACGCCGAATGAAAATGCCGCGGCCCGGGTGCCCCCGCCCGAGAACGAGAGGATCAGCACCAAATCGTCGGCAGGATGCGCTTCGGCGACGCCGAGATCGTGCACTTGCACCGGGCTGAGCATCGGCCGGTTGGCGGGAAGGTTGTAGACCGACTCGCAGCCGCCAAGAGCGAGCGCGCCCACGAGCGCGCAGACCAAGCCCTGCCGTCCAACGATGCTACGCAGCCCCGTCCGCAAGTCGCCCGCCGCCCCGTTTGTCATATCGATCCGGATGTCGGCGCTGATTATGGCGCGCACAACCCCGGCGGGCGCATGGCTTCACGCGCCTACCTGCAGAATGGCCGGCGTTTCCGACAAAATCGTGTTGGGAACCGGTGCCCTGTGCCTACCACATGAGCATGTCCGCGAACGCCGCAGGACCGGCCTTCCGTGCGAAACGGCCCCTATTCGGGCTTGATTCCCGACGCTTTGATCACCTTGGCCCACTTCGCCGCATCTTCTGCGATGAAGGAGGCGAATTCGCCCGGCGTATTGGGCTTCATCGCCAGCGCGCCGAGATCGGCGAGACGCGTCCTGACGGTGGGATCGGCGAGCGCCGCGTTGAACACCTTGTTGAGCGCCTCGATGATCGCCACCGGCGTGTTGCGCGGCACGCCGAAGCCGACCCAGGCGGTCGCCTCGTAGCCCGGAAGATAATCCGCCATCACGGGCACCTCGGGGAGCACGTCGAGCCGCGTCGCCGTAGTCACCGCGAGCGGGCGCAGCTTCCCCGCCTTGATGTGCGGGAGCGAGGACGGCGTGACGTCGAACATCACCTGCACCTGCCCGGCGAGAAGATCGGTCAGGGCCGGTGTCGAGCCGCGATAAGGCACGTGGACGAGGTCGACGCCGGCCAAGTACTTGAACATCTCGCCGGAGACATGCTGCGGGCCGCCGATGCCCGCCGAGGCCATGTTGATCTTGCCGGGATTGGCCTTGGCATAGGCGATGAACTCCGGAACGCTCTTTGCCGGAAACGACGGCTGCACTTCCATCACCAGCGGCACCAGATCGATGCCCGCGACCGGGGCGATGTCGCGCAGGAAATTGAAATTGAGCCGTTCGTAGAGCGACGCGTTGATGGTGTTCTGCGCATTGACGAGGAGAACCGTGTAGCCGTCCGGCGCGGCGGCGGCGACCGCCTCGGTCGCGATGTTGCCGGCGGCGCCGGGCCGCACCTCGACGATGAACTGCTGCCCAAGGCGCTCCCCGGCAAACTGCCCGATGAGGCGCGCGGCTATGTCCGACGAAGAACCCGCCGCCTGCCCGACGATGATGCGCACCGGCCGCGTCGGATAGCTCTGCGCAAAGCTTGCGCGGGGCAGCGCCGCGGCGCCGGCGGCGCCAGCGGTGAGGCAGAGGAACTTGCGGCGGGGCAGCTTCATGATGTTGGTCCGCGAAATGAAGACAAGCATTGCTAGCGCAGGGCTGCGGCCCCTGCCAGGGGGCGCAACAGCGCAGCAAATGGGCTTTCGAATGGCCCCACCTCCGTCATCGCCGGGCCTGACCTGGTCAAGCGCAGCCATGACAACTCGGGGAAACCCTACCGATTCACGAACTTCGCTGGCCGCTTCTCCACGAAGGCGGCCATGCCTTCCTTCTGGTCCTCGGTGGCGAACAGCGCGTGGAAGACCCGCCGCTCGAACGCGACGCCCTCGGCAAGCGAAATCTCGAAGGCGCGGTTCACGGCTTCCTTCGCAGCCATCACCGAGGGGAGCGACATCGCGGCGATCGTCTCCGCCGTCTTCATCGCCACCGCGAGAAGGTCTTCGGCCGGCACGACGCGGGCGACCAGGCCGGAGCGCTCGGCTTCCGCCGCGTCCATCATCCGCCCGGTGAGGATCAGGTCCATCGCCTTCGCCTTGCCGACGGCGCGGGTCAGGCGCTGGGTGCCGCCGATGCCCGGAATGATGCCGAGCTTGATCTCCGGCTGGCCGAACTTCGCGGTGTCGGCGGCGATGATGATGTCGCACTGCATGGCAAGCTCGCAGCCGCCCCCGAGCGCAAAGCCCGCGACCGCCGCAACCACCGGCTTGCGGGCATGGGCGAGGCGGTCCCAGGTGGCGGTGAAGTTCCCCATGAACGCGTCCATGTAGGACTTGCCCGCCATCTCCTTGATGTCGGCGCCGGCGGCGAACGCCTTCTCCGACCCGGTGACGACGAGGCAGCCGATCGCCCGGGTCCGTTTCGAACGCATCGACTGCGGTCGCGATCTCCTCCATCATCGCGGAATTGAGCGCATTGAGCGCGTTCGGCCGGTTGAGCCGGATCAGCCCGACCCGGCCCTTGGTCTCGACGATGATGTTCTGGTGGGTGTGGGACATGGCGCGGCCCTCGTTTGCGAGAGGCCTAGCCGAGGCGACAAGGGCTGGCAATCGCGGCGGGTGTGGTTAACGCCCTGCTCCCTCCCGTCTTCGGGGAGGGCGGGGTGGGGTCCACGAGCGTAGCGAGCAAGCAAGAAAGAGCCCCACCCTGCCCTCCCCGAAGACGGGGAAGCGGAGAAAGGAAAGCCCCGCCATCGAAAGCTTAAGGAAGCCGTGGTAAGAGCGCGGCCGAAACGAGACCCGCGCATGACCGCCGCCCCGCCCGACCTCTATTCGCAGGCCGACCTCCTGGTCGCCGCCTATGAGCGCGCCGGCTATGCCCGGGTGGCCCCGGCGATCCTGCAGCCGGCGGAGCCGTTTCTCGACCTCGCCGGCGAGGACATGCGCCGGCACATGTATGTGCTCGACCGATTCCGCCGGCGACGAGGTCTGCCTGCGGCCCGACCTCACGATTCCCGTCGCGCGCGATTACCTCGCCTCGCCCGCGGCGGCGACGGGGCGCCCGGCAGGCTTGTGCTATCTCGGCCCGGTATTCCGCGACCGCGGCACGGGCTCCGGCGAGTTCCTGCAGGCCGGCATCGAGTCGTTCGGGCGCACCGACACCGCAGCGGCCGATGCGGAAGCGCTCACCCTCGGCCTCGAGGCAACCGCCCATTACGGCATCAACGATCCCGAGATCCGCATCGGCGACGTCGCGCTGTTCTCAGCGCTCATTGCCGCGCTCGACCTCGCCCCGGCGTGGAAACGGCGGCTCGCCAAGGACTTCAACCGAAAGACGACGCTCGCCGAGGATTTGCAGCGTCTCGCGCTCACCGCCGCCAACGGACGCCCCGAGCACCAGGGCGTGCTGGCGGCGCTCGCCGACGCGAACCCCAAGGCGGCGCACGCCCTCGTCACCGACCTGCTCTCGATCGCCGGCATCAGCGCGGTCGGCGGCCGCTCGATCGGCGAGATCGCCGACCGCTTCGTCGAGCAGGCCGAGCTCGGCGCCTCGACCGCACTGCCCGGCGAGACGCGCGCGGTGATCGAGCGTTTTCTCGGCATCGCCGGCACGCCCGACGATGCCGCCGCGTCGCTGCGCGCGCTCGCCGAGGAGGCCTCGCTCTCGCTCGGACCGGCGCTCGATCTCTTCGAGAGCCGCACCGGTTTTCTCGCCGCGACCGGCGTCGATGTCGGCCGCATCCGCTTCGAGACCGGGTTCGGCCGTGGCGTCGACTACTACACCGGCTTCGTGTTCGAGCTCTACGATCGCGAGGGCCGCGCCGACGGCCAGCTCGTCGCCGGCGGCCGCTACGATGCGCTGTTGACAAGGCTCGGAAGTCCGCGCGCCGTGCCCGCGGTCGGGCTTGCGGTGTGGATCGAGCGGCTCGCGGCGCTTGCCGCCACGCGCGAGGCAAGCCCATGAGTGCGCTCGTTCTCGCGGTGCCGGCCAAGGGCCGGCTGCAGGAGAATGCGGAGAAATTCTTCGCCCGCGCCGGGCTCGACCTCGTCAAGCCGCGCGGCGTGCGCGACTATCGCGGCGCCATCGCCCGCCTCGACGATGTCGAAGTCGCGTACCTCTCGGCCTCCGAGATCACCCAGCAGCTCGCCGCAGGCACCGTGCATTTCGGCATCACCGGCGAGGACCTCGTGCGCGAGATGATCCCGGCGGCGGATACGAAGGTGACGCTCATCGACGCACTCGGCTTCGGCTACGCCAATGTGGTGGTCGCGGTGCCCGAGGCGTGGATCGACGTGCGCAGCATGGCCGATCTCGACGACGTCGCGACTGCGTTCCGCCTCGCGCACGACCGCCGGCTGCGGGTCGCGACGAAGTACATCAATCTCACCCGCGCCTTCTTCTCCCGCCACGGCATCGTCGACTACCGCACCGTCGAGAGCGCAGGCGCGACGGAAGGCGCGCCCGCCGCCGGCACCGCCGAGCTCATCGTCGACATCACCACCACAGGCACCACGCTCGCCGCCAACGGCCTCAAGATCGTCGAGGACGGCGTGATGCTGCGCTCGCAGGCCAATCTCGTCGCCTCGCGCGGCGCGTCATGGGGAAACGGCGAGCTCGCGACCGCGGCGCTGATCCTCGACCGCATCGAGGCGCAGGCGCGGGCGCGGCGCTACAAGGAGGTGCGCACGCGCTTTGCCGGCTGCAACGACGTGCTGCTCGATCGCGCCAAAACCGAATTCGGCGTCGCGACGCCGTTCGGCGGCCCGACCTCGTCGGGCATGCTCACGCTGCACTGTCCGCCCGACGCGGTCCACCGCCTCGCGACGTTCCTACGCGAGCACGGCGCCGAGAGCGTCATCGTGGCGGACATCGAATATGTCTTCACCCGCGACAATCCGCTGTTCGCGAAGCTCGAAGCCGCGGTGCGCCGCGCTCCGTAGCGAGAGATTGCCGGACGAGCGGCATCCTCACAGCATCGGCAACCCGCGCTCGGCCCGGCGCCGCGGGAATGCGGCCTCGATGCGGGCGATCTCGTCCGGCTCGAGCGCAAGATCGCCTGCGCCGGCGTTCTCATCCACATGCGCAACGGTGCCGGCCTTCGGGATCGTGAACGCGCCCGCACGGCCGACGAGGAAGGCGAGCGCCACTTGCCGCGCCGTCGCCCCGCGCGCCTGCGCGATCTCGGCGAGCGCGCGCCCACCGGCACTTCGCGGCTGCGGAAAGTCGTCATGGCCGAACGGGCTGTAGCCGGTGACGGCGACGCCGTTCGTCTCGCACCAGGGGATCACCGCGTGCTCGATGTGACGCTCGCCGAGATGGTAAAGCACCTGGTTGCAGGCGATCGCGCCCGCGCCGGCGACAGTCTTGGCTGCGGCTTGGGCCTCGTCGAGGTCGTCGGTGTCGAAGTTGCTCACGCCCCAGGACAGGATTTTGCCGACGCGCATCAACTCGGCGAACGCGCCGATGGTCTCGGCGAGCGGATGCGCGGCCGCGCCAGTGCAGGAGATAGCAATCGAGCCGGTCGGTCTTAAGATGCGCGCAGCGAGCGCTCGCAGGCGGCCAGAGTGCCGGTGCGCGAGGCGTTGTGCGGCAGCACCTTGGAGACCAGAAACACCTCGTCGCGGCGGGCGGCGATCGCCTCGCCCACGAGAGCCTCGGCGGCGCCGTCGCCGTACATCTCGGCGGTGTCGATGTGGTTCATGCCGAGATCGAGCCCGCGCCGCAGCGCCGCGACCGCCTCGCGGCGCTCGCCGTCCTCGATGTACCAGGTGCCCTGGCCGATCACCGCCGACCGGTCGGTTCGTGGTTCCGAAGAGATGAGCACGCATGCGTGGACTCCCAAAAGACCTAGACGGGGCGACGCGTCTTCGCGTTCAGGCGCCGCGCACTCCAAAACATTTTCGTATGAGGTCGATCCCATGTCCGTCATCGCCGGGCTTGTCCCGGCGACCCCGATATTGGCGCACGGCCGGGCCACGATGATCGGGGTGGCCGGGACAAGCCCGGCCATGACCACTCAGCGAAAGCGCTCAGCCGCCACGCACCTTCTCGATCCACACCGCGAAAGCTTCCATGAATTTTTTCAGGAAGTCCGCGGTGCCGGGATTGGCGAGCTTGCCCTCGGCGTCGAACAGGTTCGCGGCGCCGCCGATATAGGCTTCGGGCTGCTGTAGCGGCGGCATGTTGAGGAACACCAGGGACTGGCGCAAATGATGATTGGCGCCGAACGCGCCGATCGCGCCGGGCGACACGCTCATGATCGCCGCCGGCTTGCCGTCCCACACGCTCTTGCCATAAGGACGCGAGCCGACGTCGATCGCGTTCTTGAGCGCCGCCGGCACCGAGCGGTTGTATTCGGGTGTCACGAACAGCACCGCATCGACCGGCCTGATGCGATCGCGGAACGCGGTCCACGCCGCCGGTGCGGCAGTGTCCCCGGTGTCGTCGTCCTGGTTGTAGAGCGGCAGTGCGCCGATCTCGACGATCTCGAGCTTGAGCGAGGGCGGGGCGAGCGCCGCAAGCGCATGCGCCATCATGCGGTTGTAGGAACCCTTGCGGAGGCTGCCGACGATGACGGCGACATTGCGCGTGGCCATGAAAATTCATCCTCCCTGACGGAATATTCGCGCTGCGTCACAAGTATGACAGGCGTGTCACGCCGTCCATGCCGGGCGGCGCACGGCGCGCATGCGCCCACGAGCACGCTGACCGCGTGGCGCGGCCGCGGCTGCCGTGATAGTGTCCCGCAGCCTCACAAGCTCGCCTTGGAACGGAACACAACGTTCAGGCTTTTCAGAAACCTGTCGACAAACCCGGAGGTTCGCCATGAGGTTCCTGGCCGCAATCGGCGCCCTTGCCATCATCGCCGCCATCGGCGCGGCGGTGTTTTTCTTCGGCGGCTTCTTCAACGTGGCGGCGAGCGAGCCGGATCTACCGCCGGTCGCTTGGGCGCTCGCGAAGGTGCGGACCGCCTCGATCGACCGCCATGCCAAGGACGCCCCCACCCTCTCGCTCGAGGACACCGCCGTCGTGCAGGCGGGCGCCAAGGCCTTCGCCGCGCGCGGCTGCGCCAACTGCCACGGCGCGCCCGGCGTCGCCTGGTCCAAGTTCTCGGAAGGCCTGCGGCCCGATCCGCCCGACCTCAAGGACGTCGCCGGCGAACTCGAGCCGCGGGAGCTGTTCTACGTGATCAAGAACGGCATCAACATGACCGGCATGCCGAGCTTCGGCGCCATCGAGGTGGGCGATCCCGAAATCTGGCAGATCGTCGCTTTCGTCAAGAAGCTGCCGACCGTGTCGGAAGCCGATTACAAGACCTGGACCGAGGCTCCGGCCGAAACGCCCGCCGCCGCGCCGGAGGAGAAAAAATAAGGGACGGCCCGCGACCCAGCCGCGCCGGCTTTTGCCTAGTGCTCTAAAGCCGGCGAGCAACCGCTCACCGGCTTCCCACCGCTATTTCTGTGACTGCTGGACGCCGAAATAGCGCGAATCCGGCGGCGGCTGGCCCTTTTTGGTGGGCATCAGCATGCCGTCGCCGCTGAGGTAATAGGCGTCCTTGCCGACCACCACCTGATTGTTGCCTTCGGTGCAGAAGGTCTGCTCCCAGTTGGGATACTGTTTGGGATTGCGCTGGAAGGTCTTGTCCGCCGTCCACGGCTTGGTCAGCGCATGGTCGAACACCGTGATGACGTCGTGCATCAGGTTGGGGTCGGACTTGTCGAGGAAGATGCGTTCCTTCATCGTCGACTCGTTGTCGTCGTGGAGCGGCAGCCCCGACGCGTCGTAGACGCGCGGTCCCTTGAACGGACCGCGGGTCTCGACCTCGAGCGTGTCGTAGCGCCCGTCGCCGTCCTCATCCAGCCAGTGCCCCATCGAGTAGCCCTGATAGGTCGGCTGATTGTCGGTCGGCCAGGGGCGCCCGTCGGTGAAGATGCGGCGCAGTTCGGCGCCGGCCATGATGTAGGTCGTCTCCGGCGTGACGATGAACTCCAGGATCGCGGCGGCCATGATGAACGGCATGCCACCCGGCTTGCACTGGGCGTGCTCGATCATGTTGCCCTGGCCGCCGTTCGCCTGGTCAGCCATGCTGTCCTCGTGGATTTTCTTGTACTCCGGCGTCAGGGGCGCGTCCTGGGCGCGGCCGGGCGATTTCGAGGGATCGAACCGCACCCGCTGTCCCGGAAGGCGAGGCCCGGCGAAGTCCCACTCGCCCTTCCAGTTCGGGTACTTCGTATCGTCCGCGCGCGACGGTTCCACCAGAGCAACCAGTGCGGCCGCAAGCACCAGGCCCATGATGGTACGAAACATGCGTCGTCTCCCTCGTTGCCATTTGCGGTGGGCAAAGCGCCTTGCGCCCCACTGCCGGTCGCACATTAGCGGACTTTTGCGGCTCTCCGTCCAGACGAATCCGTCGTTGCGGGCGACGGGCGCTCAGGACCTCGCGTCCTGGCCTTCCGCGAGCTGACGCGCCGGCTTCTCGACGGCCGTCCCGGCAACCGTAGACCACGGCGGCGTCCCCTTGCGCGAGAAGAAATCCATCACGGCGACGAAGAATACCGGCACCATGAATATAGCCAGCACGGTACCGGTGATCATGCCGCCGAGCACGCCGGTTCCGAGCGTCTGCTGGCTCTTGGCGCTCGCGCCTGAGGCGATCACCAGCGGCACCACGCCGAGAATGAAGGCGAGCGAGGTCATCAGGATGGGCCGCAGGCGCAGCCGCGCGGCCTCGACCGTCGCCTCGACGAGCGGCGTGCCGCGCGCCCGTAAATCCTTCGCAAATTCGATGATGAGGATGGCGTTCTTGGCCGAGAGCCCGATGATCGTGATCAGCCCGATGGTGAAATAGACGTCGTTCGACAGCCCGCGCATCCACGCGACTGCGACCGAGCCGACGATCCCGAGCGGCACCACCAGCATGGCGGCGAACGGCATCGACCAGCTCTCGTAGAGCGCGGCGAGGCACAGAAATACCAGCAGCACCGAGAGCGCGAGCAGGAAGAATGCTTGCGACCCCGCGATCTTCTCCTGCAGCGACTGCCCGGTCCATTCGTAGCCGAAGCCCCGCGGCAGCGCCCCGGCGAGCCGTTCCATCTCGGCGATAGCCTGGCCGCTGGTGAAGCCCGGCGCCGGCTCACCGGTGATGCGCACCGCCGGATAGCCGTTGAAGCCGATGATCTGGGTCGGTCCGGTGGTCCACACCACGCGGGCGAACGAGGAGAACGGCACCATGGCGCCGCCTGCATTGCGCACGCTGTAGGTCAGGAGATCGTCCGGCTGGAGGCGATTCTCCTCGGCCGCCTGGATGACCACACGCTGCATGCGGCCGCGATTGAGAAAATCATTGACGTAGCTCGAGCCGAGCTGCGCCGAGAGCGTCGCATTGATGTCCGCGAAGGTGACGCCATGAGCGGCCGCCTTCTCGCGGTCGATCTCGAGCCGGATTTGCGGCGCCGGCGGAAGGCCTTCGACGACGACGTTCTGGAGCACCGGCGAGCGGCCGGCCGCCGCCAGAAGCTGATCCTTGGCGGCGATGAGCGCCTCATAGCCGCGCTGGGAGCGGTCCTGCAGCCGGAAGCTGAATCCGCTGGTGGTGCCGAGATTGGTGATGGGCGGCGGCGCGACCGCCGAGACCTTGGCGTCGCGCAGCTTGCCGAATACCGCATCGCTGTGTGCGATCAGGGCGTCGGCGCTCTCGTTCCTGCCGCGCTCGGACCAATCGCGCAGCGTCACGAAGGCCTGCGCGGTCATCGCGCCTTGTCCATAGAAGCTGTAGCCGGTGACGAAGGTGACGGTGTCGATGCCGGGTGTCTCGGCGAGCTGCTTCTCGACCACCTTCACCACGTCGAGCGTACGGTTGAAGCTCGCATCGGACGGTGCGAGCAGGTCGACCATGAAGAATCCCTGGTCGTCGACCGGAACGAAGCCCGACGGCAGCCGCCACAGCGCGTAGCCGAGCGCCCCGACGAGGACCACGTAGATCAGCATGAAACGGGCGGAACGGGCGATCATCCATTGCGTCACGCCGCCGTAGCGCCGCGTCATCCGATCGAGCGCGCGGTTGAACCAGCCGAAGAAGCCGCCTCCGGCATGGCCGTGGCCCGGCGCAACCGGCTTGAGAAGCGTCGCGCACAGCGCCGGCGTGAGAGACAGCGCGAGGAAGGCGGAGAAGGCGATCGAGACCACCATCGCCGCGGAGAACTGGCGATACATGATGCCGACGGAGCCCGGCAAGAAGGCCATCGGCACGAACACGGCGGTGAGCACGAGGGTGATCCCGATCACCGCGCCGGTGATCTGGCCCATCGCCTTCACCGTCGCCTCGCGCGGCGACAGCCCTTCCTCGACCATGATCCGCTCGACGTTCTCGACGACGACGATCGCATCGTCGACCAGGATGCCGATCGCGAGCACCATCGCGAACATGGTCAGCACGTTGATCGAAAAACCGAGCGCCAGCAGCGCCCCGCAGGTGCCGAGCAGGGCAATCGGCACCACGATCGTCGGAATAAGCGTGTAGCGTAGGTTCTGCAGGAACAGGAAGATCACCAGGAAGACGAGGACGACGGCCTCGGCAAGGGTGAGCAGCACCTTCTCGACCGACGCCGCGATCACCGGCGTCACGTCGTAAGACACCTCGTACTTCACGCCCGGCGGGAAGAATGCGGCGAGCTCCGCCATCTTGCGCTTCACCGCCCCGGCGGTGGCGAGCGCATTGCCGGTGGGCGCGAGCTGCACCGCCACCGCCGCGGCGGGGCGCCCGTTGAGGCGCGTCGCATAGGAATAGGACAGGCCGCCGACCTCGATCCGCGCGACGTCGCGCAGCCGCACCACCGAGCCGTCCGGATTGGCACGCAGGACGATCGCACCGAACTCCTCGGGCGACTCGAGCTGGCCTTTGACCAACACCATGTTCTGGGTGCGCTGGAAGCTCGGGCTCGGCTGCGCACCGAGCAGGCCCGAAGCGACCTGGGCGTTCTGCGCCTCGATCGCCAGTTCGACATCGCGCGGGGTCAGATTGAGGCCGAACAGCTTGTCGGGATCGAGCCACACGCGCATGGCGCGCTCGGTCGAGAACAGACGCGCACGCCCGACCCCGGGCAGGCGCCGGACCTCGGGGAGCACGTAGCGCGTCGCCACGTCGCCGAGGCCGACCTCGTCGAGACTGCCGTCCGTCGACGTGAGCGTGACGAACTGGAGGATGGCGTTGCTCGCCTCGGTGATCACGATACCCTGCTCGCGGACCTCCTCCGGCAGGCGCTGCTCGATGCGCTTGACGCGGTTCTGAAGATCGACCGAGGCCAGCTCGATATTGGTTCCCGGATTGAAGTTGACGATGATCTCGATCTCGCCGGTCGTGTCGCTCGTCGATTCGTAGTTGAGGATGTTGGCGGCGCCGTTGAGCTCATCCTCGATGACCCTGGTGACGCTGTAATAGAGGTTCTGCGTCGAGGCGCCGGGATAGCTTGTCGAAATCGACACCGAGGGCGGCGCGATCGCGGGGTACTGGTTGATCGGGAGAAGCGGCAGCGAGAGCAGCCCGCCGATGCAGATCAAAATCGCCACCACCCAGGCGAAGATCGGCCGCGCGATGAAAAAGCCGGGCATGGCGCAGCGAGTCTCCTCAAAGGCGCGACAGAGCAAAGCGCGTCGTGGCGGGCTCTTGCGAAGCGGCTACCACGGCACCGGGTGGACCAGCGTGCCGGGCGTGAGCTTCTGAAACCCGTCGACGATGACCCGGTTGCCCGGTTGGAGCCCCTCGTCGATCACCATCTGATCGCCGAGAATGCGCCCGGCGCGCACCGGCTGCAGCACGGCGCGGCCTTCGTCGTTGACGGCGTAGACCTCGCTGCCTCCCGCATTGTTGCGCTGGACCGCCTGAACGGGAACGGTGATCGCGTGGGTGTCGATCGCTTCCTCGATCAGGACGCGCACATACATGCCGGGCAACAGTTCGGCATTGGGATTCGGGAATTGCCCACGCAACGTCACTTGCCCGGTGCCAGGGTCGACGGAGACGTCGGTGAACAACAGGTGCCCGTCTTTGGGGTAGGCGGTTCCATCCTCGAAGGTGAGGTGAACCACGGCCTCATCCGGCGAGGTCTGCTTGAGCCGGCCCTTGGCGAGCTCGCGCTTGAGCTGATTGGCCTCGGTCACCGACTGCGTGAAATCGGCATAGATGGGATCGAGCTGCTGGATCGTCGCCAAATGCGTCGCCTCGTCCTTGCCGACGAGGGCGCCTTCGGTCACCAGCGCGCGTCCGATCCGTCCGGTGATCGGGGCGCGAATGGTCGCGTAATCGAGGTTGAGCTCGGCGCGCGCGACGGCGGCCTTCTGCGCCGCGACCTCGGCATCGGCCTGGCGCCGCGTCGCGACGGCAACGTCGTATTGCGCTTCTGAAGTCGACTGGCCGGTGAGCAGCGACTTCTGCCGCTCCTCCTGGCGCGCCGCGAGGAATTGCGTGGCCTCCGCCTTCGACAGCGCGGCCTTGGCGCTATCGAGATCGACCTCGAAGGGCTTGGGATCGATGCGGTAGAGGACGCTGCCCTCCTTCACCAGGCTGCCCTGCTCGAAGCTGCGCTCGATGATGATCCCCGAGACGCGAGGACGAACCTCGGCGATGCGAATGGGCGCGATGCGGCCCGGCAGCTCTTTGGTCAGGGTGACCGGCCGCGGCTTGACCGTCACCACACCGACGTCGGGCGGCGCAATGGCGTGGGACGCGGCCGGCTGTTGCTGGCCGCAGGCCGCGAGGCCGATCAGGGCCGCCAGCGTGAGCAGAAAGCGCCCGAATGGCGCAGGCGTCGCCGTGACAGGTCGGGAATCCACAGATCGGGAATCCAAGGTCATCTCATCGAGGGGTTTTGCGCTCGGTCGAACATTATTCAGCGGCCGCATGTTGTCCCATGGGGAGACTGTCCGGTCGAGCCGATTGTCGCAGCGAGCGGTCAAATCTTGTTCACTTGACCGCTGGCGGGAACAGGCCCTTCCGTTCGCCCCTCGCCGCGAGCGGCGAATTGCGTTTTCGCGGGCGTTCGCGCAGGTATCCTACCAGCGCGTCGAAGCACTGACGTCGAGCCCCATTGCATGGCCGAAGGCGACTTTTTCACCGAATCGACGGTCGGGTATTGGCAGGAGCTGACGCCTGATGTGCCGGCGCACTTTTCTGGGACGCCACCTTACCGCTTCGGCTATCCCGTCCGCCTGCCCGACGGCCGGTTGCTCGTGCTGCCGTTGCGCCAACTGCCGGACGGACGCCACGCGGTTGCTTCGCTGATCGCCAATCAGGCATCGCACGCGGTGGTGGCTGCGCTTGCCGACCACATGGCGGAGCAGGCGCGGAGCTTCGCGCCGGAGATCGTTGTCGGCCTGCCGACTCTTGGTCTCGCTTTCGCCTCACTGGTCGCCGAGCGACTAGGCCAACCGCGCTTCGTGCCGCTCGGTTACTCGCGCAAATTCTGGTACGACGACGCGCTCTCCGTGCCGATCTCCTCGATCACCACGCCGGAAGCCGGCCGCCGGCTGCGGCTCGACCCCAACCTCCTGCCGTTGATCAGGGGACGGCGGGTGATCGTGGTCGACGATGCCGTGTCGACGGGCACGACGGTCGTGGCGGCCGTGCGCCTATTGCGCGCGATCGATGTCGAGGCGGTGGGGATGGTCGTCGCCATGAAGCAGACCAACCGCTGGGAAACTGCGCTCCGCTCGCTGGATGCGCCTGCGCCGCCGGTGCGCGGCGTCTGCGGCTGTCCCCTCTTCGCGCGTCGCGATGACGGCTGGTGGCCGGTGCCCGGAACGCAGCCGGAGATGCTATGACGCCGCGACGCTCCGGAGCCGAGCGAGAACATGCTCGGTTCTCGGATGCCCGTATGCTGGGCTTTTCCCAGCCCCAGGGAACCGGGCCGAATTGCGTTTTTGCCGATGTTCCACCAAATATCTGCGGGCACGGCAGCATTCACTCCCTCTTACAGACGGCAGCAGGACACCATGGCCAAATTCGGAGTCGGACAGGCGGTACGCCGGGTCGAGGATCAGCGTTTCGTCCGTGGGCAAGGGCGTTATGTCGATGACATCACGTTGCCGGGCCAGTGCTACGGCGTCACCGTGCTGTCGCCCCATGCGCATGCGCGCATCAAGAGCATCGACGCGTCGAAGGCCAAGGCGATGCCGGGCGTGCTGTGCGTGCTCACCGGCGCCGACGTTGCGGCCGAGAAGATCGGCGCGTTGACCGCCCACCTCATGCCTGAGGATTTCGGCGCGCCCAAGGGACACCGCACGTTCCAGCCGCTACTTGTTTCCGACAAAGTCCGCTTCGTCGGCGATCGCGTCGCTTTCGTCGTCGCCGACACGCCCGCAGCGGCGCGCGATGCCGCGGATGCCATCGTCGTCGACTACGAGCCGCTGCCGGCGGTGGCCAACATCGAGGACGCCGCCAAGGACGGCGCGCCCAAGGTGTGGGACGACAATCCGAACGGCAACATCGCGTTCCGCCTGATGTTCGGCGACCAGGCGGCGACCGACGCGGCCTTCGCGTCGGCGAAGCACGTGGTGAAGCTGCGGGTCGAGAACAACCGCCTGTCCCCCGTATCGATGGAGCCGCGCGTCGCGATCGGCGACTACAACGCGGTCGAGGACTTCTACACGCTCTACACCGCGTCACAGAATCCGCACGGCGCGCGCATGGAGATCTCCCATCTCTTCCACGTGCCGGAAAACCGGATCAGGGTGGTGTCGCCGGACGTTGGCGGCGGCTTCGGGCTCAAGGGCGGCATGTTCCCCGACGATGCCCTGGTGATGTGGGCATCGCGCCGGCTGCAGCGCCCGGTGAAATGGGTCGCGAGCCGCGGCGAAAGCATGCAGACCGACCATCATGGCCGCGAGATGGTCTATTACGGCGAGCTCGCGCTCGACGATAGCGGCAAGATCGTCGCGCTGCGCAGCAAGAGCCTGTTCCAGATGGGCGCCTATTTCGTCAATGCGGCGCTCGCCGCCGGCGCCTTCTCGCTGCGTTTCGTGCCGCAGGCCTACGACGTCCAGACCATGCACATCATGTCGCAAGGCCTGTTCACCAACACTTCGCAGAGCGGGCCCTATCGCGGCGCCGGGCGGCCGGAAGCCGCTTATTTCATGGAGCGCCTGATCGAGCATGCCGCGCATGTGATCGGGATGGACGCGGCCGAAATCCGCCGCCGCAATCTCATTCCGACGGCGAAGCTGCCTTACACGACGCCGACCCACTGGGTCTATGACAGCGGCGAGTTCACCCGCCTGATGGACCGCTGCATCGAGCTCGGCGATCCGGATGGCTTCGCGGCGCGCAAGAAGGCAACGGAACAGCGCGGCAAGCTGCGCGGCCGCGCGGTGAGCTTCTACATCGAGTTCGGCGGCATCTTCAACGAGCGCATGGACCTGCGCTTCGATCCGAGCGGCGCGCTGTCGATCCTCGCCGGCACTCATTCGCACGGCCAGGGCCACGCCACGGTGTTCGCCCAGCTCGCCCACGACCTGCTCGGCGTGCCCTTCGAGTCGATACGCTATGTGCAAGGCGACACCGCGCAGGTCGCGATCGGCCGCGGCACCTATGGTGCGCGCAGCATGGTGGTCGGCGGCAATGCGCTCAAGGCCGCCGCTGATGCCATCGTCGAAAAGGGCAAGAAGCTCGCCGCCGATATGATGGAAGCGGATGCCGGCGACGTCATCTTCGCCGACGGCCAGTATCGCGTCACCGGCACCGACAAGGTCATATCGATCGTCGACGTCGCCAAGGCCTCCTATGCCCCGATGGGACCGATCACCGACAAGCACGGCGTCGGCCTGGAATCCTCGGGGAGCTTCAGCCCGACCCCGCCGAGCCATCCCAACGGCTCGCATGTCTGCGAGGTCGAGGTCGACCCGGAGACCGGCGAGGTCACGATCGACCGCTACCACGTGGTCGACGACCTCGGCCGCATCATCAATCCGATGATCGTGCGCGGCCAGATTCAGGGCGGCGTGGTGCAGGGCATCGGCCAGGCGCTGATGGAGCACCAGGTCTACGACCGCGACAGCGGACAGCTCCTGACCGGCAGCTTCATGGATTACGCCATGCCTCGCGCCGGAGACATGCCTGATATCGATGCCAACATGGAGGAGATCCCCTGCAAGACCAATCCCCTGGGGGTCAAGGGCATCGGCGAATCCGGCACCATCGGCGCGCCGCCGACGATCATCAACGCGGTGATCGACGCGCTGCGCCCGCTCGGCGTCGAAGCGATCGATATGCCCGCTTCCCCGCTGCGCGTGTGGGAGGCGATCCAACGGGCGAACGGCAAGGCTCACGCGCGGGCGTAGAGTGCGCCGGCGTTGAGAAACGGCCATGCAAGATCGCGCCGCCTCTCATTGGGATCAGCAATACCGCCTCGAACAACGGTCACGCTGGATCTCCAACGACTTGGTCCTCGCGGAGATTTTCCGTCGCATGACCGGCACGACCAAGTTCTGGCTGAGCTGGGCATTCGAAGATCATCTCAAATTCCAACCGCAGCGTTTGCTCTCGATCGGGTGTGGCGACGGCGGCCATGAGCTGCTGATTGCGCGCAATCGCTACGCAGCGCAGATCGATGCGTTCGACCTCTCGCCAAGCGGCATCTCACGCGCACGACAAGCGGCAAACGCGGAGGGACTTACCAACGTAAACTTCTACATCGAGAGCTTCGAGGGCTTTGCCGCCAACCCGCCGGACAAGACGTATGATTTCATCATGTTCGCCGGCGCGCTCCACCATGTCAGGGACCTGGAGGCAGTCCTCGGGACGACGAAGCGGCTGCTCGAACCGAATGGCACGGTCATGTTCAACGAGTTCGTGGGCCCTGTCTACGGGATATATCCTCCGTCTCAGATTGCTGTCATCGATGCTGTCCTCGACGCGCTCGACCCCGGTTTCAAGACGTCCCCCGGCGCAAGGTGCGCCAATCCGACAATTGAAACCGTGTTCGCCCACGATCCGAGCGAAAGCGTGCGCGCGCCGCTGGTCCTGCCGCTGCTCGGGGCGTACTTCGACATCGTCTGGAAGCGATATTTTGGCGGAGCGCTTCTCCATCCGATCTTCGATTACCTCAACGGTGACCGCCTCAATGACGGCTCACCTGAATCTTCTTCGATCGTGCGGCTCCTGATCGAGGCCGAGAATTTTCTGACGGAAGCTCGTGTCCTCGACCACAATTTCTGCTGGGGCTTTTGCAAGCATCGTGCGTAGCCTTCCAAACGTCGGTCGCCCTGGTCGAGCCATTCGCCTCCCATCCGATCGCCTTAGCCGCTGCGCGCGGGGGACGTGATCCGGCTGGCGAACCGCAACGCTCACCCACCGGCAGAGCCGCACTTTCGACGTGCCGGCGGCCCGCAGCCCGCCGCGCAAAGCCAAGTCAGGCCGGGCGTTCCTCGATCGCATCGATGCGGTTCGGATAGAACGCGAGATATTCCTTGATCGCGCTGACGGCCGGAAACGGGTTCTCGTAGGTCCATACAGCATTGACCGAGCGCTCGCCGCCGGCGGGAATGCTGTAATAGGAGCAATCGCCCTTGTAGGGACAATAGGTGGCGTGGTTGGTGCGCGCGAGCAGCGCCATGTCCACGTCCTCGCGCGGCACATACAGCACCGGCGGATAGCTCGCCTCGCGCAGCGTGAAGGCCGCGCGGGTGTCGGCGATGGTGCGGCCTGCCACCGATACGACGATCCGATTCGGATTGGGTTCGATCGTAATCGGATGGTCGGGCCCCGGAACTTTGATGGCCTTCGTGGCCGCTGGCGCGTTCATGGCATTATCTCCGGGTTCGCGTTGGCAGGACATGTCTTGGCGACATGGGGAGCCCTTGCGCGTCTGCAAGAGCCCGAAGACTGCCGGGCCATCGCGAGGCGCTCTCTTCACAGCTTCGACCCGCCGTCGACATGGATGGTGTCGCCGGTGATCCACCGCGCATCGTCGGATGCGAGGAACGTGACGACGCCCGCGATATCGTCGGGCTGCGCGAGGCGCTTGAGCGCCTGCAGGCCCAGCGCGTAGTCGCGGCCGGCGTCGGTCTTGGCAAAGCTCGACATGTCCGTCGCGACGACGCCGGGCGCCACCGCGTTGACGCGGATGCCGCGGTCACCGAGCATCGCGGCGAAATGTTTGACCATGGTGTCGATGGCGCCCTTCGTCGCGGCATAAGCGGGGATCGATCCGACCACCGCATGCGCGGCAAGCGACGACAGGTAGATGACGCTGCTCCCTTTCGACAGGATCGGCAGCAATTGCTGCGTCAGGAAGAATGGCGCGCGGACGTTGACCGCGAACAGCTTGTCGAAATCCTCGATCGTGGTGTCCTCGATCGAGGCCGCTTTCGAGACGCCGGCGTTGGCAACGAGGATGTCGAGGCGATCGCCGACGATGCTGCGGGCCTGGCGGGCGAGCTTGTGCGGACCGTCGGTGGCCGAGAGATCAGCCGCGACGGCCTCCGCCCGGCCACCCGCTTTGCGGATTTCGGCGACGACGGCTTCGGCCTCGGTCGCGCTCGCACCGTAGTGCACGAGCACGCAGGCGCCGGCCGCGGCGAGCGCGAGAGCAGCCGCGCGGCCGAGGCCGCGCGAGGCTCCGGTGACGAGAGCAGTCTTTCCGGTCAGGTTGGCCATGGTGTCGGTCCTTCTGTTCGCCGCTTCTCCAGCCCCTATCCCCCGAGCATGGACTCCCAAGATTTCGGGACTGGGGGGCGTTGCGAGAAATTTCAGCGTGGAAAGAACAAGTAGGCCGCTCTGGCGCGCATGAAAAAGACTTTGTAAGCTCAGCACCATGCCTGGAAGGCATGGGATAGCCTATGGAGCTGCGCCATCTTCGCTATTTCATCGCGGTCGCCGAGGAGGGCAGCCTCACGGTCGCCGCCGAGAAGCGGCTGCACACCGCGCAGCCGTCGCTGAGCCGGCAAATCCGCGATCTCGAATATGAAGTCGGCGTTCCGCTCCTGACGCGCAGCGTGCACGGCGTCGAGCTCACTCCCGCCGGCCGCGCCTTCCTCGACCATGCGCGGCTGGCGCTCACCCAGGCCGAAGCGGCGACGCAGGCGGCACGGCGCGCCGCCCAGCCCGCCAAGCCGGCCTTCGCCATCGGATTCCTCACCGGGCAGGAAGTCGAATGGCTGCCCTTCGCCACCAGCCTTCTGCGCGACGAGTTGCTCAACATCGAGATCAGGGTCTCGAGCGACCATTCGACCATGCTCGCCGACGCGCTCGAGCGCGGGAAGCTCGACATCGCGTTCATGCGCCGCGAGCAGAAGCCGGGCCTCGCGTACAAGCTGGTCGCCAAGGAGCCGCTGGTTGCGATTCTGCCGAGCGATCATCCGCTCGCGGCGCGAGAGACCATCGATCCGCACGATCTTACGGGCGAAACGTTCATCGGAATCTCGCCGACACCGCGCGTCCTGCGTGCAGTCGTCCAGGATTATCTCGCGGCGTCCGGACTAGAGATCACGCCGCATCTGGAGATCGACAACTATGCGATGGCGATTTCGCTCGTCGCCTCGACGCGCGGCATTGCGCTGCTGCCGGCCTCGGCAAAGAGCTTCCTGCCGTGGTCCGTCGTCAGCCGGCCCCTCGCGGGCGAAGGGCCGACCATCGACCTGGTGGCCGGATATCACACGGCAAATGCCTCGAAGATCCTCGAGCTTTTCCTGTCGAGGATCGATGGCACGATCGATCTCCCCGCGAAGCGGTCTGGACTTGGACCAGATCAACGAAGCCTGTGAGACCGCCTTATCGTAACGGCCGCGCGGTCAATGCGCGCCGCCTCCCGCTGCGGGCTTCGCCTTGCGCGCCAACAGGAGCGCGACCGCGGCAACCGCCAGGATCACGCCGATGACGGCGAAGGTGTCGGAAAAGCCCATGATGAGGGCCTGGCGCTTGACGGCGTTGCCGATCGCGACGATCGCCTGATGCTTCGCGGCCGCCGGATCGGTGACGCCGTGCGAGACGAAGTAGTTGGTGAGATCGGTGATCCGCTGCCGCACCTCGTCGCGATAGAGCGTCACCGACTGGCCGATGATGTTCGAGTGGAACTGCTCGCGCTTGGTCAAGATGGTCGCGAGCGTCGCGGTGCCGATGGCGCCGCCGAGATTGCGCAGCATGTTGGAGAGGCCTGAGGCGGCCCCGGCGTCGGCCGGGCCGATGCCGGACGTGGTGATCGCGCTGATCGGCGTGAGCATCAGCGCCTGCCCGACCGCGCGCACGATGTTCGGCAGCATCAGCTGGTCGCCGGCGATGTCGGGCGACAGGTTGATGTTCATGAAGCTGCTCGCCGCGAACAGGCCGAGGCCCAGCGCGCCGATATAGCGGACATCGAAGCGCCTCATCAGGAGCGGCACCAGCGGGATGAGCAGAAGCTGGGGAAGTCCCGTCCATGCCAGCACATTGCCGATCTGCTCGGCGTTGTAGCGCTGCACCTGCCCGAGATATTGCGGCAGGACAAACACCGTCCCGAACAGTGCAAAGCCCATCAATGTGTTGACCACGACGCCGATGCCGAAATTACGGCCTTTGAGGAGGCGCAAGTTGACCAGCGGCTTCGACACGTTGAGCTCGATCGCGACGAAGGCGGCAAGGAACACCGCGGCGACGACGGCAAGGCGGAGAATGAAGGGTGAGTCGAACCAGTCGTCCTTGTTGCCTTCCTCGAGCACGGTCTGCAGCGCGGAGAGCCCGATCGCCATGGTGACGATGCCGGCCCAATCACCCTCTTTGAGCAGAGACAACTTCATCGGCGCCCGCTCGAGGGTGAAGGCGAGCGCAATCACCATCGCGGCGCTGGGCGCGGTATTGACGAAGAAGATGGTCTGCCAGCCGTAATTCTCGGTGAGATAGCCGCCGATGGTCGGGCCGATGGCGGGCGCGAACGTCACCGCGAGTGCAAATGCGGCAAGGCCTATCGGCTGCTGCGGCTTCGGCAGCTTGGTGAGCACCATGGTGAAGGCCATGGGAATGAGGACGCCGCCGGCAAAGCCCTGCAGGCCGCGCATCGCGATCATCGACGGCAGGTCGCGGGCGAACGCGCAGGCCATGGAGAAGAGCGCGAACAGAATGGTGTTGCCGATGATGTAGCGGCGGAACGAGAACACCTTGCTCAGGTAGTCGGTCAGCGGAATCACGACGATCTCGCCGATGAGGTACGAGGTCGAAATCCAGGCGCCGTTGTCGACGCCGGTGCCGATGCCGCCTTCGATGTCGAGCAGCGAGGCGTTGGTGATCTGGATGTTGAGGATCGCCATGAAGGCGCCGATCATGCTGGCGAGCACGGCGATCCATGCGGTCAGGCTCGCCTTGTCGGCTGTGCCGGCGGAGGACGGGACGCCTGAAGACGCGAAGCTGCGGGGAGCATCGAAGGTAGCGGCGATGTTCGACATGGTCGTGCCCTCCCAATCAATGTGCTGCGGTCAGCCGCGCCGGACCGAGGTCGCGGCGGTGCGCAGTTCCTGCCGCTTGGTCTCGATGGTCGGATAGACCGACATGCCGGGGCGCAGCTCGCCGGCGAAGCCGCTCGTGGGGTCGAGCACGATCTTCACGGGGATGCGCTGCACGACCTTGGTGAAGTTGCCGGTCGCGTTGTCGGGCGGCAGCAGCGCGAATTCCTGGCCGCTCGCCGGCGCGATGCTGTCGACATGGCCGTTGAAGGTCACGCCGGGATAGGTGTCGACCGCGATCGAGACCGGCTGACCGGGATGAACATCGGCGAGCTGCGTCTCCTTGTAGTTGGCGACGATGTAGGCCGCCGACAGCGGCACCACCGCCATCAGCTGGGTCCCCGCCTGCACATACTGGCCGACGCGCAGCGTGCGGTTGCCGACGACACCGTCGACCGCGGAGGTGACGGTCGCGTAGGAAAGATTGAGCTCGGCCTGGTTCTGCACCGCCTCGTCCCGCGCAACCGTCGCCTGCGCCTGGGTGAGCTCGGCCTTGAGAACGTCGAGCTGCTTGGTCGCGTTGGCGAGTGAAGCGTTGTCGCGGGCGACGGCGGCACGGCCGCCGGCAAGCCGCGACGCGGCCTGCTGGGCGTTCTGCACGCTGCCGTAGCCGTTGGAGGCGAGCTGGGCGTAGCGCTTGTCGTCCTGCTCGGCGAAGGTCAGGCTCGCCTGGTCGACGGCAATCGTCGCCTTTGCCGCATCGATGACGGACTGCTGGGCGGTGATGGCGGCGAGCTTGGTCGAAACCGCCGCCTTCGCGGCCTCGAGATCGGCGCTCGCCTGATCGAGCGCCACCCGGAAATCGCGATCGTCGATCTTCGCGAGGATTTGCCCCGCCTTCACCGGCTCGTTGTCGCCCACAAGCACGGACGCGATGTAGCCCGAGACCTTGGGCGCGATGGTGGTGCTGTCGGCTTTGACGTAGGCATCATCGGTCGAGACCTGGAACCGGCCGACGGTCCAGTAGTCCCAGCCGAAGTGCCCTGCCCCCGCCAAAGTGAGCACGCTCGCTCCGACGAGGAGAAGCCTGCGCAGCGGGTGGTGGTCGGCCTTCGGCGCCACCGCGGGCACCGACGCCAGCGCCGCAGTCACCCGCACCGCCGGAAGTTGATCCCCGGCGATCTTCAGCGTATCGCCGTGCCCGGCCTGAACGTCCATTGTGATCAATTGGTTAGCTTGTTGCTCGGTCATCGAAGTGGTCCCTGCTTGGGTCACCGAATTATTGGAAACTTGATGTTTTCCAAAATATACCCTATCTTTGCCGGGTCAACATGAATTTGGAAAATGATCATGGTAGAAATTGCAGAGCAGACCCGCAGGCGGCGCGGCCGTCCGCAAGTCCGCTGCGATGACGACACCCGGCAGCTGCTGATCGAGGCGGCGCGCCAGGAGTTCCAGACGAACGGCTACGCGCGGACCTGTATCAACGATGTGGCGCAGCGGGCCGGCGTCTCGACGAAGACCATGTACCGGCTCATTCCGAACAAGGCCGAGCTGCTGCAGCGCGTGATCTCCGACACCATCGGAAGATTCATGATCGACTTCGATGCCAAGGGGCTCGATGCGTTGCCGCTCGCGGAGGCGATCGAGCGCATGCTGATCGCCTACGGCAGCCTGACGCTGAGCGAGGAGACGATCGCGATCACGCGCCTCGTCATTCGCGAAAGCTGCCAATTCCCCGAGATTGCAGCGACGTTCTACGAGACCGCGATCGTGCCTACCACCGAGGCGATGGCGGGCTGGCTCGCCAGGCAATGCGAGCGCGGACTGATCACGCTCGAAGACCCGCGCATGGCGGCGGAGATGCTGCGCGGCATGATGATCATGGAGCCGCAACGCGCGGTCATGCTGGGCCAGCGGCCTGTGCCCGATCGATCTGAAATCGCCGCACGGGCGAGGAAGTGCGCGCAGCTGTTCTTGAAGGGCTGTGAGGTTTGAACGAGACGCCCGCTCATGATGAGCAGGCGGCTGGACGCTGCCTGTCCGCAGATCACCCGAAGGATGCCGATCGCAGCAGCGCCCACACAAGCGCCGGCGCGGCAAACACCGAGAGAATCAGGACGGCCGTCGCGACGTAGTCGAACGGAGTGAACCGCTGCTCGCCGCCGTCCAAAGACTTGGCTTTCGCATCGACGATGCCCTGTCGATTTGCCTGGGGCAAACGCACAACGACCCCGCCCGGCACGCCCTGGCGGACCGCAGAGGCTTCGCGGGTACGCGATGATCGCCGCCCATCGAAGCGCAGAACGTTGTCGCTGCGGCTCACAACAAGCGCCGGTCGGTCCGGCGCGAAGCTGAGCTGTCCCATCACACCCTCCCGCCAGCCGTGGTGTGCTGGCCGACATTAGGAAACCAATTGATTTCCTAATTAGGCGGGCGTCCAGCCATCGTCAACGAAGATTTGGAAAACGGCGACTATCTAAAATGCAAAGCTGCGTTGCGGGAGACGAGTCCACGCTTTTCATCAGGCATCATGGTCGTGCGAAGAACGCCCGGTCGGAACGGCCTTCTTCGCTGTGACCGATGTCTGGAAGAAATCTCTCGCGAGCGCTATTGCCTGGAGCAATTTGCTCTCCGAGCTCCCGCGACCTCGACATCGCGCGCCGTCGAAATGATTTGCCGCATGGCTGTGTCGCCGCAGCGGCGGGGACCGATGTGGCTTCCGCTCCGAACGCGAGCCTATTATGTGACGACGACGCGTCCTTGAAATCACAACGCGGTGCAGGGAGTGATAGCCATGGCTCAAGCGCTCGCAGAACAGTCGGCCCGCAAGGTCGATGCCGAACCCGAAACGATCGAGGCGACGCTCAATTACATCGTCGACGACGGCACCAAGGTTTTCACCGAGACCGGCGCGCCTGGCGCGAGCGACCGGCGCACCGGCGGCAAGCCCGATCCGCATCGCGTCACTCTCCACAACGGCCGGCATCGCGACTTCACGCTCGAGCACAACGGCTTTCATTTCGTCCCTCACGACACGGAGGTCACGGACTTCTTCGACGAGGCCGAAGTGCGGCGCGTCTACTATCCGGAGATGGAAGCGCTGGTGAAGGCGGAAACCGGCGCGTCGCGCGTCGTCGTGTTCGATCACACGCTGCGCACCGCCGACGATGCCGCCCGCGAAGCCCTCAAGATCCGCGAGGTCGTCTCAAGGGTGCACAACGACTACACGGAATGGTCCGGCCCGCAGCGGGTGCGCGACCTCTTGCCGGATGAGGCCGACGACCTGCTGCGCCGCCGTTTTGCGATCATCCAGGTGTGGCGGCCGATCCGCCATCCGGTCGAGACCTTCCCGCTCGCGATCGCCGACGCCAGGACGCTGTCGGAGAAAAACCTCGTCATCTCGGAGCGGCGCTATCCGGATCGCATCGGGCAAACCTATGCGATCACCTATAACCCCGATCACGCCTGGTACTGGTACCCGCACATGCGGCGCGACGAGGCGCTGGTGTTCAAAACCTACGAGTCGCTCGACGACGGCCGGGCGCGCTGGACCGCGCATACCGCGTTCAACGACCCCACCGCACCGCCCGGCGCGCGGCCACGCGAGAGCATCGAAATCCGGACGCTCGCGTTTTTCTGAGCGTAAGCCTGCGGTTTTGGGGAGTCGTGAAAGGCCGGCGATCCCGACAATCTTCGCGGATTCGTAGGGTGGGTTGAGCCGAAGGCGAAACCCGCCATCGGTCTGTTCACAACGTGTGAAGCCGCGATGGGTCTCGCTCCGCTCGACCCATCCTACGGGCTCAGGCGCCCCCGCCTGATCGGGATGCTTGCGGCCGACACAGCGCCGGTCTGCCCCGGCGGGATGGAGCCCCGAGAGAAAAGCCCAGGCCTCCTTCGTCCATCGCGCGTCGTTGAGCGCGTGGTGCCGGGAGCCCTTCTGGTGCGGCAATTCGGGGTCGCCGAGCTCGATCGCCCATTGTTTGATGTCGAGGCAGAGCTGCGGATAGTGAAACGGCAGCTCGTCCAGGCTGCCGAACAGCCAGACGAAGGCCGCCCAGTCATAGGCGGGAAAATACCCCCAGAACACCGGGGACTGGTCTCCGTGAGTAAACTCGCGGATGCCGTATCCGATTTCGATCCGGCTCGTGCCTTTGCCGTCGAGTTGCGGGCGTACGTTTTCGAGCGTCCATCGATTGGCCTTCGACCAATCGACCTCGCTGCTCTCGGCATAGAACTCGCGACCGTCCTCGGCCACGAGACCGATGCTGATGAGGTCGATGCTGTAAGGATGCGCGATGAACTCGGTGTCGATCCAGTATTTCACGCGCGGTCCTTTCCGCCGGCGCCGAGCACCGGACTTCGATATCGCCGTCGGTCAAAGGTCCCGGGTGCGGCGGGCGGTGGCGCGCTCCCAGATCTTTTCGCGATCGTCGTCGAACACGAGCGCCGGATCTTCAGGCGCCGTGTACCAGACATTGTGCGCGATCTCGGCTTCGAGCTGACCGGGCGCCCATCCGGCATAGCCGAAGGCGATGAGCACCTTGGCGGGCCCCTTCTTGTCGGCGATGTCGCGCAGCACCTCACGGTTCGCCGTCATGGCGACGCGGCCGTCCACGTCGAGCGTGGCGGCGCGATGATAGTCGGCGCTGTGCACGATGAACCCGACGTTCGGCTCGACCGGTCCGCCGACGAAGACCCGGACATTGCCGGTGCCCGCGCTGTCGCCGAGGAGGTCGGCCATCGGACGCTCTCCCAGCGGCCGGTTGATGACGATTCCCAGCGCGCCGTCCTTGTCGTGCTGCAATATCAGGATGACGGCACGGTCGAAGCGGGGGTCGCGCATCGCCTCCGGCGCGATCAGGAGCTGGCCGGCAAGCGAGGCGTGCGGCGTCTCGGCCGATCGCGTGCGTTCGGGCGCCAGCAGGACTGCGCACAGAGCCGTTGCCGGTATCGCAAGGATCAGTCGCCGCGATGCATTCGCTCGCATGAGGACACCGAGATGTCTGCCGGGCTGTGGCCGACGCGTAGAATAGCAGGACCGCCGCACGTGCCAACGAGCACGCGCCAACGAGCGCGCCCCAAGCGCGCTTCGGCGCGGGCCGGCGACGGGACGCGGCCCCGATGGACGCCGCGGCCCCCGGCGGGATAACCTGTCCTCGAACATTCCAGAGGAGAACCGCCTGTGATCCGCCGCATCCTCCGCACAAGCACCGGCATCGCCATCGTTTGCGCCAGCGTGTGCGCGCTTGCTTCCCCCCTCTTGATGCGGGGCGCGGCAGCGCAGGAAGCCCTCAAGGTCCCCGATGGGCTTCCGGACTGGACCTTCAACATCCCCGACAAGGAGCAGCCGAGCGCCGTGAAGCCGGAGGGCATCGTGAAGGCGCCCGGCAGCACGAAGGAGTACGAGTGGTCCAAGGTCGCCGGGACGTCGAACCCGCCGGATTGGTTTCCTGACGAGCACCCGCCGGCGCCAAAGGCGGTGACAGGCGGCCCCGGGATCAGGTTCGCCTGCGGCGCCTGCCACCTGATGTCCGGCCAGAGCCACTCGGAGGGCGCCGACATCGCCGGGATGCCGGCCGAGTATCTGGTCCGTCAGATGGGGTACTACAAGGCGGGCACCCGCAAGGACGACTCCCGCATGACCCCGATCGCCAAGGCGACGTCGGACGAGGACATCCGCCAGGCCGCGGAGTACTTCGCCTCGCTGAAGCCCGCCGTGTTCGTGAAGGTGATCGAAACGGCGACGCCGCCGCGGACTTTCATCGCCACCGCGGGCCGCCACCGGCAGCTCCATCCCGACGGCGGCACCGAGCCGATCGGACGCCGCATTCTTGAAATTCCGGCAGATCCCTACCGCACGGAAATCCGCGACCCGCATTCCGGCTTCATCGCCTACGTGCCGCCCGGCAGCATCGCCAAGGGCGAAGCGCTGGTGAAGAGCGGCGAGTCCGGCAAGACGATCCCCTGCGCGATCTGCCACGGCGAGACGCTCAAAGGCGCGGGCGAAGTCCCGCGGCTCGCGGGCCAGCAGCCGCTCTACATCGCGCGGCAGCTCTTCGATCTCAAGCACGGCTCGAGCGCGGGGAAAGCGGCGGAGCTGATGAAGCCCGTCGTCGCCAATCTGTCGGAAGACGACATCATCGCGATCAGCTCGTATCTTGGATCGCTGCCGCCGCAATAGGATCGTCAGCGCTGATTTGCATCGAAACCGCTGTTCGTCCGCTCTTCGAGTTTCAATCCACCGTCATCGCGGCTTGACCCGGCGATGACGATCGCGTGGCACGGCGGTGCATTGATACTACTGCTGCGTCACAAATTCGTAGGGTGTGCAAAATCGCGCTGTGAGGGTCTGGCAGCGTGCGCAACCGCGCTGCGCGATTTTGCGCACGCGATCAGCCGAGGAACTGCGCGGTTGCACACCCTACCTGCGCTTATGACGCAGTAGTAATAAGCGGGATGGCCGGTTCTTAAAGACCGTATTTGTCTTAACTGCCGGCGATCAGTCGCCCTGCAGCTCTTTCCACGGCGCGATCCAGGACTCGATGCGCCGCATGAGGGCAGTCAGCGTGACGCCGAGCAGCATCAGCGTGAGGATCGGCACGAACATCGCCGCGGTGTCGTACTGATTGCCGTACTTCACGATCAGCGCGCCGAGCCCGGTGATGGCGGTGAAGAACTCCGCCACCACCATGCCGATGATGGCGCGGCCGACGCCGAGCCGCAGTCCGGTCATCATGTAGGGCAGCGCCGCCGGCAGGATGAACTTGGTGAACAGCTGGCGCTCGGTCGCCGCGAAGGCGAAGCCGACGTCGAGCAACGGCGGCGGCACGTTGCGCACGCCCGCCGCGGTGTTGATCAGGATCGGGAAGATCGCAAGGATCACGACGATGAAGAGCTTCGCCGAGAAGCCGAGCCCGAACCACAGCACCACCAGCGGAATGATGGCGACCAGCGGCGTCGCATAGAGCGCATTGACCAGCCAGTCGGTCGCGGCCTCGACCGTGCGGTAGCGCCCGATCAGGAGCCCGATGGCGATGCCGAGCACGGACGCGATGAGAAAGCCGAGCAGCAGCGTGCCGAGGCTGTCGAGGAAAGCCGCGGGCAGCTCGCCGCTGCGGATCATCTCGAACGCCGACGTCGAGATCGCCGTCGGGTAGGACATGAACAGCGGCTCGATCTGGCGCCCGAACACCTCCCAGCCGACGAGCACGACGACGACCGAGACCAGCCGGACGATCGTGTTGCGATGGCTGCGCGGCGGCGGTCCGATCTCCTCGACATCGGGGGCGACGCTCTCGACCACGGCGTCGGCGGACAGCGATACCGCTTCGGAATCGTGGGTGGCGAAAGGCTTGCTCATGCGGCGGCCGATGCGGACGGCGCGCGGATGAGGTCCCACATCTGCGCGCGCATTTTCTGGAACGCCGGCTCGCCGCGCAGCAGCGGCAGCTCCGCCCGCGGGCGCGGGAACGGCACCGGCAGCGTCGCCTTGATCCGGCCGGGCTTCGCCCCCATCACGATGACGCGGTCGCTCAGATAGATCGCCTCGTCGAGATCGTGGGTGACGAACAGGATCGTCTTGCCGGTCTCGGCGTGGATGCGCAACAGTTCCTTCTGCAGGATTTCGCGGGTCTGGGCATCGAGCGCGGAGAACGGCTCGTCCATCAGCAGCACCGCGGGATCGATGGCGAGCGCGCGGGCAAGACCGACGCGCTGCTGCATGCCGCCGGACAACTGGTGGGGAAACTGGCGCGCCGCGACCGAAAGGCCGACGAGCGCGAGCAGCCGCTGCGCCGTCTGCCGGCGCGCCGCCGGCGCCACGCCCTGCAGCTCGAGACCGAGCTCGACATTGCTGATCGCGGTGCGCCACGGCAGAAGGTTCGGCTGCTGGAACACGAAGCCGCGGTCGCGGCCCGGCCCCTGCACGACGTGACCGTCGATCCGGATGGTGCCGCGGTCGAGCCGGACGAGGCCCTGCACGATGCGCAGCAGCGTGGTCTTGCCGCAGCCGCTCTCGCCGACCAGCGATACGATCTCGTTCTCGGCGACCGCGAACGAAACGTGGCGCAGCACCGGCAGGAGTGAATCCTTCTCTCCAGGCTCGCCGCGCACACGGAACGTCTTCGACACGTCCTCGACGGCAAGCTTGACGCGGTCGGGCACGGCGGAAGCCATCAGTCTCTCAACCTGGTGGCGCCGGCACGGGCGTTGCGATGTCGATGAAAAGAGAACGGACTCTCGCGATGGAGAGTCCGAGGCGCGGCGGTGAAGGACCCGTCGCAATCAGTTTCATTATTGTTCCCGGCGTCCGCGAGCGGGCGGAGCATCATCTTCCGGAGAGGATTGTCACGTCCGGTGCCGGTCCGGGGAGATTGATTCTGCGCCTCGCATCCATAAGTTTTGAGCAGGAGCCTTCGCCGAGACGGACCCGCTGTTCCCTGCCGTCACCATTGCGCGGAGCATGATCTGGAGTTCCGTCTAGCTCACGATGGCCTCGCCACCGCTTCAGCTTGCTCTCCGCAGTTCCTTGACCGGGGTCAGCGACGCCGTCATCTGCTTGCGGATCAAACCCAGGAAGTTGACCTGAAGTTGCGTCGGCAACCAATCGGTCCGCGTCGTCACCCCGATCGATGGGACAGGTTCGATCGGTCCGTAGGGGACGGCTGCGAGCGCGTCGTCCTCGTACATCAGCTCATAGGAGGTGAACAGGGTGAGGCAGTCGCTGCGCGCCAGCACCAGCCGGATGGTGGGGAGCGAGGATGTCTCCACCCGCGCCGTCGGCCGTGGCCCGCCCGCGAACAGCGTGTCGAAACAGACGCGCCGGCACGCACCGGGAGTTCCGACCACCCAGTCGTAGGCCGCGAGATCGTCGAGCGTCACGTTTTTCTTGCGGAACAGCGGATGTCCCTGCCGCGCGGCGATCACATAGGGGGCCTCGGCGAGCGGCTCCTCGACCAGGTCTTCCGGGACCGGATCGCGGAGCAGGCCGATCACGAAATCGACGTCGCCGCCGCGCAGGCTGCGCAGCATTGCACTGGAGCTGCCGTTCCAGATTCGCACCGTGGCGTGCGGGTGTGCGGCGATGAACTCGTTGAGAACGGACGCGAGCAGATAGCTCCCGGCGAGTTGCATCGCGCCGATCACGATCTGGCCGCGCAGGCTGCCCTTCGCCGAATCGAGCTCCTCGATGCCCCAATCGATTTCCCGCGTCGCCAGCTTGAGCTTGCGCGCAAACTTGGCTCCGGCCGGGGTCGCCGCGATCCCGGATGCGGTCCGTTGATAGAGCGGCCGGCGCAGATCGCTTTCGAGATCGCGGGCAGCGCGGCTGAGCGTCGCCGGCGACACGTCGAGCGCGCGCGCCGCCTGGGCGAACGACCCGTTCTCGACGATGGCGATCAGGCTTCGAATTTGCGAGCGCGTGATGCGGCTCGCCATCACCGGGGCGTTGGCGGCGGGCACCCCGAGCTCGACCAGCGCCTCCTCGATCTGCACGAACAGCCGCTCGGTCCGCCGATGGAAGATGGTACCGAGCGGGTTGAGATAGCTTCCGCTGGCGCCGCGTTCCAAAAGGCTCGCGCCGACCTGCTCCTCGAGCTTGGCGATCGCCTGGGTCACGGCCGGCTGGGACAGGTGGCATTCTTCGGACGCGCGTCGCACGCTCGAGAGGCGCGCGACGCTCTCGAACAACTTGAGATGCCGCAGACTCACCGAGATGGCTTCTCGCTCGGAGTCCAAGCCGTACATTGTTTCCTCCCGGTGGCCGTTTAGCAAAATTCTATACCCATCGACGTCCGCTGCGCCGTCCCGGCCGATCTGCGACAGAATGACGCGATGGAGGTCTTTGCCGAAGGCGCCACAGGGACTTGCGGCTGAAATTACCGTGCCGCAGCGGTGACCTGACGCCGCACCGCGTGGTCCGTCGCGTTCTGAGCAGACGCCCGCCGACGCGCAAACGTGGCCGTGCGGCTTCCGCCGACGCGAGAAATATCGACGCCGGAACGCGGCGCGATTTCGGAAATCTTATCTCGTCGGGAGCTGGCCGGCCGCACCACGGCCCCCTGGTAGGATGGGTTGAGCCCTTGCGAACCCATCACCTCCCGCCAGCCGCCATACGACGGCGTTCGCGGAGTGATGATGGGTTTCGCAAAGGCTCAACCCATCCTACGCGCTCGCGTAAGGGTGAGGTGTACGCGCCCGTACGACCGCATTATCGGGGGTCATGCCGGGCTTGCCCGGCCATCCCGCTTGGGAGCGCAGCCGAGCCACAATCGGGATCCCGGGTCAACCCGGCGATACACGGATTCCATCTGAAGCCGAAATCCAGGCTCTAATTCCCCGGCCGCTTGAAATATCGCAGGTCCGGCGGCGGCTGGCCTTTTCGCACCGGCATCAGGTAGCCGTCGGAGCTCACATAATAGTCTTCCTTGCCGACGCTGAGATGAGCGTTGTTCTCCGCGCAAACCTCTTCCGACCACCAGATCGTCTCGCCCTTCTTGTAGCGCGGATAGCTTTTGGTGATCGTCCACGGGCGCGTATAGGCATCGTCGATCAGCGTGATCTCGTCGTGCAGGACGTCGGGATTGGCCTTGTCGAGAAAAAGCCGCTCCTTCACGACGGTCTTGTTGTCCGTGTGGGTCGGCAACAAGCCGTCGAGCGTCCGCGGGCCCTTGATGTGGCGGGTCTCGACCTCGAGCACGTCGTATTTGCCGTCGCCGTCCTCGTCGACCCACTTGCCGATCGAATGGCCGGAGAACAACGGCTCGAGCTCCTCATCGGGCCAGGCGCGCCCGTCGGTGTAGATGCGGCGATCGTCGTGGATGTGATCGATCAGGACGTAGGTGGTCTTGGGGGTGACCACGATCTCCATGGGCGCGTAGGCATGCATCTGCCGCGGCATCCCCGGCGGGAGACAGCGATACATCACGTCGGTGCCGTGCCCGCCGGTGGCGCGATCGGCACGATTGGCATCGAGGACCGCCTGATACTCCGGCGTCAGCGGCGGCTTCTCGCCACGCCCCCATTGGAACATCTCGCTGCGGCCCCATCCCCCGGCAATATCGGGATACTTGCCCATATCGACGACCTCGGACCGGGCCGCCGGCACGCCATTGATAAGACTGGCCGCGCCGGCAAGGGCGGACACGCCCACACACAACCACCAACGCATGTTGTTCTCCCGGCGAGCTCCCTTGATGTCCAGACTAGCGACGTTTCCGGATCGGGGACCTATAAGTTTTGCGCTTGTCGCGATAATTGGCGGCCACGGTCGATGTTGCGGCTGCGGCCGGAATTGCACGTTTCGGACGCCGTGCGTACGCTGTCCCCCGCCGGCAATATTAGAAATGCCGGATTTGCGCCTTTCAGCCAAACAATCTAACATCGCAGTTTCAGTAAGCGGCCGCTGACAACACGAATTTGAGGGAGCGAATCATGCAAGCGAGGCTCGTCTTATCGATTCTGGCTACCGGCGCCGTCGCGATGGGGGCGCACTCCGCTGCAGCCCAGAACCGGTCCGCGGCGCTTACCGGACAGGTGACCTCCGATGCCGAAGGCAAGATGGAGGGCGTCGTCGTCAGCGCCAGGAAGGTCGGCTCCCCGGTGACGGTGAGCGTGATGAGCGACGCGCAGGGCCGCTACAGTTTCCCGGCCGATCGCCTGTCCTCCGGCAAATATTCGATCGCCATTCGCGCCATCGGCTACGACCTCGCTCCCACAACGGCCGATGTCGCCGCCGAGCACACCGCGACGGTCGATCTCAAGCTCGCCAAGACCAAGCATCTCGCGGCGCAGATGAGCAATGCCGAATGGATCGCGAGCATTCCCGGAACCGAAGACCAGAAAGCCGGCCTGCTCGACTGCGTGAGCTGCCACACCCTCGAGCGCATCGTGCGCTCGACTCACGATTCGAACGAATTCACCCAGGTCATCACCCGCATGCGCGGCTACGGGGCGGTGAGCCAGCCGATCAAGCCGCAGCGCATGCTCGATCCGGCACGCTCCGGCACGCCCGAGCAGTATCGCAAGTTCGCCGACTACCTCGCGACCATCAATCTGAGCGAGGTCGATCATTGGCAGTATCCGCTCAAGACGCTCGCCCGCCCGACCGGCCGCGCGACGCGCGCGATCGTCACCGAATACGAGCTGCCGCGCGCGACGACCGAGCCGCACGACGTGCTCGTCGATGCCCAGGGCGCGGTCTGGTACTCGGATTTCGGCGAGTCCTTCATCTCGAAGTACGACCCGAAGACGCTCAAGCTCACCGAATATCCGGTCACGCAGTTCAAGTCCGACGCGCCGGTCGGCAATCTCTCGCTCGAGTTCGACACGAAGGGCACGCTCTGGTTCGATACGATGTACCAGGGCTCGCTCGGCAATCTCGATCCCAAGACCGAGAAGATCACGTGGTACCCGCTCGCGCCGGAGTACAACGACTATCGCGTGCAGCTCAACTTCGTCGGGCTGCGCCACGACGTCGACGGCAAGGTGTGGACGAAGAGCGTCGGCACCCAGGACATCTACCGCCTCGAGCTCGCGAGCGGCAAATGGGAGCGCTTCCAGCCGCTCAAGGACCTCGCCAGCAAGCCGGCCTCGATCTACCAGGTGATCTCGGATTCGAAGAACAACCTGTGGATGGCCGAATTCCAGCGCGGCCATATCGGCAAGATCGACGCCAAGACCACCAAGGTCACGTGGTATCCGCTCCCGACCGAGAATGCGCGGGCGCGGCGCATGGTGGTGGACGACCAGGATCGCCTGCTGATCACCGAATATCGCGGCAATAAGCTCGCGCTGTTCGATACCAACAGCGAGAAGATCACGGAGTATCCGCTGCCGCCCTACACCTTCCCCTACCGCGCGACCACCGACAAGAACGGCGAGCTGTGGTCCGGCGGCATGCACACGGACCGCGCGGTGCGGTTCGACCCGAAGACCGGCGAGACGGTCGAATACCAGCTGCCGCATGAGACCAACATGCGCACGGTGTTCGTCGACAACTCGACGTCGCCGGTCACCTTCTGGACCGGCAGCAACCACAAGGCGACCCTCGTCAAGGTCGAGCCGCTCGACTGATACGGCCGGCCCATTGGATGGAGGCAACCCGCCTCCATCGATGGCGGCGACACTTGCGCCCGCTCCGGTGACGACCGGGGCGGGCGCCTGCATTTGAAGGCCGACGTATCAGGACAGTCCGGCGGGCTCAGATGTCGATGAACAGCTCGTCGAGCCCGATCTTCTTGGGGATGAGCCCCTGCTGGTGCGCGTAAAGGACCAGCGTCTCGATGCTGCGCCGGTTCACCTCGAGCCCGTAGGGCAGCGGGTCGTCGCCGACGACCTTCATCTGCTTGAGATAGCGCCGATCGGTGTTGCTCTCCGCCTCGCCTTTGCGGAGGCGATCGACATAGCGCTGCTTCGACGCGGCGAACGCATCGAACAGCGTCTTCGCGAGCCACGGGTTCGCCGCGAGGATTTCGTCCTTGACGACGAGGGTGCTGTGCATCGGATAGATGCCGCTGCGCCGATAGAGCTCAGCGCCGAGATCGTCGGCATTGGGGAACAGCTCGCGATAGCTCGTCGTCTCCTCGCGCTCCTTCGCCTTCCAGCCGGCCTGTGGCGGCCCTTCGCGCCCGATCCCGGCATTGGCGACGAAGCCCGCCTGGATCTCGCCCGCCGCCATCATCGAAGCGAGCGACTTGCCTTCCGGCACGTGCTCGACGTTGGGCGGCAGCTTGAGCTGCGTGACGTGCTCCTCGTCGTCCACGACCCAGGTCACCTTGGAGGAGTCGAGCCCGAACTCGTTGACCAGGATGCCGCGGGTCCACACCCCCGTCGTGACCGAGTAGGCGCGCACGCCGACCTTCTTGCCCTCGAGGTCCTTCGGCCCCGCGATGCCGGCGTCGCCCCGCACCAGCAGTCCCGCATGGTGGAACCGCCGCTCGAAAAAGATCGGGATCGCGGTGAACGGCGCGCCGTAGGCCTTGGCGATGATGTAGGTCGTCGGCGCGAGCTCGCAGACGTCGTAGGCGACATCGCGCACCATGCGGCGGAATGCGAGGACTTGCGGCTCGACCTCGATGAACGAGAGTGAGACGCCCGGGGTGGGCACCTCGCCGTTCTTCAAGGCGGCGGTGTGCGGATGGGTGCGCACCGCCGTGGTCAGCGTCAGGGGCTTCGTCGAGTTATCCAAGGAGCTTCACCGCATCTCTATCGAGCGACCGATATGCGGAGCGACGGCCAAAGCCAGCCGCTCCGCGTCAGGGATCGCCGCGTCAACTCATTTCTTGACGTATCGCCGCACGGTCCCCGCGTCGTACGAGCCGAGATAGACATTCCCCGCGTCGTCCGCCGCCACCGATTCACCCCACGTGTTGCTTGCAGCGCCGGTTCCTTCTTTCGGCGGGTCCGGGTCCGGAATAAAAGCGGTCACTTTGCCGTCCTTCACGCTGCCTATCCTGATGCCCCGTTTGAAGCCGGGGTTCTGCGCCGTGTTGGATTCGGAATTGGTCACGTAGAGGATGTCGTTCTTGTCGATGAACAAACCGCTCGGGCGGCCGAACTGCTTCCATTCCTCGATGAAGGCGCCGTCCGGACTGAAGATCTCGACGCGGCTGTAGCCCCGGTCGGCGACGTAGATGCGGCCCGCCGAGTCGATCGCAAGCGAATGGTTGACGCCGAATTCGCCGGGGCCCGCGCCCCGCTTGCCCCACGCCTTGATGAACTTGCCGTCCGGCGTGAACTTGACGATCCGCGCATTGGTCTTGCCGCCATGTCCGTCGCTCACGATGATCTCGCCATTGGCGGCGACCGCGACGTCCGTCGGGGCGTTGAACTCGTCGAGACCATCGCCGGCGACACCCGGCTTGCCGAGGGTCAGCAGCACCTTGCCTTGCGGGCTGAACTTGATGACCGCATGGCCTTTGCCGTTGCCGCCGGTGTTGTCGGTCGCCCAGACGTTGCCGCTGTGATCGACGTAAAAGCCGTGCGGATGATTGAAGAGACCCTTGCCGAAGCCGGTCACGAGCTTTCCGGAGGCATCGAATTTCTCGATCGGATCGAGCGTGGAATTGGCGCAGTCCTTCACGCCACAGCGGTCGAACACCCAGATGCTCTTGCCGTCGGGATCGATATCGACGCCGTTCACCTGCCCGATCTTGCGGCCCTCGGGAATCTTGAGCCAGCCCTCATCGAGTCGATACGGATTGGGCGCGCTGTTGGGATCGACGGGCGTCTGCGCGAACGACGCAGAACCGAGCGTCGACGTGATCCCCAAGGCCAAAATAATCGTACTTGCGCGGAACATGGATGCCTCCTCCCAGATGGTCGGTTCTTTGCCGCTCATCGTCCGTGTTTTCTAGCACATCCGCTGATCGATTTTGAACGCGGCGCCCCCGCGGGTCCAATCGGACCCGCGTCGTCGGATATAAGAATCGTGAAAACTGTCCCGGCCCTACCTGACCTTGACGTATTTGCGCAGGATGCGGGGACGCGGCTCTCCCGCGAACACGCTGCCGAACTTGTCGACGGTGCCGAACTCCGCGCCGCTGCCGGTCGTCGTCTCCGGATTTCCGCCCGGGTCCAGGATGAAATACCTCACCCAGCCGTGGAGCGCGTCGCCGATCCGGATTCCCTGCTCGAAGCCCGGGTTCTCGACGTTGTCCGACTCGGAGTCGAAAACGTAGATCAGGTCCTCGTCGTTGGCGGAGAAGGCGATGCCGCTCGGCATCCCGAACTGGTGCCAGGTCGCGAGATATTTGCCGTCCTGCATCGAAAATCTGGATCCGCGTATTGTTACGGTCGCACACGAACAGGCGGCCGCGCTTGTCCATCGACACGCAGTGCGCCACCCGGAATTCGCCCGGCCCGTATCCCGTCTTGCCCCAGGCCTTGATGAACTTTCCGTCCTTCGAATATTTGACGATGCGGTTGTTCGAGCCGTGCCCGTCGGCGATGAAGATGTCTCCATTGGGAGCCGTCACGACGCCCGACGGCGAACGGAAGTGGTATTCGTCATTTCCTGCGACACCGGGCTCGCCGAGCGTCATCAGCAGTTGTCCGTCCGGACTGAATTTCCGCACCACGTGCCCTGCCTTCACGCCCGCCTTGGCGGCCGTCGCCACGGCGTCGTCGGAGGCTGCATCCGTCGCCCAGATATTGCCCTCGCGATCGACGTAGAGCCCGTGCGGCCAGATGAACATCTGGGCGCCGAAGCTTTTCACGACGTTACCTTTGGGATCGAATTTGTAGATCGTGTCGAGGGGCTTGAGCTTGCCGTCGGGATACATGCAGTCGAGGCCGAACCGACCGCCGCGCGCGGCAGGCAGCGGGCTCGTCTCGTCGCAGCGGATGAATGCCCAGATGCTTTCGCCGTCGACGTCGATGTGAACCGCGGCCGGCGGGCCCATCTCCCTCCCGTTCGGGAGCTTCGCCCATTCGGGCCCCGGCACCGCCGGGCCACCGCCATCCGCCAATCCCCTGACCGGACGATACGGATTGTAGGCGGGGGCTTGGGCAAAGCCCGCGACAGGACCGGCGAGCAGCATTGCAATGCCGCACAGCACCGTCCCGCACAGCACCATCGTCCATCCGATACGATCATTCTTCGACATGGCGCACCTCCCGGTCTGCCTTTGTTTTGCATTCGCTTGATAGCGTGCCCAGCGGCGTCGCGCCAATCGACATCCCGCGCGGCAGAACGCCGACCATCGTGCAATGCAAATTTCATTTGCTTGAAAGCAGGATCGCGCTACCCATCTTACGCAGAGTTTGCCGCAAGCCCAGTTCGCCGCAGCAAAGCGAAAAAGTGACGGGCCGAAGCAGGAAACGGGAAAGATCGCCATGTCGTTTGCAGACCGGGTCCGGAAGGCGGCCGGCGAGATCGCAAAAAAGGTCGGGCGTGGCGCCGAAGCTTCCGGACAGTCCGAAGCTGCGAGTCTCGCCTACCAGCGCCTCGCGAGCTTTCAGCCTGAAATCGGCGGCGTCCTTCAGTGTCCGGAGTGCTGGATTCATTGGGGCTCGCAGGCGCCGCTGGTCGGGATTCCCGCCATAAACCCCGCCACCACGCCCGGCTTCAGGTGCGAGGGATGCGACTTCAGCGTATCGCCTCCGCCGCGGGAGTGAGGGCGAGCGTTGCCCGCATTGCCGACGCGATGATCCGCATGTCCTCGTCCTCGATCCGGAACAGGCCGAACCGGAGTTGGTAGCCCCAATTCGGGTTGTCGCGCGCAAACGACAGGCAGCCGAGCAGAGCCCGCACCGGCGCCTCGATCGCCTCGCTCCAGACCACGTCCCTGCGAAATGCGCAGACGCCATCGCCCATATCGGCCTGATACGGCGCGCCCGGCGCGACGACCCCGATCGCGGTGAAGACCTGCAGGCGGTCCTTGCCTCCAAAGGTTTCGGTCGGCGAGTAGTACGCGACACCGTCGCCCGGCGAGAGGCGACGCAGCGGCGCCGCCTTGCCGTGGCACACCTGCATGAAACCTCGCGCCCAGCCGATGCGGACATGCTCGGCCGAAGCGACGGCTATCCAGCTCGTGCTCATGCGGCCTCCGGTGCAAAAACGCGCAGGCGATGGCCGTCGGGATCGACCGCGACGAAGGTCGTGCCGAAATCCATGCGCGTCGGCGCTTGAGCGATCGTGAGGCCGCGCCGTTTCCAGTCGGCATGTAGTGTTTCGACAGCGGCGGCATTTGCCAGCGCGAAGGCGATCTCGCCGCCGCCAGGCGCCGCGGCGCTCTTCGGCTCGACCGCATGGCGCGACCACAGACCGAGCATCACGCCATCGCGCAGCGGCAGCATGGCGAAGGTCGCAGACTGCTCGACGATCGGCGCGCCGAGCAGATCGGCATAGAACGCGGCGCTCGGCGCGGGGTCGTCGACATAGAGCAACAGGAAATTGAAATCGGGCATGGCAGGTCCCCTCGATCTTGCGGCGTCGGCGGCGACGCCAGCGAACGAGAACCTAAATCATCCTGCTGTCAATTTCTGTCAGCAGTCATTGATCGGGAATGCCTTCGCGCGCCCGCCACTCCTTGAGGAGCGCGAGGCGACGCCGCGGGTACCGCTTCGCGGTCGGCTTGAGGGCAGCGATGCGGTCGGTGCGGAAGCTCCGGTAGTCGCCGCGCAGCTCGCACCACGCCACGACGACGCGCGCGCGATCGAAGAACGCGAGCGCGAAGGGCCAGATGGTCCGCCGGGTGGTGCTCCCTTTGCCATCCGAGTAGGCGATCTGCAGCTTGCGCTCGGTCCGGATCGCCGCGCGAATGGACGCCAGCTCGGTATCGCCGGCTGCGATCAGTGCGCCGGGCCCGATCAGCAGGTTCGAGGCGTCGAGGCTCTCCTTGAGGTCATCGGGCAGCACCGCCGCGATCTTGGCGAGCGCATTGCGCGCGGCGTCGCCGAGCGGGGTGTCGGCGCGCTCCGACACCCATCGCGAACCGAGCACGAGAGCCTCGATCTCCTCCTCGCTGAACATGAGCGGCGGCAGCATGAAACCGGGCCGCAGCACATAGCCGACCCCCGCTTCACCGTCGATGCAGGCGCCGAGCGCCTTCAACGATTCGATGTCGCGATAAAGCGTGCGCAGCGAGACGCCGACCTCCTCGGCAAGCACCGCGCCGCTCACCGGCCGGCGATGCCGGCGGAGCACCTGGACGAGATCGAGCAAGCGTTGCGATCGGGGCATGGGCAGTCGGGTGCGCTTCGACCAGGATGGTACAGCAAGCTGCCAGATTCTGTCAGTGGTCCGAGGCGACCATCCCTTCCTTTCGCGCTCGAGTCCGCCCGCTGGATCGGCGCGCTGTCGCCTTGTCACGGCCGCCACGACCCGAGCGGAACCCGATAGCGGCATCTCCGGAACCAAAACACTTGGCGGCGCCAGTGGCATGATCTCTGAACCTGACAACCGCATCGAATCACCAAACGGGCGGAGGCCCGTCTGCAGGCAATGGAGATTTTCCGATGCGGATATTCATGATCTTTGCCGTCGCCGCCATCGTCGTGGCGATCGGTTACGAGGCCGGCCACGCCTACTTCGCGCGATCGCGCCCGGTGTCGACCGCGGCGGTCTCGAACACGCTCTCCCCGCACGAGATCCATCTCAACTACAAGGCGATGAAGACGCTTCCGGTTCACGACGTCAAAGACGCCTTCTGAACGCGTTTCGCCGAGGTTCCCGTCGGATGGACCGGGCTCCGGCGTCAGCTTTAGCCGGCTGCGGACAACGCAACCCCATCGGCGCTGGGCGGCTATGGCCAAGAGCTGACATCAACAGGTGCACCAACGGGTATCGAACGGCAGAAACGTCTGGTCAGATATTGTCGTGGCTACTTGAGACCGTCCGCCTGCGTAGTGCCCCTTAACTGGCCGTAGGGGCGCGCGCAGAAAACTGACTGCGGCCCATCACCAACCGCCTTGCGGAACAGGCTCTCGGCTCTTTGGCCGAGGCCTTCACCTGCCCGGTGCCGAGTTCGTCGCGGTAGTGTTTGCGGAGCGTCGTTCGGGCGCTGCTTACGGCTGTGGCTTGCACGAAAGTTGCGAAGACATAGTCGACCAGAGCTTTGATCTCGTCGGCGGTCAAGATCGCCGGAATGACCGTGTCGGCGGGTCTCGACCCCAACGGCATGCCATAGCATTGAACCGTGGTGTAGGCGCCCTTCAGCCAGGCCGGCATGGACGTCCCCGGAACCCCGCAGCTCACGATCATCACCATCGACTCTTTGTCGAGCACAGTGGTCGTGAAGGCGGGGCCCACAGGGTAGTCGCCACCGTCGCCCCCCTGCGCCCTGCTACCATGACAATTGTAGCACCCGGCCCGGTTCCAGGCTTTCTGGCCGGCAGCGAGGTCCGAGCTGTCCTGTGCCATGACGGGAACACCCAGTCCGACAGAGGCGGCAAGCGCCAGCATGTAGCGCAGATAGCCGCGCATGCCACTCATTCCAGCACCTCTGCGATGGATGGTTTCTGGCTGACTGGGGGCATGAAGTGCTCTTGCGGCAGCTCTACAGCCATCAGGAGCCGGAGGCCGATGGGCCTGGTCGCATCGAGATGATCCCGATAGGGCAAACACTGGAGTCCTGAGGCATGCAGCACGTAGTGGTCACTGACCACCCTCATCCGTGCCACACCATCTCCCCCAGTCGTGGCCCGGTAGGGGCCCACGATGAGGTTGATCCCTTTGAGCGGTGCCCCGTTTTCCCGGTCGACGGCCTCTATGCGGATTTCACAGTCCGGCGCCGCGACCGTGCGGACGCGCATAGCCAGCGACCCCGGCGCATGTGCGATCCCGCTGTTCGAGCCGGCGAACTCCACCATCCACTGGTGCAGGCTGATGTCCGCTGGCGCTACAGCCTGGACCTCCGCGAAATAGAGTGCGCTGGTGCCCGGCCAGACTGCGTCGCCAAGCCTGCCTGAGGCAACGACGGTGCCTGCCTGGTCACGGACGACGAAGCTGCGGTTGGCGAGATTACAACCGCACGAGCATTTGAGGCCAACTTGGAAGCTGAAGGCATCGCCGGCCGTGATCGTCGAGGGGACGTCCCAGGCATTGAGATAGGCGTCGTGGGCCTTGACGCTGCAGCGGGCCTCGGCCCTGGCTCCCGCATGGGCGACGCCATCGCTCTCGGCAGCCGTCAGTACGGCGCTGTATCCGTATTCGCCGAGTTCGACCGGGGCGGTGACGATAATCTCGGCGCCGAAGCCGTCTTCTTCGAGGACGGCGAGCGGCGCGCTGCCAATCTCACGGCCGGCAGCATCATGGAACGAAATCTGATCACCCGAAAGATCGTAGTCTTCGGGGCATTCTGCCACAGCCTTGAGAGTCAGCTCAGCGCCGGCGTCGACTTCCTGGGGCGAAATCGACAGGCTCAGGGAAACGGGGAAAAGAACGGCTTCCCGACCATTCATGGATAGGTTCCTTATCCGAAAATGCTTCGGCCCGGTTGCTTCCGAACGAGCCCACATAGCGCCTTCGCCGACGGCGGGGCGTGTCGGCGGGCCACCCGGCTCGCCGACACCACGCGCCGTTAGGTCAGCCGGCCGGTTCGGCAGCCGCCTGCGTCCCCGCGATATAGCCAGTGACACACGCGCGGCCGATGCCGTGCTGCCGGCCGCCGCCGGAGGCCTCGCCGCCGGCATAAAGGCCCGGAATAGGCCTCCCATATATGTCGATGACCTGGCAATTGCCGTCGATCTTCAGTCCGCCATAGGAATCGTTGACGGCCAACGGGATCAGCGCGGCATAAAATGGCGCCTTGGCGATCTTGTGCATCACTGGCTTCTCGAAGTCAGTGTCCTTGCCGGCGTCGGCGAAGGCGTTGAACCTGGCGACGGTTTCCTCGAGATATTTGAGCGGCATGTGCTGGAACCGGTTGCCCACCACCAACCGGGCAAGCTCAGCAAGCGTATCCGCCTTGAAGAAGGTCCCGTTCGGAGGATCGGCGATATAGGGGTAACGGACCGGCCATTTATTGGCATCGACCGCTGCCTGGTCGAAGATCGCCCAGACCGGCCCCGAGGAGTAGTCCGGAGCGCGCGAGCCTTCGTTCATGGCCATCGCCGCGTCCGAGCCAGCCCCCCAGTTATAAGTCGAGCGGACATGCTTCACGCTGGCGTTCCGCCAATCGAGGGGGGTGAAGGGCCTGTTGGTCCCGGCCGAGCCTAAGGGGTACTTGGCTTCCGCACTGCGCTCGGCGCCGGTCGATATCTCGTCGTGGAAGCGCTTGCCGACCTGGTTGACGGCAATGATGTATTCCCAGCCTGCGGTACCGATGTTGATGCCGAAGGAACCGATGAACTCGAACGCCGGGTGCCCCGGCATCACCTTGTCCCAAACGTCGCTGACGGCCAGAATGCTATTAAGCCTCGGGGTGGCTAGGGAATGACCGTAGGACTGGAAAAGACCGCCGAGGCCTGCCCCGACTTTCATGCCGGCCAGAATGCCGCTCGCGTCCTCGTGGAGCGGACCCATCAGGCCGGTGCTGTACTGCATCGAAGGTTCGCTCATCCGCGGGTCGAATTGGGTGCGGAAGGGAATGTTGCCCATGAAGCCACCGGTCCCCACGACCACCGCCCTGCGAGCGCGGATGTAGATGACCTGCTTTCGTTCGTCGATATTGCCGTTGCTCCAGAAGCTCTCCAGCCGTTTGCCCGTCTTGGGACTGAAGCGCGGCGTGTAGCTTGCCTTGACACCGATAATCCTGCCGGAATCGCCGCCCTCGCGGATGATTTCGTCCAGATGCCGGTTCATCATGAACCTGACGCCCGCCTTGCGGGCGGCGTATTCAACGGAGCGCGAGATGACGTAGCCGCCGCCTACGCAGCCAGGAGCGCCCCAGGCGTCAACCGGTGCGCCGGCGAACCCGCAGGTTTGGGGGTTGAAGGGTGATTGTCTTTCCTCCGCCAAGTTGCCGGCGTCTTCCTGGGTGATCGTCCCCGCCTCGATGTCCGTCTTGGCGCCGAGCTTCATGATCGAATAAGCGGCCCGCCCCTTGGTCATGCCGCCGCCGGTGTGCGTAGTGGTAATGCGCGACCAGCGCACATGGTTGTCCGTCAGGAACTGGCGGGTCGCGGCCGCGTTGTCGGCCCACCCCCGCTGGAATGCGCGCGAGTTGTAGCGATAGTCGGCAACCGCGCCGTTGTCGACGACCGACCAGTCGGTCGTGTCGCGAAACAACGTCTCGGGGTCGTCGGTCAGATCCTCTTTCGCCAGCAGCGGGGCGGTCAGCCATCCGTCGGGATCGGGACGGCCTAGGCGATCGCGTTCCTGGACGTGGTCGCCGCCGCCGAACGACGACTGTCCGCCGTTATGCGCCAATTTCCCGCCGATATCGAAGTTCTGCTCCAGAACCAGCACATCGGCGCCCAGGTCATGGGCGCGTTTCGCCGCCACGATTCCGGTCCCACCGGAGCCGCACACGATCACATCCGCCTCGTAGTCCCAGCGAATGTCAGCGGGGGCCCGTTGTGCCTCTGCCTTGCCAGGGGCCGACAGGATGGCCGCGCCCAATCCGGCGGCAGCGCCCGCCTTGACGAAGTCGCGCCGGCTGGCGGCCGTCTGATCCCGAAGGTCGGCGACCTTTGTTTCGCGTCTTTTGACCATGATAAGTCTCCTTCGGGTAAGCCAAGCAGTGGCCCGCGGATGACGACCACACTGGCAGCGAATTCACGAGGCGGCAATCCCTTACCATCGCTCAGACTGACGCGCCGAGCCATCCTGGCCGGCGGTATGCCTGATCGCGGCCCGGCCTGAGCTTTGATCTGAAAGGCCTCCGCTCTATGCCTGCTCCGGGTCAAAACCGGCCTGTCTGTTCGCCACCCGTAGGTCTCCTTCCTGCGGGAGCGGACATGGTCCGCGAGAACGGCCCCGTTGGCCGAGCCACGCAATGCTGCTCGGATTCACTCCGCCGGCGTCGCGGATGGGTGGCCTTGCGGCTCGCGTCCGGCGCGCGCCCGTTGTTCGAGCCAAAGGCTGTGGTGCTCCTTCGCCCAATTGAGGTCGACGGTGCCCTCCCCCATGGCTTCGAACGCGCCTTCCATGCCGACCGTGCCGATGTAGATGTGGGCAAGGATCAGGGCGATGAACAACAGGGCGATGATGGCGTGAATCCCTTGCGCGATCTGCATCCCGAAAATGTTGGTCACGTAGAACGGGAATATCAGCAGAAAGCCTGACCCGATCACCCCGATACCGGCCGCGAGCGCTAGCCAGAACACCATTTTCTCGCCGGCATTGAAGCGGCCGGCCGGCGGATGCTTCGATTTGAGAAAGCCGCCGCCCTCCTTGAGCCACAACAAGTCGACGCGCCGCGGCACGTTGTCCCTGATCCATATCGAGACGATCAGGACCATGCCGACGACGAAGGCGAAGCTCGTAAAATTGTGCACGTACTTCGCGAGCTGGGCGACGACGCCGAAATTGTCGGGTCCGATCAGCGGCATCAGGACGTACTTGCCGAACGTGATGTTGAGACCCGTCAACGCCAGGATCACGAAGGCCGTGGCGTTGAGCCAATGGGCGAAGCGCTCAAAGCTCGTGAAGCGCAGGATCCTGATGCCCGAGCGGCCGGCCGTCAGCCGGATCGGGCCGAGGACGAGATAGGCGATCACCAGCAAAGCGAGCATCCCGACGAGCACGATCACGCCGAACCAGTGCAGGATCACCTCGTGGAAGCGCTGAAACATCCGGCCCGCCGGCTGGATGAGAACGGCGGCCCGCTGGTCGGGAATGTCGATGCGTCCGGTTATGCGCGGGAACTCGCGGAGCAGCGTCTTCTCGTCCACCACGCTTGCGGTCGGATCGGGCGAGCCGTCGGGGTTGCGCTGCTGCGCGACCGCCGGCATCGCCGCCGCGACCATCACCAGGACCGCCAACGCCGCAAACGCGTAGCGGCAATACGCAAGAGGCATCGTCATGGTCGTTCTCCTGCGCGATACCTTGAGTTCAAACACCGATCCTGCGCCGCAGCGCCGGTTCACGTTTCGCTGTCGCCATAGGCCGTGCTCCAGCCCCAGGTGCCCGAGCCGTAGCCGCGCGCCGCCACCCGCTCTCGATAGATTTCGCCGATGACCTCGCTGTCCCCGGCGAGCAGGGATTTCGTCGAGCACATCTCCGCGCACAGCGGCAGCTTGCCTTCGAGCATGCGGTTGGCGCCGTATTTGTCGTATTCCTCGATGCTGCCCGGGACTTCGGGGCCGCCGCCGCCGGCGCAATAGGTGCATTTGTCCATCTTGCCGCGGGTGCCGAAATTGCTGACCTGCGGATACTGCGGCGCCCCGAACGGACAGGCGTAGAAGCAGTAGCCGCAGCCGATGCAGAGGTCCTTGTTGTGAAGGACGACGCCGTCCTCGGTCGAGAAGATGCAGTTCACCGGGCACACGGCGGCGCATGGGGCGTCGGTGCAGTGCATGCACGCCATCGACACCGAGCGCTCGCCCGGCTTGCCGTCATTGATGGTGACGACGCGCCGGCGGTTGAGGCCCCACGGCACTTCGTTCTCGTTCTTGCAGGCGGTGGCGCAGGCGTTGCAATCGATGCAGCGGTCGGCGTCGCAGAGAAATTTCATCCGGGCCATGATCGCTCTCCTCACGCCGCTCTGATCTGACACAGGGTGGCTTTCGGCTCCTGCATGCCGGTCACCGGATCGAAGCCGTAGGTCGTGAGCGTATTGACGCTCTCGCCGAGCACGATCGGATCGGCGCCCTTGGGATATTTGTCGCGCTGGTCGACGCCTTCGAACCATCCGGCGAAATGGAACGGCATCCACGCGACGCCCTTGCCGACGCGCTCGGTCACCAGCGCCTTGACGCGGGTCTTGGAGCTGTACTCCGCGCCGGTTACCCACACCCAGGCGTTGTTGGTGATGCCGCGCTCGGCCGCATCCGCCGGGTTGATCTCGACGTACATGTCCTGCTTGAGCTCGGCGAGCCATTTGTTCGAGCGCGTCTCCTCGCCGCCGCCCTCGTACTCGACGAGGCGCCCGGAGCTCAGGATCAACGGGAACTGCTTCACCATGCCCTGGTCGACCGCCATCGCCTGGACCGTGAAGCCGAGATTGGGCACGCGGAACTGTTTGGCATCCGGCAACGTCGGATAGTCCGCGACGAGGTCCGGTCGCGACGTGTAGATGACCTCGCGATGGACCGGGATCGGGTCCGGCAGGTTCCAGGCGATCATGCGCGCCTTGCCGTTGCCGTAGGGCGCGCAGCCGTGCTCGATCGCCACGCGCTGGATGCCGCCCGAGAGGTCGGTCGACCACGACACGGAATCCGGATTGGCGGCGTTCACCTTCTGAATAATCGCCATTTCCTGCGGCGTGAGATCGCCGTCCCAGCCGAGCTTCTTGAGCACGCCGAGCGTGAATTCCGGGTAGCCGTCCATGATCGCCGAGCCGACCGAATAGGAGCCTTCGGCAAGCAGGTTCTCATGGACCTCCTTCTCGACCTCCTGGCCGTTCTCCATGACCTTGCGCTTGACCACCCGCTCGACGCCGAAGCGCGCGCGGAAGGTGCCGCCCCCCTCCTTCACCGGTAGGTTGGTGTTGTAGAGGATCGCGGAGCCCGGGTGCTTGAACTCCGGCGTTCCCCAGCAGGGCCATGGCAGGCCGTAGAAGTCGCCGCCGACCTCCGGATCGTCCTTGGGCGCGCGGAGCGTGACGAGGTCGAACTTCGCCTGGTTGCGCATGTGCGCCTTGAGCCGCTCCGGCGACTGGCCGCAATAGCCGGTCGACCAGCCGCCGCGGTTGATTTCGCGCAGAATGTCCTCTGCGGACACCGCGCCGTTCTCGACCTTGATATTCTTGAACATGCGGTCGGCGAAACCGAGCTTCTTCGCGAGCATGTACATCACGTCGTAGTCGTTCTTCGACTCGAAGACCGGCGGCACGATCTGCTCGCCCCACTGCAGCGACCGGTTCGACGCCGTACGCGAGCCGTCCATCTCGAAGCTGGTGCAGGCCGGCAGCAGGTAGGTGCCGTCCTTGCGGTTCGAGAGCACCGACCAGGTGGTCGGATAGGGATCGCACACGACGAGGAGCTCGAGCTTCTCGATCCCGCGGACGGCCTGGGGCATCCGCGTGATGGTGTTGCCGCCATGCCCCATGATGAACATGGCTTTCAAGGTGTCGGGCTGGGCGACCTGGTCCTTGGGCAACAAGGTGGCGTCGAACCAGCGCGTGCTCGGGATGCCCGAGGTCTCCATCAGCGTCTTGCTGGCGAAGCGCGACTGCATCCACTCGTAATCGACCTCCCACACCCGGCACCAGTGCTTCCAGGCGTCCTCGGTGAGGCCGTAATAGAGCGGCAGGCTCGTCACATCGAGGCCGAGGTCGGTCGCGCCCTGCACGTTGGTATGGCCGCGGAAAATGTTGGCGCCGGTGCCGGGAGAGCCGACATTGCCCGTCGCAAGAAGCAGGATGCAGCTCGCCCGCACGTTCGCGGTTCCGACGGTGAACTGGGTCTGCCCCATCGCCCAGATCAGCGTCGCGGGCCGCTCCTTCGCGATCAGCTCGGCGACGTGCTTGACCTGCGCCTCGGGAAGCCCGGTGACGCGCTCGACCTCCTGGGGCGTCCACCTCTCGATCTCGCTGCGGATATCCTCCAGCCCGTAGACGCGCTGGCGCATGAACTCCTTGTCCTCCCACCCGTTCTTGAAGATGTGCCACAGCATTCCGTAGATCGTCGGAATGTGCGTGCCCGGACGAACCCGCACGTATTCCGTCGCGTGGGCCGCGGTGCGCGTCATCCGCGGATCGATGACGACCATGTTGGCGCGGTTGAGCTCCTTGCCCTCCAGGACATGCTGCAGCGACACCGGATGCGCCTCGGCGGGATTGCCCCCCATGACCACGATGGTCTTGGTGTTGCGGATGTCGTTGTAGCTGTTGGTCATCGCGCCGTAGCCCCAGGTATTGGCCACGCCGGCGACGGTGGTGGAGTGACAGATGCGCGCCTGATGGTCGGAGTTGTTGGTCCCCCAGAAGGCGGCGAACTTGCGGTTGAGATAGGCGGCTTCGTTGGTGAACTTCGCGGAGCCGAGCCAGTAGACCGATTCCGGTCCCGCCTTCTCGCGAATTTGCATCAGTTTGTCGCCGATCTCGTCGATCGCCTGGTCCCACGAGATCCGGTTCCATTGGCCGCCCACGAGCTTCACCGGATAGCGCAGCCGGCGTTCGCTCAGCACGTCGTCGCGGACCGCCGCGCCCTTGCAGCAGTGCGAGCCGCGATTGATCGGGCTGTCCCAGACCGGCTCCTGGCCGATCCACACGCCGTTGGCGACCTCGGCGATCACCGAGCAGCCGACCGAGCAATGGGTGCAGAGGTTCTTGTGGGTCGTGACCTTCGCGCCGGCCGGCGGCGGGGGCCCTGCGTCAGCCTTGCGCAGGCTGGTGAGCGGCAGCGCGCCCAGCGTCGCGAGCCCGCCGGCGACGAGTCCGGAGCGCCGCAAGAAGGTGCGACGATCGAAGCTGCTGTCCGGTTGGCTCGGCAGGCCGGCCGCGAATCCACCACGGTGGGCCTGGCGTTCGGTTCGCTTGATCAACACGGGCTCAACCTCGCTTCGGCGGATAGCGGTTGACACGATAAAACTCCTGCACGTTCTTGGAGTCCGGCTGATACCGGGCCTTGCTCTTGTCCTGGTAGCCTGAGGAGGCCGCGTGTGCCTCGTCGACCAGACCTTCGGAAGCGGCGACCACCGCCGCCCCGGCGCCGAGGGTCCGCAGAAACTCGCGACGGCCAAGTTCGCGACGCGCGGACTGGCGATGCGCCGTTGCCGCCTTCGGTTTCTTCATCGTGAACCTCCCGAGTTCGCTTCGCGCCGGCTCAGGCCGGCAGCGCGAAGGCCTCCGTCTCGATGTCGATGAACGCACGGCCGAGCGCGCCGACGGCGCGATAGAAATCCGCCGATTTCGCTCGCTCCAGGTCGGAAAAGAAACGCCCGAGCCACGGCGCGAGATGCTTTTCGAACAGCAGGCGATCGCTGCCCGGCGCAGCAGGAAAGCGCCTGCTCACAACACCGGCCATGACCTCGCACAGGATCGCCGCATGGTCTTCCGGCTCGGATTGAGAGTTGGTGCGCTCCAAGGAGAGCTTTGCCAGGTCCTCGCGCAGGCGCGCCAGCGGCCGATCATGGAGGAAGCCGCTGAGATAGTACGATCCGTAAGGCAAAAGTTCCCCGCGCCCGAGGCCCACGAACAGTGCGAAGTATTCCCGCTCGACGTCGGCCGCATCGGCGTTGCGCGCCGCTTCCGCAACAGCGGCGTGGGCGGCCCCAAGGGGGCTCGTGTCGCCGGGCAGTCGCGCGATGCGGGAAAGCAGGGGCCGATCTGGGGCGTGAGAAAGCAGCGTCGCGAGCAGCGCATATTCCTGCGCCCGCGCGGCATCGACCTCGTCGAGATCAACGGCCCCATCGGGCCGTTCGTCATCGGCGCGAACCATCGTTCGGTCCGGGTAGCGCATCCAGTCATCTCTCGTGCGCTGCAGAAGTCAGCGTAGGACGAAGTCGCTTACTTTGGTAAGGCCCCTCCGTGACGCAGCCGGACAACTAATTGTGACTTTTTGGTCGCATGCGGCTGGTTTTGCGCTGCGGCAACCGGCACATCGCGCTCCGACGGTGAATCGCCGGCATGCGCTTCCCGCTCCGACATGTCGTCAATGAGCTCAAGGCTTTCGCCACGCGAACCGTGCCCGCTCGAAAGATCGATGCTCTCGGCGGGGCCAGCGGCAGGCTCCGCGGGGGGCGGTGGCCCAATGATGCGGGCGGCGATTTGGCGCAACTCCTCGGTCATCTCCAGCGGGCCGAAGCCCGCCATCGATCCCGGCGCGTTGAAATCCCAGTCATAGTCGGCGAGGCCGACGAAATCGCGAATCTTCGGGTCGGCCGCCCAGGCGCGGCGCAGCGCGGCACGGACGAGCTCAGGCGGCACGCCCGGCGCGAGAAAGGCGCGGATATCGGTGTCGGCGGCAATCAACTCGATCGGCGGGAGACGTGCGAGGTCGAACAGCGGCGCGATGGGATCGGGGTGCCCGGTTGCCGATGCGACGTCATCCCTGTGTGAGCCAGCGGTGGCCCCCGCTTCTTCGGCTGTCTCCTCGCCTTCCATCTGTTGATCGGACGGAGTCGGCACCGCCCGCGATTCCGCATGCGCGGGGTCCACGGCTGCCACGTGCTTGCGGCGCGACCATCGGGCCAGAAAGGTCTCCCGCTCGCTCATGCTTTGCGCCCCTTACGCAGGGGTTCGTGGTGATCCTCGCGCGCGTCCGTGCGGGCACGCCGGTAGTGCGGCTCCACGACGTGATGCTGTCTCACGAACGCCTCGACGATCTCGCGCACCGAATCCGGCATCGGTACGACGTCGACGACATCGCCACCGGCCTGCGTGAACGACTCCCCTTCGGCGGGGTCGACCGTCACCGCGAACAGCGCATAGGGCGGGTCCGATCCGGTCGGCCGCAGCGCGACCCAGACCGACGGCTCCCCCGATGCGAGATTGCTGCCGTAGTGCGCCGCCTCGGTGCGATAAAGCTCGATCTCGGCGGCGCCGACATAGAATGTCGCCACATCCTCGCCTGCCGCGATCACCGTCCAAGGGGCCGCATCGGGCACGCCGGGGAGCACGGCGACCGAGCGCCAGACCGCGTCGACCCATTGAGACGTCGCCTTGCGCCGCTCGACCACGACGCCGACCGGGACGCTTGTGAGTGGCCTTGCCGCGCTCACTGCAAGACCTCCGCGCAGGGGCGCCGCGCATTCCTCATCGCGGTTCCCCCGCGGGCGAACCAAACCATGAAGGCCTGGCAAGCCTTTGCCTCAAGGCACGCCGTTGGGCGCGTCTGCCGGACCGCTGCACCAGCAGGTCGCCATCTTCGCCGATGGCGCGTTGCGCGCCATCCTCGGGCGGGAGATGAGAAAGGTATTCTCCCGCGACCGCCGCAAACCCGTTGTCGCGCCAGCGGTCGAGCGTACGCATGAGATGCCGCGCGAAGGCCTCGACCAATCTGTTCGCGTCGGCGCCCTCACCGAACCCTTCATCCTCGAGCGCCGTGTCCTCATGCGCGGCTGCGCGTGGAGAGGCTGCGGCCTCACTATCGGGGATCGACGCGAGGCGGATCACCGCACCGAATACGAGCCACGGCGGAGGCACTGCCGTATCGCCATCGTCCGGCGCAACGAGGCGGCCGCCGCCGACGAGCCCGCCATCGACGCGGATCGCATCGGGCCATTCGATCGCGATCGGCTTGTGCGGCGGCGCGATCGCCGCCATCGCGCGGACCAGCGCCACCATCCCGGCGTAGAGCACGCGCCACGACGACGCGTGCGGCTCGTCAGGCTCGAATACGACCGCAAACTCGGCGACATCGAAGCGCCCGACGGACACCAGGGTTCCGGCGCCGAGTTCCGCCGCGTGTTCCGCGCGCATAGGCGACGGCATCGCCGGCCTCGCGCAGCGTGACCAGGCGAAACGGCGGCGGCAGCTCGATCCTCGGCGCGTAGGGCGCCTCGACCGCAATGTGACGTTCGGGCGGCATCGGGCCCCAACTCCACATTTCAACGTCCGACACTTATGTTGTTTCGAACATAACCTCCAGCCCCGGGGCGGCAGGCGAGGTCTTGGGAGAGGCGATGGTCGACCCGCGCTCGATCCTTGTGTGTTCCTGCGAGGACACCATGCCGCTCGATGCCGGGGCACTGCATCAGGGTTGTCGCGGTGCTCGGCTCGTCACCGGCCGCCAATTCTGCCGCGCCGAGTTCGAACGATTTCGCGAGCTCGTCGCGAGCGGAGCGCCGGTGACGATCGGTTGCACCCAGGAAGCCCCGCTGTTTCGCGAGGCCGCCGGCGCCGACGCCGACGTGAGCTTCGTGAACCTTCGTGAAACTGCGGGTTGGTCGAAAGAGGCCGCGAATGCCGGCCCCAAGATGGCTGCGCTCGCGGCCGCAGCCGCCGAACCGACGCCGGAATTGTCGTTCGTCGCGCTCTCGAGCGACGAAATCGTCCTGGTATATGGTCGTGACGAACGCGCCGTCGAAGCCGCCGCGCTGCTCAAGGATCATCTCGATGTCACCGTCCTGATCACCCCGCCGGGAGAGGTTTCACCGCCGCGCGTCACCGATTTCCCGATCGTGAAGGGCACGATCCGATCGGCCAAGGGCCATCTCGGCGCGTTCGAGATCACCGTCGATGACTATGCTGCGCCGTCGCCGTCCTCGCGGGGCGCACTCGCGTTCGGTCCGGGACGCGATGGCGCGGTCTCGCATTGCGACATCCTGCTCGACCTGTCCGGCGGGGCGCCGCTGTTTCCCGCCGCCGATCTGCGCGACGGCTATCTGCGCGCCGACCCCGGCGATCCGGCGGCGGTGCTCCGCGCGGTGCTGCGCGCCCGCGATCTCGTCGGAGATTTCGACAAGCCGCGCTACATCGATTTCACCGATCACCTCTGCGCCCATTCGCGCTCGAACATCGTCGGCTGCCGGCGGTGTCTCGATCTCTGCCCGACGGGGGCCATCACTCCCGACGGCGACCGTGTCGCAATCGACGCCGCAATCTGCGCCGGCTGCGGCCAATGCGCTGCGGTCTGCCCGACCGGCGCCGCCGGTTACGCGATGCCCCCGGCCGATGCCTTGATGCGGCGCCTGCGCACCCTCCTCACGGTCTATCGCGAGGCCGGCGGCCGAACGCCCGTGCTGCTGTTTCACGACGAGGACCATGGCGGCCCGCTGATCGATGCGCTGGCGCGACACGGCGACGGCCTGCCGGCCGACGTCCTGCCGGTGCAGGTGAACGAGGTCACGCAGATCGGGCTCGAAACGGTCGCCGCGGCCTTCGCCTATGGCGCGGCCGCGGTGCGTTTCGTCCTGCGCGCAAAACCGCGACACGACGTTACCGGACTGATGCGCACGATCACGCTCGCGGAGACAATTCTTGCCGGGCTCGGGCTCGGCGGCGCGCGCCTCACGACAATCGAGACCGACGATCCCTTCGTGCTCGGCGACCGGCTGCGCGAGGGCGGCCTCGACGGCGGAGTCGTCCAGCCGGCGAGCTTCCAACCCAGCGGCCCGAAGCGCGATGTGCTGCGGCTCGCGCTGCGCGAGCTCCACCGCGTCGCGCCCTCTCCCGTCGATGTCATCGCGCTGCCCGCCGAGGCTCCGTTCGGCGCGGTCGAGATCGACGTCGGCGGTTGCACGCTGTGCCTCGCCTGCGTGTCCGCTTGTCCGACCGGGGCGCTCACTGACGACGCGGAACGGCCGATGCTGCGGTTTGCCGAGGATGCCTGCGTCCAATGCGGGCTGTGCAAGGCGACCTGCCCGGAGAAGGTCATCAGCCTCGTGCCGCAGCTCGACTTCCGCGCTGCGACGGCGGCATCGCGCGTCCTCAAGACGGAAGAGCCGTTCCCCTGCATCCGCTGCGGCAAGCCGTTCGGCGTCAAGAGCATGATCGAGCGCGTCATCGCCAAGCTCGAAGGCCAGCACTGGATGTATAAGGGCTCGGCGAGCCGCCTCGATGCGATCAGGATGTGCGAGGCGTGTCGGGTCGCGGCCGTCACCGAACGCGAGTTCGATCCGCATGGGGCGCCGCCGCGCCCGATGGTGCGAACGACCGACGATTATCCGCGAGGCCGTGGAGAAAAGCCGAGAACGTGAGGGTTCGTCGCCCACCGGAACGCGCAGCCCGCGCGGCGCGTTACCGGCTCGAACGAGGGAGGTACCGATGCGCAGCTTCATCCTTGCCTGCATCGCCGTCGCAGTCATCGCCGTGGTCGGCGCCGTCGTGCTCAGCGAGTTTCAGGAATCCTCCAAGGAAGCCTTCGCGACGGTGGGTGTGCGGCTCTGACGCCACGTTCGATCGGTATTTCGTCATCAACACAGGAGTCGATCCATGGATTCGATCTCACGTCGAAACCTGCTGGCGGCATCCGCTGCCGGAGGCCTGTTGACGGCGGCGAATGCGGCGGCCGCACAGAACGGTCCGGTGCCGCAGCCGCAACGGCCCGGCCGCGGCGGCACTGATCCCGGTCCGCGCAATCTCATGCGCGATCGGCAGAACCCCGACCTGCTGGTCCCGCCTTCGACCGATCACGGCACCCTGCCCAACCTGCGCTTCTCGTTCTCGGACTCCCATGTGCGCCTCGAGCCCGGCGGCTGGACGCGGCAGGTCACCGTGCGCGAGCTCGGCGTGTCCAGGAACATCGCCGGCGTCAACATGCGCCTGAACGCCGGTGGCGTGCGCGAGTTGCATTGGCACAAAGCCGCCGAATGGGCCTACATGCTCTACGGCACGGCGCGGATCACCGCCATCGATGCGCAAGGGCGGTATTTCGTCGACGACGTCGGAGTCGGCGATCTCTGGTACTTCGCGTCCGGCATTCCGCACTCGATCCAGGGGCTCGGCCCCGACGGCTGCGAATTCCTGCTGGTGTTCGACGACGGCGACTTCGACGAGGACAACACCTTCCTGCTCAGCGACTGGTTCAAGCACACGCCGAACGACGTGCTCGCCAAGAATTTCGGCGTGTCGGATTCGCTGTTCGGGCACACGCCCGACCCGAGCGAGCTCTACATCTTCCCGGCGCCGGTGCCGGGCTCGCTGGCGTCCGACCAGTTTCCGGGCTCACCGCAGATGCCGCAGCGGCTGAGCCACCGGATGATGGCGCAGCAGCCGATCCGGTCAAGAAGCGGCACGGTGCGCATCACCGACACCAGCGTGTTTCCCGCCTCCAAGACGATCTCGGCGGCGCTGGTCGAGGTCGAGCCGGGTGGACTGCGCGAGCTACACTGGCATCCCAACACCGACGAGTGGCAGTACTACATCGAGGGACAGGCGCGCATGGGCGTGTTCGCCGCGTCGGGCCAGGCCCGCACCTTCGATTTCATGGCCGGCGACGTCGGCTTCGTGCCGTTCGCCATGGGCCATTACGTCGAGAACACGGGAACGACGCCACTGCGCTTCCTCGAAATATTCAAGAGCGACTACTATGCCGACGTATCGCTCAATCAATGGATGGCGCTGACGCCGCCTGAGCTCGTCAACGCGCATCTCAAGCTCGGCCCGCAATTCATGGCGTCGCTCCGGAAAAACAAGGTTCCGGTCGTGCCGGCGTAACCCGGCGTGACAGCATCGCGCGGCGCAGGCGTCGTGATTACCTCACGACGGCCCCAGTCTGCGCGCTGACACGAAGCGCTTGGCGGTCGGCCTGACCGCTCAGCGAAAGGATCGAGGTGAAGGCGGCGAGCACGAACATCAGGGAGAGTACCGCAACGAAGGTCTTCATGGCTGATCTCCTGGGTACGATCATGGAACCGACTCTAGGTCCCTCGTCGGAGATCGGAGGTGAAGCACCTCACAGAGGCTAACCGATTTCATTTCCTCGAAATTTAGCCTCCCTGCGGACCGCGTGGTTCAACGTGACCGACCTCACATCCAATTCCAGGCGGCGGAGTTAGGCTGCAGGCAAGACTTCGATCAAGTTCTTCGATCACGAGGAGCCTTGCCATGTCCGACCAGCGTCGTTCCGCCAGACAAGAGAATCCCGAGCCGTCGTTGGGAGCGAGCGTCGGCGTGCTCTGCCTCATCCTTTTCGGATTGTTCGCAATGGTGGCGAATATCAGCGTTCCTGATATCCGGGTGGAGCAGATCGCGGCTTCGGTCGAGCTCTGAACCCACTCACGCCGGCTGTTCGACCGCAACCGCGAGGTATCGCTTCACCATCTCGGCGGTGAGCACGACGCTCGGATCGTATTCGGGCGCATTCTCGAGCTGCTCGAGATCGTTGAGCCCGCAATTCTTGTAGATCCGGTTGGTGCAGGAGATCAGCCGCGTCGGCCGGCGCGAATCGCCGTTGAAATGCTGGTGGATCGTGCTCGGCGGCACGTAGATGACGTCGCCCGCTTCCCACTCGTAGCGCTTGATCTCGGCCTGCGGCACCCACTCGTAGGCATCCGTGATCTCGACGTCGCAGTCCTGGTGGAGGTCGTAGCCGTGCCCCTCCAGCACATAGAGGCATTCCTCGGCGACATGGCGGTGCTTGCCTGAGCGGCTGCCCGGCGGGATCACCTGCATGTAGGCGTCGACCGTCTCCATCCGCGTATTCATCTGCTCGTTCAAGAGGTGCTTGAGCAGGCCCTGCCGCGACATTTCCCACGGCATCTCCTCGGGCCGCACGATCTTCTTGCGCCGGGCGTTGCGGGCGGGCGCCGTGGTCGCGTGGTCGAGCAGGCTCTGATAGAGCTTTTCATTGAGCGAGCCGCTCATCCACGCTTTTGCTTCATCCCAAGCCATCGTCTTCTCTTCGTCGGGCGTACCGGGGTCGTGCGTACCAGGGTCGTGCGTATCGCGCGTCGCGGAAAATTCACTCCTGGTGATCGTTCTCGCCCGGATGATTGAAATCCTCGTCCTCCTGCCGCGGCACGAAATTGCCCTGCGTCGGTGACGGCGTCTTCGGGCGCTTCTCGACCGTGTGCTGGAACAGCATGTTCATGAACAGGTACATCGGCTTGGTCTTGATCACCAAGGCGCGCGCCGGCTCCTTTTCACTGGCGTTGAAGTGCTGGTGCACACAGTTGTTGTGCACGATGGCGACGTCGCCGGCCTTCCAGTCGTAGCGCACGCCGTCGTGCACCTCGTAGCCGGCGCCGTCGAGAATGTAGAAGGCCGCCTCGTTCACGTGGCCGTGCTTCTGCGTCTTCCCGCCCGGGGCATATTCCTCGAGGTGAATGTGCAGCGTCTGGGTGCGGCCGTCCTCCGGCTCCACATAATGCCGGGAAAAATGCTGCGGCCCGCCGTCGAGCTTGAGATCCTTGCCCTTGATGACCCGCGGCATCGCCCGCAGCCGGCCAAGCTCGTCCTTGAGGCTGTAGGCGCCCTCGAGCGCCCGGACGAACACCCGTTGCTTGTCCGGATCATGCTGCTTGTCGGCCATCTCGAATCCTCGACCCTCCCTGCGGCAGGGGTTCAACGCGCCCGGCTGATGAACGTATCGCGATAATACTTACTCCACTTCTGATTGTTGTCGAGGATTCTCGCGGGATCGAGAAAGGTCAGAGACGGCAGCTCCACCAGCGGCTTGACCTTGCGGCTCATGGGAAAATAGTCGCGGGCGTTGAGAAGCACCTGCGCGTCGCTCAGCATGAAATCGTAGAACAGGATCGCGGCGTTCGGATGCGCCGCGCGGCGGGCGACCCCGATACCTTCGAGGCGCGCGATGGTCGGCGGGACGGTGAACCAGTCGACCGGCGCGCCGCTGTTCTTCAACTGGATGGCGCGATAGGCATAGGCGGTAAGCGCGAGCGGCACCTCCCCCGACGTGATGAGGTTCGCAAGCAGCGTGTGGCCCTTGCGCACCGATACGCCGTTCGCCGCCACGATGTCCCGAAACAGCTTGAGGCCGCGCTCCTCTCCGAGCTCACCGATCACGCCGCCGAACCAGTCGATGTCGTCGGCCTCGATCCCGAGCTTGCCTTTCCACTTGGGATCGACGAAGCCGGCGTAATCCTTGGGGAGGTCCTCCTTGCGGATCAGCCTGGTGTTGTAGGCGCCGACGAAGACGTTGTAGCGCGTTCCCGTCCACTCGCGGTGCGGCCGCAGCGCCATCGGATCGAGGTCGGCGAGTACCGGCGACTTTATCTCCTGGAGCAGCTTTTCGCGGTGGAGCGATTCCATCGCCGCGCCGCCGGTTTCAAAGGCGTCGGCATCGAACCGGTTGCCGCGCGCCTCCACGACGCTGCGCTGGACGAGCGTCTCGGAGCTGCCGCGCCACATCCGCACCTTGACGTCGTATTTCTTCTCGAAGGCGGCGGCGACGATCCCCATGTCGTCCAGATTCGCCGACGTGTAGAGGGTGACGACCCCTTCCTTCTTCGCGCCGGCAACGAGCTTGTCGGTGCGGTCGGCGCCCGCATAGGCCGCCATCTCCGCAGTGGTCGAGACGACGCTCTGCGCCTCGCCGATCCACGCAGTCCCAGCGCGAGCATGCCCGCCAGGACAAGAGCCCGCCTCGCCTCCCCGCCAGGCCCGCAGCGCACCCATCACGCGGCCACCTGCGGCGGCAGAGTGGCGAGCTCCGCCTGGTAGACCTCGTCCATGCGCGGCTTGAGCCCGTGCCTTGAAAGCGCCTCGGCGAACATGCGGCGCACCTCGGGCACCTCGTCGGCATAGTCGATCTGCATGCCGCCGAGCCGCCGGCTGATCCACGACATCGGAACGCCCTGGGCATTGCGCGGCGTCGCGTATTTGAAGGCGAGGTAGCGCGCCGGCGTCGGGCCGGTGTTGAAGTGCTGGTGGAACCAGGCGTTGGGAGGAACGATCATGGTGCCGATCTGCCACTCGTAGCGGCGCGGCGGATCGCCCTCCGGCCACATCAGCGAGTAGCCCTCGCCGCTGAGCACGATGACATGGGCGCCCGGCCCGTGGGCATGCGCCTTCTTGTAGGTGCCGATCGGAAATTGCGAGATGTGGCTCGCGATGGTGCCGCGCGCCATGTTGAAGCGGATGTGCCCGCCGCCGGCGCCGCGCTCCTTCGCCGAGATCAACGGCAGGTTGACCGCATCGGCGACGAAGTTCGTCGTCAGCAGAAAGCCCTTCTGCTCGCCCTTGGCGGTGAAATAATCCGGCTCGCCGGCGAAGCGGTTCTTGAAGTCGTAGGCCGTGTTGAAGACGAATTGGACGTCGTCATACATGTTGACGACCGACGGGCAGTTGGTCACCGCGACGTAGCGCGCCGGCGCCGTGCCGGAGCCGTTGAAATGCCGGTGCCAGGTGTTGAGCGGGATCGCGAACATCGCACCGGCTTTCCACTCGAACGAGATGCGGTCGCCGGCGTCGTTCCACACCGTCGTCGAGCCGCGGCCGTCGAGCACGAGGATCATCTCCTCGTAGAGCTGGCGCTGCGGCTCGAGCGCGCCGCGCGGAGGAATTTCGCAGACATAGCAGTCGTTCGAGGTGCGCGACGCCTCGTGGTTGATGAAGACGCCGCTGCCGCCGCGCCGCGCCCACGGCTTGAGCTCGACGGTGCGCAGGTTCGGGATGTAGTGGGCGCCGATGATGTCGAGGCCTTCGTTGCGCACCCAGCGCAGATAGGGAGTGTCCTTTTCGGTGGCGAACTTGTTCGCAAGCTCGTCCGAGACGACGGCACTCTTGGCCATGCGAGCCTCCCCTTGAATATTTTCTCTCGATCGCGGCCGGGCCGGATCGCTTTCTTCAGCGCTGCGGGACCGCGACACACTTTTCCGCCCGCATCCGCACGTAAATCCTGTCGCCGACCGGCGTCCGCAGCGACGGATGGACCCGGGCGAGCACGATAAACTCGCCGATTTTCACCTGGAAATCCAGGCAGTCGCCGAGAAACGCCTTGGCCTGCACTTCGCCGACGCAGAAATTATCGCCATCGGCATTATCGGCACTATCCTGAGGCGGCTGCTCCGACAGTTCGACATCCTCGGGCCGCACCGACACCAAAACAGTATCGTTCGCGCGCAGATACTCGCCGCATCGAACATTGAGCTCGCCGACCGCAGTGCGGACCCGACAGTGCCCGCTCGCCGCCTGTCCCCACCACGGCGGCGTCGAGGAAGTTGGTTGTGCCGACGAAATCGGCGACGAACCGGTCGCTCGGCCGCTCGTAGACGTCGCGCGGCGTGCCGATCTGCACGATGCGCCCGCGATCCATGACGGCGATCATGTGCGACAGGGCGAGCGCCTCGGACTGGTCGTGGGTCACGTAAACGGTGGTGATCCCGAGCTCGCGCTGAATGCGCTTGAGCTCGAACCGCATGCGCTCGCGCAGCTTGGCATCGAGGTTCGACAGCGGCTCGTCGAGGAGAAGAAGCTGCGGCTCCATCACCAGCGCCCGCGCCAGCGCGAGACGCTGCTGCTGGCCGCCCGACAGCTTGGTCGCGGCGCGGTCGACGAGATCGTCGAGCGCGACCGCGCGCAGCACCTCCATCACCTTCGCGGCGATCTCCTTGCGGCCGAGCTTGTGGCGCGAACGGGCGCTGCGCACCTCGAGCGGGAACGCCGCGTTCTCGAACACGTTCATGTGCGGCCAGATCGCGTAGGATTGGAATACCATCCCGAAATCACGCCGGTTCGGTGCGACGAAAATTCCCTGCTGCGATGAGTAAACGAGCTGCCCGCGAACTGAGATTTCGCCGGATTTCGGCCTTTCGAGCCCGGCGATGGAACGCAAGCGTCGTGGTCTTGCCGCAGCCGCTGGGGCCGAGAAGCGTGAAGAGCTTGCCTTCGGGAACATCGAACGAGACGTCCTGCGCGGCATGGATCGCCTCGCCGCGCTCGCCCGCATACTCCGTGTACAGCGACTTGACGCTCAGCACGATCTCGCTCCGCGCGGCCGTCAACTCGCGGCGTCTGCGACCCCGTAGCGCCGGCCGACGAATTGCGCTGCCAGCACGAAACACAATAGCACGACGATCAGCATCACGCCGAGCGCGGACAACTCGACGTATTGGCCGTTCTGCCAGTATTCCCAGATCATGATCGAAACCACTTCCGATCCCGGGCTGTAGAGCAGGATCGAGCCCGACAGCTCGCGCACCGAGACGATCACGATGTAGATGAAGCCGGCGATCAGTCCCGGCTTGAGCAGCGGCAGGATGATGCGCTGGAACGTCATGCGCCACGACGCACCGCTCATCGCCGCGGAGTCTTCGAGCTCCTTGTGGAGCGCGAGCATCGAGGTCGTGGCGTAGCGCATGCCGTAGGGCATGAAGCGGGTGACATAGGCGACGAGCATGATCCACAGCGTGCCGTAGATGCCGATATCGATGTGAAGATAAGTGATCATCACGGCGAGGCCGAGCACGATGCCCGGAAACACCAGCGGCAGCGAAACCAGGGTATCGAGGAAGCCGCGGCCCGGCCACCGCGTGCGGACGACGATCCAGGCGAGGACCGAGGTCATCAGCATGACGATGACCGCGGTTCCGAGCGCTAGGACCGCGGTATTGCGGACCACGGAAGCGATGTCCGGATAGGAGATGACGGCGCGGTAGGCATCGAAAGTGAGGTTCTGGAGGCCGCGAGCGAGGGCACGCTGTAGAATTTCTGCAGCGAGCACCACACGAGCACGAGGAACGGCAGCACCACGACGACCATGATATAGGCGACGAACACGGCCGCGGTGACATAGCGCCATCCGCCGATCCGCATGCGGCGCGGCCGGAAGCCCTTGCCGGTCACCGTCGAATATCTCCCGGCATCCGCGGCGACCCGCGACTGGGCGTAGATGCAGAGCGACGCGATCAGCAGCAACGTGACGCCATAGGCGGACGCGAGGCCGACCTCGCTCGGATATTTTTGGATCGCCTGGTAGATCGACGACGTATAGACCTCGATGCCGACCGGAAGCCCGAGCAGCGCCGGGACTTCGAACGATTCGACGGCGCGCACGAACAGAATGAGAAACGCCGCCAGCGCCGCGGGCCAGGCGAGCCGCAATGTCACCCGCCACACCACCTCGCCGACCGAGGCGCCGCTCATCAGCGCCGATTCCTCGAGCGCCGGGTCCATGGCACGGAACGCCGCGGTCATCAGCAGGAACGCGAGCGGCGATTGGTGCATGCCGTCGACAAAGACCATGCCGCCGAGCGAATAGATGTCGACGAAGACGGCATCGGTCCCGAACACGCTGCCGAGCGCGCTGTTGATGATGCCGATCTTCGGGCTCGCGAGGAAAATCCACGACACGGTGAAAAGGATCGCGGGGATCACCAGGGGCACAAGAGAGAGCGCAAAGAACAGCGACTTGAACGGCGTATCGGTGCGCTCGTTGACCCAGGCGAAGAATGTGCCGCTTACGAAGGCGACGGCCGCCGATCCGATGCCGAAGGCGACGGAATTGCCGAACAGGCGCAGCGTCTCGGTGCTCAGATAGGCGGTGACGTAGTTTTCGATGGTGAGATCGGCGGGCGCCGATGCCGTTTCCGGCGTCAGGAAGCTTTGCCAGAGGAGGAAAGCCACGGGCACCAGCGCCAGCCAGGCGGCGAGCGCGATCGAGCCCCCGATCACGAGCCACATCGCGTCGCCCCGCGGCAGCGCCGGCAACCGCGGGAAGACCGAGCCGATCGTCATTGGGGGCTCCCACCAGATCGACGTGACGGGATCGACGCGGCCGGATCGAGTTCGGCCGGATCGGCTTGATGAAAGCCGCCGGCCGCCTGCTCAGCTTTTCTTCGCGGACGGCACCGGCTCTCCCGCGACTTTGACCTTGAACGAGCCGAGACTCGTGCGGGTGCAGAAGTACACGGTCTTCCAGTCGTCGCCGCCGAACGCCACGTTGGCGGTGTTGGCAAAGCCGTGCACGATGCGGCCGAGCTTCTTGCCGTTCGGGGCGACGATGTAGAGCCCACCGGAACCGCCGCAGTAGATATTTCCCGCAGAATCGACCTTCATGCCGTCGGGACCGCCCGGCTCGGGCCCGGAGAGATCGACCAGCACGCGGTCGGTCGCCCGCGCGAGCGTACCGTTCGGCAGCACGTCGAAGGCGCGGATGTGCCGGCGCGGCGAGTCGTTGATGTAGAGAACCTTCTCGTCGGGCGAGAAGGCTATGCCGTTCGGATTGAGGAAATCGTTGACCAGCAGCGTGAGCGTGCCGCGGTCCGGCGAGATGCGGTAGACGCCGGCAAAACCGAGATCACCCTCCCCCGGCGGCACCTGCGCGGCAGGGCCGGCCCAGGGATCGGTGAAATAGATCGCGCCGTCGGATTTCACCACGACGTCGTTCGGGAAATTGAGCGGACGCCCCTGGAAGGTGCTCGCCATCACGGTGATGCTGCCGTCGTGCTCTTCGCGAACGACACGCCGGGTCGCCGCCTCGCAGGCGACGAGGCGCCCCTGCGGATCGCGGGCGAGGCCGTTCGCCGCGTTGGTCTTCTCCTTGAAGACCGAGATCGGCTGGCCCGGCGAATATTTCCACCGCTTGAGATCGGTGCCGCGGAACAGGAGATAGCCGCCCTCCTTCCACCACAGCGGCCCTTCGACATTGGCGGTGCCGCCGAGGTTCGTCGCGATGTCGACGATCGGCTCGGACGTCGAGATGATCTCGTCGAGGGCCGGATCGAGCCGCTCGATCCGCTTGGCGGCCTGTGCGGCGGCGTGACGATAGCCCGCCGCGGCGCTTCCCGCCGCCATCATGGTTGCGAGCATTCGTCGCCGCGAAAATCCCTCGTGCGGATGCATGGTACCTCCCTCTGCTTGGTGGCGACGTGACGAGGCCGAATTCCGGACGCGTTCGTCGCCTTTGCTCGGGGGAGGCTACATCAGGTGCCCCCGGGCCGAAAGAGCCGCGCGACCGGCACGCCGGACGTCCTCGTCTGGTAGGATGGGTTGAGCTCTTGCGAAACCCATCACTTGCCAGCCGACTCGCTAGGCCGGCGGTCCTGCGCATGCTAGCTTCCAACCATTCTAAAGGCGGCCCGGTTTGCGCCGGCCGGCCGCCGAGAGCGCCCGGGCGCGCGGAACAGCACTCATGTTCACCATCAAGGTCAACGGGACCTCGCATCAGCTCGATGTCGAGGAGGATACGCCGCTTCTCTGGGTCTTGCGCGAAGAAGTCGGACTGACGGGGACGAAATTCGGCTGCGGCATCGCCGCCTGCGGTGCCTGCACCGTGCACGTCAATGGCGAGGCCATGCGCTCCTGCTCGGTGCTGATCGGCAGCGTCGACGGCGCCGAGATCACCACGATCGAAGGGCTGTCGCCCGACAGCAAGCATCCGGTGCAGCAGGCCTGGCTGACCGAGCAGGTGCCGCAATGCGGCTACTGCCAGTCCGGCCAGATCATGGCGACGGCGGCCTTCCTCAAGACCAATCCGAGCCCGACCGATGCGCAGATCGACGCCGAGCTCACCAACATTTGCCGTTGCGGCACCTATGAGCGCCTGCGCCGGGCGGTGCATCGCGCCGCCGCGCTGATGCGCGCTTGAGACGGGAGAGCATCACCATGAACGACCTCACTCTCTCACGTCGCCATTTCATCACCACCGCCCTCACCGCAGCGGGCGGCCTCGCCCTCGGTGTCGGTATCGCCGATTCCGCCGAGGCGGCGAGCCTCAGCGTTCGCCCCTGGGGCGAAGAGGGCAAACGCTATCCCGGCGAGATCAACGCCTGGGTCGTGATCGAGCCCGACGACACCGTGATCATCCGCTACGGCCGCGCCGAGATGGGCCAGGGCAGCTTCACCGCGCTGCCCCAGATTCTCGCCGAAGAGCTCGAATGCGACTGGGCCTTCGTGAAGCCCGAATACGCTTCCGCGAACCGCAATGTCGTCGACAACAAGGTCTATGGCAGCCTCTCCACCGGCGGCAGCCGTGCCGTGCGCGAGACCGGGGTGATCGTCCAGCAGGCCGGCGCCAGCGCGCGCGAACGGCTGATCGCCGCCGCCGCCAAGCGCTGGAACGTGCCGGCTTCAGAGTGCGCCGCGGCCATGAGCAAGGTGACGCACAAGCAAAGCGGCCGGACGCTCCGCTTCGGCGAGCTCGCCGCGGACGCAGCCGCGATCAAGCTCGACAAGGAGCCGGCGCTCAAGCGGCCGGACCAGTACCAGTTCATCGGCCGGCGGCTCGCGCGGCTCGACGTGCCGCTCAAGATCAACGGCTCGGCGAAGTTCGGCATCGATCTCGAAGTGCCGGACATGGTGCGGGCGGCCATCATCAAGTGCCCGGTGTTCGGCGGTAAGGTAAAATCCGTCGACGAGAGCAAGATCGCCGGACGCCGCGGCAACCTTCAGGTGGTCAAGCTGGCGAACGCGGTCGCGGTGGTGGCGGACCGTTACTACCGCGCCCAGGACGCGCTCAATTCACTCAAGATCGAATGGGACGTCGGCGCCGCCGGCGCGACCAACAGCGCCCAGTTCCGCAAGGAATACCTCGAGGCGCTCGATCAAAAGGGAGTCGAGGCGCGGCACGACGGCAATGTCGACACCGCGATGCCGGGCGCTGCCAAGGTCATCGAGGCGACCTACGAGGTGCCGATCATCGCCCATGCGCCGATGGAGCCGCTCAACGCCATCGCCCATGTGCAGGCGGACCGCGTCGACGTCTGGGTCGGCACCCAGAACGCCGACCTCGCGCTGACCTTCGCCGCCCAGGCCTCCGGCGTGAAACCGGAGAACATCTACATCCACAACACGTTCTCCGGCGGCGGCTTCGGCCGGCGGCTCGGCCCGGACGAAGTGTTCCAGGCGGTTGCGGTCTCGAAGGCCGTCGGCAAGCCGGTGAAGCTCATCTGGACACGCGAGGAGGAGATCCGCCAGGGCCGCTACCGCACCCAGGCCGCGATCCGCTTCAAGGCGGGTTTTGCGGCCGACGGAACGCCGGTTGCGCTCGACATGCGCAATTCGGCGGGAAGCTCGAATCCGGCCAGCGTGCAGAACGGCGTCGACCCGCAGACCCTGCAGGGCCTGATCAACACGGGCTACAAGCTGCCGAACTTCCGCATCGTCTCGATGCTCAAGAACACGCATGTGCCGCTGGGCCCGTGGCGCGCGCCCGGGCACTCCCAGAACGTGTTCTTCATGGAGAGCTTCATCGACGAGATGGCGCACGCGACCGGCAAGGACCCGGTGGCGCTGCGGCGCGAGCTCCTCGCCCATCGCCCCGACTTCCAGCAGGTGATCGATCTCCTGGTCGAGAAGGGCGACTGGGGCAAGCCGATGCCGCGCGGCAAAGGCCGCGGCATCGCCGTCCACGAGAGCTACGACTCGATCGTCGGCATGACCGCCGAGGTCGTGGTGACCGGCGGCGAGGTCAAGGTCGAACGCGTCGTCATCGTCTGCGACTGCGGCGTCGTGGTGAACCCGCGCGGCGTCGAGACGCAGCTCGAAGGCGGCATGATCTACGGGCTCTCGGCGGCGCTGTTCGGCGAGATCACCGTGAAGAACGGCCGCGTCGAGCAGGGCAACTTCGACACCTACCCGGTGGCGCGCTACAAGGATGCGCCGAAGACGGAAGTCTACATCTCGCCCACGCCCGGCAAGCGCTGGGGCGGCGTCGGCGAGCCCGGCGCGACCATGATCCAGCCGGCGATCACCAACGCGATCTTCGCCGCCACCGGCAAGCGTTTGCGCACGCTCCCGATCCGCGGCCAGGATTTGACCGGCGGCGCGTAGGGCGAGACTTCGCACGTGACGTGATGGAATGGCCGGGGCTCGTCCCCGGCCATTTGTTTGAAAGACCGGATCAAGCACCGCCGGGCAATGTCACGCGTTCCCTCGCGCGCTCAGTCGGGATAGTCTCGGCACTTCGATTGCGAGGATCGAGCATGCAGCGACGGGAATTCATCCTGGGTCTGGGAGCCGCGATCACCGGCTCGATCCGGACCGATGCGCAAGACCTGGCGCGCTTGAAGCTGGTGGGCTATCTCGATGATGGCCCGGTCGGTGGCTTCGTATTCCGGCAAGTGGAGTTTCGCAAAGGGCTCGCTGCCGCCGACTACTTCGAAGGCTCCGACGTAGCAATTGAAGCCCACCGGGGGAGGCTTCCGTACTGGGCCGGCGACCTGGTCGACCGCGGTGCCGCGGTCCTGGTTGCGTCAGGCAGTGTGCCGGCGATCCTCGCGGCGAAGGCGGCAACTACGACGATTCCGATTGTTTTCGGTTTCGGCGCGGACCCCATCGAGACCGGCCTCGTGTCCAGCCTCGACCATCCGGGGGGCAACATCACCGGTATCACCTCCATGACCGCTGGTATCGGATCGAAGCGGCTCGGGCTGATGCTGGACCTCCTTCCCCGCGCCACGCGTGTTGCGGTGCTCGTCGACCCCAACGACGACGCGACCGACGGCAAGTCGATGATCGCAGACGTGCGAGGAGCAGCCATCCCGATCGGCCGGGAAATCGAAGTCTTCTATGCCCGCGACGTCGGCGACATCGGCGCGGCTTTCACGGGCCTGATGGAAAAGCGGTGCGAGGCCTTGTTTGTCGGTCCCAGCAACTTCTTTGCCAGCCATCGGATGGAGATCGTGGCGTTGGCCGCGCAGCACCGGGTGCCGGCGCTCTATTTCGAGCGTGACTTTGCCCAAGCGGGCGGGCTGATGAGCTATGGGCCCGACATCTCGGAGCAGTACCGCCAGCTCGGCATCTATGCCGGCCGCATTCTCAGCGGGCAAAAACCGGGCGATCTGCCTGTAAGAAGGGCGACAAGGCTCGAGCTCGTCATCAACCTCACGACCGCCAAAACCCTCGGCCTCACCATCCCCGAAAGGCTGCTGGCTACCGCCGATGAGGTGATTCGATGACGCGCCGGGAGCTCGTCGTGCAACTTGGCACGACTTGCTGTGCCACAGTCGATCCTGCCGAGTGGTGACGAGGTTATCGAAAAGCGGATTAGGCAGGGTGGATCGCGTAAGGATCGCTGCCAGAAGCGGCAACCTTCCGCGGCGCAAAAAATTGCAATCCCCGGTCGTCCGCCTCTGGCGATGCCGCCTGAGGTCGCGGGACAGAATCTGCATATCGAGTTACGCTGGCGCGGCGGCAACATCGAACATGGGAGAGCCTTGGCACAGGAATTGGTCGAGCTGAAATCTCGTGACCTCGCGGAAGGAGGCGCCTTCCATGTCGCTTGATATTCCTACGCTCTTTGTCATTGCCGTGTTCGTCTGTGCGGTCTCGGGCTGCCTGCTGCTGCTGTCCTGGTTGCAGAACCGCAATGTTCGAGCGCTGGTCTTGTGGGCATCGGCCTTGATCCTCGGATCGATCGGCATCGCCCTCGTCGCCGCGCGCGGCGACATCTCGAACACCTGGTCGATAGTCATCGCCAACGCAATCCTGACCACTGCCTACGGGATGATGTGGGCCGGCGCGCGCAATTTCGATGGACACGCGACGTCCGCCCCGCTTGTTCTCGCCGGCGCCGTGATTTGGCTTGTCGCCTGTCACTTCGAGGCATTTTTCGCCTCGCTGCAGGCTCGCACTGCGCTGATGTCCGCGATCATCGTCTCCTATTCGCTGCTCAGCGCATGGGAGCTCTGGCGGGGTCGCGGCGAAGGATTGATGTTCCGCTTGCCGGTCATCCTTACTTCTGCTTGTTCATGCGGCATTCTTTGTGGCTCGCATTCCGTTTGCGGGCGTGCTGCCTTTGCCGATGGATTCCAAGGACGCCGGTTGGTGGACTTTCACCATCTTCGAGGCCGTATTCTTTGCGTTTTGCTTACCCATCTTTCTCGGCGCAATGGCAAGAGAGCGGGTGGTACTCGGATACAAACGCGCTTCGCTGATCGATCCACTCACCGGCGTGGCCAACCGCCGGGCGTTTTTCGAGCGCGCCGAGAAGCTGCTGCATCGGAGCGCGTTCGACAGGCGCCCTGCTGTGCTGCTGTTGTTTGATCTCGACAAATTCAAGGACATCAACGACACCTTCGGTCATAGCGTCGGCGACCATGTTCTCAGGGCCTTTTGCGGCGCCGCGACGGCCGCGCTTCGGCCTGATGATCTTTTTGCCCGGCTCGGCGGGGAGGAATTTGCCTCTCTTCTTCCTCGCACGTCGCTCGACGAGGGGCTCGCTGTCGCCGAGCGCATTCGCGCGAGCTTCGAGGCGACGACGCTGAAGGGTGGCGTGAATGCGTCGGCGGCAACGGTGAGTGTCGGAGCAGCGATGTCGATCGATTCGAGCCGGACTCTCGCCGACATCATCGAAGCCGCCGATCAGGCGCTCTATCGCGCCAAGGCAAACGGGCGCAACCGTGTCGAGCACGCGGGTTCCATGCCGGGGGATCAGTCAGGCGAGCGCATAACTGCCGGTCAGCATCACCAAAAATAAAGGGCCGGGAAACTCGACAATTCCCCTGAAGTCCGATGGGCCGTGGCGCAAATCCACCCCTTTCCGAGCGGGTAGCGGCTGTGTAGCCTCCCTTTCGGACTCCCTGAGCATACGCAGCCGGAACAACGGCGTTGGGAGTTTTCGGAGGAAACAACGGGAGGATTCAATGAGCCTTGGCAATAAGAGTATTATCATCAGCTCGCGCGCCACGTTGGTGGGTGTTTCGCTCGTTGCCTCGAGCGCTTCGGCCTTGGCCGCCGAATACAAGATGACGGTCAGCAAGGACCGGCTCATCAATTCCGCCAACGAGCCGCAGAACTGGCTGATGATGAACGGCGATTACGGCTCGACCCGATACTCCAAGCTCGCCCAGATCAACCGCGACAACGTGAAGAACCTGCGCATGGTGTGGGCGATGGCGCTGCGCGGCATGCAGGACATCGGCCAGAATGGGCCGGAGAACGAAGTCAATCCGCTGATCGACAACGGCTTCATGTACACCAGCGACGGCTGGGGCACCGTCTACAAGATCGACGTGCGCAGCGGCGACCATGGCGAGTTCGCGTGGATCGCCGATCCCGGCGTCAAGCACGAGGGCAACCTTCCGCGCACCCGCGGCATCGCGCTGTGGGAAGACCTCGTCATCAACAACTTGCCGGACGGCCGCGTGATCGCCATCAACCGCGATAGCGGCGAGATCGTGTGGGACAAGCAGATCGCCAAGGTCAACGAATTCGGCACGAAGGAGAGGTTCAACTCGGCCCCCGTCACCGCCGAGGGCAAAGTCCTGGTGGCGAACGGTGCCGCCGGCGGCGGCACCCGCGGCTGGCTTGCGGCGCTCGACGCGAGGACCGGCAACGAGCTGTGGCGCTGGTACGCGGTCCCGAAGCCGGGCGAACCCGGCAGCGAGACCTGGAAGGACAAGAACAACGCCTGGAAGACCGGCGGCGGTGGTTTGTGGCAGACCGGCTCCTACGATCCCGTCAACAAGCTCACCATCTGGGGAACCGGCAATCCGGTGCCGGAATTCGATCCGCAGGCGCGGCCCGGCGACAATCTCTACACGAATTCCGCCGTGGCACTCGACGTCAACACCGGCAAGCTCGTCTGGTACTACCAATATCTGCCGAACGATTCCTGGGACTACGACGAGGTCGGCGTCCACATGCTCTACGACGTCAACGTCAACGGCGAAATGCGCAAGGTGATGGGCCATTTCGGACGCAACGGATTCTTCTACACGCTCGATCGCGCCAACGGCAGCTTCATCAAGGGCGGTCAGTACGTCAACGATCTGAACTGGACCAAGGGTCTCGATCCGAAGACCGGCAAGCCGATCGAATACGATCCCGGCCTCGACGTGCAGAAATACGTGCCGGAAGCGCGCGCGTTGCGCGGCGATCCGATGAAGCGGACCTGCCCGACCTGGCACGGCGGCATCGCCTATCAGCCGACCGCGTACAATCCGGTCAAGCAGATCGCCTACGGCGTCGGCGCCGAGGGCTGCTTCAGTGGCAACGGCGCCGCCGCGGCGTTCAAGGGGCCGGACGGCGGGATGGACAGAGCCCAAGTTTCAGAAGCGGACCTACAGCAGCGATCTCTACTACGGCGCGATCACCGCATACGACGCCGTCACCAGCAAGGTGCTGGCGAAGACGGTGACGGATATCGAAGTCCGTTCCGGCGCGACGGTCACCGCCGGGGGACTGGTGTTCTCGGCGCTGCAGGACGGCTGGGTGGTCGCCTATGACGACGAGACGCTGCAGGAGCTTTGGCGCTTCAACGTCGGCACGCCGCTGAAAGGTGCGCCGGTCGTCTACGCGATCGGCCCGAAGCAGTATCTCGCGGTGCAATCGAGCGGACGTCACCAGCATCCCGTGAAATACGACAACCTCGAGCACTCGAGCTATTTGTTCGTCTTCGCGCTGAACTGAGGGCGCAGGATGGGTTGAGCTCCTGCGAAACCCATCGTCCCCTCTCCGAACGCCGTCTCATGGCGGAGCGCGTAGGATGGGTTGAGCCCTTGCGAAACCCATCATCCGTCTCCGTGCGCCGTCCTATGGCGGAGCGCGTAGGATGGGTTGAGCTCTTGCGAAACCCATCATGTCGCCCAAAATGTCGTCGCATGGCGGCTGCCACCGCGTGATGGGTTTCGCGAGAGCTCAACCCATCCTACCGGGCGCCGAACCGCATCCTGACTAAAATCCTACTCACGCCCGCCCCGCCTGCCAAGGCGGAATCTTGCTTGCATGGGTTGTTCCTTCGGGATTGCGAGAGCGCCCAGGAATTTCCCAAGGCAAGCTGGAAAGACGGCGCCACCCCTTCCGGGATTGCCCAGCCGCACTAATACTCGTCGAACATCCGCTGGATTTCTTCGACGTCCGACGTCTTCGTCAGCGCAAGCGTGAGCAGCAGCGCTGCCTTCTGCGGCGACAGGTTGTCGGCGGCGACCATGCCCGGCTCGTACCAGTTGTTGCCGCGCACGATGCGGCCTTCGCCGACCCGGGAGCTTTGCACGATCACCGCGCTGCGTTTGCTGATGATCGCCTCGAGCTCCTTGGTGAGCGCGTTGGGCGCTCCCGCCCCGACGGTGGCGAGCACGATACCCTTGGCACCGAGGCCGACCAACGCGTCCGCGACGCCCGCCCTCGTGCCGGTGTGGATGTAGGCAACCTCGACATAGGGCATGCTGGCTGAGCCGGCGAGGCTGAACTCGCTCGCGACGGTGTGGCGGCGGTGCGGGGTACGGTAGAACTCTATCCGGTCCGGGTCGATATAGCCGAGAAGGCCGAGGTCCCGGGTACGGAAGGTTTGCAGGTGATAGGTGTTGGTTTTCGTCACCTCGCGCGCGGCGTTGATCTCGCCGTTGAAGGCGACGAGCGCACCCTTGCCGCGCGCCGCGGGAGCCGAAGCGAGCCGCACCGCGTCCAGCAGGTTCATCTGCGCGTCGGAGCTCAACGCATTGAAGGGACGCTGCGCGCCGGTGACGACGATCGGCTTGTCGCTGTGAACGGTCAGGCTCAAGAAGTAGCAGGTCTCCTCGATAGTGTTGGTGCCCTGCACGTAGACGAGGCCATCGACATCCGGCGAGCGCAGCACCTCGTCGGCCCGTGGCGCGAGCTTGCGCAGGTCATCATAGGACCCCTGATCGTAGGGATTGCCCTTGTCGACTTCGACCCGTGCGATCTTGGCGATCTCCGGAAGCGGCTCGAGCATCTGCTCGCCGGTCAGGCGCGGATTGCCGCTGAGCCGATAGCGGAGCAAATCCATGCGGTCCTTGCCCACGCTGGGCAGGGTCCCCGGCCCGATCATCAGGTGGATGTGCGGCAGGGTGCGAGGCGCGTTCGGGGTCGCTGCGCCGCTTTGCGCCTGAGCGAGTTGTTGTGCGCCTGCACCGCTCCCAAGCGCCGCCGAAATGCCGCCGGCGGCGCCGAGTGCCGTTGCCGTTTGCACGAACTGTCTACGATTCGAAGATGTGTCCATGGCCGTCCTCCGTCCCGCTGCCGCAGCGTCCCACGATTGTGGCGGAGGTTTGAGGCGAGCACAATTCCGCGGAGGGGAGGTGCCGGCTCGCTCACTCGAGCGAATGGGACGCCAGTCCCGCCGCAGCGCAGCCGGATGTCGCTGCCGTCGGGTTCGCTACGGAATCCTGGCCGGCATGAAGCCAGGATCCGGCGCCGGCAGGGTGGCCGAAAAGAATGCCAACGAGAGCACGATGCCGAGCGAACTGAACAGGCAGGACCGCCTCGAACGACCGGTCGAGCGCAGCGAGCCTCTGCCAGTTTCGCGACGAGACGTGCCATACGAGTGCGAACATCTCACTTCTCCCCGCGCCGAGGGCGATCAATTGGACGAGCCTCGCGGTCGGCGAGGCTCGAATCCCGCTAACCAGCCCGGGCGATCGTCCGAATGCGCATGGGCTTGAGGACGAGCAGAGCCATGATCGCGGCGACGATGTTGAGGACCGCGGCGACATAGAACACCGCATGCCAGCCGCCGCTATAGGTCACCAGCACATTGGCGAGAGGGACCAGCAGCGCCGCAGTTCCCTTGGCGGTGTAGAGCATCCCGTAGTTCGCGGTGGCGAACTTCCGTCCATAGATGTCGGTGCAGGTCGCCGGAAATAGCGAATAGATTTCTCCCCAGGCGAAGAACACCAGGCCCGACAAGACGACGAACAGCACCGGATTGTCGGCAAAGTGCAGCAGGGCGTAGATGCCGATGCCCTCGACGAGGAACGCGCCGAACATCGTGTTCTCGCGCCCGATGTGATCGGAGACCCAGCCGAAGAACGGCCGGCACACGCCGTTGAGCACGCGGTCGATGGTGAGCGCGAAGGTCAGCGCCGGCAAAGTCAATCCGAGAAGCGAGACCGGCAGGTCGGCGATCTTGTAGTCGTTGGCGATCGGCGCGAGTTGCGCAATGGCCATCAGGCCGCCGGCGCCCACCATCACGAACATCGCGTACATGACCCAGAACACCGGCGTCCTGAGCACTTCGACCGGGCGATAGTCGCGGCGTGTCTGCTGTACGGCAAGACTTGCGGGTGCCGGAAGCTCGCCGGACCGCGGCGCCTTCAAGAGCAGCCCCACGAGGATGACGACGAGGCCCTGTCCGAGACCGAACCACAGGAAAGTCGCCTCGTAACCGCTCGACTTGATCATGTTTGCGATCGGGACGACGGTCAGCGCCGAGCCGGCACCAAAACCCGCAGCGGTCAAGCCGGCGGCAAGTCCGCGGCGGTCGGGAAACCACTTGAGCGCGTTGCCGACCGCGGCACCGTAAACGACTCCGGCCCCGATGCCTCCGATCGCCGCGCCGATGTAGAGGAGCACGATCGAATCGGCCATCGAGTTGATGATCCAGCCGGCGGCAATCAGGATGCCGCTGCTGCTGACCATCACTTTCGGTCCGAACCTGTCGATCAGGTAACCTTCGAAAGGGACCAACCACGTCTCGCACAGCACGAAGACAGTAAATGCGATCTGGATAGCCGCCCTGCCCCAATGATATTTCTGATCGATCGGATTTACGAAAAGGGTCCAGCCGTATTGCAGGTTGGCGATCATCACCATGCAGATGAGGCCGAACAGAAGCTGGCCCCAGCGCGTCGCCTCGGACGCTCGTGAACCGGCAACAGAGTCGATAGCAGTTGTGACGGCCACTGAAACGGTCCTCCCAAGACTGGTTTTCTTCGTGCGAAGCGCCGAAGAGGGTCCCGCGATGAAAGCGCCGTCGCAATAAGGACGAACACCTAGGGGCACGCACCGGGGGCCGGCCGGCCAACGAGCGCCGCGACGAATCGAAAGAGCCGCGCCGCGGCGCAGCCCGTTGGTCCGCATTGGTGCTTCGGTCACGGCACGCGGCTGGGGCGCAGGCGCGACGCTGCGGCTGGGTCGGGTGTTTAAAAAAGGATAGCCGAGTCTTATAAATGGCTTGGGGCACAAGACGATATTGGGAGGAGAGCGGCAGGTGCGCGCCTTCGTGATCGGCGGAGTGGCTTTGGCCCTGCTATCGCAGCCGGCAGCATCGCCGCCGGCCCTGTCGCAGCATGCGGCGGCGGAACCGACCGCGATCAAGATCGGCTATCTCGGCCGCACCGACAAAAAGGCTACGATCTCGCTTCTCGATATTCCGCCGAACGATGACGGTGTCGCCGGGGTGCGCCTCGCGCTCGACGACAACAACACCACGGGGAAGTTCCTCAACCAGCGTTTCTCGCTGGAAGACGTGCGCATCAAAGAAAGCGACGATGCGGCCGCCATCGCCTCCCAGCTTGCCGACCGGGGCATCTCCTACGTCATCGCGGACCTCCCCGCCGAAATGCTCCTCAAGGTGGCCGATGCCGGACGATCGCACGGCCTGGTCTTCTTCAACGCCGGAGCCACCGACGATCGGCTGCGCGAGGAGGACTGCCGGGCGAACGTGATCCACGTCGCGCCGACCCGGTCGATGCTCGCCGATGCGCTCGCCCAATATCTCGTGGTCAAGCGATGGCCACGTTGGCTCCTCGTCGTCGGTTCCCACGATGCGGACAAGCTTTATGCCGATGGCCTGCGGCGCGCCGCCGCGCGGTTCGGCGCCAAGATCGTGCAGGAACGGGTGTTCGAGGACACCGGCGGGGCGCGGCGCACCGACAGCGGACTTGCCCAGATCCAGCGCCAGATCCCGCTCTTCCTGCAGGGGGCTCCCGATTACGACGTGCTCGTCGCCGCCGACGAGAGCGAGGTGTTCGCGTCCTATCTACCGTATCGTACCCGCGAGCCGCGTCCGGTCGCCGGCTCGGCCGGGCTCATTCCCAGGAGCTGGGATGCCGCCCACGATCAGTGGGGCGCCAACCAGCTGCAGAACCGCTTCATCCAGACGTTCTCGCGACGAATGACCGCACGCGACGGCGAGGCCTGGACCGCGGCGCGGATGATCGGCGAGGCCGCCTCGCGGGTGCGCTCTGGGGACCCCAAGGCCATGCTCGAATACATGAAGGGGCCGGACTTCGCGCTGGCCGGCTTCAAGGGACAGAGAGCTGACACTGCGCGACTGGAACCTGCAGCTTCGCCAGCCCATTCTGCTGGCGGATGGCCGCACCATCGTATCGGTTTCTCCGCAGGAGGGATTCCTGCACCAGTTTTCCGAACTCGACACGCTGGGCTACGATCGCCCGGAAACCAAATGCCGGCTCAAATGACCTGGGGCGATTAATGTGGCGCCGCGTGATCTTGGCAATGTGCATCGCGCTCTCGCCCGCAGCCGAGGCCGTTGCGTTCACGGCCTATGTGTCGAACGAGAAAGGCAACACGATTTCCGTTATCGACACGACCGCACGCAAGGTCATCGACACCATCAAGGTCGGCCAGCGGCCGCGCGGCATCGCGCTCACCAAGGACCAGAAATACGTGCTGGTCGCGGTCGGCGACGACGACACTATCCAGATGATCGACACCAGGACGAACAAGGTCGTCGACACGCTGCCGTCGGGTCCCGATCCTGAGCTCTTCATCGAGGACCCGACGGGGAAGATTCTCTACGTCGCGAACGAGAACGACAACACCGTCACGATCATCGACATCGAACGGCGCGCCCGGCTCGGCGAAGTGCAGGTCGGCGTCGAGCCCGAAGGCATGGGATTGAGCCCGGACGGGAAGATCCTCGTCAACACCTCCGAGACCACCAACATGGCGCACTTCATCGACACCGGCTCGCGTGACGTCGTCGCCAACGTGCTGGTCGACCAGCGCCCGCGTTTCGCGCAGTTCAAGAGCGACGGCTCGGAGCTGTGGGTGTCGTCCGAGATCGGCGGAACGGTAAGCGTCATCGATCCGGTCAAGCGCGCGGTGAAGACGAAGATCGCATTTGCGATCCCCGGCATGCGCGGTGAGGCGATCCAGCCGGTCGGCATCGACATCACCCGCGACGGCAAGACCGCATTCGTTGCGCTTGGTCCGGCCAACCGCATCGCGGTGGTGGATGGCGCCACCCACCAGGTGCAGAAGTACCTGCTGGTCGGCCAGCGGGTGTGGCACATGGCTTTCACTCCGGACGAGAAATATCTTCTGACCACCAACGGCGTGTCGAACGACATCTCGGTGATCGACGTCGCCGCGCTCAAGGTCATCGACACCATCCAGGTCGGTGAGCTGCCCTGGGGCATCGCCATCTCGCAGCGCTAAAGCCGGATCAACCAGGCAACCGCCGAGAGGAAACGCAGTCATGGGATCGCGACAGTGGTCGGCATTTTGGTTTGCGGCGGCCGTCGCGCTCAGCATCGGGCTGCCGACGGCTTCACACGCCGCCGACCCTCGTTATCCCGACTGGCCGTGCGCACAGGCCAAGGTCCCGGAGATCTCTGTCGTCGCCGTATGGGACGGCCCGCCGATCGAACAGGCGGCGGCGTGGCAGTCCGAGCCGGACATCAGGGATCTCGTGGCCCGGCTCGCCGCACGCCGCACCCCGATAGAGGACGCGCAGAAACGGATCGCCCAATTCCTGACCGGCGATGCGGCGGCAAAGACCGAGAAGGGCAAGCTTCTGTTTGCAGGGCTGTTCGAGACGCTCAACAGCGAGCGCGGCGCCGTCATGAGCGGGCTCGAGCGGCTGGCACGCAGCGAGAAGGCGCTCGCCGAAGAGATCAGGTCGGATACCACGGCGATGCACGTGTTGCAGGACGCCCCCTCCCCCGACCAGGGCAAGGTCGACGAGCTCGCAACGCGGATCGAATGGAGCATGCGGATTTTCGAGGACCGGCGGAAATCGATCCGATACGCCTGCGAAGTCCCCGTCATCATCGAGAAAAGACTGTTCGCGCTCAGCCGTGCGATAGCGCAGACGATCGAGTAGTAACGCGGGGTCGCGGCGGATTCAGTTGCCGATCGGCGGCGCCGGCTGCGCTTCGGCGACCGGGAGCTGCATCTCGGTCCAGCCATCGGTGCCGTCGGGATACCAGGCGACGTTGAGGTAGCCCATCGACAGGATGCGCTTCGCGGCGTTCCACGACATCCAGCAATTCCGCAGGCAATAGACCACGACGATCCGGGTGCGGTCGCCGCCGGTCGCGCGCTCGATATTGGTGCGCAGATAGTCCTGCGTCACGGCGGCAAGTTCGCCATAGCCGGTATCGGGAAGCCAGATGCCGCCCGGAATATCGAGCCGCGCCTTGTCGCGCCAGATCGTCCCTGGCGGCAGATTGGCGGGCCGCGGCGCATGGGGCAGCACGTCGATGAAGACGGCCGCAAGGTCGCGCCACAGTCGTTCGGCCTCGGCGGTGGAGATGCACGCGGGCGCCGGCGAGTGTCGCCGGCGTCGGCGCGCGATAGTTCTCGGTGCGATATGACGTGGGCTCGGGCGGCGCGCCCTCGCCGCGCCCGTCCGTGGAGACGAATACGGCGAGGCAGCAGACGAGCATCGCCCGCGCGTTCATCGCGGTATCGCGTCCGCGGTAATGGGCCGATCCTTCTCGTCGAGCAACGGGACCCCAAATCCAAGCAGGATCCGGTTGATATCGCCCTGGTTGTCGGCGATCAGCTTGTTGAGCTGGCGCTTCCAGTTCTGGTCGGCCGGGCGCACGCCCATCGCGATGCGGAATGCGAGCTGCGGCCCGCCGGTTTCCTTCAACAGCAGCGCGACCTGCATCGGCGGGGTCGCTTGCTTGGCATAGTACCCCGCCATCGGACCCCACAGCACGCCGACGTCGATCTCGCCGCTCGCGAGGTCGCGCATCATGGCCTGCGCCGACGAATCGACACGTGTGTCGACCACCAGCGGATAGGGCTTCGCTTTCTGCATGAGACCGGCGATCGCAAGATAGGTGGCGGGCGGCGTGCCGGCCACGATGCCGATGCGCTTCTCCTTGAGCCGCGGATCGCCGATGCTCACGAGGTCGTCGAGGCCGGTGCCCGGCTTGATGACGAGCGCATAGGCCGTGCGGTAGTACGGATTGGTGACCTGCGCGAGCTCGTCGCCTTGCGGAAAGCCGGGAATCACGTCGCAGCGGCGGGCGCCGAGCGTGTTGCGCACGAAGCCGGTGACCTGCGGATACCACACATAGGCGAGCTTCTTGTCGAGCTTCGCCGCCATCAGCTCCATGATCTTGTTCTCGAAGCCCTCGCCCTTCTCGTTCGAGAACGGCAGGTTGCTCGGATCGGCACAGACCCGCAGCACCTTGGGATCGACAAGCTCGAACTCGGCGTCGAGGCCCACGCCTTGCGCGTGAAGACGGACACCGGCCACGGCAAGCATCGCCACGCAAAGCAACGCCGCGCCCAGCGACAAGCGGCTCGCGTACGCCGACGTCCGATCACTCCTCATTTGCCCATGCAGCCTTCTTCCGCCTTGGCGTAAACGGGCGGCTTGTCGTCGTGCTTGCCCGGCCGCACCGGCCCGACTGCATCGTCCGATCGGGCGCGCAGATAGACGTAGATATCGTCGACGTAGCACATCACGTTCGGATTGCTGCCGAACGCCGGCATGACGTTCTCCTGCGACGTCGTGACGTTCTTGCGGCCGCTCGCGACGATGCCGAGGAATTCGCTGAAGGTGATCCGCTTGAGCGACTCCTTCAACGCCGGGGCGAAGCTCGAGCCGTCGCCGGTCGGGCCATGGCAGACATGGCACTCCGAATGATACCGGCGGAAACCGGAATAGGTGTACCAGTCGACCGCACCGTCCGCCGTGATCCTGTACGTCGGATTGCCGTCCTTATCGAGAGACTTGCCCTCCGTCGTCTCGACTGCGGCAGAATTGACGGCGGTAGACTTGGCGGGTCCCTCGGAACGCGCGCCGGCGGGCGAGAGGATCAGCACCGATGCGGCGAGCAGATACGCAATGCTTTTGTTTCTCACGGGTGTTTCTCGTGGGCTTTCTGTCGCAGGCTGTTGCTCGTCGCAGCCTCTCGGCTGTCGCAGCGTGCCGACGAGGCATTCAACGGAAGCAACCGGCGCGTCGCAGGACGCGCCGGTGCGGTCGTCGTGACCTGCCTTGCGCCTTATGGCAGCGCAAACACCATCAACTGGCCGCCGAGCGCGGTGTAGTTCTTCAGGGCGGCATATCCGCCCACCGCACCCAGTCCCTCGGTCGGATTGGTAAGCCCGGCCGCAAGGCCGATGCCGGCCCAGCCGCCGACGCCCGACAGAATTGCGACATATTGCTTGCCGCCGTGCTCATAGGTCATCACGTTGCCGATGATTCCAGAGGGCGTCTTGAACTTGAAGAGCTCCTTGCCAGTCTTGGCGTCGACGGCCTTGAGATAGCCCTCGAGGGTTCCGTAGAAGACGACGCCGCCGGCGGTCGAGAGCGCCCCCGACCACACCGAGAACAGCTCCTTGTTCGACCACACGATCTTGCCGGTCTTGGCGTCCCAGGCGATGAAGTTGCCCATGTGGGTTTCGCCGGGCGGCGGATACATGGAGAGCGTCGCCCCGACATAGGGCTGGCCCGCCGTGTAGTTCACCTTGAACGGCTCGTAGTCCATGCAGACGTGGTTGGTCGGCACGTAAAACAGGCCGGTCTCGGGCGAATAGGCCGCCGGCTGCTCGTCCTTCGAGCCGAGCGCCGCCGGGCAGACGCCCTTGGAGTTAACGTCCTCGCCATTTTGCTCGGTCGAGTACTGCGCGACCACGGCGGGCCGACCGTAATTCGGCGAGCTTTTGTTCATGTCGACGCCGGTGGTCCAGTTGACCGCCGGATCGAACTTCTGGGCGACGAGCAGCTCGCCGTTCTCGCGGTCGAGCGTGTAGCCCAGCCCGTTGCGGTCGAAGTGCACCAGAAGCTTGCGGTTCTGGCCGTTGATCGGCTGGTCGGCGAGGATCATCTCGTTGACGCCGTCATAGTCCCACTCGTCGTGGGGCGTCATCTGATAGACCCAGCGCACCGCTCCGGTGTCGACGTCACGCGCCCAGACCGTCATCGACCACTTGTTGTCGCCGGGCCGCTGCTTCGGGTTCCACGTCGAAGGATTGCCGGAGCCGTAGTACATGAGGTTGAGCTGGGGATCGTAGGAGTACCAGCCCCAGGTCGCGCCGCCGCCGATCTTCCACTGATCGCCCTGCCACGTCTTGAGGCTCGAGTCGGGGCCGACCGGCTTGCCGAGCGACGTGGTCTTGACCGGGTCGATCAGCGTGTCGCTGTCGGGTCCCATCGAGTATCCGCGCCACACCCGCTGCCCGGTCTTGAGGTCGTAGGCCGTCACCGAGCCGCGCACACCGAACTCGCCGCCGGAAATGCCGACCAGGACCTTGTCCTTGATGATATGCGGTGCGGCGGTGGAGGTCTCGCCCTTGCTCGGATCGCCATTCTTCTGCGACCACACGACCTTGCCGGTCTTGGCGTCGAGCGCGACCAGCGTCGTGTCGGCCTGGCTCAGGAATATCTTGCCGTCGGCATAGGACAGGCCGCGATTGACGGTGTCGCAGCACATGACCGGAATGACGGTCGGATCCTGGACCGGCTCGTATTTCCACAAGATCTTGTTCTCGTGGGCGAGATCCAAAGCGTAGACCGGATTTGGGAATGGCCCATGCAGGTACATGACGTCGCCGATCACCAGAGGCGCGCCCTCGTGACCGCGCAGCACGCCCGTCGAGAATGTCCAGGCAACCTGCAGCTTGCCGACATTATCCGCGGTGATCTGCTTGAGGTTCGAATGCCGCGTATTGGCGTAATTGCCCGCCGGCATGACCCACTGCTTGGGGTCCTGCGACAGCTTGATCAGTTCCTCGTTCGCATAGCTCGACCCGGCGGCAACCAGCGCCACGGTGCCCAAACAAGTTCCAACGAGAAGTCTACGCATCGACCGTCCTCCCTGCGACGTCACTCGTCGAGGTGATCCGATGCGGACCCAAGCGTGGCCGTTCTCGGCACCTCACCTGGGGAAGAATTCCCGGCAGCGGCTCTTTCAGGGTGCGAGAACCCGAGGTGCGAGAATGATTCTCGTTGTTCGCACCACCGATGTTCATACCCCCGATGTTCGCACCATCAGAGGTTCACACCTCGAGCCTTCGAATAAGCGCCGACGCTCCCTATTCGCCTGCGCTCTTGAAGCCGGAAACCTGCAGAAATATTATTCTCGCAATTCAACGTGCGCAACAGCAATCGACTTTCGAGCCGTGCAAGCATCTCGCATATTTCGCCGCATCGTCGTTGCAATCCCGCGTTGGGCAGGATTCCGAATTTGTGCCCACGCTGGTGGGCGTGCCCATCGTCACGCAAGTAGATGGATCGTCCTTTTTGCGATTGCGCTGTCGGTTGCGACTCCAGCATCGTCGCGCGCGGATTCCATTTCGCCGGATACCCCGTTGGACGTACGTGAAGTCGCGACCGGCGTCTTCGTTCACTTCGGCGTGAACGCGCTGATGACGGCCGAGAATCAAGGCGCGACAGCGAATGTCGGATTTGTCGTGGGAGACGATGCGGTCGCCGTGATCGACACTGGTGGAAGCCTGCGCGAGGGACGACGGCTGCTTGCGGCGATCCGCAACGTCACGGTGAAGCCGGTCCGTTACGTCATCAACACCCACGCCCATCCCGATCATGTCTTCGGCAATGCGGCATTCCTCGACGCAGCGACAATATTCATAGGGCACCACAATCTACCCAGGGCGCTCGCACTGCGCGGGTCGTATTATCTCGACGGGTTTCGCCGCAGTATGGGAAGCATGCTCGACGGCGTGGAACTTATTGCACCGCAGCAAGTGGTGGAAACCGACATGGCGCTCGACCTTGGAAATCGCGCATTAAAATTGCGCGCATGGGCCACGGCCCACTCCGATAGCGACCTCACCGTGTTGGACGAAACCACCGGGACATTGTTTGCCGGCGACCTCGCGTTCCTCCAACATGTTCCCGTGATCGACGGAAGCTTGCGCGGCTGGCTGACGGCGATCGAGGCGCTTGCCGAGATTGAGGCGAAGCGCGCGGTTCCCGGGCATGGGCCGATGGCCGAATGGCCGGCCGCGCTGGCGGACGAGCGCCGATATCTCGAACGCATGGCACAGGACGTCCGCGGCATGATCAAGAGCGGTATCCCGATCGCGCAGGCGGCGGCGACCGCCGACATCGCCGAAAAGTCGCGATGGGAATTGTTCGAGGAGTATAATGCCCGCAACGCGACGGCGGCGTTTGCGGAACTCGAATGGGAGTAGGCCCATGAGCTTCGATTCAGAGGACCTGCGCGGAATGCAGTTGACGCGACGCGACGGGGTGATGGCCCTCGTCGCGCTGATCGGGTGCGGTGCAGCGCGTCCGGTGCAGGCGGCGGAACCAACCGATCCCTGGCCGGAGCTCGCCCGCGATATCTTCAACGGCCGGCCACTTGCCGACGGCGCCAATCGCGTGACGATCGAGATGCCCTATCGGGCCGAGGATGCAGCCATCGTACCGGTCACGCTGCGCGCGAATTTGCCGGCCGGCGACACGCGTACCGTCAAGGCGATCACCCTCGTCATCGATCAGAACCCGGCGCCGGTCGCCGCGACCTTCCAGCTCGGCGCGGGAGTCGCGATGATCTCGACCCGGGTCCGGGTCGATTCCTACACCAATGTGCATGCGGTGGCGGAGCTCAGCGACGGCACGCTCTTGGCCGCGGCAACCTATGTGAAGGCTTCGGGCGGCTGCTCCGCGCCCACGGCCAAAAACGCAGATCAGGCCGGCGCGAGTGTTGGGCAGATGCGATTTCGGCAATTCGCCAAGCCGAGCGACGGCCCAGCGGGCGGCCCGCGCGAAGCACAGGTCATGATCCGCCATCCCAACAACTCGGGCCTCCAGCGCGACCAGCTCACTTTGCTCTATATCCCCGCCTATTTCGTCCGCGAGCTGCACATCTGGCAGGGCGAAGAATTGCTGCTCGCCATGGAGGGCGGGATTTCGATCTCGGAGAATCCGAACATCCGCTTCAGCTACCTGCCGAACGGCGCCTCGAGCTTCCGCGTCGCGGCGGTGGACACCGAGGGCCACGTGTTCAAAGGCGAATGGCCCGCCGAGCCCGGGATTTAGCGAGTGGCCGCGAGGTTCCATCGAGAAACTAGCGACATCAGAGCGTGTGAACCTATTGGGACCTCGTCCTGAGGAGCCTGCGAAGCAGGCGTCTCGAAGGACGGCGACGAGGCACAGCGCGTGGGGCAATCCTTCGAGACGCCTTGCTGCGCAAGGCTCCTCAGGATGAGGCCATTAAATACATTCACAAGCCCCTCAGAAACAGCGGACCTGGGCCTCGGCCTGCGCCCGCCGCAGATCGTCGACGGCGACCTTTGCGCTTTCGGTCGAGCGGAATTGGCTGCCCAGCACGCCCGGCACCTGCGACATGCTGAGCACGGTCTCCGCGGTGACATAGCGGTCGTAAGGCAGGATCGAAGCGATGACGTCGATCGAGCACGAGCATTGGTCCAACGACTGCCGCGTTTCGCCATTGGACTTCATGCAACCGAAGACGTAGTCGGCGCGCACCGCCGTCGGATAGTCGTTGAGATCGTCCGCGTGCACGATCGACGATACGACAGCGCAGGCCGCGAAGAGACAGAGACCGAGAGCTGGTAACGCGTGTTTCATAACGGCAGCCTCCGTTGTCACGGCCACTGCCGCGCGGCGTTAGCTACTCTGCAGCACGTCGCCGACAGCGGTGAGCCTCAGGCCTTTCGCCGCGCGCTCGGATATTCGCAATGGTAGCTCTTTACGGTCCATTCCGGATGATCGCCGATCCATTGTGCGATGTAGGGTTGCGCTGAAAAAATGCACTGCTGCAGCGTTCCCTGCCACGCGAATTGCAGATGTTGCTCCTCGCACAGATCGGGTTGACCAACCTGGCAGACCATCACCACGATTTGAATGAATCCCATTGGCGGCACCGTCGAGCGTTGCCCGGCGCCGCCATCTACGCACCACTCCCAGCAGAATTGTCAATCTTCTCAGCCGGCCGGATACCGCCGGTCCGCGCGCAACAGCCGCGCCAGCCGATCGATCGCATCTTGCCGCGGCGCGTTTCGTCCGCGGCAAGAGGTTCGGCATCAACCCTTGATCAGGCCGCCAGCGCGCCGGACGCCTTGGCGAGGTGTGTCGCGATGAAGTCCATCAACCCCGGCGAGAGGCAGTCGTACGGCTCGAGATGGAGCTCCTTGAGGCGCGCGCGGATCGCCGGCATCTGGTCGGGAGGCGTGCCGGACTCGATGATCGACGAGACGAAGGCGGCGAATTCGGGCGCCGACCACCCCGGCTGCTTCGACAGCTCGGTGTGAATGAAATCAAATCCGTAGAACGGGTGCTTGGTGTTCTCGATGCGGCCGTACATGTGTGCGCCGCAGCCGGTGCAGGCGTGGCGCTGAATGGTGGCGTTGGCGTCGACGACTTTGAGCTTGTCGGCGTTCTTGGTGACCTGGACCTTGTCCCGCGGCGCGACGGCGACCATCGCGAACAGCGCCCCCGTGGGCTTCCAGCACTTGGTGCAGCCGCACACGTGATTGTAGGCGCTCTGCGAACCGATCGCGACTTCGACGGGATTGGTCGCGCATTTGCACTGCAGCGTACCACCCGCAAGGCTTTGCGAGCCCGGCTTCACGCCGTCGTCCACTGCAGGATGGATCGAGATCTTCGCCATGGTGTCCTCCCAAAATCGTTTCGGGTTGGTTCTGCTGTTGCACCGCGGGACGATAATACGCACCGAGGCGAGGCACTTCGAAGATTTCAAATCGCGACTTTCCGAGCAGCCGCAGAAGGCTCGGTACGGGTCGAGCTTCTCTGTAATCCGTTTCGATCGATACTAGAAGTTTTTTTCCGATCGAGCTGACGGGCGGGAACCCATGGGCTAAATCAGCGACGAGGATTGGGATGAAGCGGTGGGCGCGCGCCAACGGCGACATCGTCGCCATAGCGTGCGGTGTCGCCTCGTCGCAGCATGAAGCCCCGCCGGCGCGTGCAGGATACCGAAGAGGGATTTTTTTGTATCTTGTGCCGAACCGCATGGACCCCGACAACGAGGAGGACTGCCGCCATGAAGACCCGCGCCGCCGTCGCATTGGAAAAGGCCAAGCCACTCGTGATCGCCGACGTCGAGCTCGAAGGCCCGAAGGCCGGAGAGGTCATGGTCGAGGTGAAGGCGACGGGCATCTGCCACACCGACGAGTTCACCCTTTCCGGCGCCGATCCCGAGGGCCTGTTCCCCGCGATCCTCGGGCACGAGGGCGCCGGCATCGTCGTCGACGTCGGGCCGGGCGTGACCAGCGTGAAAAAAGGCGACCACGTCATCCCGCTCTATACGCCCGAATGCCGGCAGTGCCCGTCCTGCCTGTCGCGCAAGACGAACCTGTGCACCGCCATTCGTGCGACCCAGGGCCAGGGCGTCATGCCCGACGGCTCCTCGCGCTTCTCGCTCGACGGCAAGAAGCTCCACCACTACATGGGCACGTCGACCTTCTCGAATTTCACCGTGCTGCCCGAAATTGCGGTCGCCAAGATTCGCGAGGACGCGCCGTTCGACAAGGTCTGCTACATCGGCTGCGGGGTGACGACCGGCATCGGCGCGGTGCTCAATACGGCGAAGGTCGAGCCGGGCGCCAAGTGCGTCGTGTTCGGGCTCGGCGGCATCGGGCTCAACGTGATCCAGGGGCTCAAGCTCGCTAGCGCCGACATGATCATCGGCGTCGACCTCAACAATTCCAAGAAGGAATGGGGAGAACGCTTCGGCATGACGCATTTCGTCAATCCGAAGGAGGTCGGCGGCGATCTCGTCCCGCATCTCGTCAACATGACGAAGCGCGGCGCCGACCAGATCGGCGGCGCCGACTATACCTTCGACTGCACCGGCAACATCACGGTGATGCGTCAGGCCCTCGAGGCCTGCCACCGCGGCTGGGGCCAATCGATCGTCATCGGCGTCGCCCCGGCGGGAGCCGAGATCGCGACGCGGCCGTTCCAACTCGTCACCGGGCGGGTGTGGAAGGGTACGGCGTTCGGCGGCGCGCGCGGCCGCACCGATGTGCCGAAGATCGTCGACTGGTACATGGAGGGCAAGATCGAGATCGACCCGATGATCACCCACACCATGCCGCTGCCCGACATCAACAAGGGCTTCGACCTGATGCACGAGGGCAAGAGCATCAGGAGCGTGGTGCTGTTCTAAAGCGAACGCGCCGGTTGCTCTCCCCGTCGCGAATTTCCGGTGAGGACCAACCCGGAATTCGCTACGATCGATCGCTGCAAAGATCGCTACAGAACAACATCGTCTGCTTCTCGGGAGGTTGCCATGCGCGTTGCCCAGGTGCTCGTCGGGTTTCTGCTCGGCTTGCTCGCTCTTGCCGGCCCGGCATTCGGCCAGGCGCCGGCACCGCTCCTGATCAAAGGGGCAACCCTCATCGATGGACTAGCAGATGCCCCGTTGAGGGATCGCGCACTGCTGATCGAGGGAAACGTCATCCGCGACATCCTCCCCGCCGATGCCGCCGTGCCGGCGGGCGCGCAGGTGATCGATCTAGGCGGCAAGTTCATCATTCCCGGGCTGTTCGACTCCCATGTGCACTGGGAAGAGTACATGGGCGAGCTCTACGTCAACCACGGCGTGACCTCAGTGGTGTCGCTCGACAACGTAGCCAAGGCGTTGCGGGCGCGAAGCCAGGACGCCCACGACCTCCCGCGGCTTTTCCATCCCGGAGGAAGGCTCGTGCTTCCGGAAAGCGCGAGCGAAGCCGAGGTTCGCCAGCTGGTGCGAAACTGGCTCGCGACCGAGCCCGATTTCGCATGGTTCTCCCAATACAATGCGCGAAACGCGCATTCCTACGCGATCGCCGCCGACGAGGCGCACAAGGCCGGCTTCGTCGTGTTCGGCCACACCGACGACGCGCCCGGTTCGGTGCGCGACGGCATGGACATCATCGAGCACATCTGGGGCTTCGGCGAAGCCGTGATGTCGCCCGACGAGATGCGGGCGTTCCGGGAGGGCAAGTTCGCGACGTGGGCGACGTTCCTCGCCGCCTCGGGCAAGCTCGACGGGCTGATCGCGGAGTCCGTGCGCCGCGGCGCCGCGCTCAATCCCACGCTGCAATACGAATGGGGCGGCATGAGCCGCAAGGCGCTCGAACGCGAGCTGGAGGACTATCGCGTCTTCAGCAATCCCGACCTCTCCTACATCCCGCGCAATGTCGTCGACGGCATTCTCGGCCGGCAAAGGCAGATCAAGAATTTCTCCGCCCGCTACGAGAATACGCCGTGGATCGCTCGCCTGTCCGCGGACGACCGCAAGGAGATGGAAACCGGCTTCAAGAACGTCCTCGACTTCACCAAGAAGTACGTGGCGGCCGGCGGCAAGGTTTACGCCGGGACCGATACGATAGCGGGCGGAGTGCCGGGCCTGAGCACTCATCATGAGATGGAGATGCTGGTCGAAGCGGGGCTTTCGCCCATGCAGGCGCTCAAAGCCGCGACATCGTGGCCGGCGGAGCTGCTGGAGGGCAAGAACGGCGCCCGCGGCAGGGCGAAGATCGGATCGCTCCGCCCCGGCAACTTCGCCGATCTCGTCGTGGTGAGCGCCGATCCCCTGAGCGACATATCGAACACCAAGAAGATCGAACGGGTGATGAAGAACGGACGCTGGGTCGAGCTCGGCTATCATCCCGAATATTTCACCCAAACGCGCCCTGCCCGGCCGATCGTCGCGTCGTTCGTCGTGCCGAACATCAGCGCGATCGAGCCGAGCCGCGTGAGCGAAGGCGCACCGTCGACGCACGTGGTGCTGGAGGGGAGCGGATTTGCGACGACCTCGCTCGTCCGGGTCGATGGAGTCTCCGTAAAGACGATCTTCCGCGGCCCGAAGCGGCTGGAGTTCGATCTTCCCGCGAGCGCGGTGACGCGCGCGTCCCCCGACGGGTTCAGTCCACCGGGGCCGGCGCAGGATGTCGGAATGATCGGCAATCGCTCCGTCGCGATCCACGTGTTCAATCCGCCACCGGATGGCGGGACTTCGAACACGGTCTATCAGCTCATCGTGCCGAAATGACCGCCGCTCACAGCGGACCGGCCACAGTTTGAATCAGACGGCAAACTCCTTGACCCGCAGCAGCGAGAAATACGCCGCAGGGCGGACCGGGCGCATGGCGTTTTCCGACTGCACCCCGACCACGAGGATGCGCACGATCTCGAAGGCGTCCTCGCGGTTCCTCGCGGTGCCGAGCGACGGGCCGCGCACATAAGTGACGTTGACGATCGCGCAAGCGGTCGGATCGTGCTGCTCGGCATTGACGAACCCGATGGCGGCGGGTGCGTCGCCATGGAACAAGGCGACGAACCGCTCGGCCTGCGCCTGGGTATCGCAGATCAGGGCCTTGCCGACCTCGTAGTCCACGGCCTGGTCTTCCGCCCGGACGGGGGATGAGACGGCGGTGGCGAGCGAAGCGGCGACCAGTGCGACCAGAGTTACGATGCGTTTCGAGAGCCTCATGTGGGCCTCCCATCAGTGAGTTTCACGCGTCCTTCGTCTGGTGGTCGATTGCCGATTTGCAGGGGTTCAAGCGCCGGCGCTGCGGTCGCGGAACGAGCGGCTGATGCGTGACGCTGGTCACAAAATCGCTGTTCGGACGGTGGCCGGGCGCGCGGCCGGCGGCCGGTCATGTCTCAGGAGGTGCAGTGGAGAAACCCGAGGCAATCCCGTGCGCCGGCGGCGCCCTATTCGTGGCGGACGTTGCGGCTGAATTCATAATCGGCGGCGATATCGGCCGCATAGCGCTGGACGCAGGTCGTCCGGTCGTAGCCGGGCGCGAGCACCTCCGCGAGGAACGCGAGCTGATCGGCCCAGGCTGCCTCCGCCTGGGCGCGGCGATAGCGGCCCGGCATGGTGTCGTTGAGCCAGCCGTGCGGTGCATCGCGGTAGAGATGGATGCGGTAGTTTTTGCGGTGCCGCTCCAGGCAATCGCGGAAGCGGCGGACATCGTCCACCGATATCAGATGGTCGGTCTCGCCGAACATGCCGAGCACGGGGCAGTCGACCGCGGCGACGATGTCGTCGAGCGGGCGGGGATACTTGCTGTTCACCGCCCATTCACGCGGCTGAGCCGCGCCGTACCAAACCAGCGCCGCTCCGATGGGACGGGCCGCGGCCACGACGAGGGGCAGCCGCCCGGTCTGGCAAATGCCCATCACCGCCAGCCGGCCGGTATCGGCTTGCGGGATCGTCGTGAGCATGTCGATGACGGCTTCGAGCGCGATCAAGGCATCGGGATCGGGGACATCGCAATTGGCGTCGCCGCGATGCAGCGCCTCCTGGTACCGGATGCGCGAAATAGAGGTCGGGTGCAGCCGCGACGAACCCGTCGGAGGCAAAACGCTCGGCGAGATCGCGGGTGTGCCGGACGAAGCCGTAGCGTTCATGAATCACGACCACGCATGGCGCCTTCGCCACGTGGTCCGGCACGGCGATGAAGACCGGCATCTTGCCCGCACAGGCCGCCGTCCAGCTTCGGGTCATCGTGCTGTCGCCTCGGCGAGGAAGCTCGCATCGATGAAGCCTGCGAGCGGCGGCGGCTGGGCGAGATCGCCCATGGCGATGAGAGCGTCGAAGTTCGCCTTGATGCCGTCCTCGAAAAGGCCGGCATCGCGGGCGATCACCTGCCGCTCGATGTAGAGGTCATAGGTCGCCGCGGCGGCCGGCTGTGCGATCCGGGTATGCCTCACGAGGACATCGATGATTTCGGTGCGGTTTGCCGGATCGTAGATGTAGCGGGTCGCTTTGATGCGGGCGCGAAGGAAGCCCACCAGCGCGGCACGATGCTGCGCCGCCCAGCGGGTGTCGGCGACGATGTTGTTCTGCGCCCAACTCGGCAGATACTGCTGCACGCTGCCGAGATCGACATAGCCTTGCTCGAGCGCGGCGAAATCCACCGGATTGGTCAGGATCGCCGCGGCCACCGCGCCGGACGCGAGCTGGGCAAAACGGTTGGGCGTCGCCCCGCCATAGAGCAGATCGTAGTCGCGGTCGCCGAGGCCATTGTTGCGCGCCATCACCCGGAGGAAATACAGCGTGACGTCGGTGAGGCCGCCGACGCTGATCGTCTTGTGCCGCAGGTCGTTCCAGCTCTTGACGGTCTTTGCGGCGACGAGACGGAACGGCGCATTCGCCGCGGCACCGGCGACAATGCGGATCGGCGCGCCGCGCAGGATGGCACGCAAGGACTGATCGGTTGCGACCTGCGCGACGTTGAGCGAGCCGGCCGCGAGCTGCTGCAGCACACCGGCCGCGGCGCCCACGATCACCGCCTCGATCTTGAGACGCTCGTCTTCGTAGTATTTCTTTTCCGTGGCGACATAGTGAGCGAGGTTGAACGCGGTGTTGCTGGTGGCGCCGAAGGTGATCTCGTCTGCCGCCTGCGCCGGCCCGCGCAGCGCACCTGCCAGCATCAGCGCCACCAAGATCGCGACCGCGCTTCGCCTCATCGATCTCTCCGATCACGAAAGCCACTGGCCCGGGACGGCCCGATGCATTCCATCACGAAGAGGCCGGGATTGGAACCGCACCGCTCCCCGTGTGATACTTGCACCGAGCTGAACAAGGGCGCGCGCCCTCAGTCGCACGAAACGAGGAAGAGGAAGGATGACAATGAATTCGTACGCCATCGCCGTGCTGACCGCCGCCGTTGCCGGCATCGCGTCGAGCGCATGGGCGCAGCAGGATACGGCGGCGTCCCACTTTGCCGCCGCCAAAGCCGCAGCCGGGACCGATCATGTCGAGCTCTTCGAGGCGACCTGCGTGCGCGAGCCGGGCCCGCCCCCTGCCCTGACCGGCCCGCGCGAGGTGCCGGAACGCTCGACCTGGCATCACGAGCCGGTGAAGGTGTTCGACAATCTCTACTACATCGGTGAGAAGGAATATTCCGCCTGGGCCGTCATCACCTCGGACGGCATCATCGTGATCGATACCATCTGGACCCATTCGGTCGAGGACGAGATCGTCGACGGCCTCAAGAAGCTCGGCTTCGACCCAGCCAAGATCAAATACGCCTTGGTGAGCCACGCTCACATCGATCACATCGGCGGCGCCAAATATCTGCAGGAGAAGTTCGGCACGCGCATCGTCATGTCGGCCGCCGACTGGGACTTCGCGGAGACGAGCACGCGGCTGCCGGCCGAGATCAAGCCGAAGCGCGACGTGGTCGCGACGGACAACTACAAGCTCACGCTCGGCGATACCACGCTGACGCTCCACCTCACGCCCGGCCACACGCCCGGCACGATCTCGACGATCTTCACCGTGCAGGATGGCGGGAAGCCACACACCGTCGCGACCTGGGGCGGCACGTCGTTCAACTTCCAGCCGTCGCCGCAGGGCTTCCAGACCTACATCAACTCCGCGGTGAGCTACGAGGACGTCATCAAGAAGGCCGGTCCCGACATCATTTTGTCGAACCACACGATCTTCGACGGCTCGCTCGCCAAATTCGCCGCCTTGGCGGCACGCAAGCCGGGTGATCCGAATCCTTTCGTGGTCGGACAGGATTCCGTGCAGCGCTACGTGAAGGTCGCGGAGGAATGCGCGCGCGCCCAACTGTTGCAACTCAAGTAGCGCAAAAGGTCAGACAGCGTTCGCCGCCATGCTCCCGAGCGGCTGCTCGCGCGCACTCGAATCAAGTCGAATCGTCATGGCCGGGCTTGACCCGGCCATCCCGCTTAACACGGCAGGGCCGTGCCACTTTTATCGGGATCGCCGGGTCAAGCCCGGCGATGACGGCGGATGAGATGGGGTCATCCGAACATGCTCTAGTACAGCGACAAATGTGCGCGGTGTCGTCAGTGTCAACGGCCGATCCGGACGGACTCGAACAGGGGATCGAGCCCCTTCGCCGTGTCGAACGCCCACATGATCTCGAGCGCCTGCTCGACCTGCGCCTTGGGCAGTTTCCGCCCTGCCAGCATCCGGAACTTGGCCCACACCTCCTTGTCCGTCATCGGATTGCTGGTGTGCCCGCGCGGATAATCGACTTGCGCAGTCAGCTCTTTTCCGGACTTGGTGCGAATCTCGATTCGGCAGGGAATTTTCGCAGGAAACTGGCGCGAGTAGTCCTTGTCCTCCTTGATAGCGATGCGGCTCGCCATCTCGTGGACTCGCGCGTCGCGGATACGGGCTTCGCTGAAAATGTCGTCGCTGAAACGCCCGTCAATCAGCACCGCTGCCAAAATGTAGGGAAGGCTGTGATCGGCGCTCTCTCGCGTGGTCGGATGCCATTTCTCGGGCCCGCTGCCGATCTCGCTCCAGGTGAAATGGTAGGTGTGAACGATCACGGATTCGATGTCGTCGGCGGCGATCTGCTGCCGCAGCTCGATCGCCGCGGTGATCGGCGATTGCGAGTGAAACTCGCTCAGGAAGTATTTGAAGTCGGCGCGCGGCAATTGGAACGGACGGCCGTCGCCGCCGAATTCGCCGAGCTCGAACGTGCCGAGCAATTCGCGCACGCCGTCGGAACCGTCGATCGGCTTCTCCGGCCCGGTCATGCCCGCGGCGGCGAGCAGTGCGGCGAACACGCCGTTGCGCGCCGCGTTTCCGGCAGCGGCCCCCTTCCACATCGACAGCTCGCCGCGGCGCGTTGCGTGCAGCGCGAGGTTCGGGGTAACGCCAAGCGCAACCGCCTGCGCGATCCGATCGCGGTCGAGCCCAAGCACTTTGGCCGCGCCGACCGCGCTGCCGACGGCGGTATAGAACACGTGATCGAGACCGTGATCCCGCATGCAGGCCGCACGGAACAGCGTGCCGTAGATTTCGTAGCCGAGCACGATGCCGGTGATCACGGCTGGCCCGTCCGCGCCGGCGACATCGGCCGCAGCCAGCACCGCTGAAATCACGTCGCTCGGATGTCCGCCACCGCCCGGAAACACGTCGTTGCCGTCGAGATAGCGCGCCATCACGCCGTTGGCGAACGCCGCAAGCTCCGGCAGGGCGCGCTGTCCGGTGCCGAGCACCCGGGCCCCGCCCGGCACACTCGCGCGCTCGGCAAGCGCCCGCGCGATGCGGCTCGGCGGCTCATCGAACGCGCCGAGCGCGCATCCCACGGTATCGACAAGGCGGCGCTTGCATTCATGCACGACGTCGGACGGCAAGTCGGCGTAGGCCAAGGTGGCGGCGTAGTCCGCAATTCGGCTCGTGGTCGCGTCCATGCCGCAAACTAGGTGACCGCGTGTCCTGGAGGAAGAGGCAGCGTCGAAGCGCTGGTAGGATGGGTTGAGCTCTCGCGAAACCCATCACGGCGCCACCATACCACCGCGGTCGGGGAAAGATGATGGGTTTCGCGAGAGCTCAACCCATCCTACTAGCTCCGGAGTTCACGCTCAGGTCACCGGCGCCGGATTGAACAAGGCGAGCGAGTTGGAGAGCTTCCACTTCTCAGTCCAGGTGCGCCGGCGGCCGCTCGCGACGTCGAGCATCAGGTGGAACATCTCCCAGCCGAGCTCCTCGATGGTTGCGTCCCCGGTCGCGATGCGGCCGGCGTCGACGTCCATCAGGTCGTGCCAGCGCCGCGCGAGCTCGCTCCGCGTCGCGACCTTGATCACCGGCACCGCCGCGAGCCCGTACGGCGTGCCGCGGCCGGTGGTGAAGACGTGAAGCGTCATGCCGGCGGCGAGCTGGAGCGTGCCGCAGATGAAATCGCTGGCCGGCGTCGCGGCGTAGAGCAGGCCCTTGCCGCGCGCACGCTCGCCGGGCGGCACCACGCCCGAAATGGGCGCCGTGCCGGACTTGATGATCGAGCCCATCGCCTTCTCGACGATGTTCGACAGCCCGCCCTTCTTGTTGCCCGGCGTGGTGTTGGCGCTGCGGTCGACGCTGCCGCGTTCGAGATAGCGGTCGTACCAGCCGAGCTCGGCGATCAATGCCTTGGCGACCTCCGGATCGGCGCAGCGCGCGGTGAGCTGGGCGACGCCGTCGCGGACCTCCGTGTTCTCCGAGAACATCACGGTCGCCCCGGCGCGCACGAGGAGATCGCTCGCAAATCCGAGCGCAGGGTTCGCGGTCACGCCGGAGAACGCGTCGCTGCCGCCGCACTGCATGCCGACCACGAGCGCCGAGGCCGGGCAGGTCTCGCGACGGCGCCGGTCGAGGACCTCGAGGTGCTGCTCGGCCGTCCGCATGATCGAGCCGACCATGGCGTCGAAGCCGACATGCGAGGGATCCTGCAGCGTCACGAGGTCATAGTCCTGCGCACCGGCAGCGCCGCGGCCTCGCACCATTCCGGCGGGCAGCAGGCGTTCGGGCTGCAGCTTCTCGCAGCCGAGGCTGACGACCATCGTGCCGCCGCCGAAATTCGGATTGAAGCTGATGTTGCGCAGCGTCCGGATCGGGATCTCGGCGCCATCCGCTTCGATGGCCACGCCGCAGCCGTAGATGTGCTCGAGGCCCACGACGTCGTCGACGTTGGCGTATTTCGGCAGCAGCTCGGCGCGGATCCGGCGTACCGCGTGCTCGACGACGCCGGAGACGCACTGCACGGTCGTGGTGATGGCGAGGATGTTCCGCGTCCCGACCGATCCGTCCGGATTGCGGTAGCCTTCGAAGGTGTAGCCTTCGAGCGGAGCGCCGAGCTGCGCCTTGTTGGTCGCGATCGGCAGCCCCTCGAGGGCCGGCGGCGTCGGCATGACGAGCCTCTGCTCGTTGACCCAGGAGCCTGCGGGAAGCGCCTGCGCCGCATAGCCGATCACCACATCGTAGCGGCGCACCGGCGCGCCTTCGGCGATGTCGACCAGCGCCACCTTGTGAGCCTGCGGCACCCGCTCACGCAACGTGGGTCCCGATGGCAGCTGCGTCCCGGCCGGAAGCCCGAGGTCGTTGACGACGATCGCCACGTTGTCATTCGGATGCATGCGGATGACGCGCGGCGGCTCCGGCCTGTTGCCGGTATCCATTTCTGCTGCCATCTGCGTTGCCATCGGTCGTCTCCTGCCCGGCCCTATATATCAGCTCCGTGTGCGATTCCTGCCGCCGGTCACCTGGCGCCCGCACGAAGCGCGGTCGGGGCAGGCTCCTTGAAGCGGTCGCACAGCGCCTGGCTCGCGGCGCGGAATAGGCCGAGGTCGCTGCCGACCGCGACGAATGTCGCGCCCCAATCGAGATAGCGGCGCGCATCGTCCTCCACGCCCGCCAGAATGCCGGCGGCCTTTCCCGCCGCGCGCGTCCGCGCGAAGATGTGGCGGATGGCGCCCTGCACCTCCGGATGATTGGCGTTGCCGAGATGGCCGAAGGCGGCGGCAAGGTCGGAGGGGCCGACGAACAGGCCGTCGACGCCGTCGACCGCCGCGATCTCGTCGACGGCACTGAGCCCCTGGCGGCTTTCGATCTGCAGCAACACGGCGATGTTCTCGTTGATGTCGGGGAAGTAGCCCGGCACGGTGCCGTACATGTTGCTGCGGTGCGCGACCGAGACGCCGCGGACACCTTCCGGCGGGTAGCGAGTCGAAGCGACCGCGCTGCGCGCCTGCTCCGCGGTTTCGACATAGGGCATCAGGAAATTATGGAAGCCGATGTCGAGGAGCCGCTTGATGATGACCGGCTCGTTCCACGGCGGCCGCACCACCGGCGCGCTCGGACTGCCCTTGAGCGCCATGAGCTGCGGCACGAAGGTGGTCACGTCGTTGGGCGAGTGTTCGCCGTCGAGCAGGATCCAGTCAAAACCGGCGACCCCGAGTATCTCCGTCGTGATCGGACCGGCGAGCGAGGCCCAGCATCCGATCAGGCGCTTGCCGGCGCGGAGATCGGCGCGGAATTGATTGGGGAACGGTGTGTAGGGTTGTGTCGACACGATCGGCCTCCTTCAGCGCGCCGGGACGGCAAGGCCCGATGGCGCCCGCGAACGCCCCGTCGAGTGCGCGGCCAGATAGGCGATGATGCCCGAGAGGAGCGCGCAGGCCGCGAGGAAATAGAGCCCGGCCTCGAAGCTCCCGGTGACGTCCTTGATCCAGCCGACGATGAACGGGCCGACATAGCCGCCCAAGATTGCCGATCGAGTTGACGAGCGCGATGCCGCCGGCAGCAGCCGTGCCGGTGAGAAATGCCGACGGCATCGGCCAGAATGCGGGCTTCGAGCCGTAAAGTCCGACCGTCGCAACCGACATGAAAACCAGCGCCAGGAACGAGCTGCCGAACAGCCCGGCACCGATGAGGCCCGCCGTGGCGAGCAGCGACGCCACGCAGAAGTGCCAGCGGCGCTCGTCCCGGCGGTCCGACGAGGCGCCCCACAGCAGCATGCCGATGGTGCCGATCGTGTAGGGAATGGCGGTCACGAGGCCGGTCATCATGTTCGACAGGCCGATGCCTTTGACGATCTGCGGCAGGAAGAAAGTGATGCCGTAGGTCGCCGTCACGATGGTGAAGTAGATGGCGGACAGCGCGAGCACGCGCCGGTCCATGAGGGCGCGGCCGAGGCTCATATGGCCGGCGCTCTCGATCTGGCGCCGCTCGCTTTGCAGCTGGGCCTCGAGCCAGTCGCGTTCCTCGGGCGCGAGCCAGGTGGCGACCGCCGGCCGATCGGTCATCAGCGCCAGGACGGCGAAGGCGAGCAGAATCGCCGGGATCGCCTCGATGATGAAGATCCACTGCCAGCCCGTGATCCCGAGCAGTCCGTCCATCTCGAGAATGGCACCGGAGACGATCGCCGCCACCGCATTCGAGCCCGGCACGGCGATGAACAGCGCCGAGATCACCCGCGCGCGGTAGGCTTTCGGGAACCAGTAGGTGAAATAGAGGATCATGCCGGGGAAGAAGCCGGCCTCGGCGACGCCGAGCAGGAATCGCAGCGTGAGGAAGCTCTTCGGTCCGGTGGCGAATGCCATGGCGGCGGAGACGAGGCCCCAGGTGATCATGATGCGCGCGATCCAGACCCGCGCTCCGACCTTCTCGAGGATCACGTTGCTCGGCACCTCGAACAGGAAATAACCGAGGAAGAAGATTCCCGCGCCCCAGCCGAACACGTAGGGGCTGAGCCCCAGCTCCTTGTTCATGGTCAGCGCAGCGAAGCTGACATTGGTGCGGTCGATATAGGCGACGAAGTAGATGACGACGATCAAAGGCAGGAGGCGCCACCCCACTTTCCTGATCGTCCGCTGCTCCAACGTCGGTGCCATGGCGATTCTCCCTAGGGTTATGATCTTGTCGTTCGCACAGTTGCTTGCGGCGCGGCGCTTGAAGACGCCCGGCCGTCGAAACGCCCGATCAGCGCACCAGGCACGGACGCTTGTTGTCGAACCGCCAGCCGGGGATCAGGTACTGCATCGCCTGAGCGTCATCGCGCGCGCCGAGCGCGTGCTTTTCATAAAGCTGGTGCGCCGCCTCGATCTGCGCCATGTCGATCTCGACGCCGAGACCGGGCCGATCGGGCACGGCAATCTTGCCGCCTGCGATCTTGAGCGGCTCCTTGGTCAGGCGCTGCCCGTCCTGCCAGATCCAATGGGTGTCGATCGCAGTGATCTTGCCCGGCGCGGCCGCGGCGACATGGGTGAACATCGCGAGCGAAATGTCGAAATGATTGTTGGAGTGCGATCCCCAGGTGAGGCCCCACTCGCGGCACAGCTGGGCGACGCGCACCGAGCCCTGCATGGTCCAGAAATGCGGATCGGCCAGCGGAATGTCGACGGCGTGGAGCGCGATCGCGTGCCCCAGCTCGCGCCAATCGGTGGCGATCATGTTGGTCGCGGTCGGAAGGCCGGTCGCGCGGCGGAACTCGGCCATCACCTCGCGGCCGGAGAAACCGTTCTCGGCACCACATGGGTCTTCCGCGTAGGCGAGCACGTGGTGCTGACCGCGGCAGAGGCGCACGGCCTCCGCGAGCGACCAGGCGCCGTTGGGATCGAGGGTGATGCGCGCGTCGGGAAAGCGCTGCGCCAGCGCGGTCACCGCCGCGATCTCCTGCTCGCCGGCGAGCACGCCGCCCTTGAGCTTGAAATCGTTGAAGCCGTAGCGGGCGTGCGCGGCCTCGGCGAGGCGAACCACCGCGTCCGGCGTCAGCGCCTCCTCGTGACGCAGGCGCAGCCAGTCGTCCTTGGCCTGCGTCGCCCCGAGATAGGGCAGATCGGTCTTGTTGCGATCGCCGATGTAGAACAGGTAGCCCAGCGTCTCGACGGCATCGCGCTGCTGGCCTTCTCCGAGCAGCGCGGCGACGGGCACGCCGAGGAACTGGCCCAGGAGATCGAGCAACGCCGCCTCGAGCGCCGTCACCGCATGGATGGTGGTGCGCAAGTCGAAGGTCTGCAGGCCGCGGCCGCCGGCATCGCGATCGGCGAAGCGGTCCCGCACATCGCGCAGGATGTTGTTGTAGGTGCCGATCGAGCGGCCGACGACCAGCGGCCGCGCGTCCTCGAGCGTCTGGCGGATGCGCGCGCCGCCGGGAACTTCGCCGACGCCGGTGTTGCCGGCATTGTCCTCGAGGATCACCACGTTGCGGGTGAAGAACGGGCCATGCGCGCCGCTCAAATTCAAGAGCATGCTGTCATGACCGGCCACGGGGACGACCGTCATCGCGGTCACCACCGGCGGGCCCGACCCGGCCGCGAGCATCATCCGTTTCCTCCCGGTCCCCGCGCCGCGTGACGGCGCCTGCGATGGCGCGTGCCAGAGGAGCGAGCCTGGAACTTGTTGGGTTCGTTGTTGGCGGCTCTATCTTATTCGACTTGGTCGCCGCGTATGCCCCGTTCAATACACCCGACAACGATGCTCGTCTAAGCTAAAGTGAGCATCGATTGATGCAGGATTTGGATCGATGTTCGAGCTCAGCCAGCTTCGTTGCTTCGTCGCCGCCGCCGAAGAGCTGCATTTCGGTCGCGCCGCCGAGCGCCTCCACATGACGCAACCGCCGCTCAGCCGGCAGGTGCAGATTCTCGAGCGGGTCCTCGGCGTCGCGCTGCTCGCGCGCACGAGCCGCATCGTCCGTCTCACTCCGGCCGGGCGCACCTTCCTGCCGGAGGCGCGACGCATCCTGCAACTCGCCGACAGCGCCGCCGTGTCGACCCGACGGACGGCGGCCGGCGACAAGGGATCGGTGACGATCGGTTTCACCGCCACCGCCGGGTATAGCTTCGTGCCGGAGCTCGTGACCTTGGCGCGCGAGCGCCTTCCGGGCGTCGATTTCATCCTCCAGGAGATGGTGACCGCGGAGCAGGTCGAGGCCCTCGCATCGCACCGGATCGACTTCGCCCTGCTGCGACCGCCGGTGCGCCGCGAGTTCGAGTCGGTCCGCGTGGTGCGCGAGCCACTTCTCGCGGCCCTCCCCGCCGATCATCGACTTGCCAAGGGACGGCCGCCGCGGCTCGGCGACTTCGACCGCCAGCCGTTCGTGATGTATTCGCCCTACGAAGCGCAGTATTTCTACGATCTTCTCGCCGCGATCTTCGGCAAGGCCGGCGTCGCGCCGCATTACGTGCAGCACATGAGCCAGGTCCACGCGATCCTGGCGCTGGTGAGCGCGAAACTCGGCGCAGCGCTGGTGCCGGCATCCGCCGCAAGCCTGCGCTTTGCGGGCGTGACGCTGCGTCCGATCGAGACACGGCCGGCGCGGCCGGTGGAGCTTTTCCTCGCCTGGGAGCGCGGCAACGACAATCCGGTGCTACCGGCGTTCGTGAAGATCGCCCAGATGCGTTCGCGTGCAGGGTCCTGATGTCGCGTTGCATGAGGCCGACGCTCCGACGAATGCGGCCCATTTGCGGTCGCCTGCGCCGGTCGGCGGCGGAATTGGTTGCGCTCGCTCCGGATGTCGTCCTCGCTGGCGGAAATTTGGCCTTGGTGGCTTTCCAACAGGCCAGCGGAACGCTGCCGATTGTGTTTGCGAACGTCACCGATCCGGTCGGCGTCGGCCACGTCGCCAGTCTGGCGCGACCGGGCGGCAATGCTACCGGTTTCATGGCATCTGAACTCGGCCAAAGCTCAAAATTGATCGGGCTACTCAAGCAGATCGCGCCGCAGGTGACGAGAGTGGCTGTCGTTCGCAATCCAGCATCAGCCCTTGACCTCAGCCAGTTCGCCGCGATCCAGGTGGTCGCGTCGTCGCTTCGTATGGAGGTCACCCCAGTCGGACGCCGCGACGCCGATGAGATTGACCGTGGGATCAGCGCCTTCGCGCGAGAACGAACGGCGGTCTGATGAACGGGACAGTCGGTGCAGAGCAGCGCGATCAGATCGTCGCTCCGACGATTGCGGCCCGTTCGGCAGATTGCCGCCTTTGGATCAAACTGACACTGGCGCGGAAGGGACGTCGCGGCAGCTTCGCCACAACCAGCGGACATCGCAGGAGAAAGAGCCGTCGCCGAGAAGGGCCACGTCCGGCCCCATATTGGCGAAGTTGCCCAATAGACGAATGTGAGCTTTGATAACGTGGTCGCTAAGTGTGATCACAGGGGGCCAACGTGAGGAATATTCCCACCGCCAAGGAGTCGTCACGCGCGGAAGCCAAGCAACACTCGAACCTGGTCGGCCAAACCTATTTCCGAAAGTCGATTTGCGCGGCAGGGTCCGCATTGATCGTCCGCCTCGCAATCGCGGGCGCCTCGCTCGTCCTACCGCTGCATTCCGCGCTCGCGCAATTCGTCCAGCAGGGGCCGAAGCTGGTTGGCAGCGGCATTGCGGGCAGCCCTCAACAAGGTGCATCGGTCGCGCTGTCCGCCGACGGCAACACCGCGATCGTCGGCGGGCCTAGCGACGGGTCCACGGGAGCGGCGTGGGTGTTCACCCGCAGTGGCAGAGTGTGGAACCAGCAGGGTTTGAAGCTGGTCGGCACCGGCGCCGTCGGAAACGCACAGCAAGGCACCTCCGTCGCGCTGTCGGCCGACGGCAACACCGCAATCGTCGGCGGGCCCGGAGACAGCTCGCAAGCGGGAGCGGTGTGGATATTTACCCGAAGCGGCGGGGTGTGGACCCAGCAGGGAGACAAGCTCGTCGGTGTCGGCATGTCGGGGCTCGCCCTACAAGGTATGTCCGTCGCAATCTCTGGGGATGGCAATACCGCCATCGTGGGCGGATCGGCAAACAATAACAACGACGGAGCGGTGTGGATCTTCACCCGCGGGCAATTAGGCTGGTCCCAGCAGGGACTGAGGCTGACTGGCGACCCAGGCTCGCAATTCGGCACTTCGGTCGCTCTGTCGGCCGACGGCAACATCGCCCTCGTGGGCGAGCCTGCTTTCAACTCGAACGCGGGCGCGGTGGTGGTTTTCGGCCGCAGCGGCGGGGTCTGGACGGTGCAAAACGGGCTGGTCGGTACCGGCGCGGCCGGAGCCGCATTTCAAGGCCGTTCCGTCGCGCTGTCGGCAGACGCCAATACCGCGATCGTCGGTGGATCCGTAGACAACTTCCAGGGCGCGGTGTGGGTCTTCATCCGAAGCGGCAGCAACTCATGGTTTCAGCAGGGATCGAAGCTGGTCGCTTCCGACGCGGTCGGGGGTCAAGGTCCCAGCCTGGGTTTCTCCGTCGCGCTGTCCGCCGACGGCAATACCGCCCTGGCGGGTGGCCCGACAGACAGTTCCCTCATTGGCGCGGCGTGGGTGTTCACCCGAAGCGGTACCGTGTGGACTCAGCAGGGCGCCAAGCGGGTCGGAGTCGGCAACTCCGGTGGCTCCGAAGAAGGGTTCTCGGTCGCGCTGTCCGGCGACGGCCAGACCGGCATCGTGGGGGGACCCGCCGACAACTCCAACGTCGGAGCAGCCTCGCTCCGACGATTGCGGCCCATCGGCAGATAGCTGCCTCCGGATCAAACTAATACTGGCGCAGAAATAGCCTCGCGGCAGCCTCGCCACAACCTGCGAATAACTCAGCAGAAAGAGCCGTCGGCGGGAAGGGCCATAACCGGCCCCATATCGGCGAAGTTGCCCAATAGACGAATGTGAGCTTTGATAACGTGGTCGCTGAGTGTGATCACAGGGGGCCAACGTGAGGAATATTCCCACCGCCAAGGAGTCGTCACGCGCGGAAGCCAAGCAACGCTCGAACCTGGTCGGCCAAACCTATTTCCGAAAGTCGATTTGCGCCGCAGGGTCCGCATTGATCGTCAGGCTCGCAATCGCCGGCGCCGCCGTTGTCCCGCCACTCCAGTCCGCGCTTGCGCAGTTCATCGAGCAGGGGCCGAAGCTTGTTGGCACCGGCAATCTTCCCGAGCCTCCCTCGACAATCTACTCGGTTGCGCTGTCCGCCGACGGCAACACCGCAATCATCGGCGTAGGTAACGACAATCAGTTCCTTGGAGCAGCGTGGGTGTTTATCCGCAGTGGTGGAGTGTGGAGCCAGCAGGGATCAAAGCTGGTCGGCACCGGCGCCGCCGGAAGCGCGTCGACCCAAGGCTCCTCGGTCGCGCTGTCCGCCGACGGCAACACTGCGATTGTCGGCGGATCCTCCGACAACAACAATACAGGAGCGGTATGGACCTATACCCGGAGCGGCGGGGTCTGGACCCAGCTGGGAGGCAAGCTCGTCGGTACCGGCGGGGCGGCTGCGCAGCAAGGTACGTCCGTCGCACTGTCCGCAGATGGCAATACTGCCATCGTGGGCGGATCGGCGGACACGTCAGGTAACGGAGCCGTATGGGTCTATACCCGCGGCCCATCCGGCTGGTCCCAGCAGGGAGCAAAGCTGACTGGCGACGCGGGCTCGCGCTTCGGCTCTTCGGTCGCCCTGTCGGCCGACGGCAATATCGCTCTCATAGGCGAGCCTGCGTACAACTCAAATGGGGGCGCGGTGGCGGTGTTCGGCCGCAGCAGCGGGGTCTGGACCCTGCAAAACGGGCTGGTCGGCAGCGGTAACGTCGGAGCGGCCCGGCAAGGCACCTCTGTCGCGCTGTCGGCCGACGGCACTACTGCCATCGTGGGCGGGTTGACAGACAACTCCAACGCTGGCGCGGCGTGGGTGTTCATCCGAAACGGCACCTCCTGGTTCCAGCAGGGAATGAAGCTGTTCGGCACCGGGGCGATCGGCACCGCCAACCAGGGCCAGTCGGTCGGCCTGTCGGCCGACGGCAACACCGCGATGGTGGGCGGACCGGGTGACAACTCCGCTCTTGGCGCGGCGTGGGCGTTCACCCGCAGCGGTACCGCCTGGACTCAGCTGGGTGGCAAGCTGGTCGGCGCCGGTAACACCGGCCAAGCCACCGAAGGGTACTCGGTCGCGCTGTCCGGTGACGGCCAGACCGGTATCTCGGGGGGATATAACGACAACTCTAACGCCGGAGCGGCCTGGGTGTTTGTGAGATCACGGGCGGCAACCCACGACTTCAACGGCAATTATGTGAGCGACATCGCCTGGCGCGATGGCAACGGCAATGTCGCATTCTGGATTATGAACGGGGCCGCGGTGTCGTCGACGGGCGGCATCGGCGGGGTGCCCGGCACCTGGTCGATCCTCGGCCAGCGGGACTTCGACGGCGACGGCAAGGCCGACCTCCTGTGGCACGACACCAGCGGCAACACCGCGATGTGGTTCATGAATGGCGCGGCGGTCGGATCGACCGCATCCGTGGGCAACATCCCGACCACTTGGTCCATCGCCGGCGTCGGCGACTTCAACGGCGACGGATTGGGCGACATCATCTGGCGCGACACCAGTGGCAATGTCGCGATGTGGCTGATGAACGGCGCCGCCCTCTCGTCCGGGGTCGTGATCGGCAACGTGCCGCTCACCTGGAATATCGTCGGGACCGGCGACTACAACGGTGACGGCAAAAGCGATTTGCTGTGGCGCGACAATCTCGGCAACAACGCGATGTGGTTCATGAACGGCACGCAGGTCGTTTCCACCGGATCGGTGGGCAACGTTCCCGCCACCACCTGGTCGGTCGTCGGCACCGGTGACTTCAACGGTGACGGCAAGAGCGACATCGTCTGGCGCGACACCAGCGGCAACACGTCGATCTGGCTCATGAACGGGGCGACGGTGTCATCGGCCGTCGGCGTCGGCAGTGTGCCGACCACGTGGTCGATTGCGCTGGTCGGCGACTTTAGCGGAGACGGCATGAGCGATCTGCTGTGGCGCGACACCGGCGGCAACACCGCGATGTGGTTCATGAATGGCGTGAGCGTGTCTTCGACCGCCGTCATCGGCAACATACCGACAATATGGACGGTGCAGTCGGTCAACGCCGAGTGAGGTGGGCGGAACTCCAAGGATCATAACCGGCCTCCACGCTCGGCGGTCGTATGTGGCTTGCGCCGGAGCGGACATGGGTCGGGGGGCTATCGATCGCCGGGTGCCCCATGCCCGCGCGTCGGGTCCGACGTCCCCACCTGATTTGAGCGCCGCGCTGCCCCATGAGGCGCCGCTGCTCCGGCGTCATCTTCGCCATACGGGCGACACCGCCGCGCCGGCCCATTTCGCGGGCGGCTGGCTTCAAAATTCTCTTGAGTTGAGCCGCACCAAGTTGTGGCTGCCGCTCGCCATGCACCCGCGTGGCATCGCGCGATCCCCAAGACGGCGACATCTCCTCGACGAGCCGCGGATCGATCACCAACTGCGCCCGCAAGCCCAACGCCCGGGTGAGCTTTAAGAGCGACGCCGCGCCTCGTCCGCGGTGAGCACCTTCGCCTGGCGCGCCTCGGCCCGTTGGCGTCTCTCACGACGTAGCCGCCTGGCATCTTGTCGGCGCGCCAGGGAGGCGGGAAGCGTTGGGATGCGTCTGCCATGGGCCAATCAATCAACTGATCTCTTGTACGCAAACCCGAAGTGCAGCAAGGCCTGATTTATCGACGTTTCTGATGGGGTGTTTTTGGACGGATTTCCTGTATGGCGGACCTGCCCGTCGACTGGGCAAAATTCCCCCATCCGATGCGAGGCGCGAAGGCGCATAGGAATTGCGGACAGTCGCAAGCGGTATTCAGGTGTTTTCTAAAGGCTGCTGTTTCGCTGTGGGCAGTCGGGTAGGACCCGCCTCGTCTGTGACGATCCCTAAGCGGACCTGCGGTGAGGGGCCACAGGTCGTCATCCCTTTCGCGAACATCGAAAATCTGTAAAGCTTCTGGCTTGGTCGGGGAACTCGCGTTCCTCGGCATTTTTTATTGAGGGGCACCTCATGAAACTTTCCCACCGAAGACAATTGCTCCATCTGGCAGCGAACGCGACCGCGTTGTTGAGGATGATGATGTTGACACGAAATGGCACGATGGCCCGTGCAATCGTCTCTAACGAAGCAAAGCTCGGCCTCGACAGGGCTCGAGCGCCACGAAGGCTCGCGGCGGCCATGCTGGTGTCGGCGTTGATCCTGCCGGGTGGCGCCGTCTCGGTGTCATACGCGCAGGTGTCACCGCTCGTCGCCCAGAAGTCGCCCGATGCGGGCTCCCTCAATACGATCCTCGATCGCGACGGTCATGCGTTCGTCATCATCGAGTTTGCGGTCCCGGACGCGCCGAGCGGCTTCCGCGCCGATGCGGCCTTCCTGATCGACCTGAAGACGCGGATCGCCACCCTGCAGGACTCAATCATCGCCGACCATTTCGGCAATGCGGCGGCGCCGCGCCCCGGGCAGGGTTTCGAGCGCGCGCTCCAGCGCATGGACATCACTGCGATGATCGTACTCAACGTCACGCGGGCGGAGCTGGAGGCATTCGCGGCCGATCCGCGCATCGTGCGCATCCACGAGAACAAGGTCGGTCGGGCATCATTGCCCGACTCCGTGCCGCTCGTCGGCATGACCGGTGTCGGCGGCGCTTTTTCCAAAGGCGCGACCGGCGGCGGGCGTTCCGTCGCGATCCTCGACAGTGGCGTGCTGGGCACCCACGAGTTCCTCGCCGGCAAGGTGATCGCGGAGGCGTGCTTTTCGAGTACCGGGGGCAGCACGAACCGGGCCTCGCTGTGTCCCAACGGAGGGGTGAGCCAGAGCGGTGCCGGGGCCGCCGATCCGCTCACTCCAAAATGCATCAGTGGCTCGAAACAACTTTGTTTCCACGGAACGATGACCGCCGGCATCGCCGCTGGCAACAATGGGAACATCACCTGGGGCGCAACAGGGAAGCCGCCGGCGGGAGTCGGCAAGAGCGCCCAGATCGTCGCGATCCAGGTCATGCATCGACACAACCTGGACACCGAGTGCGCCCCCCCGGATGATCCGGCCCCTTGTCTCCGCTACTATGAGTCCGATCTCGTCGCCGCCCTCAACTTTATCGCGAGCGCGCTGGGCTCGCCGAACGGAGTCAAGCTCGCGGCCGTCAATCTCAGCCTCGGCAACGGGGTTCCGCAAGGGACCTATTGCAACACCAATGTCCTCACGACTCCGATCAACAACCTTCAGGCGCTCGACATCGTGACCGTGATCGCGGCCGGCAACGACCGTTCGGTGAACGGGGTGTCGCAGCCGGCCTGCATCTCGTCCGCGTTCGCGGTCGCGGCCTCGATGAAAATCGTCCAGGGCGCGGGAGAGCAGATCGCGGGATACACGAACATGGGACAGCAGGTCAGAGCTTTCGCCCCCGGGGGGGACCATTCGGGGACCACGCGCGACATTCTTACATCGAATGCAAATACGACCGGCACCACCAACCTGTATGATCGTGTCTGGGGAAGCTCGATGGCGGCGCCGCATGTGGCCGGCGCCATCGCCGCGCTCAAAAGCGCGTGCCCTCAGGCTCCGATGTTCGGAAACAGCCCCACCAGCATCGTCACGTCGCTGTCCCTGAACGGTCCGCCGATCAACGATACGCGCCCGGGAGGGACGTACCAAGCCCCCCGTATCGACGTGAAATTGGCCTGGGACAATATCAACAGTTACTTCCCCTGCTCGATCAATCCGAACACGCACGACCCGAACGGGGATCACAAGAGCGACATTGCGTGGCGTGACACGACCAACGGCTCGACGGCGGTGTGGCTGATGAACGGATCGTCGATCGTGTCTTCTGCGGGACTTGGCGCGCCCTCGACCACGTGGTCGATCGTCGGCCAACGCGACTTCGATGGCGACAGCAAGGCCGATCTGCTTTGGCGCGACACGAGCGGCAACACGGCAATGTGGTTCATGAACGGCCCGGCGGTTAGGTCGTCCCTGTCCGTCGGCAATATCCCCGCCATCTGGTCCGTCATCGGAACCGGCGACTTCAACGGCGACAGCTTCGGCGACATCCTCTGGCGGGACAGCAGCGGCAATGTCGCGGTGTGGTTGATGAACGGCGCCGCCATCTCCTCTTCCGCCGGGCTCGGCAGTGTGCCGCTCGCGTGGAACGTGGTCGGGACCGGCGACTACAACGGTGACGGCAAAAGCGACTTGCTGTGGCGCGACAATCTTGGCAACAACGCCATGTGGTTCATGAGCGGCACGCAGGTCGTTTCCACCGGGTCGGTAGGCAACGTCCCCGCCGCCACCTGGTCGGTCGTCGGCACCGGTGACTTCAACGGTGACGGCAAGAGCGACATTGTCTGGCGCGACACCAGCGGCAACACGTCGATCTGGCTCATGAACGGGGCGACGGTGTCATCGGCCGTCGGCGTCGGGAGTGTGCCGACCACATGGTCGATTGCGCTGGTCGGCGACTTTAACGGAGACGGTAGGAGCGATCTGCTGTGGCGCGACACCGGCGGCAACACCGCGATGTGGTTCATGAATGGGGTGACCGTGTCCTCGACCGCCGTCATCGGCAACATATCGACATCATGGACGGTGCAGTCGATCAACGCGGAGTGAAAGCGGCTCGTCGGGGTCCGGTTCGGGTCGAAGGCTGTCGCGCCCGTTGCGTGGGCTGACGTCTGAATGACCTCAGTTAGCGGACATCACAGAGAAACGAGGACGAGGTCATCGAAGAATAGAACTCGGTCGGCTTTGGACTACTGGCCGGACGCGACGATGCGATAGACCTTGCCGCCCTTCATTACGAATACGACCCGCCGCAGCGCCGTGATGTCACTCAGAGGATCCCCGTCGACTGCGATCCGCTCGCGTCGTGCCGGATCCTGATGCGGCGTTGCATAACTCCGTCGCTCCGACGATTGCGGCCCGTTCGGCAGATTGCCGTCTCTGGATCAAACTGACACCGGCGCGGAAGCGGCGTCGCGGCAGCCTCGCCGCGGCCGGCGGACATCGCAGGAGAAAAAGAGCCGTCGGCCGATAAGGGCCAATTCCAACTCATGCGGTGCAGCAAGCAAAGCCCACGGCGTGCCCCGTGACCTCGAAGTGGCCCGTTCCCCTACGTCCTCGGCCGGGATAGGCTGCCGATGAAGCGCAATTCAATGCCCTGTGACGGCACCCATTTTACGGGCTAAAGCGTTCACCGAGGCGCCATGAAAAACACAATTCGGGCCGGGATTACGGCCGTTGTTCTATCTCTGGCGCTTGCTGCTCCCTCAGCTGCTGGATCGCTCGAGGACGGACTAGCCGCGTACAAGCGAGGCGACTTTGTAACCGCGATGCGACTGTGGCGGTCCCTTGCCGATCAGGGCAACGACGAGGCTCAATCCCGCCTCGGGTTCATGTACCAGGTCGGCCAGGGTGTGCCGCAGGACGATACGGCGGCGGCGAGTTGGTACCGAAAGGCCGCAGATCAGGGCAACGCCAGTGGTCAGGTCCATCTCGGGCTATTTTACGAGGAGGGCCGTGGCGGCCTGCAGAAGGACGATCGTGAGGCCACTCGCCTCTACAAGCTGGCCGCCGGCCAGGGCAACGCCCAGGCTCAGAACAATCTCGGGCTATTTTACGACGAGGGCCGTGGCGGCCTGCAGAAGGACGATCGTGAGGCCACTCGCCTCTACAAGCTGGCCGCCGACCAGGGCAACGCATCGGGACAGAACAATCTCGGGGTCAACTACAGAGACGGCCTTGGTGGTGTTTCGACGGACGACCGCGAGGCTGCGCGCCTCTTCAAGCTCGCTGCCGACCAGGGCAACGCCTGGGCTCAGGACAATCTCGGGCTCATGTACGCAAACGGTCGGGGTGTTCAGCAGGACTATGTCGCCGCACATATGTGGTTCGACCTGGCCGCTGCGGGAGGACTCAAGGAGACGCTCGCAAGCCGAGAGCTTGTCGCCGCGAAGATGACCCCTGAGCAAATCGCGGAAGCGAAGAAGCGCTTTGCGGAGTGGCTTGGGACGCCTGGGTTGGAGAAGCGCGCCGCGTTGCCGGCGTCACAGCAACCGGTTGAATCGGCACATCCGAAACCGATCGTGATTGCCGACGACAATGGCGGTGGTTTGCGAGACTACCTCGAACGATATCGGAGACAGGTCGCAGCGGGCGCAACGTTTCGCATTGATGGGCGGTGCCGCTCAGCTTGCACTCTTGTGCTCGCCTGGGCCGACCGGGTGTGCATCACCGAGCGTGCCGCGCTTGGTTTTCATCAGACGAGGGACAACGAGCGGCCAGCGGTCGCAAAGCGGGACTGACCTTCTCATGTCGCTCTATCCTGCGCCGGTTCGGGAGTACATTTCAGCCCATGGTGGTCTGCCACCGCCATGGGGCACGATGTGGGTGTCGGGTCCGGCGTTGCGTGGTTTGGTTAAACCTTGCGAGTGACGCGATGGATCTATTTGCCCAATCCCCAAGTTCGCACGTCCTCAAATCCGCGGCTTTCTGTTGACTGGACACGCCGCCATCAGGTCCGCTTCGGCGTCTTCACTACGCTTACGATCCTCCTTAGCAGCACGCGATGTATTCGAAACATGGATCGCCGGCGCGCCGGGGGTTGACTAGTGGGCACCGCCGGATAAGAGAGAAAAGGGGCTGGTCGCATGACCAGATGATCAGTTTGTATTTGGGGATGAAGTCACGTGAAATGTCATCGGCGGCGAGTTAGGATCGTGAGGCGTTCCCGCGCCGAGATGCTTGTGTGCATCCTGTTTGCACTTGTCGCAACGATGCTCACGACGGGCACTGCATACGCGTATACAGATCACCACGTCGTGCAATCCGGAACGCCTATAAACTTGGGCCAATATTGCACGGCCGTGCTGGGCTCCACATCCGACCCGCGTTGCCTGGGAGAGCTTCAAGGGGACTCCGGAGACTTCGAGCCTGAATGCAATAGCCGCACAAGTCCTACGCCGATGAAATACCAGGCCGGCAATGGCCTGTACTCGCCGGAAGACCGGTGCCTCATCAAGGAAGGTGGCGGCACGAGCGATAGCGTCTCGGTCGGTGCGTCGCCCAGCGCGGGTGGAACGGTGAGCGGCGGCGGGACATTCAACGACGGGAGCACGGTAACGGTCACGGCGGTGCCGAACAGCGGCTATCTGTTCTCGAGCTGGACCGAGAACGGCACAGTGGTGAGCTGGAACGCCAGCTATACGTTCACGCTGACGGCCAATCGGGTGCTGATCGCCTACTTCGGCCAGGGCAGCGCGAACTACAACATATCAGTGGGCGCCAATACACCGGCCGCCGGCGTGCTCGGCGGCAGCGGGAGCTACGCGTCAGGCAGCATCGCCACGGTCACTGCAACGCCCAACGCCTGCTACATCTTCTCCAGCTGGACCGAGAATGGAAAAGTCGTCAATTGGGCACCCACCTATACGTTCCCAGTCACCAACGACCGCACCCTGGTCGCCAATTTCGGCTCCCTTGCGAAGACCCCTCGCGATCTCGATGCGAACAGCAAGTCCGACATTCTGTGGCGGCAGACCTCCGGACTGGTAGCGACCTGGCTGATGAACGGCGGAGCTGTCGCGCAGTCCGGCGCCCTTGGCACGGTGACGACCAACTGGGTGATCGCCGGTACCGGAGACTTCGACGGCGATGGCAAGGCCGACATCCTCTGGCGCGACACCAACTCGGGTACGGTGGCGATCTGGCTGATGAACGGCACCACGATCAAATCCACCATCGGCCTCGGCACGCCGGCCACCGACTGGCAGATCGTCGGCGTCGGAGACTTCAACTTCGACAATAGATACGACATTCTCTGGCGGAGCAGCACTGGCGCGCTGGCGGTCTGGCTGATCGACGCAAGCACGCTCACGAATACGGGACCTATCATCACGAGCTCGGCAGCCATCGGCACTGTCCCGACTGACTGGAAGGTCGCCGGCGTCGGCGACTTCGACGGCGACGGCAGGTTCGACATTCTCTGGCGGCAGGATGCGGGCAGCGTGGCGCTGTGGCTGATGGATGGCGTTTCCATCAGGCAGGCAATCGGCATCACCACCGTATCCACCGACTGGCAAATCGCTGGCGTCGGCGACTTCGACGGCGACTGCAAGGCCGACATCCTATGGCGACAGACCGGCGGTGCCGTGGCGTTGTGGCTGATGAACAGCAGCACGATCAAATCGAGTGTCGGCGTCGCTGCGGTCAGCACGGACTGGCAGATTGTTGGCGTCGGCGACTTCGACGGCGATCACAAGGCCGACATCCTGTGGCGGCAGACCGGCGGCGCCGTTGCGGTATGGCTGATGAATGTCGGCGTGCTCAAATCAGGTGTCGGCGCCGGCACCGTCGCCATCGACTGGCAGATTATCAAGTAGGCCGTCAAATAGGCGGCAACATGCGTGAATAGCCCGATAGGCGTAGAATCCCGGCGATTTTAGCCATCGACTGAGAGAAACCGAGGTCACCGAAATCGCCGCTGCGGTGCGCAGCCGTCGAGGCTCTGGTTCGCCTGCCTGGACCGCGGTAGGCTTCTCGCAAACCCATAAAGGAATCGAGGATCCGACGGCGGGACCGCGCCGACGAGTTGATCGAATAACAGTGCCCATGTCCGGATCGGGGTCAAAGACTGCTGTGCCCATTGCGTAGGCTGACGTCTGAATGACCCAGTCAGCGGACATCACAGAAAAAACGTGGACGACGTCACCGAAGAATAGAGCTCGGTCGGCTCCCGGACTACTGGCCGGACGCGACGTTGCGATAGACCTTGCCGCCCTTCATTACGAATACGACCCGCCGCAGCGCCGTGATGTCGGTGAGGGGATCACCGTCGACCGCGATCAGATCGGCCGCCATGCCGGGTGCGAGGGCGCCGATCTCGTCCTGCATGCCGAGCGCCTCGGCGTTGATCGAGGTTGCGCCCTTGATGGCTTCCATCGCCGGCTGGCCGCCCTTCTGCACGCGGTAGATGATCTCGCGGGCGTTCTGCCCGTGCGCGCCGGCGACCGCGTCCGTCCCCATGTTGATCTTCAGATCCTTGTGCTTGATCGCCATCTTGAACATGGCATCGTTGAGCGGGATGCCCTCCTCCATGTACTTGAAGCCGGCTTCGTCGTAATTGCCGGCGCCCAGGAAGTGCGCCTTGTTCTCGAGGTAGTTCTGCAGCAGCAGCCCGGTCTGCGGCTCGAAGAAGGTGCCATGTGCCGCCATCAGGTCGGCTTCGGCGTCGCCGATCTGGGAGCCGTGGGTGACTGTCGTGCAACCTGCGAGCGTCGCGGCACGCACGGCCGACGCCGCGTGCGCGTGAACCCACACGCGCTTGCCCTGCGCCTTCGCCTCGCTGCAGGCGGCGAGAATTTGCTCATCGCTCAGCGTCTGGCCGCCCCCCTCGCGGATGCTCTTGGAGGCGAAAATCTTGATCACGTCGGCGCCATCGGCGGCAGCCTTCCGCACGAACTGGCGCACCTCGTCGAGCGTGAGCTTCGTGTCGATGAGCTGATAGACCGAGGTCCGCAGCCGCGGGCCGGGAATGCGCCCGCTCGCAATCGCCTCGCGCAGCGGCACGTCGCTCGCCGCGCCGACGCTTTGCACCGTGGTAAATCCCGCCATCAGCAAAGCGTAAGCGTTTCCGGCCGCGGCGAGCGCCTGCTCGGCCGGAGTTTCGCCGGGCGTCGATGCGCGGCCATCTTTGCCGAAGTGCGCACCGATGTGCACGTGGGCATCGATCAGCCCCGGCAACACGGTGAGAGTTGGAAAGTCATAGGTGACGCGCCCATTGTCGCCGGAGCCGATGCCTGCGATTTGCGTCCCGTTCACCGTGATGACGGCGTTGCGCGCGACCCCGCCCTTGCCGTCGATGAGAGTTCCGGCCTTGATTGTGATCGGCTGCTGTTGGGCCTCGGCGGCGCCGGTCAGGGCGAGAGTGCCGACGGTTATAAAGGCCGCGATCGTTGAATTGCGCATCGAAATCCCTCCGGGCACGAGTGGAGCCGAGTTCGCGACGTGCAGTCTAAAATACGAAAGATTTCCGGGCAATGCGCCGGCGACGAGCGTTGCACGGCCACGACGATAAGATTTGGCATCACGGCAATAGGCTTCCTGCAAACCTCGCCCGGCGGCGTAGAGACGGCCTGCCGGTTCTGCTAAGGATAAAGCGAAGGCCGATTGAAGAACGGCCGGCTGGCGGGGAACGCTATGGCAATAGACCTCACGGTAAATGGCGTCAGGCATTCCGTCGACGTGGCGCCTGAAACGCCGCTGCTCTGGGTGATCCGCGATCATCTCGGGCTCACCGGCACCAAGTTCAGCTGTGGCATTGCGCAATGCGGGGCCTGCACCCTGCACATCGACGATCGTCCGGTTCGCTCGTGCAGCATTCCGGTCTCGGCCGCGGCCGGCAAGGCGGTGACCACCATCGAGGGCTTGTCGGCGGACGGGACGCATCCCGTGCAGCTCGCCTGGATCGAGTTCGACGTGCCGCAATGCGGCTATTGTCAGTCGGGGCAGATCATGAGCGCGGTGGCGCTGCTCAAGCGACACCCTAATCCGACCGATGCGGACATCGACGCCGAAATGACCAATGCGTGCCGGTGCAGCACCTACCACCGCATCCGCAAGGCGGTTCGGCTGGCGGCATCCAAGATGTCGGGGAGGACTCTGTGATGATCGACAACGATCCCGTCAAGCCGGGCCTGTCCCCGAATCCCTCACGTCGGGATTTTCTCTCGACCGCCGCTGCGACCGGCGCGCTTGTGGTCGGCTTCTGGTTGCCGCAGCGTGCGGCGGCCCAGATCATCAACCCTCCCGGCGCCGCGTGGGCACTCGACCCAGCGGTCGACGAGATCAACGCATGGGTTGTCGTCGCACCCGACGAGACCGTGACGATCCGCATCGCCCAGACCGAGCTCGGTCAGGGCGTCTGGACCTCCAACGCCATGATGGTGTGCGAGGAGTTGCAGTGCGACTGGAGCAAGGTCCGGCCGCAATACGCCTCGGTCAATCGCGACGGGCGGGAAGTGGCACCGGAATGGACGCTCGAGGTCATGGGCAAAGGTGCCACCGACCCCGCGGGCGGTGGTGAACCCGAGTTCGGCAAGCGCGGCCGGACCGGCATCGAGGGCATCCCGAACAGCCTTTACCGGCGCATGCGAACCAACGCCGCTGCATCCGTGAAGGACGGCCGCTATTACCTTCAGCTTGCCGGCGCGGAAGCGCGCGAGCGGCTGCTGTCGGCGGCCGCGAAGGTCTGGAGCGTGCCGGTCGAGGAGGTGCGTTCGTCGAACGGCATCATTACCCATTTGCCGACGGGGCGGACCACCACATACGGCCAGGTTGCCGCGCTGGCCGCGCGGACACCTCATCCCAATCCGCACGGGATCCGCATCAAGCCTCCCTCGCAATGGACCCTGATGGGGACCGAGCAGAAGAATCTCGATGTCCCGTTCAAGGTTTCCGGCAAGACGATCTACGGCATCGACGTCAGGCTGCCTGGGATGAAATGGGCGGCCGTGAAAACCTGCCCGGTCTATGGCGGCACGGTGAAGCGCTACGATTTCGAGCGCATTCGCGGCAGAGCCCGGCGTGATCTCGGCGGTGGAGTTCCCGATCCCCAACCCGGCGCTCATCCGGGAGCGCACTTACAGCGGCGGCGTCGCGGTCATCGCCGAGCACTGGTACCAGGCGAAGACCGCACTCGACAAAATGCCGATCGAATGGGACGTGCCGGCGGAGAACGCCGCATTCGACACCGCCAACATGCAAGCGGCGTTGACGGCGGCCATCGACAAGCCCGGCAAAGTGCATGTCAATCTCGGGGACTTCGACCGCGGTTTCGCTCGCGCCGCCAAGATCGTCGAGGCGACGTATGCGACGCCCTACCTGCCGCGCGCCCGGATGGAGCCGGGAAACGCGACCGTGCTGGTCACCGACGACCGCGTCGACATCTGGATCGGCGACCAGAGCCCCCAGGAGACGCGCTACTCGGCCTCCCAGATCACCGGCATTCCCGAGAGCAATGTCTATCTCCACCTGTGCCACCTCGGCGGCGGCTTCGGCCGCAACGGCAACGGTCCGCAGGCCGAGCAGGCGATCTATATCGCCAACCAGAATCGCGGCACGCCGATCCACCTCTTGTGGACGCGTGAGGAGGACTTCATCAACTCGGCGTATCGGGCAATGAGCGTCGCGCGCTTGCGCGCGGCCCTCGATGCGGATGGCTGGCCGATCGCTCTCGAGGTCCGCACGGCAATGGACGGGAAAGCCCCTGGCCCGACCGCCAGCTTCGACAAGGCTTCGCGTTACTTCGTGCCGAATTACCGCTTCTCGACGCACCCCGTGGCGTTCCACGTTCCCGTGGGGACGCGGCGCGGCGTGGGGCAGCCGGCCCACGAATTCTATCGCGAGAGCTTCATCGATGAACTCGCCCACGCGGCCGGCAAGGACCCGTACCTCTATCGCCGCGAGCTGATCTCGCGGACCAATCTTCCCTACAAGGCCGACATGATCAAAGCGCTCGACATGGCGGCCGAGATGTCCGGCTGGGGCAAGCCGTTGCCGCAAGGCGTGGCGCAGGCGATCGCCCTCGAGGAGCGCGGGGCCGAGACGAACGGCAACGCCACCATCAGCGCCCAGGTCCTCACCGTGTCGATCAGCAAGCAAGGCGCGCTGCGTCTGGAGCGCGTCGACATGGCCCACGAAGAGGGATTCGGCCTCGTCAACCCGCTATCGGTGCGCAAACAGCTCGAGGGCCAGGTCACCTGGTTCTACAACGACACCATGCATCAAGAGTGCAATATCAAGGAAGGCCGCATCGCGGAGAATAACTTCGACACGTTCCTGCTGTCGCGGATCAACGAAGATCCGCCGGAGATCAACATCAACTTCTTCAAGACCGGGCATTGGCTCAACGGCATGGGCCACGACCGCGCCACATCGATTCAATCCTGCATTGCCGATGCGGTCTTCCAGATCACCGGAAAGCGCTATCGCGACCTGCCGTTGCGCAATCACGACCTGACGTGGAGTTGAACGTCTTTGGATAATGACCCATCCGCGTCATCGCCGGGCTTGACCCGGCGATCCCGATCATGCGGCACGGCCGTGCCCCATTAAGCGGGATGGCCGGGTCAAGCCCGGCCATGACGATTTCAAGTGAACCGAACGTGCTACAGCAGCACAGCCCTTGCCGATCAGGTGCGATAACGATGGACGCCGTCAACTTGGGTTCGCCCGGCGCGAGGCTGCGGGCGCTGTTGAACCAGCCGGGCATCGTGATATCGCCGGGCGTCTTCGACGGGTTCAGCCTGCGGCTCGTCGAGCTGATGGGCTACAAGACTGCGGCCATCTCCGGTGCCGGGTTGAGCGAGAGCAACCTCGGATGGTCCGATGTCGGCATCATGGGTTATGCCGAGAACCTGCGGGCCTCGTCGGCACTCGCCGCCATCAGCTCCATTCCGCTCTCGGCCGACGGGGACACCGGCTACGGCAACGCGCTCAACGTCTATTTCACCGTGCAGGGGTTCGAGCGCGCCGGCCTCGCCTGCCTGATGATCGAAGACCAGGTGTGGCCGAAACGATGCGGCCACATGGAGGGCAAGCGGGTCATCTCCGCCGAGGAGGCGGTCGAGAAGATCCGCGCCGCCGCAGAAGCGCGCCGCGATCCCGACTTCGTCATCAAGGCACGCACCGACGCGACCGCGATCCACGGCGTCGGCGAAGCGATCCGCCGGCTCAATCTCTATGCCGAGGCGGGCGCCGACCTCCTGTTCGCGGACGCGCTCCTCACTGCCGAGGACATCGCGACGGTCGCGCGCAATGTCGTCAAGCCGCTCACCGTCAACATGGGGTTCGGCATCCGCCAGCGCCCGACCACGCCCCTGCTCTCGACGAAGCAATTGGAGGACATGGGCGTGAAGGCGGTGTCTTTCCCGCGCCTGCTCACCGCCGCCGCGATCCAGGGCATGAAGAACGCGCTCGCCGTGCTCGGGCAATCCATCGAGGAAGGCCGCGCGATCGATCGCCCCGATCTTCTGGTGTCGTTCGACGAGCTCAACGACCTGATGGGGATTCGCGAGATCCGGGCGCTCGAACGTTCATTCGTGGCGCCTGACGACACTTGAGCGCGAAACGTCAGGGAGGCCCATGCCGAACTCGTTCGGAACTCTCCGCAAGTTGAACGACGAGAAGCTTGACGACGGGACCTGGTACCACAGTCTCCCGGCGCTGGGTGACGCGCTGGGCGTGTCGCTCGATCGCATGCCGGTGTCGCTCAAGGTGCTGCTCGAAAACCTCGTTCGCCACGAGGACGACTTCACCGTCACCAAGGACGACATCGCCGCGTTGGCGCAATGGCCCGATCCGGCGGCGCTCGGCCGCGAGGTGACGTTCTATCCGTTCCGGGTGCTGATGCCGGATTCTTCCGGCATTCCGCTGCTGATCGATCTCGCGGCCTTGCGCGACGCGATGATGTCGAGCGGCCTCGATCCGCGGCGCGTCAACCCGGTGATACCGACCGATCTCGTGATCGACCATTCGGTGCGCGTCGATTACGCCGGCACCCCCGACGCATTCTCGCGCAATCTGGCTGCGGAGCTCGAACGCAACCGCGAGCGCTTCGGCGTCGTGAAGTGGGCGATGGCGCAGTTCGATAATTTGCGCGTGGTGCCGCCAGGGAACGGCATCGTCCATCAGATCAACATCGAGCATCTGGCGCAGGTCGTCGCCTGCGCCGCGAAGGACGGCAGGCGGCTCGCTTTTCCCGACAGCCTCGTCGGGATGGACAGCCACACGCCGATGGTGAACGGGCTCGGCGTGTTCGGCTGGGGCGTCGGCGGGATCGAAGCGGCGATCGCGATGTTCGGCCAGCCGCTCGGCTTGCCGGTGCCCCGCGTGGTCGGCTGCCGTCTCGTCGGCGCGCCGCGCCCGGGCATGATGTGCACGGACATCGTGCTCGCCCTCACCCGGTTTCTGCGCAGCGCCGACGTGCTCGCGGCGGTCGTCGAATTCTGCGGTCCGGCGGTCGAACACCTCTCCGCGGCTGACCGCACGACTATCGCGAACATGGCCGCCGAGTACGGCGCCACGATGGGATTCTTCCCCGTAGACGCGGAAACCCTGCGGTATCTATCGCAGACCGGGCGCCCGGCGGCGCTGGTCGATCTCGTCGAGCGCTATACCAAGGCGCAGGGGATGTGGCGGGCCGACGAGCCGACCTTCGAGGCGGTGCTCGAATTCGACCTCGGCAGCGTCGAGCCGTCTCTCGCGGGACCGTCGCGGCCGGAGAGCCTCGTCCCGCTTTCCGACGCACCACGCACGTTCCGCAGCGCGTTTGCGGCACGAGGCGCGGCAACGGCCGAGGCGCCGCCGGTTGCCTCGCTCTCGCGGCCGTTGCAACACGGCGATATCGCGGTCGCCTCGATCGCATCGTGCACCAACACGGCAAACCCGTATCAGATGATCGCTGCCGGGCTGCTCGCCCGGAACGCGGTGGCGAAGGGATTGCGCACCAAGCCTTGGATCAAGACCTCGTTCTCACCGGGCTCGCGCGTGGTGCCGGCGATGCTCGCGAAGGCGGGGCTCTCGGACGCGCTCGATGCGCTCGGCTTTCAGCTCGCCGGGTTCGGCTGCATGGCCTGCGGCAGCGGCTCCGGCGCGCTCGCCGACGAGATCGCGGCCGAGATCGCGGAACGCGAGCTCGTCGCCGTCGGCGTCATCTCGAGCAACCGCAATTTCGAGGGGCGCTTGAGCGCGTCGGTTCGCGGCACGTTCCTCGCCTCTCCACCCCTGGTCGTCGCCTATGCGATCACCGGCTCCATCCTGACCGATCTCACCCGCGAGAAACTGGGCGACGACATCGTCGGCCGGCCCGTGTTCCTCGCCGACATCTGGCCGGCCGACGCCGACATCCGCGCCTGTGTCGAACATGCGCTGACCCGGGACTTGTTTCACCACGCCTACGACACGTTCGCCGACCCCGGAACGAAATGGACCGAGATTCCCTACAGCACCGAGCCGCTGTTCCCCTGGGATGCCGAGAGCCTGTTTTTGCGCCGGCCACCTTTCCTCGATGATCACGCGGATGCGGCGGCGCCGGTCCGCGGCGCGCGCATCCTCCTCATGCTCGGGGACGACATCACCACGGACCACATCTCGCCCGGCGGCAGCATACCGCCGAACACCGAAGCCGCCGCTTATCTTCTCGAACACGGCGTGCCACCGCAGAAGTTCGGCACCTATATCGGCCGCCGCGCCAACCACGAAGTGATGATCCGCGGCACGTTCGCAAACATCCGTTTGTGCAACGAGCTCGCGCCGGGCCGCGAAGGCGGTTTCACCCATCACCAGCCGAGCGGCGAGCTGATGACGGTCTTCGACGCGGCAGAGCGGTACCGGGCCGAGGGCCGTCCCGTCGTGGTGGTCGGCGGGCGCAACTATGGTTGCGGCTCATCACGCGACTGGGCGGCAAAGGGCACCCGACTGCTCGGCATCCGCGCCGTGCTCGCTGAAAGCTTCGAGCGCATTCACCGCTCGAATCTCGTCGGCATGGGGGTGTTGCCGCTGCAATTTCCGCCGGGCGTCACGCGACGCACGATCGGGCTTAGCGGAGACGAAGTGTTCGACATTCCGGACATCGGCGCCGCGCTGGTTCCGGGCGGAACCGTGCCGGTCGAAATAACGCGCGCGTCCGGATCCCGCGAAACCGTGCCGGCCGTTTCGCGCATCGATACGCGCCGCGAAGCAGAATGGCTGCGACACGGCGGCATCCTGCCCTATGTACTCGCGGAATTGGGGGCAGCGTGATGAAGCCGCCATCCGACCTGACCGCGCGCGTGTGCGAGCGCATCGTCGCGTGCGGCAGCACCCCACTTGAGGCGCGGCTGTTGCCGGCGGCGCGCCAGTTGTTTCTCGATGGCGTGGCGGTTGCTGTCGCCGGCGCGCGGCTCGAGGAGGCACCGCGCATTCTCGCTGCGCATTTCGCCGATCCGCTGACCGGTCCGGGCGGAGGCACGACGGCCTCCCTGCTCGGTCTGAACGCTCGGCTCGGGACCGTGCCCGCGGCATTGGTCAACGGCGCCGCGATGCATGTGCTCGACTACGAGCCCATGTGGCTGCCCGCGACCCACGCGCTGTCGCCTGCGCTCGCCGCGGCGCTCGCGCTCGGCGAGACCTTGGGGAGTTCCGGCGCGAAAATTCTTGCGGCCATGGTTCTCGGGATCGAGATTCAGGGCCGGCTGCGGCAGGCGGCGGGCGCGCTCGAATCCCACGAGCTTCACTTCCACCCGCCGGGATTCGTCGGGCCGATCGGCGCGGCGGTCGCGGCGGGCCATCTTCTCGATTTCGATGCCGACCAGTTCGCCAACGCGATCGGCATCGCGGGCTCGCGCTGCGGCGGCCTGTTCGTCAATCTCGGCACCATGACCAAGGCGACCCACTGCGCCTACGCCGCCGCTTTCGGCCTCGAGGCCGCGCTGCTCACGCGACGCGGCTTCACCGGTTGCCGGACGTTGTTCGATCCCGCCCCGCAGAGCTACGCCGAGGCGTTCTTCCCGCGCGGATTCGCTGGAGAGGCGCTGCTCGATTTCGGCGCACCGTTCCGGATCGTCGACCCGGGCTACGCGATCAAAATTTTCCCCGCGAAGTTCTCCACGCACTACGCGATCACGGCGGCCCTGTCCGCCCGACCGCAGCTCCCCTCCACCGACGCGATCCGCGTCGTGCACATTACTGCGGCAGACGTGCCGTCGAGCGACCGGCCCCAGCCGCGCAGCGGTCTCGATGGCAAATTCAGCCTGCAATACACGACCGCAGCGGCGCTGCTCGACGGGCAAGTCGGCCTCGCGTCCTTCACCAACGAGCGCCTGCATCGCGACGACATGCAGGCGCTGCTCAAAAAGATCGAGGTCCGGCTCTCGCGCGATATTCCCAGCATCTACACGGCCGGCCGTTACCTCGACCTCGAGGTGACGCTTGGCGACGGCAGGACCATCCGCACGCGATGCGATCGGCCGCGCGGATCGTGGGGCGCGGCGCCGATCACCGCAGAGGAGCATCTCCAGAAAGCACGCGATTGCCTCGCGACGCACCTCGCCCCGGAGGCCGTCGCGACATGCGTCACCGCATGCTGCGAGATCGACAGCCTCGACGCGCCGTCAGTCGCCGCGCTGCTGCATCTCGCCAGCGACGGAACGAGCGATGTTGTTCATCGATAACGAGGTCGTCGCGGCAGTACTGACCACGAAGGACTGCATTGCGGTTCAGGAGCGCGCATTCGCCGGCGTCCTGACCGGCGCGTCGGTGTCGCGCCCGCGCCTCGACACCTTCGTTCCCTGCGAGCGCGAAGATGGATACTACCGCTTCGGCTCGATCGAGGGGGCGACCGAGGGCATCTATGCCGTGCGCTTGAAGTCCGATGTCATGACCTGGCCGCGAAATCCGGACGGGAACTGGTCGGAACAGAAATACTGCGTGCGGCCGGGCACCTATTGCGGCCTCGTGCTGCTGTTTGCCACGGCGAACGGCGAGCCGCTCGCGATCCTCAACGACGGACACCTTCAGCATATGCGCGTCGGCGCTGCGGCCGGTATCGGCGCACGCCTGCTGTCGCGGCCGGAGTCGCGGCGCGTCGGGCTGATCGGCTCAGGCGGCATGGCGCGCACGGTTCTCGAAGCGCTCGTCGCGGTCCGGGACATCGACGAGGTGCGCGTGTTCAGCCGCAATCCGGCCAATCGCACGCGCTTTGCCGACACGATGTCGAACTCGCTCGGCGTCCGCGTCGCGCCCGTCGATAACGCAAGAGAGGCGGTCCGTGGCGCCGACATCGTCGCGACCGCGACCGACAGCATGTTGCCCGTCGTCGAAGCGGACTGGCTCGAGCCGGGAATGCACGTCGTCGGGATCGGCCCGCTCGATTTTGCGCCGGCCTGCGAGGCGCGTATCGACGTCGTCGTGCGGCAGGGCATCGAGGCATTCGACATGCCCGAGACCGGCCAGTTCCGCCGCGATCTCGGACACAGCCGCAGCGCCTTTGTCGGCGGCAGCGCGGAGGAGCAGCAACGCCTGCCGCCGGTGGTCCGCAAGCACCGTTCGGGGAAAACCTGGCCGCTCTATGCCGACGTGATCGCCGGTCGCGCAGAAGGACGCACGAACGCGGCGCAGATCACGCAATACCGCGCCGTCGGCAATTGGGGCCTGCAATTTGCGGCATGCGGCGGACTCGCTTACCGCGAAGCGAAAGCGCGCGGGCTCGGGCGGGAACTGCCGACCGATTGGTTCCTTCAGAATATCAAGAATTAGCGTGCGATCGGTTGCTGCGCAGCCGCTGGTCGGATAGCGTTTGGGAGCGGCGCACCGTTTCGGTTCGCCACCATAATGCATGCGTTGCCGTCTGCTTCGGTGCGGGAGGCTCACTGTCGCTCGTCGAGTTGGATCCCGCCGCGGTAAAGGCACACAGGGCAAAGGGAGGCCATCATGCGCGAGAAATTCTCAGGCTCGATGCTCGGGATTGCCATTGCCGGAGCCGCGGTTGGCTTTGCGGTATCCGTCACACCGACCGAGGCCCAGGTGGCATCCGCAACGGAGCAGGCGGCGGCACCGAAGACACCCTGGGGTGATCCCGATCTCCAAGGCATCTGGACCGACGAGACCGACACCCCGCTCCAGCGCTCGCCCAAATTCGCGAACCAGGAGTTCTTCACCGATGCCCAGCGGGCCGACCTCGACCGGCAGCGCGCGAACATGCAGGGTCGCGAAAGGCGCTCGGAGCGCGGGACCATCGCCGACGTCGCCGGCGCCTACAATGACGCATTCACCCCGAAGAAGCGCACCGGCCTGCGGACATCCCGGATCGTCGATCCGCCCAACGGCCGGCTGCCGCCTCCGACGCCGGAGGCGCAGAAGGGCGCCGCGGGCGACCGCGCGTTTCGCGTCGGGCTGCTGCAGTCGACCGAGACCTGCAAGAACAAGGAGACGCCGTGCGCCGGGGGGACCTACGACCCGACGCCGTCGTCGCGGTATTCCGAACCTCCTCCGCGCTACAACACGGCGACCATCAATCGCTATGACAACCCGGAGGACGCCTCGCTCGCGGTGCGCTGCCTGATGGGCGGATTGCCGGAAGTCGGCACACTCGGGGCGATCGCCGATCGCATCAGCTTCCGTCGGATCGTGCAAACGCCCGGCGGCGTCGCGATGTTCTACGACGTCGGCCAGGGCCAGGGTTGGCAGCGCAACATCGTCATGGACGGCAGCCCTCATGTGCCGGCGAGCATCCGCCAGTGGTACGGCGATTCACGCGGCCACTGGGAGGGCAATACGCTCGTGATCGACGTGACGAACTTCAGCCCGAAGACCGACTTCCAGGGGTCGCGGGAGAACCTGCACATCGTCGAGCGCTGGACGCGCACCGGCCCGAATTCGCTCGAATACGCCGTGACCGTCGAGGATCCGACCGTGTGGACGCGGCCTTGGACGGCCAAGCAGGACTTCATCCGACAGAACGACGCGGAAAACCGAATCTACAGCGAACCGCGCTGCATCGAAGGAAACTACGGCCTCCCCGGGCTCCTTCACGGACACCGGATGCAGGAGCGCGCCTTCGCCGAAGGGCGAGGTCCCGATCCGCGAACGATCACGTCCGTCTCGGCCAATGAGGCGGAAGCCGATCCGCTGCAATAATCGGTCGCGGCGCGCAGCCACCACGCGCGCTTTGTCGCCCAGCATTCGCCCGCCGGCGGCGGGTGGTGCTTTTCTTCGCCTGTTCGGAAATATAGTGCGACTTGCTGTTTCGCAGCTCGATGTATTATTTTTCCAGTCGCGGGGATGATTCACCGTTCGGGCGACGGAGCAGGTGAGAATGGCGGACGAAGGAGCCCGGGCACGACGCGGAACGCCCGGGACCAAAGAGAAAACGGACCAGGTCGCGGTCCCACGCAGCTCTGCCGACGAGGAATTCCTCACCGAGCTCGGGCAGCGGGTGCGGCGCATTCGTGCGCTGCGCGGCATGTCCCGCAAGGTTCTCGCCGAGGCGTCGGATATTTCGGAGCGCTATATCGCACAGCTCGAAAGCGGCATGGGCAACGTGTCGGTGCTGCTGCTGCGCCGCGTCGCCAAGGCCGCCGGCATCACCCTCGGCGAACTCATCGGGGATGCGCCGGACGAGGCGGCGTCGTTTCGCGATCTCTTGCGCGCCGCCTCCCCGCAAGCGATCGAGCGCGCCAAGGCGGCGCTTCGGGGCGAGGACACCGTCTCGCTTTACCGGCGCCCGCCCGTCGACCGGGTCGCGTTGATCGGCTTGCGCGGCGCCGGCAAGTCGACGCTCGGCCGCCTCGCCGCCAAGCGGCTTCGCTGGAAGTTCATCGAATTGAACCGCGAGGTCGAGCACGAGAGCGGTTTCTCGATGGCCGAGATCTTTCGGCTTTACGGACAGGAGGGCTACCGGCGGCTGGAGCTCGACGCGCTGCGCAAGATCAGCGCGCGCAGCGAGCCGATGATTCTTGCGACCGGTGGCGGCATCGTCTCCGAACCCGCGACTTTCGAGCTACTGGTCTCCACCTTCTTCACCATCTGGCTCAAAGCCTCGCCCGAAGAGCACATGGCGCGCGTGCGCCAGCAAGGCGATTTGCGCCCGATGGCGAACGAGCGCGCCGCCATGGACGACCTGCGAACGATCCTGTCGACCCGCGAGCCGTTCTACGCCCGTGCCGATGCGGTGGTCGACACGTCCGCGCGTTCGGTCGACAGCGGTGCGAACGCGATCTTGTCGGTCATCGCATCTTCTGCGGACGCGGCCTCCGCGCCGAAGGCGAGCGTGCAAACCAAACGAGCAAGCCCAGTCGCGACGGCGAAAGCAAGAAAGAAATGACCGGAGCGAGAATCCGCGCCATGGAACTCCGCATGTACTCATCCGAATGACTGCGCGCCGTTGCCCTCAGTAGGTTTCCACGTGATAGCGGCCGGCAGCGCGCATCGGCGGCTTCAACTCCTCCTTCCAATCAAGGCCGTGCGCACGACAAATCTCCGACGAAGGCATCCTCGACGCCGTGCTCCATGCCCTTCAGTCCGCAGATGTAGACATGCGTCTGCGCGCTTCTGAGCAAGATCGGCGATCCGCTCCGATTTCACGCGCATGCGGTCCTGCACGTATTCCTTTGATTGTCCGGCGAGTCGCGAAAAGACGAGGTGCTTTTCAAGCAGCGTCTCGGGCACTTTCTGCAGCGGACCGAAATAGGGCAGCTCTTCCGGCGTGCGGGCGCCGAAGAACATCACCATCCTGCCGGGTGCGCCGGGTGCCGCCCGTCGCCGCCGCTCGGTAAACGCCCGGAACGGCGCCGAGCCCGTGCCGGTGCAGACCATGAGAATGTTCGAGGACGGATCGTCCGGCATCAGGAACGTCGCGCCGAACGGCCCGGTGACTGCGACGCGGTCTCCGACCTTGAGATCGCACAGGTAGTTCGAGGCGACGCCGCCGTCCTGACGTTTCACCGTGAGGCTCACATTGTTGGCGTTGCGCTTTTCGCCGTCGCGGGCCGACGCGACGGAATAGAGCCGGATGTCGTGGGGCCTGCCGTCGGCGCGCACCCCCGGCGGGATGATGCCGATCGACTGGCCTTCGAGCACCGGAAACAACGTTTCGGCGAAAGAAAGCACGATGTGGCGCACGTCGCTCGACGTCGCCGGAGCTGTGATGCGGTAGTTGCCCTGCACCGTGGCGACGGCAGGCCGCGCGCGGCTGAAGAGATTGACGCTGGGCTTTGCGGCTGACGCGGGCGCTATCGGCTTACCGCCGTTGCCGGCATGCGCGGTTTCCAACAGGCTCCCGACCTCGGATTCGAGTGCCTCGACGACCGCGGCGCTCGCCTCGCCGAAATTCTCCTGGAGGGGAAGCTCGGTCCACTCGAGTTGCTCGGCGAGCGCGTAAGGCGCCGCGACGAGCCGCCAGTTGTCGATCGATCCGGTCGGGCATGGCGCAATGCAGTCCATGCAGTAATTGCACTTGTCCGCCGCGACGACGTAATTGACGTCGTCATGCGACACCGCGCCCTGGGTGCAGGTGGCTTCGCAGGTGCCGCAGCGGATGCAGAGCTCGGGATCGATCAGATGCTGCTTCACCAACTCCGTGGTCGTGACCGGTGCGCTCATGACGGCTGCTCGGGTTAGTCCTGGTGGACCCTGACGTATTCGAAGTCGCCCGGCTTGCTGTCGATGCCGACCTTCGGAACCGAGATCCAGGGCGCGAACTTGCCGCGCTCGAAGCACGGCCGCATCAGGCTCGCGACGAAATCACCATCCTCCTTGGACGGCAGCCAATCGTCCTTGTGCCGGGTCCATTCCGCGTCGCTCAGCAGCTCACCATCGGGCGATGCCTGGACGTCCTGAAACTCGCCGATATTGCGATGGAACGCGACGTGAGGAAGCTTGAGCCTGAAATCGATGCCGGCCTTCTCGATGATCTTGTTCCAGCGGTCGACGCCCCTTGCACAGTCGGCGACGTAGTCGTCGCGCAGCCGCATGTTGATCGCAGTGAGCGCGGGCTCGTCGACCAGCCTGATCTCGCTGTCGACGAGCTTGCTCACCGGATAAGTCGCGGCGGTGAGCTGCGTGGTCGTCCTCGATCTTCGTCTCCTGAAACCGGCCCTTGAGGCCGGCGTCGTAATAGTTCGCTGCGTTGGTCGAAACTTCGGCGCCGAACAGGTCGAGCGAAAGCGAAAAATGGAGGTTCGCCTTCTTCTGCAGCGTCGGAAGGTCGATCACGCCGTGAGCGCGCACGGCGTCGATGTCCGCCGGGTCGTCAATGCCGGATTGCTTCATCGCCTCGCAGGTTCGCTCGATGATGCGACCGATGCCGGTCTCACCGACGAACATGTGGTGCGCTTCCTCGGTGAGCATGAAGCGACAGGTGCGCGACAGCGGATCGAAGCCCGACTGGGCAAGGCTTTCGAGCTGCATCTTGCCGTCGCGGTCGGTGAAGAACGTGAACATGAAGAAGGAGAGCCAATCCGGCGTCGACTCGTTGAACGCGCCCAGCATGCGCGGCTTGTCGGCGTCGCCGGACCGGCGCTCCAGCAAACCCTCCGCCTCCTCGCGGCCGTCCCGTCCGAAGTATTTCTGCAGCAGGTAGACCATGGCCCACAGGTGGCGCCCTTCCTCGACATTGACCTGGAACAGGTTGCGCATGTCATAGAGCGACGGTGCGGTGCGGCCGAGGTGGCGCTGCTGCTCGACGGAGGCTGGCTCGGTATCGCCCTGGATGACGATCAGCCGGCGCAGCATCGCGCGATATTCGCCGGGAACGTCCTGCCAGACCGCCTCGCCCTTGTGCCGGCCGAAGCTGATCTTGCGATCGTCCTGGCGGGCAGCGAGCAGGATGCCCCAGCGGTACTCCGGCATTTTCACATAGTCGAATTTCGCCCAGCCCTTGGGATCGATGCTCACCGCGGTGCGCAGATAGACGTCCGAGGCCTGGAAGCCTTCCGGCCCCATGGTCATCCACCAGTCGATATATCCGGGATGCCATTGCTCCAGGGCCCGCAACACGCGCTGGTCCTCGGCGAGACCGACATTGTTGGGAATCTTGGTCGAGTAATCGACGTTGATCGTTTCGAGCATGTCGCGTTCCTTTTCTTGCTTCTTATGCGTCGGGGTCATCGCCGATCGTCGATGACCACGACCTCAGGCGAACGTTTCCGGAGTTCGGTAGGCAACGCGTAGGATGGGTTGAGCGCAGCGAAACCCATCGGGGCCGTGAAATGATGGGTTTCGCAAGAGTTCAACCCATCCAACGGGATCGATCGGTTTCATGGAGTCGCTCGTCTGGTGCCTGGTCAAACCCTTTCGGGGTTGAATTTCGCCTTGACGCCGCTGCCGTAACGTTTGAGCGCGCCTTCGGCGCCCACCGCGTTGGGCCGCTGGAAAATCCAGTTCTGCCACGCAGTGAGGCGGCCGAATATTTTCGTTTCCATCGTCTCCGGTCCGGCGAACCGCAGGTTCGCCTCCATGCCGGTCAGCGCATCGGCCGAAAAGCTCGCGCGCTCCTCGAGGAAGATGCGAACCTCGTCGGCCCAGTCGATGACCTCGAACGCCGAGGTGACGAGTCCGAGCTTGTCGCACGCCTCCGCTTCCTGCGGCTTATGCCGACATTCCTTGGCGGCCTCGAAACTCTGCGGCTCGCCGAGAAAACGCGTCGCCAATCGCGCAAGGCCGTTGCTCATGGGGTAGGAGCCGAAGTTGAAGTCCGAGAGCGTGAGGGTGGCCGGCTCGCGGTTGTCGCCCTCGATCGTCCCGACCAGCATGAACGAACGATCGCAGCCGAACACGATCTCGGCGAGTGTGCCGGCGAAACAGCTGCCAGGCTCGACCAGCGCGACCAGCGAGCGCGACGTCAGATCGAGCCGCTTGAGAACGCGTTTCCAGTAATGCAGCACCTCGCGCGCCAGCCAATGGTCCCGATGCGCCTCGAGGAAGGCATCATGGGCGAGCACCTGCGCCGGCTCGCCCTCGCTCTTGAAGATGAGAAGGCCGATCTCCGGCTCGTTGAGCCGCAGATGCAGGAGCGCGTCGTCGAGCTCGCGCGCAAGCCGCAACGGCCAGAACACGGCGCCCTCCTCGACCATGGCTTCGGTCGAACTCGGTGGCACCGCGTCGGGCCCGCGCAGGGTCAGCGTGGCGCGGCGGCCGCCGCGGTCGATGTCGACCTTCATGCTGGAATACGCGATCGCATCGCCGTCGATTCGCCGCTCGATCGGCGTGAGCGTTATGCCCGCAACACGGTCCGGCCTGTCCGACTGTGAAGCGAGCCGCGCGGCCGCACGGCGGATGGCCTCCTCGAACTTCGAGCTCGCCGCCACCTCGTCGACCAGCCGCCACTTCGCCGCACGCGGGCCTTTGACGCCTTCCTCGGTGGTGCAGAAGGCATCCGCAAGGTCGCGCCGCACCTTGCGCTTGTCGGTGACGCGGGTGAGCCCGCCGGTGCCGGGCAGGACCGCGAGCAACGGCAGCTCGGGCAGCGCGACGGTCGAGCTGCCGTCATCGGCGAGCATGATATAGTCGGTCGCGAGCGCGAGCTCGTAGCCGCCGCCGGCGGCCGTGCCGCGGATCGCGCACAGGTATTTCTGGCCTGATACGGCGCTTGCATCCTCGATGGCGTTGCGCGTCTCGTTGGTGAACTTGCAGAAGTTGACCTTGTGCGCATGCGAGGCGCCCGCCAGCATCCGAATGTTGGCGCCGGCGCAGAAGACGCGGTCCTTGCCCGACTTGAGGATCACGACCTTGACCTCGGGATGCTCGAAACGCAGCCGCTGCACGGCATCGTTCAACTCGATGTCGACCCCGAGATCGTAGGAATTGAGCTTGAGCTTGTAGCCGTCGAACAGGCCCGCATTCTCGTCGACATCCATGACGAGCTCGGCGGCGTCGCCACCGAGCTTGAGCCGCCAGTGGCGATAGCGTGCGGGCTCGGTCTGGAAATCGATCCGTGGCGACATCCGCCGCGTCCTCCGCTCGCCAGCTGCCGGGCGCCACTCAGGGACGCTCGACATGAACAATGATGCATTTCGGTCAAATATACGAGACTGCACAATAGTGCAAGTTGGGGCGGGGGCTCGGCTCGACAGGACCTTGCGAGCCGACGGCAAGCGCGAACCGGCGTCCGATTGGGAAGCCACGGCAAACACGCTTGGAATGGAAAAATAACAGCACTATTCGACAAGAATCTGTGTTGTGAGAATGGTATCGAAGGCGCGCTTTCACGGTCCGGACCGGGGCTGCTCGCAATATTCGCTCAGCGAATGCGGCGCCGTTTCTCCGGTTTTGGTTGATTGACACGGACCCGAGGGCGTTTTTCCGGCCGCAGTGGAACCTTCCGCAGCGGCGAGCGTTAGCTTGGGTTTGCATCTGATCGGGAGGGTCCCTTGGCGCCACCTCTCAACCGTCGCGAGGTCATCGCCGGCTCAGCGACAGTTCTAGTGCTCGAGTCGGGGGTTGCGCAGGGAGCCCTGGTCAAGGGCGCCCTTCCGTTTCGGCCCGGCGGCACCAATCCGCCGGATGGCGCTACGCCCGGCGCCTGGCAGTTTTTCACGCCCGAGGAAGGAACGACGGTCGAAGCGATCGTCGATCGCCTCATTCCGGCTGACGCACTCTCAGCAGGCGGCAAAGACGTCGGCTGCGCCGTCTACATCGACCGACAGCTCGCCGGCCCCTACGGGCATTTCGGCGGCTGGTACATGAAGGGACCGTTTCAGCGCGGCACTCCGCAACAGGGCGAGCAGTCCGACGTCACGTTCGCCGAACGTTATCGCAAATGGCTCGCCGCGTTGGACGATCACTGCCGCCAGGCCTTCGGCATGCGGTTCGCCGATCTGTCCAACGAGCGCAAGGACCAGGTCATCAAGGAGCTCGAGGACGACAAGCTCAAGCTCGGCGAGGCCAGCGGCAAAGACTTCTTCAAGCAGATCCTCACCGACACCCAGCAAGGGTTCTTTGCCGATCCGATCTACGGCGGCAACAAGGACATGGCGTCGTGGAAGATGATCGGCTTTCCCGGCACGCATTACGATTATCGCGAATGGGTGGAACGGCCTAACCAGCCGGTCACGCTCCCGCCGGTTTCCATCAAAGACCCGAACTCATCGCGTTAGCGCCTTCGGCGCGGAGGGCCCCCATGGCGAAGAAGTTGCCGCCGAAGGATGCCGTCATCATCGGGCTCGGATGGACCGGGTCGATTCTTGCTCACGAACTGTGCGAAGCCGGCCTGAGCGTCGCCGCGATCGAGCGCGGTCCCTGGCGCGACCCGACGGCGGAATTCACGCCGACCATGGCGCAGGACGAGCTGCGCTTCCGCGTCCGGCACGATCTGTTTTTGCGGCCGTCCCAGACCTCGATGACGTTTCGCAACAATGCCGGTCAGACCGCGCTGCCGGTGCGCAACTGGGGCGCCTTCATGCTCGGCAACGGGGTCGGCGGCGGCGGATTGCACTGGAATGCCGAGACCTGGCGCTTTCTTCCGAGCGATTTCGTCGCCAAGTCGCACCTTACCCAACGCTATGGTGCGAAATTTCTCCCTGAGGACATGACGATCCAGGATTGGGGCGTCACCTACGACGATCTCGAGCCGCATTATGACCGGTTCGAATATCTATGCGGAACGTCTGGAACTGCCGGCAACCTCAAGGGGCAGATTCAGGACGGCGGCAATCCCTTCGAAGGGCCGCGCTCGCGTCCCTATCCGACACCGGCGCAGAAGCAGCCGTTCGGCTACGAGCTGTTCGCCAAGGCGGCGCGCGAACTCGGTTACAAGCCGTTTCCGCAGCCGTCCGGGAACCTGTCGCAGGCCTACACCAATCCGCTCGGCGTGAAGCTCGGTCAGTGCACCTATTGCGGTTATTGCGAATGGTTTGCGTGCGCCAACTATTCGAAGGCCTCGCCGCAGACGACGATCCTGCCGGTGCTCATCCGCAAGCCGAATTTCGAGGCGCGCACCAATTGCGAGGTCACCCGGATCAATCTCGATCGCTCCGGCAAGCGCGCGACCGGCGTGACCTTTGTCGACAGCTCGGGCGAGGAGTGGGAGCAGCCGGCCGACCTCGTGCTTCTGTGTGCGTTCCAGCTTTTCAACGTCCAGCTGCTGCTGCTCTCCGGCATCGGCCAGGCCTACGATCCGCGCAGCGGCCAGGGCCAGGTCGGGCGAAACTACACCCACCAGACGGTTTCGGGCGCGATCGGTTTCTTCGACAAGGACAAATACAAACTCAATCCGTTCATCGCGTCGGGCTCGATCGGCATGTGCATCGACGAGTTCAACGGCGACAATTTCGATCATGGTCCGCTGGGCTTCGTCGGCGGCGGCTATCTCGGTCACGTGCAGACCAACGGCCGGCCGATACAGTCGGTCCTCGTGCCGCCCGGGACGCCCAGCTGGGGCTCGCAATGGAAGCAAGCCGCGCGCGATAATTATCTGAGCACCGTCTTCTCCGGTGCCGGCGTGCATGCGTCCTGGTACGCCTACCGCGATAACTATCTCGACCTCGATCCCACCTACACGGATCGCTTCGGCCGTCCGCTGCTTCGCATCACCATGGATTTCCATGAGAACGAGCTGAAGATGGACGCCTATCTCAACGAGCGTTACAGCGAGATCATCGCGAAGATGGGCGCAAAGCAGGTCGTCAAGGTACCCCGCAAAGGCCCCTACGACATCACCGCCTATCAGACCTCGCACCTGTGCGGCGGCGCCATCATGGGGACCGATCCGGGCAACAGCGCCGTCAACATGTATCTGCAGAGCTGGGATGTGCCGAACCTGTTCGTGCAGGGCGCGAGCGCGTTTCCGCAGAACGCCGGCTACAACCCGACAGACACGGTCGCCGCGCTCGCATTCTGGAGCGCCGCGGCGATCCGCTCGAAGTATCTCAAGAACCCGGGGCCGCTCGTCCATGCGTAGCTTGCACGCCTTCACCGCGACTGCGCTGCTCGGCGTCGCGACGCTGATGCCGGCGCGGGCCATCGACATGCAGGATTTCGACCTGATCCAACGCGGCAGATATCTCACCACCATGGGTGACTGCGGCGCCTGCCACACGCTCCCGGGTTCGGGCCAGTTGCTCGCGGGAGGACGGCCCATCGAGACGCCGTTCGGCACGCTGCTCGCACCGAACATCACGCCCGATCCCGAGACCGGGATCGGCGCGTGGACCGACGACGAAGTGGTCAACTCGCTGACCAAGGGCACCGGGCGCAACGGCATCCATCTCTATCCCGCAATGCCCTATACCTACTCGACCAAGATCACGCGCGAGGATGCGCTCGCGATCCGCGGTTACCTCAACACCATTCCGGCGGTGCGCAATCCGGTGGTGCCGAACCAGTTGCGGTTCCCATTCGACGTGCGGGCGGGCCTCATCGCATGGGACGCGCTCAATTTCCGTCCGGGCGAATTCAAGCCGGTGGCAGGAAAGAGCGCCGCCTGGAACCGCGGCGGCTATATCGTCGAGGGCCTCGCACATTGCGGCCTGTGCCACACGCCCAAGAACGCGGTCGGCGGCGACGAGACCGCGCAGCGCTTCAAGGGTTACGCGCTGCAGGGCTGGTTCGCGCCCGACATCACCACCGACAATCGGCGGGGCATCGGCAGTTGGTCGGTCGAGGACCTCGCGACATATCTCAAGACCGGACACAATCGGTTCACGGCAGCATCGGGTCCGATGGCCGAGGTGGTCGAGGATTCGACCTCGAAGCTCACCGATGAGGATCTCCACGCGATCGCCGTCTATCTCAAGGATCAGCCGGCCCCGGCTGCGACGGAAGCTGCCGGCGACGCCGACGCGGGCGTGATGAAGAGCGGTAACGCGATCTACGCGGTTCAGTGTGCCGCATGCCACGGGCCGGACGGAAGCGGCGTCGACGGCCTTTTCCCGACGCTCAAGGGTTCGGCCCTTGTTCAGTCCCTCGATCCAGCCTCGGTCCTGCACGTGGTGTTGCGGGGCTCCCGAAGCGCCGCCACCGATCCCGCACCGACGGCCGCGGCGATGCCGTCGTTCGGCTGGACACTCAGCGACGACCAGGTCGCCGCGGTCTCCACCTATGTGCGCAACGCCTGGGGCAACCGGGCGCCGGCGGTCGATGCGGCGACGGTGGGCAAGACGCGCCGTGCGCTGGAACAGCGTACCGATTGACACCCGCCGACGCGCGGCTCGACGCCGCGCGTCGCATAGCGTCCGAAGCACCGACTACTTCGCCGCGCGCTGCTCATCGAGCCACACATACATGCGGCGAACGCCCCGGATGTCCGCACCCGGCCCGGTGATTTGCGCAAAGTCCTTGGCATGCGCGGTGAGATCGACGCGCTTTGCGGCGTCTTCCGGCGAAACACCTTCGCTCTTGAGCTTGGTCACCTGATTGACGAGGTCGCCCAGATAAGCCTGGTAGGCGGTGATCAGGCCCTTGTTGGTGAAGGGCACGCCATGCCCCGGCAGGTCGACTGCAAAGTCGAGCTTCTTGAGTTCCTCGAGCGTGGCGATCCATTCGCTGAAAAAGGCATCGCCCATGTAAGCGAGCCGGCTTTCCATCAGGTCGCCGGTGCAAACGATGCGTTCTTTCGGAAGAAAGACGACGGTGTCGCCGGCGGTGTGGCCGCGGCCCAGAAACAGGAGATCGATCTCCCGGCCACCGCGGTTGAGGGTCATCTTCGTGGAATAGTGGACGTTCGGGGGCGTCACCTTGATCTCGGTGTTGTTCTGCTGAAGGCGTTGGACGTCGGCCAGTTCCTTCTGCAGGGCCGTCTTCTGCTGCGCGTTTTGCTCGGCCGCAATCTGCTTTGTCAGGGTGTCGGCCCGCGTCGACAATCCAGCCACCTGTGAAGTCTGGAACGGCTCGCGGTGAAGGACGTCGACCGTCGCAAGCATTTGATAGAGATGATCCGTCGCGATGATCTGCACCTCCGGGCCGAAAATCTGGTTGCCGGCGGTGTGATCGTAATGCCAATGGGTGTTGACGACGTATCGTATCGGCTTGTCGGTAAGCTTCTTGACGTCGTCGACAAAGGCGCGCGCCGCCGCCGGCGAGGTGCCGGCATCCACGACCAGAACATCGGTGTCGTTGACGACGACCACATTGTTGCTGCCGAGCCCGGGCCTCGTTACCGTCGCGTAATAGACGCCATCCGCGATCTTTTCGAACTTGTAGGCGTCTCCCTGCACGACGGGGAAGCTTTGCGTCACCGGTTGTGCCTGTGCGGCAAGATTGGGTACAGCGCACAGCGCCGCCACCGCTGCAAGAATACCTGGCCTCATCGCGACCTCCCTCGTTTTCTTTTGAAACACGCACGCCGATGCCGAGCATTTCTATCAGGAGCGTGTCTCCAACGCGAGCTTGGAACACTCGCGCGCCGCGAGCCGCACAAAACGTGGACGACCTTCACGGCGCCGGCGGCAAATCGCGAAACGGTCTTGACTGCGGGCGAGTTGAGCGCAGAATAGTTTCAGCCGGAGACCCATGCTTGCGGGTCGACTATGCGCAACGTATCCAAATCTCTGCTGATCGTGACCGCGCTCTTGGCCGGAGCCGCGTCCTTTGGATACGTGTGGCGCGAAGTGCCGCGGGAAGGCCCCCGGCTGACCGGCGCGACTGTCGAGCTGCCGTCGAGCCGTGAAACCGTCGGATCGGCCGAGCTCCGCGGCTTGGACCGCTCGCGCAAAGCCGACTTCACGCCTGCCTTCGACATCGTCCGGATCGAGCCGGGAGGTGACGCGGTGATCGCTGGAAGGAGCATGCCGGGAGCGACGGTGGAGCTCCTTCGCGATGGGGTGATCCAGGACAAAGCGATCACAGACGGTTCCGGACAGTTTGTCATGATCCCTCCCCGCTTCCCCCCGGGGCGCTATGAGCTGACCTTGGTGGCCATGCAGCCGGACGGCAAGCAGGTCCCGTCGAAAAAGAGCGTCTCCGTCGCAGTCCCGCCGAGCGAAGCCAGATAACTCCTGCCGTGCTGCGTTGCGCACCTTCGCCTCGCCTTTAGCAATCACCTGCGGATCGCCGGAGCCCCCGCACGCTGGACGCCGTTTTGACGGCGCGATAGCATTCGAGCAAAGCCTTCTGGAACAAGTCCGACGGGCCATCGCACAAGCCGTGCAATTCCGGATCGGCGACGAATCCAACTCTGCGAAAAGCAGCCGGGTTGGTTCGGGAGAATGAAATTCCAATTGGCGGCCCGGAATCAAGCCGCCGGAATCGAGAGACAAGGGCGAGCCCGTGGCCGTTGACAGTGCTACGCATGCGCCTTCGACGACGGAGCCGTCGGGCGAAACGGACTACGGCCCGTGGAATCCGGGAATCGAATCCACGTTGCCGAGCGAATTTCTCCCCCTGTCGACGATGTTCAGCGCGGCAAACGTATCGAGCAGCATCGAGGAGCTGCAGGAACTCGCCGATTTTTGCGGATTGCCGATCGAGAGACTCACCACCTTCAGGCCCGAACGCCTGGCGCTCCATGAGGTTCTGATCCGGGTGATGGCCGACCTCTCCGTGCCCGACGGGCAAAAATACGAGGACCTCGGCGTCAATTTCCGGCAGATGACCACTGCGATAATGGACAAGCATATCGCGCCGAAGATGTCCGAGATCGACCGCGTATTCGAACGGCTCAAGCACGAGGCGACCGACTTCATCGACCGGGCGCAGACTTCGCTGCCATCTCGCGACGACGCCCTCGAGGCCGCTCCCGTCTCCCGGCTTGCGCGCTGGGCGCGGATGATCCTGAGCGATCAGCAAAGCGCCGAGGTCAAACCGGCGCCCCGCACGGCGACCGACCAGGACCACGCCGACATCGCGCATTGGCGCGCGAAGCAATCGGCCGAGGATCGGTTCGAGCGGGCGTGCTACCAGGCGCTGGTGACGACCGCCGACGCGATCTTCGCGCGGAGGGGGCGCCTGACCACCGACCGTAAGCTGATGACCTCGATCGCGCTTCGGCTGGTGTGCAACGACCACGGAAGCCTGATCATCGGCGAGGCGCTCGAGCCGCTTTTCCGCAGCGCCGTGCAACAGGAGGGCTACCGATTCCTCCCTGCCCAGTCGCGTCCGATCGTGATGAACGTCAAGGGCGCGTCCGCTTCGGGCAAGAGCACGATGCGGCCGCTGCAAAAGCAGCTGGCGCAACGGCTCGGTGTCGATTGGGCGGACTTCGCCCTGATCAGCCCGGACATCTGGCGAAAATATCTGCTCGACTATGATTCGCTCGGCCGCGCGTGGCGATATGCGGGCACGCTGACCGGCACCGAAGTGGCGATCATCGACCAGAAGCTCGACCGCTACATGAGCTTCAAAGGCAAGCTGGGGCAGCTGCCCCACCTGCTCATCGATCGTTTCCGGTTCGACAGCTTCGCACACGACCCCGACGAGGAGGACGGCAGCCGGCTGCTCACGCGGTTCGGCGCCTATGTCTTCATGTTCTTCATGATCACGCCGCCGGAAGCCACGGTTGAGCGGGCCTGGAAGCGCGGCGAGCAGTTCGGCCGCTACAAGGCGGTCGACGATCTTCTCGCGCACAACGTCGAGGCCTATTCGGGCATTCCCGGCTTGTTCTTCACATGGGCGCGCCGAGCCGACAAGCAGGTGCATTTCGAGTTTCTCGACAACAGCGTCGCCGATGGCGCCAGACCACGGACCGTCGCTTTCGGATTCAACGGGCGGATGAATATTCTCGATCTCGAATGCCTGCTCGACGTGGAACGCTATCAGCACGTCAACATCGAGGCCCGCACGCCCGAGGCCATCTACACGAATGTGTCGAGCCGGCGCGCCGGACGCCATGTCCGGTTCCTCAAGGAATGTCTGCGCAACATCCCGGCCATCGACTTTGCCGATTATGGAACGGGGCAGGTCTATGCGCGCGTCTCCGGCGGCAAGCTCGTCGCGTGGAATCCCGACATCTACCGGCGTGCGGTCCGCGATGACGACGTGCGCGCCGTCTTCGAAAGGATCACCATGCCGCCGAAGAGCGGCGCACTGGGCGTGCTCGGCCGTGAGGACCGTCTCGATCCGCGTCGGCATGTGACGCTGGGTCAATGGGGGGACGATTAGGCTAGCGTTCTGACCGCAGTTGGGGCGCGTCACTAGGTGATTGGCCCCACGCACGCTGCATCACGTATTCGTCCGGAATTGCGGCTCCAAGCCGATTGCTTACGATAGCACGTGTCCGTGCTCCGATTTGACCACGGGGCCTCGTCGCATTGCACCGGATTGATCACGGAGCTGCGCCATGAGGATATTCGTCTGCTCGATACTGCTGAGCTGTTTCGTGCCCTTATCAGGAGGTGCAGCGATACTCGAAGAAAAACTTCGCGATCGCCTCGTCGTGTGTAGCCAACTCGTGATCGAGCACCCGGGCCCGGCCTTCATCCGAGATTTTGCGGAAGACTGCTGCCGCGCGGGCAAACCAGCTCGCGATTGCCACGTTCACGATCGGGGCGGATGAACCGGCGGCTCAACCGAGAACGTAAAGATGGAGGTTTCTTGGAAGGCGAAGCAACTTTGAACCGGAGGAGTTCGTGATGAAGACCGTTACAATCACCATTGTGCTCGTTTCGCTCATTGCAACGTCCGCAGTCGCGAAGACTGACGGCTCCAGAGTTGCCGCCATCGAGCCCAATCAATCGACGAATGAAGTCGGCAGGTCGGCATTCTGCGGCCGCTCCGTTCTGACCGATCCGGACTCGAGAATACGCACCGTGTTCCTACGGGATTGCGCTTATCACGAATGACGCGGGGGTCATCTCGGCACTACCGCAGAGGCTTCGATCTCGACGCGCGCCTGGTCCTCGATGAGAGCGGACACCTCGACCATCGTCATCGCCGGGAAATGCTTTCCCATGACGCCGCGGTAGGCCTCGCCGACCTCCGGCAACCTCGCGAGATATTCGGCCTTGTCGGTGATGAACCAGGTGAGGCGGGTGACGTGCTCGCGCGACCCGCCCGCCTCGCGCACGACGGCGACGACGTTCTCGAGGGCTTGGCGGACCTGGGCGACGAAATCCAGGCTTTCGAACTCCTGGTCCGCGTTCCAGCCGATCTGTCCGGCGACAAAGACCATGCGGCCTTCGGCGGCCACGCCGTTCGCGTAACCCTTCGCGCGCTTCCAATTGCGCGGATGCAGAAGCTCGTGCGGCGTATTCGTGCTCATCCGCGTCCCTCCGGCACGCGCGACGCTGCGGCGCGCAGGCGAAAACGCTGGACCTTTCCGGTCTGCGTCTTGGGCAACGCGTCGGTAAACATCACCGACCGTGGATATTTGTACGGGGCGATGGTCGCCTTCACGTGATCCTGCAGCCGGCGTGCGGTCTCGGCGTCGGCGGCGATCTCGCTCTGCAACACCACGTGGGCCTGCACGATCTGTCCGCGCTCCTCGTCGAGAACGCCGATCACTGCGCATTCTCTGACGTCGGGGTGAGACAGCAGTGCCGCCTCCACTTCCGGCCCGGCGATGTTGTAGCCCGAGGAGATGATCATATCGTCGGTGCGGGCGATGAAATGGAAATAGCCCTCTACGTCTTGGGCAAAGGTGTCGCCGGTCAGATTCCAGCCGTCGCGCACATAGGCCTCCTGGCGGGGGTCGGACAGATAACGACATCCGGTCGGCCCGCGGACGGCGAGCCAGCCGACCTCGCCGCGCGGCTTTTCGTTCATGTTGTCGTCGACGATCCTGGCCTCGTAGCCAGTCACCGCGCGGCCGGTCGAGGCCGGTGCCGAGTTGCCGATCCGGTTGGAGATGAAGATGTGCAGCAGCTCCGTCGAGCCGATGCCATCGAGGATCGGCTTGCCGATCTTCCTCATCCAGTCGTTGAACACGGGCGCCGGCAGCGTCTCCCCCGCCGAAACCGCGAGCCGCAGCGACGACAGGTCCGCGCCGGTGTCGACGGCGGAGAGCATGAAGCGATAGGCGGTCGGCGCGGTGAACAGGATCGTCGCCCGGTAGGTTTCGATGATCTCGATCATGTTCGCGGGCGAGGCGTTCTCGAGCAGCGTCGCGGTAGCACCGAACCGCAGCGGAAAGATCGCGAGACCACCGAGGCCGAAGGTGAAGGCGAGCGGCGGCGAACCGACGAACACGTCGTCGTGAGTGACTTGCAGGATTTCCTTGGCATAGCCGTCGGCGATGATCAGCAGATCGCTGTGGAAGTGCATGGTCGCCTTCGGCTCGCCGGTGGTGCCCGACGTGAAGCCCAGCAGCGCGACGTCGTCTCGTTTCGTCTTCAATGCTTCGAACCGAACGGATTTGGAGAGCGCGAGGCGGTCGAGCTCGGCGTCGTGGTTGGCGGTCCCGTCGAACCCGATCACCTTCTTGAGGAAGCGGCTGTCCTTGGCGCAGGCGACGATCTCGTCCATCAACCGGGTGTCGCACAGCGCCAGGCTGATCTCGGCTTTGTCGACGATTTTCGCGAGCTCGCCCGCACGCAGCATCGGCATCGTGTTCACGACGACGGCGCCGGCCTTGGTGGCCGCGAGCCAGCACGCGACCATGGCCGGATTGTTGGCGGAGCGGATCAGAATGCGGTTGCCGGGCTTGACGCCGAAGTCCTCGACCAGCGCGTGGGCGATGCGGTTCGTCCAGTCGGAGAGCTCCTTGTAGGTGCGCCGGCGCCCGTTGCCGATCAGCGCGACGTTATCGCCGAACCCTTGCGCGACGATACGGTCGGTCAGCTCGACGGCGGCGTTGAGTTCGTCGGGATATTCGAAGCGATCGCGCACGAGCTGGGGCCATTGCTCGGGCGGCGGAAGATTGTCGCGCGCGAAGGTATCGGTATGCGCCGTCTGCCCGGGCATGATCATCCTCCCAGTGTCTGTCGCGCGATGACGACCTTCTGGACTTCGGACGCGCCTTCGTAGATTCGCAGCGCCCTGATTTCGCGATAGAGCCGTTCCACGATGTGCCCGCGGCGCACGCCGTCACCGCCGTGGATCTGCACTGCCTTGTCGATCACCTCCTGGGCGCGATCGGTGGCGAAGAGCTTCGCCATCGCGGCTTCGCGGGTGACGCGTGCGGCGCCGCTGTCCTTTACCCAGGCGGCGCGATAGACCAGAAGCGCCGCCGCATCGACGTCGAGCGCCATGTCGGCGATGTGTCGCCTGCACCATCTGCAGCTCGGAGAGCGGGGCGCCGAACAGGCGGCGCGTACGGGCCCGCTCGGTCGTCGCGTCGAGCGCCCGCCGCGCGAAGCCGAGCGCGGCGGCTCCAACCGTGGTGCGGAAGACATCGAGCGTCGCCATGGCGATCTTGAAGCCCTCGCCCGGCTTTCCGATCATTGCCGACGCCGGCACGCGGGCGCCCTCGAACCTGATGCGCGCCAGCGGATGCGGCGCGATCACCTCGATCCGTTCCGCAATGGAAAAGCCCGCAAGGTCGGCGGGCACGATGAAGGCCGAAAGGCCCTTCGCGCCCGGTGCTTCGCCGGTGCGGGCGAACACCACATAGAAGTCGGCGATGCCGCCGTTCGAAATCCAGGTCTTTTCGCCGTCGAGGATGTAATCGCCGCCATCGCGTCGGGCGGTCATCTCGATGCCGGCGACATCCGATCCGGACCCCGGTTCCGACAGGGCGAACGCCGCGATCGCCGTGCCCGCACGGGTTCGTCGCAGCCACTGGCGCTGTTCCGCTGTGCCGAACAGGCTGATGGCGCCGGCGCCGAGGCCCTGCATGGCGAACGCGAAATCGGCGAGCCCGTCATGGCGCGCAAGCGTCTCGCGGATGAGGCAGAGCGTGCGCACGTCGAGCGTGCCGCCGACATCAGGGTCGATCGCCGAATGCTCGAGCCAGCCGTCGCGGCCGAGCTTCGCCACGAGCTCGCGGCAGGCGGCGTCGACGTCGTCATGGCTGAGCGGCAAATTCGACCGACACCAATCCTCGATGCCGGCAGCGACCGCCCGATGGCGGTCGTCGAAGAAGGGCCAGGCGAGGAAGCTCGTGTCAGGCATCAGTCGCCCTCGAAGACGGGCCGTTCCTTGGCGACGAAGGCGCGGTAGGCGCGGTCGAAATCTTTCGTCTGCATGCAGATCGCCTGCGCCTGCGCTTCCGCCTCGATCGCCTGGTCGAGGCCCATCGACCATTCCTGGTTGAGCTGCGTCTTGGTGATGCCGTGCGCAAACGTCGGACCGGCCGCGAGCTGGCGCGCGAGCGCAAGCGCCTCGTCCGCCAGCGCATCGGCCGCGACGAGCCTGTTGTAGAAGCCCCAGCGCTCGCCCTCCTGCGCCGTCATGGTGCGGCCGGTGTAGAGCAATTCGGCGGCGCGGCCCTGGCCGATCAGGCGCGGCAGCATCGCGCAGGCGCCCATGTCGCAGCCGGCGAGGCCGACGCGCGTGAAGAGAAACGCGGTCTTCGCCTCCGGCGTCGCGAGGCGAAGGTCGGATGCCATGGCGATGATGGCGCCGGCGCCGACCGCGACGCCGTCGATCGCGGCGATGATCGGCTTGCCGCAGCCGAGCATCGCCTTGACGAGATCGCCGGTCATGCGGGTGAACGCGAGCAGCGCCTTCATGTCCATGGCGACCAGCGGGCCGATGATGTCGTGCACGTCCCCGCCGGAACAGAAATTGCCTCCGTTCGGCAGGAACACCACCGCGTTCACGTCTTCGGCGTAGGCCAGCGCGCGGAAGGTGTCGCGCAATTCCGCATAGGACTCGAAGGTGAGCGGATTCTTCCGCTCCGGCCGGCCGAGCTGAATGACGGCGACATCGTTTTCCATGCGCCACAGGAAATGCGCGGGCTTGAGCGCGGCCATCGATGTCATGTTTCGCTCTCCCACTCGCTTTGGAATGCTTTGAGTTTCGCCGAGAGCTGTTCTGCCTCGCGCGCTGTGATGTCGCCGAGCAGGCGATCGATCCAGCCCTCGTGTGCCGCCGACATTTCGGCAAAGGCTGCGCGGCCCTTGGCGGTCAGGCGCACGAAGGACGTGCGGCGGTCGCCGTCGCGCTGCGACCGCACCACGTATCCGTCCGACACGAGGCGGTCGACGATGCCGGTCACGTTGCCGTTGGAGATCAGCAGGAAGCGCGAAATCTCGCTCATCAGCATGCCGTCGGGCTTGCGGTAGAGCGCGGCCATCACGTCGAAGCGCGGCAGCGTGACGTTGAACTCGGTCTTGAACCGCTCGCGCGTCTCGCCTTCGACGAGCCGCGTGACGCGCAGCAGCCTGATCCACAGGCGCAGCCGCGCCTTGCTTTCGGAGTCCCGGCGCGCCGGGGACAACGGAGCGCTCACCACGTCTCGCCTCCCGACACCGAAATCGCCTGGCCGGTGATCGCCGCGCTCTCATTCGAGCATAACCACAGCACCGCGTCCGCGACCTGCTGCGGCCGGACGAACCGGCCCTGCGGATTGTTCGCCGCGAGGCTGGCGCGCGCCTCCGCCTCGCTTCGCGCGGTCGTCTTCACGATGCGCTCGACCGCGTCCGAGAGCATCGTCGTTTCGGTAAAGCCCGGGCAGACTGCGTTCACGGTGATCCCCGCGGTGGCCACCTCCAGCGCCAGCGCGCGCATCAGCCCGACCACGCCGTGCTTGGCGGCCACATAAGGCGCGACATAGGCATATCCTTTGAGCCCCGCCGTCGAGGCGATGAAGACGATGCGGCCCCAGCCCCGCGCCCGCATGGGAGCGAGCGCCGGCTTCACGGTGAGGAACGCGCCGGTGAGGTTGACCTCGACCGTCCTGTTCCAGAGCTCGAGCGACGTCTTCGCAGCCGGCGCGCTCTCGGCCATTCCCGCATTGGCGACGACGATGTCGAAGGGCTCGCCCGCGGCCTCCGCTTGCTCGTAGAGCTTCGACATGGACCTTTCGCTGGTGACATCGGCGGTCACGGGACGGATGTTCGCATCGTTCGCCGCAGTCGCCTGCAGCGGCTCAAGGCGGCGGCCGCAGATCGTGACGACGGCGCCCGCCTGCGCCAGCGTCGTCGCGATGGCCGCGCCGATGCCGGTTCCGCCGCCGGTGACCAACGCGTGCCTGCCGGCAAGCGCGCTCATGCGCGCACCGCCGACGTCGTCGCCGCCTCCGCCGTCTCGGCGAGGCGATGGAGTTGATCGCGGCCGGCGTAATACGGTGCGGGCCACGCCTCGCCCTTGTCGCCGAACCTCGCCGCGGCGTGCAGGGTCCAGTAGGGATCGGCGAGGTGCGGCCGTGCAAGGCAGACGAGGTCGGCGCGACCGGCCATCAGGATGGAGTTGACGTGGTCGGGCTCGTAGATGTTGCCGACCGCCATCGTCGCCATGCCGGTTTCGTTGCGAATACGGTCGGAGAACGGCGTCTGGAACATGCGGCCGTAGACCGGCCGGGCGCGGATCGAGGTCTGGCCGGCGGATACATCGCAAATGTCGACGCCGGCCTCCTGAAGCAGGCGCGCGATCTCGACCGCATCGTTCGGCTCGATGCCGTCGGCGCCGACCCAATCGCTTGCGGAGATCCGCACCGAAATCGGCTTGCCGGCGGGCCATACGGCACGTACCGCGGCAAAGATTTCCAGCGGATAGCGCATGCGGTTCTCCAGCGAACCGCCGTATTCATCGGTGCGCCGGTTGGTGAGCGGCGTGATGAATGACGACAGCAGGTAGCCGTGCGCGCAGTGCAGCTCCAGCATGTCGAAGCCGGCGCGATCGGCCATCTGGGCGGCCGCCACGAACTGATCGCGCACCCGATCCATGTCGTCGCGGTCCATCGCCTTCGGTCGCTGGTTGCGCGGCGACCATCGCACGTCGGACGCGGCAAGCAGCGGCCAGTTGCCGTCGCGCAGCGGCGCGTCCATCTCCTCCCAGCCGAGCTGGGTCGAGCCCTTCGCTCCGGAATGCCCGAGCTGGCAGCAAATCTTGGCCTGGGTCTCGGCATGCACGAAATCGACGATGCGCTTCCAGGCCGCCTCGTGCTCCGGCGCATACATGCCGGTGCAGCCCGGCGTGATCCGTCCCTCCGGACTCACGCAGGTCATCTCGATGAAGACGAGGCCGGCGCCGCCCTTCGCGCGCTCGGCATAGTGCACGAGGTGCCAGTCGGTCGGGCAACCGTCGACCGCCTTGTACTGCGCCATCGGCGAGACGACGACTCGGTTCTTGAGCGCCATGTCGCGCAGCTTGAATGGCGCGAACATCGGCCGCCGCACGATCGGACTGTTGCTCCCGGCCTGCCGCTGGAACCAGCTTTCGGCGGACTCGACCCAGGCCTTGTCGCGCAGCCGCAAGTTCTCGTGGCTGATGCGCTGCGACCGCGTCAGCAGCGAATAGTTGAACTGGATCGGATCGAGGTGGAGGTAGCGCTCGACGTTCTCGAACCATTCGAGCGAATTGCGGGCGGCCGATTGCAGGCGCAGCACCTCGGTGCGCCGCGCTTCCTCATATTTGCGGAACGCCGCGGGGATGCTCGGCTCGCCGTCCAGATGGCCGGCGAGCGAGATTGCGCTTTCCATCGCGAGCTTGGTTCCCGAGCCGACCGAAAAATGCGCCGTCGCCGCAGCGTCGCCCATCAGCACGATGTTTTCGATGGGACCACGTCTCGCACAGCACGCGAGGAAAATTGAGCCAGCCCGACCCGCGCAGATGACGCGCGTTCGAAATCAGATGGTGGCCGCCGAGATATTTTTCGAAGATGCGCTCGCAGGTCGCGATCGATTCCTCGCTCGACATCGTGGCGAAGCCGAACCGGTCCCAGGTCGTTTCCGAACACTCGACGATGAAAGTCGCGGTGTCGGCGTCGAACTGATAGGCGTGCGCCCAAATCCAGCCGTGCTCGGTCTCCTCGAAAATGAAAGTGAAGGCGTCGTCGAATTTCTGGCGGGTGCCGAGCCAGACGAACTTGCATTTGCGCAAGTCGGTTTCCGGCCGGAACTGCGCGGAAAACTCGTTACGGACCTTGGAGTTCAAGCCGTCCGCCGCGACCACAAGGTCGTATGTCCTGGCGAGCTCCGCGGCGCCGTCGATCTCGGTCTGGAAGCGCAGGTTCACGCCGAGTGCGCGCGCCCGCTCCTGCAGCAGCAGAAGAAGCTGCCTGCGCCCGATACCGCAGAAGCCGTGTCCGGTGGAGACGATGCGCTCGCCGCGGTAGTTGACCGCGATGTCGTCCCAGTAGGCGAAGTTGTCGCGGATCGTCGCCGCGCTGACGGGATCGTTGGCGGCGAGATTGGCCAGCGTCTCGTCAGACAGCACCACGCCCCAGCCGAAGGTGTCGTCCGGCCGGTTGCGCTCGAACACCGTTATGTCGTGCGCGGCGTCGCGCAGCTTCATGCTGATCGCGAAATAGAGGCCCGCAGGCCCGCCGCCGAGGCACGCAATCTTCATGCCCTGCCATCCTCACTGCCGGCATCGGACGCGATCATCTGCCGCTCCGCAGCATATTTCAAGCTTGAATGTTTAAGCTTAAAGCTTTTTTTGAGGATGGTGCAAGCGCCGCGATGCCGCAGGCCGCGCGGCGCGCGACTCGACTTCCAACCGCCGTTTCGCGAGACTTGTGCATCGCGGTCGCGGCGCTATGGCCGCGAGGAACCACTGATCACATCAATGCTCATCCCATGAATCATCCGCCCGTCTATTACGGAGACTATCTGCAGATCGACCGGCTGCTGTCCCTGCAGGTTCCGGAGAGCGGCAAGCACGGGACGCCGGTGCACGACGAGATGCTGTTCATCATCGTCCACCAGGCCTATGAGCTCTGGTTCAAACAGGTCCTGCACGAGTTCGATCGCATCGAGGGGGACTTTTCGTCCAACCCCGTCAATGACGAAGCGATGGCGCGCGTCGTGCATTCGCTCGCGCGCGTCCACGAGATTCTCAAACTTCTGGTCGCCCAACTCGACGTGCTGGAGACCATGACGCCGGCTGATTTTCTCGATTTCCGCGACTACCTCTTTCCGGCTTCCGGGTTTCAGTCGCTCCAGTTCCGTCTGATCGAGACGCGGCTCGGCCTCCCCGAGGGTTCGCGGGTGAAGTTCGACGACAAGGCGGTCGAGACGCGCCTCTCGGCGGCCGACCGCGAGAAACTCGAGGCGGCGCGGGCGCGCCCCTCCATCCTGAAGCTGCTCGACACCTGGCTCGCGCGGACGCCGTTCCTGGATTGGGGCGGCGAATCGTTTCGCGCCGCCTACCGGGCCGCGGTGGTGCGACACCTGTCCGCGGACGTCGAGACGGTCAAGGCCGATGCCGCAATTCCCGTCGAACGCCGGCAGCGCGAGATCAGCGGGCTCGACAAGGCGCTCGAGGCGTTCAAGACGATCTTCGAGCCCGACGCCCACCGCGACGGCTGGCGACTGTCGCCAAAGGCGATCCAGGCGGCGCTCTTCATCACCGTCTACCGCGAGATGCCGGCAGTGCAGCAGCCGTTCCGCCTGCTCTCCCTCCTCATGGACATCGACGAGACCCTGACGTTCTGGCGCTACCGGCACGCTTTGATGGTGGAGCGGATGATCGGGCGCAAAATTGGCACCGGCGGGTCGTCGGGACACGATTATCTTCGCAGCACGGCGGAGCGGCACCGCATCTTCAGCGACCTGTTCCAGCTTTCGACCTTCCTCATCCCGCGTTCGTCGCTGCCGGAGTTGCCTGCCGACGTGCGGCGGCGCCTCGGCTTCGTCTATGCGAGCACGGGATGAGCACCGTGCGAACGCGCGACCAGGCGGCGGAACGGGATGATCCGGTGCTCGATCTGCGCGCCGACTTCTCCCGCTTCCGCGCCGCGAACCCGAAGCGCATCAACCTTGCGGCCCACAGCCACCACGAATGGCCTGACGTCACCTTCGATGCGCAGATGCAGTGCTGGGAGGACGCCGCGCGGCTCACCGGTGACAAATGGCAATTCGTGCTCGGCGAGTTGCTGCCGGCGCTGCAAGGCGGGATCGCCGCGATCCTCAATCTCCCCGATCCGCGCAGCATCGCGATCGCGCCCAACACCCACGCGCTTCTCAACCGAATTCTCTCGTGCTTTCCGCCGAACCGCCCCGTCCGTATTCTCTCGACCGACGCCGAGTTTCACAGCTTCCGGCGACAGGTGGCGCGGCTCGAGGAAGACGGGCTCGTCGTCTGCACTTGCGTGCCGGCGGAACCGAACGAGAGCTTTGCCGCGCGCTTCCGCGACGCTGCCGCGAAGGGCGGACACGACCTCGTATTCGTGTCCCAAGTCTTTTTCACGAGCGGGGCCACCTGCGGCGACATCGAAAGCCTCGTCGCCGCCGTTCCCGACAGCGAGACCTTCATCGTCATCGACGGCTATCACGGCTACATGGCGCGTCCGACCGACCTGTCCAAGGTCGCGGCGCGCGCTTTCTACATGGCCGGCGGCTACAAATACGCCATGGCCGGCGAAGGCATCTGCTTCCTGCACTGCCCGCCCGGTTACGGACCGCGCCCGCGCGACACCGGCTGGTACGCCGAGTTCGGCGCGCTCGCGGCACCCGCCGGCAAGACCGTCGGCTATCCGGCCGACGGGTCGCGTTTCCTCGGGGCGACTTTCGATCCCGTGGGGATGTATCGCATGCATGCGGTGCTCACGTGGCTCAAATCGGCTGGCATCGGCATCGGCGACGTCCATGCCCACGCCACAGCCCTGATGGAGCATTTCCTCACGCGCCTCGAGCCGCTTGCCGTGAAAGGGCTCAGCCGCCGCGACCTCGTCACCCCGTTCGGTGACGGTGCGGCCCACGGCAATTTTCTCGCGTTCCGCGCCCCGCATGCGGCCGCGATCGAGGAGGCGCTCGCCACGGTCGACGTTCAGGCCGATCACCGCGGTGACCGGATGCGGTTCGGCTTCGGCCTCGCGATCACGCGTGACGAGGTCGACGCGGCGATCGAACGGATGGCGCCCGTGCTGGCGAAGCTTTGATGGTTGGCGCACTGCTCCACTCCGCCGTCATCGCCGGGCTTGTCCCGGCGACCCCGATCATGGGGCACGGCCGTGCGAAGTTAAGCGGGGTGGCCGGGACAAGCCCGGCGATGACCTCTGTGGAAACAACCTCACGGAAAATGCTCGGCGTGCCAGTCGGCTTCGAGATCGGGGTTGATCTTGCCGTCGATCACGAACACGCCGGGCGCGCCCTCGGCGACCCACGCCTTGACCGGCTCCAGATCGGCGAGCGTCCTCACCGTCGCGGCGCGGGCACCGTAGCCGCGAGCGATGGCTGCGAAGTCGGTATCGGGAAACTGGACGATGTCGATCGAGTAGCCGTGACGGCGGAAGTAATGCACCTCGGCGGCATAGGAAGCGTCATTGTAGACGAGGATGCACAGGCGCAATTTGAGGCGCAGCGCGGTTTCGAGATCGGAAATCGACATCAGGAAGCCGCCGTCGCCCGTTCCCAGCACGGCGAGCTTGCCGGGATTGGCCACCGCGAGCCCGATCGTCGAAGCGAGGCCGAGGCCCACAGACTGGAACGAATGGCTCAGGCAAGAGGCGCGCGCATTGGGGACGCGCAGGTAGCGCGGCACCCAGCCGCAGAAATGGCCGGAGTCCGAGGCCACCGCCCGGTCCCTCGGCAAAATCGCATCGACCGCCTTGCTGAGTATTCGCGGATCGATGAAGCGCGCGGTGGATTCATCACGCTGCGCGCTGTGATGGTTATCGCCCGCCTGGATGCGGTTGCGCACGAGATCGCTGCGCTGTCCCGTGCGTGGCTGCGACATGCCGCGCCGGGCAAGCTCACTCAGCAGGGCTTCCGCGGTCACCTTCGCGTCGCCATGGATCGCGTGCCGGACCGGCATCTGGTAGCCGAGATTGGATGACTCGATGTCGATCTGCGCAACGATCGCGCCGGGCGCGATCAGCTTGCCTCGCTTGGTCGTCCATTGGGTGAAGCTCGCACCGAAGCCCGCAACAAGATCGCTTTCGGCGATGAGCTCGTCGGCAACAGGCGAGGCGAAGCCTCCGCAGATGCCGAGGGACCATGGGCTGTCCGCAAAGAGCCCGTGACCGCACACGGTGGTCGCGAGCAGCGCACCTGTGCGGTCGGCAAGCGCCAGCAGCGCCGCTTCGGCATTCGACAGCACGGCGCCGCGACCGCCCAGAATGAGCACGCGCTGGGCACGTGCCATGGCGTCGGCGAGCCGGCCGACGGCCGCGGGGTCCGGGTGCAGACGCCCGATCGGCGGCGGCAATTCGAGCGGGCCGCTGTTGGTCGCAAGCTCTGCGTCCTGCACATCGGCAGGCAGGCTGAGCACGACCGTCCGGCGATCGTGCATCGCGCGGGTGACGGCGCGCAGCGCATCCTCCCGCGCCGAACGGGCGGTGTGGATGCGCTCGGAAACCGCGCCGACCGAGCGCACCAGCTCGGCTTGGTCGATGTAGAAGTTCGACTTCACCGCGCCGTTGGCGACGTCCCCGGCGAGCACCACGAGGGGTGTTCGGCTCTTCGCCGCCTCGGCGATCCCGGTGATGGCGTTGGTGAGCCCCGGACCGGAGTGCACGCTCACCAGCGTGAGCTCGCCGGTCGCCTTCGCGTAGGCGTCGGCCATGCTCGCAGCATTGCCTTCATGACGCGCCGAGATGAGTTCGACGCCCGCGCCTACGAGCGCATGGGAAATCTTGAAGTTGGCGGTCCCCAAGAGCCCGAAGCAGCGGCGCGCGCCGTAGGCCGCAAGATCGCGCGCGATCGCCGCAGCCACCGTGGAATTGCCGCTCATGCCACTCCTCGTGTACCTCCGCCGTCACCGACCCGTGTCAGCCTACGAGCGTGTAAATCTTTGTCGACCTCATCCCGAGGAGGCGCGAAGCGCCGTCTCGAAGGATGGCCACAGGTCGCTGCGGTCCGTGGCCATCCTTCGAGACGCCCGCTTCGCGGGCTCCTCAGGATGAGGTCCAAGATAAAAGATTCACGAGTTCTACAGATCGCATCGACACTGTAGAGGCGAATGCGATCGAAGCAAACGTTGCGTGCTCGCCTCGCGCTTGCCGCAGGCGCGTCTGGTTATTGTCCCGGCGCTCCGATGGCCACCGGCCGCACCGGCGAGCCGGAATTGCCCGTTGCGCGCAGCGGCAGGATCATGGTGCACGACACCCATACCTTGTCGTTCGCCAGACGCGCCGAGGTTGGCATTCTGGATCTGATAGATGCCGGCCTGGGTCAGGTCGTTGTGGTGGATGGCAAACGGCAAAGCCGGCGGCGTGCCGGCGGGCGGCGCCGCCTTGCCCTGCAGGAAGCCGTCCGCGACCGGATCGGTGAAAGGATTGTCGAGCGCGATCAGCACGACCTGCTTCTGCTCGATGTACTTGGCGGCATCGTAGGAAAGTCCCGGACCTTTGGTGTAGTAGAATTTCTCGGTGTCCGGGTCTTTCCAGTTGTCGCCCCAGCCGGTGTAGATGTAGAGCACGTCGCCGGGCAGGAGGCCGCGGCTTTCGAGCCCCTGCGCCTTGAGCATCCCCTCGATATCCTTGGCGGTGACCGCTACGCCGGGCTCCAACGCCTTGCCCTTGCCGAGATAGGCCTTTGCATCGAGCGTGACTGCGGTGGTGACGATCGGCGGCACCTTCTCGATGCCGAGCTTCTGCAGCGGCGCATCCGGCGTCGGCTTGATGTCGGCTTGCTTGTAGCCGCCGTAGTACTGTGCCTTGTCCGCGGGAAATTCGCCCTTGCCGTCCCACGGCTCGGGCAGCACGGCAAAATGTCCGATGGCGTCCATCTGGGTGCCCTGGGCGCCCGGCTCGCCGCTCACGGTTTCCTCGCCGTTGAAGGCGTGCGCGGTGCCGGGAATGCCGACGGTCGGGCGGTACTTGTCGCGCAGCGGCACGCCGAACGGCGACTGCGGCATGGTGTTCGAGCGCAGATGCGAAACTTCGTAGGTCTTGGATTTCGGATTTGCCAGCGACTGCGCGCAGCGCTGCCAGGTGGCGGGGCCGAGCGTATTGGCCATCCCGATTTCATCGCCGGCGCCCCACCGCGAGGGACCAGTCGTGTTCTGCGCCTGGGCCGCGGACACCGCACTCACCGCCGCAAACGCACAGAGAATTCGCGAAACGGACATCTTTGCATCTCCCTGGAGATTCGACGCCTTCGCGGCAAGTCGTGCCGCACGGTCCGGCAGGAAATTTCAGACTTCATGATGATCCCGAACGCGGCCGGCGGCAAGGACGTCCCAATCGACGACTGACAGCCGATCGTTCCATTCGCGTTCGCCGGCAGATCATGTAACGTGCACAAAAGCACGCCACGTTCGATGCAGGCGGTCGGAAGAGGCGAGGAGCGACGCATGAAGCCCATTCTTCTGGGAATGTCCGCGCTGGTGCTGGCACAGGCCGTGGTCGCGCAAGAGGCGACAGCGCAGGAGGTGACCCTCAAGGCCGTCACCTCGTTCACCGAGAACACCACCTATTCGCGGCCGTTCGAGCGCTTCATCGAGCGCGTCAACGAGGACGGCAAGGGCATCCTGCGGATCAATTACGTCGGCGGCCCCAAAGCAATGCCGCCCTTCGAAGTCGGCAACGCACTCAAGGGCGGCGTCGTCGACATCGCAAACGTAACCGGCGCCTTCTATACCAACGTGATGCCGGAGGCAGACGCCTGGAAGCTCACCGAGCGGCCGATGTCGGAGCTGCGCCAGAACGGTGGCTATGCTGCCATGGCGACGCTCTACGCCCAGAAGCTGAACGCTATCTTCCTGGCGCGCCTCGTCGACAACAATCCGTTCCATCTTTACGTCAACAAGCCGATCTCCGGTCCGGACCTCACCGGCCTCAAGCTTCGGATCACGCCGGTGTACCGCGATTTTTTCCAGGCGCTCGGCGGCACCGTCGTCCAGACCGCGCCCGGCGAGGTCTATACCGCGCTCGAGCGCGGCGTGGTCGACGGCTACGGCTGGCCGATCACCGGCGTGTTCGACCTCGGCTGGAACGAGAAAACGAAGTACCGGGTCGACCCCGGCTTCTACACCGCGGAAGTGTCAGTCCTGGTCAACAAGAACACATGGGAGCGGCTGAGCGAGGCGCAGAAGAACGTGCTGCGCAAAGCCGCCGAGCGCGGCGAGGCGGAGGCGGTCGGGGAGTTCGCCGCGGAGAACGAGCGGGAAACCAAGCGTCAGACCGCCGCCGGCATCCAGACCATCAAGTTCGATCAGGCGATGGCCGACGCCTATCTTGCGAAGGCCTACCAGGCCGGGTGGGACGGCATCATCCGCCAGAGCCCCGTCGCCGGGCCGAAGCTCAAGGAATTCTTCCAGAAGGCCCGATAGCGCCGTGACGCGCGCGACGATGCTCACCTTGTCCCGATGGTACGGACGCCTGCTGGACGGCATGATGAGCGTCGCCGGCTTGCTGCTTCTGTTCATGACGGTGATGATCGGCGCCGATGTCCTGCTCCGTAACGTCGGACTCGGCGGCGTGCCTCCGAGCAATGAATTGTCCGAGGACATCCTCTATCTCGTCACGCTTTTGGCCGCGCCTGGCCTGCTGCGGCGAGGGCAGCACATCCGCATCGACATCGTGCTGCAGGCGCTGCCGCCGCGCGCAGCATGGCTGCTGGAATGGGTCGGAGACGTGATCGGGCTCGTCTGCTGCCTGATCTTCGTGTGGTATGGCGCGAGCGTCGCGGCAGCGAGCTTCTTCGACGGCTCCATCTCCATCAAGACGCTGGTGCTGCCGGAATGGTGGCTGCTGGCGCCGATGCCGCTCGCATTCGGGTTGCTGGCGCTCGAGTTCGTATTCCGTATGCAGCGACTGGCGCTCGCCGAACGGCGGCCGCGCGAGGACGCGGTGTCGGCGTCCTGACGAGATCGAGAGGCGGCGATGTCGTGGCAGATGGCCTCGCTGCTCCTGCTCGGGGGCTCCACGGTTCTCCTGTTCATCGGCATGCCGGTGGCGTTCTCCTTCATCGCCATCAACATCGTCGGTGCGGTGCTGTTTCTCGGCGGCGGTGCCGGGCTCAGCCAGCTCGTTCGCAACAGCAGCGTTGCGGTGATCAATTTCTCGCTCACGCCCATTCCGCTGTTCATCCTGATGGGGGAAGTGCTTTTCCACACCGGGCTCGCCATCAAGGTGATCGACGGGGTCGAGCGCCTGATCCGGCACGTGCCGGGGCGGCTCGCGGTGGTGGCGGTCGTCGCCGGGACCGTGTTTTCTGCGATCTCGGGCTCCACGATCGCGACCACCGCGATGCTCGGCTCGTTGATGCTGCCGATCATGCTTTCGCGCGGTTACCATCCGACCATGGCCACCGGGCCGATCATGGCGATCGGGGCCGTCGACATGCTGATCCCACCCTCTGCGCTCACCGTGCTGCTCGGAAGCCTTTCGGGGATCTCGATCTCGAAGCTGCTGATCGGGGGCGTCGTGCCCGGCCTGATCCTGAGCGTGGCGTTCGTCGTCTACATCGTCGCCCGGGTCCGGGCCGATCCGGCGCTCGCCCCGGCGACGCCGGTCGAGGAGCTGTCGGGCTGGGCGCGGTTCGGTCCCCTGCTCCGCTACGTCCTGCCGCTCGTCTCGATCTTCGTCGTGGTCGTCGGCGCCATGTCGGGAGGCATCGCGACCCCGACCGAATCCGCCGCGCTCGGCGCTCTCGCCACCATGGCGCTGGCCGCGGCCTACAGAGCGCTCAGCATCGAGGCGATGGCAAAGGCGCTGCACGGGACCATCGCGATCTCGGGCATGATCCTGTTCATCATTCTCGGTGCGACGACATTCTCGCAAATTCTCAGCTTCTCCGGCGCGACCGACGGCATCGTCTCGGCGATCCTCGGCCAGCAGCTCCCGCGTCTCGCGGTCCTCGCCGGAATGATGCTGCTGCTGATCTTTCTCGGCCTGTTCGTCGACCAGGTCAGCATGATGCTCATCACCTTGCCGGTGTTCATGCCGATCGTGCAGCGCCTTGCGATCGACCCGATCTGGTTCGGCGTGCTGTACCTGATCTGCATGCAGCTCGGCCTGCTGCTGCCACCACATGGGCTGTTGCTGATGACGATGCGCGGCGTCGCGCCGCCGCAGGTGACGATGGCCGACATTTTCCGCGCCGTCGTCCCGTATATCGTGCTCAGCCTCGTGCTTCTCGCCATGATCATACTGGTTCCCGCCATTGCCACCTGGCTGCCGGCTCTGCTTGGATAAGCGCAGCCGCGGGCGGGGCGCAAAATCTCGCACCGCACCAAACTCGGCACGGGAGGACATCATGACAGAGGATCGACCCGACCACCTGACACGACGCCGGCTTTTTGCAAGTGCCGCGGCAGCGGGAGGCCTCGCGATCTCCGCCGGCCCGGCGGCGGCACAACGCTGTCCGGAGACCCCGCCGCCCCGCATCAAGGGCCCTGCGGTCTGGCTCGACCTCGATCAGGAGGATCTGGACAACGCCTACGACCAGTCCGTCTATGCCTTCAACACCCGCCACATCAGCGAGCGCGTGGCCGACAGGACCAAGACGGCCTTGGCGGTGCTCGGCCCGCCGGAACGCGTCGCCTATGGGCCGGCGGAGATCGAGAAGGTCGACATCTTCCGTACCAAGCAGCCGAACGCCCCGATCATGATCTTCCTGCATGGCGGTGCCTGGCGCGGCGGGCGCTCCGCCCAATTTGCGCTCTACGCCGAAGTCTTCGTCAAGGCGGGGGCTCATTTCGTCATCGTCGATTACAACAACGTGCTCGAGACGAATGGCGACCTGTTTCCCATGGTCGACCAATGTCGACGTGCCGTCGCCTGGGTCTATCGCAATGCCGCGAGCTTCGGCGGCAATCCGGCGGAGATCTATCTGTCCGGCCGCTCCTCCGGCAGCCATATGGGCGGATGCGTCGTCATCACCGACTGGGAGAAGCAGGGCCTCCCGCGCGACATTCTCAAGGGCGCGGCGCTCAGCAGCGGCATGTACGATCTCAAGGCGGTGCGGCTGTCGAAGCGCGGCAACTACGTCAAGTTCACCGACGAGATGGAAGAAGCGTTGTCCGCGCAACGTCACCTCGACAGGATCCACACCCCGCTGCTGCTCGCTCATGGCACGCTTGAGACACCTGAATTCCAGCGCCAGACCCGCGACTTCGCGGCGGCGCTTGCGGCCGCCGGCAAGCCGGTCCAGTTCATCGTCGCCAAAGGCTACAATCACCCCGAGATGGGCGAGACGTTCGGAAATCCGTACGGCATCATGGGGCGCGCTTCCTTGCAGATGATGAAGCTCGCGAGCGCCTGACAGCACGGCTTGCAACGACAAGGGAGAGACGCGTGCAACGCATCAAGACGGAACGCGCGCAGCAGCGCGGCTATTCGCCGGCCGTCGTCACGGAGGGCGGGCGGATCGTCTGGCTCGCCGGGCAGACGGGGATCGTGGACGATTCCGGCAAGTCGCTGGCGAACGACTTCGAAGGCCAGGCGCGCCAGATCTTCAAAGGCTTCGATGCGGTCCTGCGCAAGGCGGGAGGCACGCTTGCGGACCTCGTGCAGATGACCGTGTTCGTCACCGACGTTCGCTATGGCGAGCGGCTCTGGCAGGTCCGCAAGGAGGTCTTCGGCGATGACTTCCCGGGCAGCGCCATGGTCACCATCACGGCCTTGGCAAATCCCGACGCAAAGATCGAGATCCAGGGCTATGCGGTGATCGGCAGCAAATAACTACTAGCTTTCTGATCGTCATGGCCGGGCTTGACCCGGCCATCCCGCTTAGTGAGGCACGGCCGTGCCATCTGATCGGGATCGCCGGGTCAAGCCCACGAGTGTCCGGCACGGTTTGTGCTTTTCATGCGACGTTGGCGACCGCGGCGGGAGCGTTGGCGGCGCGATGTTCGCGGCGCCGCCTGGTGGCGCGCGTGGCGCGGGGGCCGAAGTCGAATTTGGGTTGCCGGGGCTCGGGCAATGGCGGGGGCTTGAGCAGCTCTGCGACGGCGCGGCGGAGCATCAGGTTGGATTGGATGAGCCGTGCGAAGGTGAGCGGACTGGCGACGATCCTGGTGGCCTCGTGGGCGAGGCGCAGCAGCACGAAGGCGATCAGCGCGACCGTGATCTGAATGCGGACGGCGTTTTCCGAGGTTCCCAGGAAGTGGCCGATCTTCAAGGTCTGTTTGACCCATCGGAAGAACAGCTCGATCGCCCATCGCCGCTTGTAGAGGTCGGCGATCTCCTGCGCGCTCGCCTCGATGTCGTTGGTGAAGATGCGCAGCACCTTGCCGGTCTCGATCGCAACCCGGACCTCGCGGACGAGCCCCGGCATCGGGTTGCACCGCGATGCGGCGAGCCGCTTGGGAAGATATCCGGTCCGATCGCTCAGGATCGCCGATCCCGGCGGCACCGCGCGATGCTGCGCCACCTCGAACGGCGTGTTGGACTTGAGGCGGGTGACGATGCGACAGCCGGCTGCGTCGAGTTCGGCCCACCAGCCGTAATCGTAGTAGCCGAGGTCGAACACGTAGGTCGCGCCCGCCTCGATCGGCATCTGCTTGGCGGCGGTGATGTCGTTGACGTTGGACGGCGTCACTATCAGGTAGAGCGGCTGATCGGCATCGGGATCGTAGATGATGTGCGCCTTGGCGCCGCAAACTCCGGTCGAGAACCTCGCCCAATCGCTCAGCTCGCTCAGCCGCAGGGAGGTCGAATCGATCAGCCGGATGCAGTCGGCGATCTTGCGGCGATAGCCGGCCTGCAAGGATCGCATCAACGCCGCCAGCAGCCCGGCGAACACTTCAGCCGGACGATCGGCGTTGGCGCTCGACAACGCCGATCTCGATACCGGGCGGCCCCCGAGATGATGAAGCTTGCCGGCGTGGCTCTTCAGGTTCGTTTCGATCTCGCGCAGGCTTCGCGCCCCGCAAAGCTGCCCATACAGCATCGCGATCAGATGCGCCTTGGACTTCACCACCCGACCGTCCCAGTCGGCATCGTGCTCGTCCACAAGCCGATCGAACACCGCCCATGGAATATGCTTCAGCAGCTCATGAAAAACGATATTCTGATGAGGCACGACGTTGATCCTTTCCCGTCCAGATGATTCGTAACCAGCTGGAAGCGAGCAGAATCAATGTCGTGCGCTTATTCAAGCACAGATCGTGCCGGACACTCGTGGGTCAAGCCCGGCGATGACGTCGGGTTTGCTCTACAGTTCCGGAACCGGGCCGAAGTCCGGAGGCGGAGCGCGGTGCTTTGTCGCCGCCTCGTAGGCCGATCCGATCCGAATGAGCGTCGGCTCGGCGAACGGCCTGCCGAAGAACATGATCCCAAGTGGGAGCTTCGCCGGAGTTGGCTCGGCGAGGCGCGTGCCACCGGGAGCCGCCGGATCACGCACGCGGTCGACCACGTGCGTGGTGAAGCCGGCAGGAACCGACAAGGTCGGGAATCCATGTTGCCCCAAAAGGCCCCAGACGGAATTCGTCCTGCCATTCAGCGGAGGCTCGACAGGTTCGCCGAGGACATAAGCGGGAATGTTCCCCGACGGGGAAACCATGGCGTCGAGGTTATCCTGTGCCATGCATTGCAGGACGACCTGCTGATAGGCGAGCCTGTCCTGGAATACGTTCGCCATGTCGAGCGCCATGCTGCTCTGGGTTTCCTCGAGCGCCGCTTTCCTGTCGATGAAGCCCGCTTCCGGCCGGATATCCCGGTAGAACTTCGATTTGTCGATCAAATCCCTGAGCGATTTGATGTTCGCATCGCCGCGGTCCCTGAGGTAGCGGTCGATCATGTATTTGCTCATCCCGTTATTGGACGCCCCGGCAATATTGCGGATCGTGACGCCAGGCGGGACGCGGGACGGGTCGAAAAACATGTCCACCAGCGTGGCGATGCGGTCTGTCGAAGGCTTTCCGCTGGAGTCCGCCGGAAAGAGATTTGGATACTGCTCGGTGAACACCCGGTTGCGGTAGAGCGGAGTGTACTTGTCCATGCAGCCCTGAAAGAGTGCGCCCCCCGTTCCCGGATCGACGATCGTGGCGCCCGCTCGACGCAGGTCGTCGATGGCACGCTCGGTGAGATCGATGGCTTCGAAATCGGCCTCGTTGAGCGCCTTCTTGTCCATGTGCTCGCGAATGACGCCGATCCGCATGCCGTTGAGCGTCTTCTCATCGGCGAAGCTTCGATAGGGCTCCGCCGGCAGCCGGCCGACGCTGAACGCGGTGAGTTCGTCCTTCGGATCGTAGCCGGCGATGACGTCGAGCACACGGGCGGCATCCTTGACGGTGCGGCACAGCGGTCCGACTCGCGTATTGAACCCCGACGCAAGCATCCCGTCGCGGCTGACGAGTTCCTGGGTCGGCGCGATGCCGACGAGGCTGTTGTTCTTCGACGGGTGATGGATCGATCCCCCGGTCTCTTCTCCGATGGAGCACATCACGAGGTTCGCGCCGACCGACGATCCGGAGCCGCCGCTGGAGGTGCCGGGACTGCGTTGCGTATCGTAGGGGTTACAGAAGGGACCGCCGAAGGAGCTTCGCGAGTTCGGCGTTCCCATCTCTCCGAGATTCGCCTTGGCGAGGATGATTGCACCGGCGTCTCGCAGGCGCTTGACGAAAGTTGCGTCGCGCGGCGGACGATCGTCCGCGAATGCGGCATCCATGCCCGCCGTCGTGCGCATGTCGAAAGTGTTGTACTGATCCTTGATGGAAAGCACGATGCCGTGGAGCGGGCCGATCAGCTTCCCGGTCGATGCAAAGTAGGCGTCCTGCTTGGCCGCAACTTCCAATGCATCGGGCATCGCCGCACTGGCATCCGCCGTATCGGTCATGCTCCGGGCTTTTCGACCATCGAACCCCAGCTTCTCGCGGTTGGATGGCCGCAAATTCAAAGTCATCAAGGCGTTGAGCGCATGCGCGTTCTTGATCGGCTTGACCGGTCCGGCCCCGAGGACGCCGTCCGGCTGCTCGACACACGTGCCGTTATAGGCCTTGATCCGGGTGAGATAGAGCTGCACGACCCGCGTGGATGTCAGCTCGCCCCGCAGGATCGCTGCCTGAACATCCTCGATCGTCGCTTCTTCGATGCGGAACTTGCCCGTCTGCGCCGAGACCAGAGATGGCGCGAGCAGCGATGAACGATGCGAATGCCAGTTGACGAAGCATGGGGCTGCCTCCGTTTGCATGACGCCGCAGCACCGGCCAGTTCTTCGCTCGAACCTCAGGCGGTCCCGCTGGAAAACGCGCCGGCCCAAGCGCTAAGGGCGCGCGCCCGACGATGATAGCTATTAAGATCGTCTCGTGGAAGGATGCCGAAGAAGCATGTGTTGGCGGATCGAGGAGCGGCGGTGATGTCGGGTGATGGCAGTTCCAGACGTGCCTTCCTTCGGCGGGTTGCTCCCTTCTGTGCAGTCACGGCGAGCGCGATGCTGCCGATCGGGGCCGCCGCGCAGGCTCCGGGTGATCCCTCCGCGATCACGCTCAAACTGTATGCCCGGACGTTGGAGCGGCCCGGCGCCCCGCCGATCAACTACGTGATCGCCATCCCGCCCAACTATTCTCCCGCGACACCGGTCCCGCTCATTCTGGCGTTGCACTTCGGGGTCGGCAATGGAGAGGCGACGGGCGCCGGCGGGGACGTGGTGCAGGCGCTCGTCGGCCCGGCGCTCGCCGAGCTCGGCGCTATCATCGTCGCGCCGGATTCGGTGCGAGGCAATTGGAGCACACCCGAGAACGAGAAGGCGGTGAATGCATTGCTCGACATGGTCATCGACCAATACGCGATCGACAAGAGAAAGGTCGCCGTCACCGGCTACAGCATGGGGGGTACCGGCTCCTGGCATTTTGCGGAGAAGTTCCCGGAACGCTTCAGTGCGGCGATCCCGATCGCCAGCCGGCCCCCCGCTTCCGCGGCCGAGTGGCGGCTCCCGGTGTTCGCAATTCATTCTGACGCTGACCAGGTTGCGCCTTTTGCCCCTGTCGCAGCGCGAATAGAGGAGCTTCAGAAAGCCGGCGTGAACGCGAAAATGGTCGCGCTCGGCGGCATCACACACTACCAAGTTCCCCGCTTCCGCGGTGCGTTGCACCGGGCGATACCTTGGCTGGAAGAGGTGTGGAAGTAGAAGGCGCACTCCGCGCGCTGCGGGACGTCGGGTCAGTACCGACGAAATTGAAATTGCGGGGCGGAGCGCGAAAGCTCGCCTTCCGTGAGCAGGTTCGGAGAAAATTCATTCTTGGAATCGAATTGCCTGTCCCCGATCACGCCGCTCGGATCGGTTGGGAAATTTGCCGACGAGCTGACATTCCCACGGCTGGTGCCCCATCCCGCCACCGGGCCGGTCGCGGTGCGGACGCCGTCCTGACCAAGAGCCGAGCCTTGGGACGGTGGATTTGGAGACGTTGGATTTAGGGTCGGCTGACTCAAAGCTGAGGGCGGCGGACTCGGGCTTTGGGGCGATAGACTCTGAAGGTGTTGGTTTGGGGGCGGCACGCGATGTGGCGTCGAGGGCCGAATGTGGCGGGGAGGCGGAGGGGGTGCCGGCGACAGATCGGCAGCAACAGCGGGCGTGCCCAGTGCTGCGATAACCGCCGCAGCAAGTGCCCCTCTTATCGTCCTGCTGTTTGACACTCTGGCTCCGGGATCGTCGAGAACCAAAAGACAATGTCACCTGCACAAGGAAAGCATCTTCACGCAGGACCGCCCGGCGGCCGCGGATTACTCGAACCTTACATCCAAGCGGTCATGCGCCGCCAGTTCCGACCGACCGGCTGCGTGTCTCGGACCCGCGTTCTTGGCAACCGGGACAGCCCGGCGGGCGATCTCACGGCCATCCCCGGGTTCCCTGGAAAGCGCCGCCTTGCGGCCAAACCCAAGATCGCACAAAATCCTTAACAACCGAGCCCAGAGCCCGGTGAAGAAATAACCACCTTGGGAGGCTTCGATGTCGAAGGATAAGGACAAGGAGGCTGGAGTCTACCGGATCGTCGACGTTATCGGCGTCAGCGCCGTATCGTGGGAGGATGCCGCCAAACGCGCGGTCGAGACCGCCGCCAAATCCCTTCGCGATCTGCGGATCGCGGAAGTCACGAAAATGGATTTGAAGGTCGAGGACGGTAAGGTTGTGGCCTACCGGACCAAGCTCGCACTTTCTTTCAAGTACGAGGAATAGTCTCCGGTTCGGTACCCGAGCCGATCCCCGGCTTCAGGTCGCGGCCGAGCCGATCTTCCGGCCGCCTGTCTGCCCGCCATGGTTGGCGGGCATCTGCGCCGCGATGCCTGCGGACCCACTCTGCCAGGAAAGGGGCACGGCCCCCTGACCACCGATATCCCGATCAGCCGCGGAAGTGACGGCTTCAACTATCTCGTATCTCGCAACAGGGAGAGCACCAATGATGGATCCGGTGAGACGCAATATTCTGGCAACGGGCGTAGCTGCGACGGCGATGGCCGCGGCGCCTCAGGTGTTCGCTCAGCAGGTCGGCCCCTTCAAGTTCTACGAAAAAGGCGACGTCCGCATCCGCTACCAGGAGGCAGGCTCGGGTTTTCCGCTGCTGGTCACTCCGGGCGGTGGATTGAACTCGCGAATGAGCAATTGGGCGAACGCGGTCATCAATGCGATGGACGAGTTCAAGAGCGACTTCCGCTGCATCACCATGGATCAGCGCAACGCCACCGGCGGCGAATCTACGGGACCGGTGCCGGTGAATGATCCCTGGGACGCCTTCGCGGACGACCAGTTGGGGCTGATGGACCACCTCGGCATCCGCCAGTTCATGTTCTTCGGCAACTGCATCGGCGGCTCGTTTGCCCTCAAGCTGATGCAGCGGGCCCCCGACCGCGTCGTCGCGGCCGTGCTGAGCCAGCCGATCGGCCACCGGCCCGAAAATCCCGGCGTGATGTACAACACCAGCCGGGATGTCTGGGCCAAGGAGTTGCGCGAGAGGCGGCCGGAAGTCTCGATGGAAACCATCCAGAAGTATCTGCACAACCTCTACGAAGTGCAGCCCGACTTCGTCTACAGCGTGTCGCGAGACTTCGTGCGCAGCTGCCCGACGCCGATGCTGGTGCTGCCGGACGACACCCCCGCGCACGCCTACCAAACCGCGATCGACGTCGCATCGCTGGCGCCGAATGCGGATATCTCGGTCTATCCCTGGAAAGACCCACCGGAATTGAAGGCCCGGACGATCAAGCGGGTGCGCAACTTCCTCAAAGCGCATCAAACGGCGACCGCGGCTCGTTAGTTTCCATCGAGGTCGGACCGCTTTTCAACGAATTTTGCCGGGGCCGCGCCCCCACACCGGATGCGCGGCCCTGCCCTCACGACGCGACGGTTCGTGCGCCGCGCGTCATTCCGGCTTGATGCCGGCTTCTCTGACGACGCCGCCCCAGCGGCCGCGTTCCGCATTCATGAACGCTGCGAAATCGGCGGGCGTGCCGCCGCCGATATCGGCGCCCTGCTCGGTGAAGCTCTTGCGGATGTCGGCCATCGCCAGAATTTTGACTAGCTCGCCGTGGAGGCGCCCCACCACGGCCGCCGGCGTTGCCGCCGGAGCCACGATTCCGTACCACAGCGATATTTCCATGTGATCGTAGCCAAGCTCGGCGAACGTGGGCACGTCCGGCAGCAGGCGGTGGCGCTCGCGGCTCGCCGCCGCCAACGGACGAACCTGGCCGGACATGATGAAAGGCAGCAGGGGCGGTGCCGCATCGATCATGATGGCGACGCGCCCCGCGATGAGATCGACCGCTGCAGGGCCACTTCCGCGATAGGGAACATGGATAAGATCGATCGCTGCCGCGCGCTTGAACAACTCGCCGGCAAGATGTGGGGCACCGCCGGTGCCGGCCGACGCGAAAGCAAGCTCGCCAGGACGCGCCTTGGCGAGCGCAACGACATCGGCAACCGAACGTGCCGGCAGCGACGCCGTGACCGTCATGATCAGCGGGAACTTTGCCAGCAGGATCACCGGTGCAAAATCCTTCGCCGGGTCGTAGGGCAGGTTCGCATAAAGATGCGGGCCGATGCCGTGGGTGGCGATCGTGTTGAGGAGCAGCGTGTAGCCGTCGGGGTCGGATTTGGCGACGCTCGCTGCCGCCGTCGTTCCGCCGGCGCCGCCGCGATTTACGATGACGACGGGCTGCCCGAGCGCATCGGCCAGCTTGTTGCCGACCATCCGCGCGACGTAGTCGGCGGCGCCGCCCGGCGGCACCGTGACCACGAGCTGAATCTGACGGGTCGGATATGCCTGCGCGCGGGCCGCATTCGTCCAGACAAGGGCCGCGACAGCCAGTAGAAGAGTTGCGCTGAACGCTTCAGCGAAGCGTCCTTCCATTGCCGGCCGCCGTCGAGCGGCGAGCCTCCAGGTCTCATGCATCATGCCGATCAAGCTCACGGAGAATTTTCGCGCCGTTTTCTACGCGCCATTCTATGCCACGCAGGCGCTCGGTTTCTATGCCCGTGAAGGCGTCGAGGTCGAGTTGCTGCCTTCGCCCGCGCCGGCGGCGGCCGCCGCGGACCTCCTCGCCGGCAACATCGACCTTACCTGGGGCGGGCCGATGCGTGTCATGAAGGCGCGCGACGAGAACCCGGATTCGCCGCTCGTCTGCTTTTGCGAGGTCGCCGCCCGCGATCCGTTCTTTCTGGTCGGCCGCGGTGATACGTCGGCGTTCCGGCTCACCGAACTGCCACGGCTGAGACTTGCGACCGTTTCCGAGGTGCCGACGCCGTGGCTGTGCCTGCAGCAGGATTTGCGCGATGCCGGGGTCGATCCGGATCGCCTCCAGCGCGTCACCGACCGGACCATGGCGGACAATCTCGAAGCGCTGCGCAAGGGCGACCTCGACGTCGTGCAACTGTTCGAGCCCTACGTGTCCATGGCGCTCGCGACCGGTGCCGGGCAGATCCTCTACGCAGCGAGCAGCCGTGGGCCGACGGTCTACACGACCTTTCTCGCCACCCGCGAGAGCATCGCCCACAACCGGACGGCGTTTACTGCGATGGTGCGCGCAGTCGGCCGCATGGAGGTTTGGCTGCAAGAACATGGCGCCGACGAGCTCGCCGCCGCGGTTGCGCCGTTTTATCCAAGTCTCGGGCGCGAGCTTCTGGTGAGCGCGCTGCGGCGCTACCACGCGGCCGGGCTATGGGCGACGCGCCCCGAAGTGTCGCGGCAGGGCTTTGCGCGCCTCGCGACAAGTCTCCGCTCCGGCGGCTTCGTCTCGCGGATGCACGGCTACGACGAGTGCGTGGATCGGAGCCTTTGCTGAAGACGGGTCCGAGCGCGCCGGCGCATTGCAGGATCGCGACGGCGGCGCGACAATGCGCGCGGGAGGCAGCATGCTCGACATCATCATTCGCGGCGGAGACGTAGTCACGCCGCAAGGCGTCGTCCAGGGCGACGTCGCGATCTCTGGCGAGACCATCGCCGCGGTGACCGCTCCGGGCGCGCTGGCGGCGCAGACGGCGATGCGCGAGATCGACGCCGCGGGGCGCATCGTCATGCCGGGCGGCATCGATCCGCACGTTCACCTGCATCACGTGTGGATCAAGCCCGACGGAACGCCGCTGGTAACTGCGGGCCCCGAGCAGGTCGGGCGCGCCGCACTGTTCGGCGGCACCACGACGTTCATCGATTTCGCTTATTGGCGGGATGGCGCATCTGCCCGCGACGCCATCGAGGCGCGCGACCGCGATTTCGTCGGCAAGAGCCCCTGCGACTGGGCCTACCACATCATGCTGCATTCGGAGCCGCCGCCTGAATTCGCGGGGCAGCTCGCCGAGGCGATCGAGGCCGGATATCCGACGCTGAAGATATTCACCACCAACATCCTGCCGACGCGCACGGGCCGGATGATCGACTTCGGCGACATCTGGGAAGCCTTTCAGGTGCTGGCGAAGTCGGGCGGCCTCGGCGTCATCCACGCCGAGGACAACGACATCGTCATGCACATGTACGCCAAGCTGATCCGCGAGGGCCGGGTCGGCTTCGAGAATCTCGCCGAGGTCCACAATCGCCTGTCCGAGGACTTGAGCTTCCGGCGCATCCTGCGGCTCGCCGAAAGCGTGCCCGGCACGGCGCTCTACATGATGCACGTGTCCGCCGCCACCGGGGTCGCCGCCATCGCCGAGGCGCGCCGGAAGCAGCTGCCCATCTACGGGGAGACCCTGCACCAGTACCTGCTCTACACCGCGGAAGACTACAAGCGCCCCAACGGGCAGATGTATCATACCTATCCCTCGCTCAAGTCCGCGGAGGACCAGGCGGCGCTGTGGGACGGCGCCGCACGCGGATCGATCCACTGCATTGCGACCGACGAGCTGTGCTGCACGCTCAAGGACAAGACCATCGGCAACCGCATCGATGACACCACCGGCGGCAACTCCGGCGTCGAGCCGCGCCTCGGCGTCATGTACACCGAAATGGTGGTGCGCCGCGGCTACTCTCTCCCGCAGTATGTCGATCTCGTCTCCAGCAATGCCGCCCGGATCATGGGGCTCTATCCCCGCAAGGGCGCCATCGCGGTGGGCAGCGACGCCGACATCGCGATCCTCGATCCGACCCGTCGGGGCAAAGTCACGGCGTCGGACTTGCACGAGACGGACTACACGCCGTGGGAGGGCCACGACATCTTCGCCTGGCCGGTGATGACGCTGTTGCGCGGCAAGGTGATGGTCGAGAACGGCCGATACCTGGCGACCGCGCAGGACGGCCGTTACCTCAAGCGCAAGATTGCAGCCGACGTTCGCAACGGCCTGGCGCTATGACAGCGGCATCCGCCGACCTTGTGCGCGAGCTCCTGGCGCAATCGCTTCTCGCGTGGCACGTCTCCGGCGAGGTGCAGTACGCAAGCGGCGGCGCGATCCTCGTCACCGCGCGAGCGCCACGAGGTGCTCGTCAAGCCCGCGGCTCCGGGACTGCCGTTCCGCTGGTTCGTCACCATCGACGACCGCGAGCGCCCGGCGATCTCGGTCGTGGCAGTCCTCCGCCAGGTGCGCGAGGCGCTCGATCCCGGCTACGCGACACGACGCGTGCGGATCGCCGCCTCTCCGCTGGTGCCGACGTGATCGAGGCGTTCATCCTCACCGGCTTTCTCGGAAGCGGCAAGACGACGCTGCTCGGCCGCCTGCTTCGCCGACCGGAATTTTCGCGAACGGCCGTGATCATCAACGAGTTTGGCGAGATCGGCCTCGACCACGAGCTGATCGAGGCGAGCGAGGACAGCCTGATCGAGCTGCAGACGGGGTGCCTGTGCTGCAAAATCCGCAATGACCTCGCAACGACCATTCATGATCTGCTACGCCGGCGCGATGAAGGCACCGTCGTCCCGTTCACACGCCTGGTGATCGAGACCAGCGGGCTTGCCGATCCGGCGCCGGTGCTGCAGACGCTCATGACGGATGTGGCGATCGCCGCCCGGGTGGTCCTCGGCGGGGTCGTGACCACCGTCGATGCGGTGAACGGCGCCGACACGCTCGACCGCGAGGAGATTTCGGCAAAGCAGGCCGCCGTCGCCGACCGCCTGCTCCTGACCAAGACCGACCTCGCGAGCCCGCCGCCCGCGCTGATGCGCCGGCTCGAGGAGCTCAACGCGACGGCGCCGGTGCTGGTCGCCCGGCATGGCGATATCGACGCCCACGATCTCCACAACGGCAGCCTCTACGATCCCCTCGCCAGATCCCTCGATGTCCGTTCGTGGCTCGGTCTGGACCTTGGCGCCCACGAACACCGCCACGGGCATGATGGAATTGACACCTTCGCCATCGTGCGCGGCGAACCCCTGCGGGCCATAACCCTGACGCTCTTTCTGGAAGCGCTCGCCGAGCACTGCGGCGCGGACCTTCTCCGTCTCAAAGGCATCGTAAACGTCCTGGAGGGCCCCGACCGGCCGGCCGTCATTCACGGCGTCCAGCACGTGTTTCATCCGCCCACCTGGCTGCCCGGCTGGCCGTCCGAGGATCGGCGGAGCCGCCTGATTTTCATTGCACGCGGCATTCCCCGCGGCTGGGTAGAAGCTCTGCTGGCGGCCATTGAGGCCGAAGTCTCGGATGTCTCGGCAAGCCTGTCGTTATAGGGTAGAATAAGATTAATGCCTTCGTCGGATAAGTGCCGCCCCGCAAAGGGGGCACTGCTCGATAAACCGCGAAGGGTAAAATACGACGGGGAGGTCGACATGAGCGTGCAACGCTATCTCTTTCTCGTGATGTTGGCGGCTTCCATCATCCCCGCGTCGGCTCAGCAAGCGGTGACCGCCGCCGCTTCCGCGAACGTCGGCGCGAAAAGCTCTGCACCTGTCCCGGATTTCTCCGGCATATGGCGTCACGGCAATCTCCCCTGGCTCATCCCTCCGGCGTCCGGTCCTGGCCCTGTGACGAACCTGTCACGCGAGAAGGGCAGCGGCGTAAGCGATTACGGCTCGCTGGTCGGCGACTACAAGAACCCGATTCTGCAGCCCTGGGCGGCAGAGGTGGTGAAGAAGAAGGGCGAGATGTCGCTCGCGGGCATAACCTTCCCGAGCCCCTCGAACACATGCTGGCCCGAGCCCGTGCCGTATCTTTTCAAGCACGCGGCGATGGAGATGCTGCAGCTGCCGAACGAGATCGTGATGCTGTTCAATGAAAATCACGAAGTCCGCCGCGTGCGCCTGAACGACACGCATCCCGCCGAGTTGAAGCCGTCATGGCACGGCGATGCCGTCGGGCATTATGAGGGCGACACCCTCGTGATCGACACCGTGGGCATCAGGACAGACCGTCCATTCGGCATGATCGATCTGTTCGGCACGCCCTATACCGAGAAGATGCATGTGGTGGAGCGTTACCGGCTGGTCGACTACGCGGACGCCAAAGATGCGATGCAGCGCGGCATGAAGGAGAATCGCCGGGCCACCGGGCCCTACGATCCCAGTTACAAGGACAAGTACCTGCAGGTCCTTTTCACGATCGAGGACGAGGGCGCCTTCACCACACCTTGGACCGCGGTCATGATCTATCTGCGCGAGCGCGGCGAATTCCCGGAAGCGGTCTGCGCGGAAAACACGTTCTCGTTCCATAACAACAAGAGCGCAGACTTCCCCCATGCGGACAGGCCCGATTTCTGAGCGGCGACGCTGGAGGCACCAAACCGGCGTTTCCCCGGGAGCCGAACCGCGTTACGATTGAGTTGGCTGATGCTTCGTCCATGGAAGAGTTCATCGTAGCGCCCCCGCCGCGAGACACAGGGAGGTCGTGATGGGCAATCGCTTTTCAAGCTCGATCGTCAATGTTGCTATGGCTGCAGCCGTTGCCGCCGCTGCCGTTTCGATGCTTCCCACCGGCGCCTCGGCTCAAGCTCCGGCGTCTGCCGGGGCATCGCTGAAGACGCCATGGGGCGAGCCTGATCTCCAGGGGATATGGACGGAAGAATACGACACCCCCTTGCAGCGTCCTGCCCGGGTCGCCAACCAGGAATTCTTCACCGAGGCGCAACGGCAGGAATTGGACAAGCAGCGGGCGGTCCATTTCGGCGAAGACCCGCGTCAGGAACGCGGCAGCGCGACCGACGTCGGCGGCGCCTACAACACGTCGTTCCTGAGCATCAAGCGTGCCGGCCCGCGCACGTCGATGATCATCGACCCGCCCAGTGGCCGGATGCCGCCGCAAACCCCGGAAGCCCAGCGCGCCGCCGCGGCCGACCGGCAGTTCTACCTCGCGCTGCTGCAGGCGACCGACACCTGCAAGAACAAGGAGCCGGTGTGCGCCGGCGGAAAGTACGACCCGGCGATCTCGCCGCGGTTTGCGGAAAGTCCGCCGCGCTACCACGCCGGCAACGTGGCGCGCCTCAATCGCAGCGACGGGCCCGAGGACGACGGATTGGCGGACCGCTGCCTGCGCAGCGGGCTGCCCGAGTTCGGCAGCGCGTTCGGCGGCAGCTTCCGCCGCATCGTGCAGACGCCGGGCGGCATCTCGATCTTCTACGACGTGAACCAGGGCCAGGGCTGGCAGCGCAACATCGTCATGAACGGCAGCCCGCACCTGCCCGCGGGCCTCTATCAATGGTTCGGCGATTCGCGCGGCCATTGGGAAGGCGACACGCTCGTCGTCGACGTGACGAACTTCAGCCCCAAGACCGAGGTGTTCGGATCACGCGAGAACCTGCACCTCGTCGAGCGCTGGAGGCGGACCGGGCCCAATACTCTTTCCTACGAGGCGACGATCGAAGATCCGACCGTGTGGACCCGGCCGTGGTCCATCAAGCAGGACTTCACCCGCCAGAGCGACGCGGAGAACCGGATTTATTACGAGCCGCGCTGCATCGAGGGAAATTTCGGCCTGCCCGGCCTGCTGCACGGACGGCGCGTCGAAGAGCGCGCGTTTGCCGAGGGGCGCGGCCCCGATCCGCGAACCAAGGACGCCGTCGGCGCGGTGCTGTCCGTTGCGACCGATCCGTTGAATTAGCCCTCACTCACCGAGCGCGTAGGATGGGTTGAGCCCCTTGCGAAACCCATCATCCCACCCCGAACGCCATCGTATGGCGGCTGGCGTCAGGTGATGGGTTTCGCAAGGGCTCAACCCATCCTACCAGAAGCCAACATGACCGATCCGCCGAATTAGCCCTCACTCACCGAGCCCGTAACGGGCGAATTCAGCGGCGATGTCCGGATCGAGGGCTTTCGCGGCGGCGAGATCGGCCCGGCCGCCTTCCGGGTTCCTCTGCGAACGCAGCCTCGCCTGGCCGCGGCCATACAACGAGCTCGGCTGGCGCGGACTGCGGGCGAGCGCCGCGTCATAGTCGGCAATCGCCTCTCCGAACCGGCCGAGCTTGAGATAGGTGAAGCCGCGGCTGTCGAGGGCGCCGGAATCGCCTGGGGCGAGCCGCAAGGATTCGTTGCAGTCCGCGAGCGCCTCATCGAGGCGGCCCAACACTGCCAGATCCCAGCAGCGGTTGTTCCACGCCTTGGCGTTGCCGGGCTCGATCGTGATGAGACGGCTGTAATCATCGGCGGCACGATCGTACATGCCCGCCCGCTCGTGGACGTCGCCGCGCTCCGCCAGGGACTCCACATCGTCGGGGGCGAGGCGCAGCGCGGCGTTGTAGTCGGAAAGAGCGGCGACGAAATCCTTCTTCTGATAGAGAACCCGGGCACGGCCGACATAGGCGTCCGCGTCGGTCGGATCGAGCTCGATGGCGCGGCCGTAGTCGGCGAGCGCGCGGTCATTCTGGCCGCTCGCGACGAGTGCGCCGGCACGATTGAAGAAGGCAAGCGAGCGGCTCGCGTCGAGTGCGATCGCGCGATCATAATCTGCGATGGCGCGCTCGATATCGCGTTTGACCGCGTAGAGGTTGCCGCGGGCCATATGGACGGCTGCACCTTCCGGAGGGGTAAGCTCGCCTCGACCCAGCGCCTCGACGAGACGCGTGCAGGCGGCCATCGCCGCATCCGCCGCCGCCGTGTTGTCGGAATTGATGCAGGTGTCGCGATCGACCGTGGAAACTTCGGCCGCCACAGTATGGGGAAGCGCGGCAATGAGAGGTGCGGCAAAGAGAAGTACCGCAGCACAGCAGCGCAACGCGTTCATCGTGATTCCGTTATCCGTTGCGAGGCGCTTGCGAGACTTGGCTTGGCACCTGCCTGCGAGACGCAGCCCCGCCATCACTTCGGTGGCAGACCGAAATAGCTCAAATCCGGCGGGGGCTGATTCTTGTAGGCCGGCATCAGCTTGCCGTCGACGCCTTTGGTGACATAGGCCTCGTCGCCGATCTTGATCCAGATGTTGTCGAGCGGGCAATCCTCCAGCCGCCACACCGGTTGAGGATCGGGCTTGCGGACGGCCTTCTGCAGCTTGACGTAGGGCCGCGTCAGGGCGTGATCAATCACGGTGATCTCGTCATAGAGCGTGTTGCGATCGGCCTTGTCGAGGTAGAACCGCTCCTTGATGATGGTCTGGTTATCCTCGTGAAACGGCATGCCTGAGGCTTCGTAGGCGCGCGGCCCCCTCAAGAAACGGGTCTCGACCTCGAGCACGTCGTACTTGCCGTCGCCGTTCTCGTCGACCCACTTGCCGATCGAGTAGCCCACCAGCGTGCGTTCGGCATCCTCGGGCCAATCACGGCCGTCGGTGTAAATCCGCCGATACACATCGTTATTGTGGCTCATGAGAATGTAGGTCGTCTCCGGCGTTACGATGATCTCCATCGGATTGTAGAGATTCATCATCGCCGGCATGCCCTCCGGCATGCAGAAGGTCGACGGCCAGTTGCCGGGCTTGCCGGCGCGCTGCTCCGCGATACTCTGATCGAACACTTTCTGGTATTCGGGGGTCAGCGGCGGCGGGCCGGCGAGCTGGCGCCAGTTGTTCGGGGGGCCGGTGCGATCCCATTGACCTTTGAGGTCCGGGTATTTGCTGAAATCGACCACCTGCGCGCTCGCCGAACTCACCAGCAGCCCGGCTGCCAGCGCAACGGCATAAGTCGAGGCTCCAATACGCATGATATCTCCGTAGGGTGAGCCAACGGCGTGTATCCTGTTGCAACCGCCATCGCTTAGCAAGTGGCGGATTCGGCGACAGCGTGACGGCTGCATGTGCTCCTGGCACCACGCGACGGCACACCGCGCCGGTGTCGCATGGACAGCGCGCGGCCCGTCGGTAAGCTGACGGCGTCGAGATGAGATCGAGTGCTCCGATGCGCCGACGTGACGTGCTGGCGGCCGGCCTTGCGGCAACCGCATCCTTTTACGCCCCGCGATCGTACGGCCAGGCGGGATATCCGAGGCAGCCTATCCGCCTCGTGGTGCCGCGGGCCGCTGGGGGCGTCGTCGATGTCGTCGCGCGGCTGTGGGCTGAGGCGGCGAAGCAGCGGCTCGGCAACATCGTCGTCGAGAACCAGGGCGGCGGCGGCGGACTGATCGGCGCCACCACGGTCGCCCAGGCCAAGCCCGACGGCTACACGCTGCTCGCCGGCACGACGAGCGAGCTCGTCATCACTCCGCTGATCACGGCAAAGCCGCCTTACGATCCCCTCAAGGACCTTGCGCCCGTCGCCATCACGGCGGAGTCCGTTTCGGCCCTGATGGTGCACTCCTCCTTGCCGGTGCGCACCCTTGCGGAGCTCGTGACGTACGACAAGGCACACCCCGGCAAGCTCTCCTATGGCTCCGCAGGCGTGGGCACCTCGGCGCATCTGTGTGCGGAGCTCTTCAAGCAGCTCGCCGGCCTGCCCGACATCGTCCACGTGCCCTATCGCGGCGCCAATCCCGGACTGGTGGATTTCTATGCCGGCCAGTTGCCGATGTTTGCCGCCAGCATCTCGCCGCAGGTGCTCGCCATGCACGATCGCGGGGCGATCCGCATCCTGGTGGCCGGCAGCAGCCGTCGGCTCAAGGGAGCGCCCCAAATTCCGATCAGCGCCGAGGTCGGCTTTCCACAGCTCATCACCGTGCAGTTCATGGGACTGTTCGCGCCATCCGGCACGCCGAAAGCGATCATCGACCTGCTTGCCGACGTTTCCCGCGATATCCTGCGAAAAACCGACTTTCAGCAGAAGCTCATCGACGACGGTTTCGAGCCAGTGCTCGATTCGGGGCCGGAGCAGGCGGCGCAGTTCGTGCGCGAGGAACTCGCGCGCTGGACGCCGGTGGTGGCGGCCGCCGGCATCAAGGCGGGCTGATCGTCAGTTCCGCGGTCCCAATCGACACGCCTCGCACAAAGGCGAACGATCTGCGGGTACAACGGTCTACGAGGTGTACATGGCGTCGCCCACGGTGCCATCGCGGGCGATGCTCCAGGGCTGCTGGCTGTTGTTGTGAATCGCGCGATTAGGCTTTTTTGCCTCCGCTTCGGTAAAGCCCCAATCCTTATATAGCTGCGCGCGGGTCGGCTGGACTTCGCCGAGCTCGTCGGTGGCACGAGACTGGATCATCGCCTCCTGGCCGTCCCAGGCCCAGTCGAAGGTGAACCGGGTGTGCGCCCGCGGCAGCGCCGGTGCTTGAACCGTCGCTTCCTTCCAGGTCTTGCCGCCGTCGGTCGACACCTCGACCTTCTTGATCACGCCGCCGCCGGACCAGGCGAGGCCGGTGATCTGGACATAGCCCTGGCCGCCGATCTTCATGCCGCCCGAAGGTCGCGTGATGATGGATTTCGGCCCAAACTGGAAATGGTACCAGCGCGATTTCCCGCCGATATCGGGTCTCGCGACGGAATGGTTCATGCTCTCATTCCACGTGTGGTAGGGCTCATCCACCACCTTGATGTGCTTGAGGTACTTCACGCTGAACGGCGCCTCCCAGCCGGGGACGACAAGCCGGATCGGGTACCCCTGCTCGACGCGAAGGTGTTCACCGTTCTGGCCGTAAGCGATGAGCACATCCTCCATCGCCTTTGCGATCGGCAGCGTGTGGGAGAACTTGCCGGGGTCGTCCCCCTCATAGACCAGCCAAGTCCCCTCCGGCTTCACGCCGACATGGCGCAATAGGACGGACAGCGGCACACCGGTCCACTCGCTGCAACTCGTCATCCCGTGAACGAACTGGACCGGCAACCCCATGTTCTGGTTGCCCTGGTTATGAATCATCGGAGAGCTGTTGCCGTGGCACTCCAGGAAATGAATCCGGGACACCGACGGCAGGCTCTTGAGATCGTCCATCGAGAAGCTCAACGGTCGGTCCACCAGGCCGTGGATCGTGAGGCGGTGCTTCTGCGCGTCGATCTCGGGGAAGTGGGACGCGTGGTACTGCACGAAGTGCAGCGGCGCCGGCGTGATGATCCCTGCGTAGTCCTGGAGGGGTGTGTAATAGGTGATGTGATCGACGCTCATGCGCGCGCCGCGGCGCGATGGGTTGATGTGGACGTGGGCGTCGTGGGCCGGTGCCTCGGCCTTGGTCGCGACCGCCCCTGCTCCTGCCGCCACACCGGCGAGTGCCGCCGCCTGCTTCAGGAACCGCCTCCGGCCGGATCCATTGGAATCCATGTCTGCCTCCCGATTTCCCGAGTTTTCGATACGAGCGTTGGGTTGGCTCGAATTTCTTCTTCAACTTACCCTGTTTTCAGTGAAATCGCCAGCGGATCAACGCGGGTAGTGCGCCTCGACTTCGGAAAACAGGATTCCGCCGGGACTACATCGTGCGCCGCAGCAAATGGCTGCCACGGCCCTGAGCGAGGTAGCGGCCGCGCCTCCCGGAAGCGACGCAGCATTGCGCCGGGTGATCCCAAGGGCCTACCCTGCAGCAATCAAAACGGATGTCGTCCCAGGGAGAAAGTCATGAGAACAACGACGGCCGGCGCATTGGCGATGATCGCTTCGGTTGCATTCGTCGGCACGGCGAGCGCGCAGGATCTTGGTCCGCAGGTCAAGAAGCTCGCCGAGGGCGTTTATGTGCACACCGGAAGGGGCTTCGAATCGAACGCCGGCATCATCCTCACCCAGGAGGGTGTCATCGTGATCGACACCGGACAGAACCCGTACGAGACCCGCAACATTTGGGCGACGGTCAAAAACCTCACCTCGATGCCCGTTCGTTTCGTGATCAACACCGAGCCGCATGCCGATCACACGACCGGCAACTTCATGTTCTCGCCGCCCGCAGTCGTGGTCGGCGCTGCGGGCGAGGGCGACTCGATGCGCGCCGCCGAGAAGAACGCGCCGGACCGCATCCAGCGGCTTGCCGCGACATCGCCCGAGTTCAGGGCGGCCCTCGAAGGCTACCGGTTCGTCCCCCCGAATATCGAGTACCAAAACAGAGCGACCATCCATCTCGGCGGCAAGACCCTCGAGCTCTATTATCTCAAGGGCGTGCACAGCGAGGCCGACACCGCCGTGTGGCTGCCCAATGAGCGCGTGTTGTTCTCGGCGTCCGCTTTCGTGGTCAACCAGATCAACATCCTGCGTCCCTTCGTCAGCATCCCGGACATCCTGGCGGCCGGCAAGATGATGAAGGCGCTCAACCCCGAGCACGTGGTTCCGGGGCACGGCACGCCCGGCACGGTGAAGATCTTCGAGGACGGTGAGAAGTACTATGCGCTGCTGCTCGAGCGCGTCGGCGCCGCGGTGAAGGCGGGCAAATCGCTCGACGACATCAAGAAGGAAGTGACGATGCCCGAGTATGCGAGCTTCGGCAACCAGGAGCGCTTCCCGACCAACATCGAGGCGGCCTACCGGGCCGTGACCGGGAAATAGCTGCGGGTCGAGCGGGGCGCACCTCAGACTGCGTCCGGAGCGCACCATGAATCCGTCCCACAAACTTTCCCGCCGGGACCTCCTGTACGCGCCAGCCGGTGCCGTTGCATTGGCGCTCCTCCCGCAGGGCGCCAGTGCGCAACCGTATCCCACGAGGCCGGTGCGCCTCGTGGTGCCGTTCCCCGCGGGCGGAGCAACCGACCTGCTGGCGCGCCTCATCGGCCAATGGCTGACGGAGCGCACCGGCCAGCCCTTCATCATCGACAATCGCCCCGGCGCCGGCGGCAACATCGGCACCGAGGCCGTGGTCCGCGCGCCGCCGGACGGATATACGCTGCTCGCGTTCGACACCACGTCGGCGGTCAACGCGACGCTCTACGACCGGTTGAATTTCAACTTCATCCGCGATATCGCCCCGGTCGCGAGCATCGTCAGGCTCCCGTTTGTCGTCCTGCTGCACCCCTCGGTTCCGGTGAAGACGATTTCCGAGCTCATCGCCTATGCGAAAGCCAATCCCGGCAAGATCAACATGGCCTCGGCCGGCAACGGCACCCTGCCCCACGTCGCCGGCGAGCTATTCAAGATGATGACCGGCACCGAGATGGTGACGGTGACCTATCGTGGGGCCGCACCGGCCCTCGCCGATCTCCTCGGTGGCCAGGTGCAAGTTTATTTCGGCACCACGCCCGCTTCGATCGAGCACGTCAGGACGGGCAGGCTGCGCGCCATTGCCGTCACGACGGCGGCGCGGCTCGACCTCCTGCCCGATCTCCCGACCGTAAACGGGATCGTCCCCGGTTACGAAGCAACCGGCTGGTGGGGCATCGGCGCACCTAAGGGAACACCCGCCGACGTCGTCGAACGGCTCAACGGCGACATCAACGCGGCCCTCGCGGATCCCGCCCTCAAAGCGCGGATCGCCGACCTCGGCGGCACGGCGCTGATCGGCTCGCCGGCCGACTTCGGACGGCTCATCGCCGAAGAGACCGAGAAGTGGGGCAAGGTCGTCAAGTTCTCCGGCGCCAAGCCGGAGTGATGCACGGCGCTCGCTGCACGCTCAAGCGGTGGCGCCTGCGAGAGCGCAGAGCCGGTCGATGTCGGCGAGCTCGTCCTTGGTGAGTCTCCAGCGCGCGGCCGATGCGTTCTGCTCCAACTGCTCGGGTTTGGTGGCACCCGCGATGACGCTGCCAACCACCGGTTTCGCCAGCAGCCACGAGATGGCGAGTTCGAGGAGCGAGCGCCCGCGCTCCCGGCAATAGCGATCGAGCGCATCGATCAGCTGCCAATTGGCAGCCGCCAGTACGGCCGATTCATGCGGCCGTGGCGTAGCGAGGCGCGTTCCCGGCGGAATGTCCTCGCGCCGGTATTTGCCGGTCAGCAGCCCGCTGGCGAGCGGAAAATAGGGCAGCAGGCTCACCCCGCAGGCGACCATCGCCGGGATCGCATCCTGCTCCACGGCGCGTCGAAGGAGGCTGTATTCGTTCTGGCCCGAGACGAACGCATGCAGTTTGCCGCGGCGCGCCGTCTCATCGGCTTCTACGAGCTGCGGACCGGAGAAATTGGAGCTTCCGATGTGGCGAACCTTCCCCTGTTGGACAAGGTCGTCGAGCGCACGCAGCGTCTCCTCGATCGGCGTCGCCGAATCGGGACGATGCAGCTGATAGAGGTCGATCCAATCCGTCTGCAGGCGGCGCAGGCTCGCTTCCACCGCCGTCATGATGTAGCGGCGCGACGCGCCCTTGAGGGTGCCCTCGTCATCCATCGGCATCCCGAACTTGGTGGCGAGGACGATCTCCTTTCGCCGGGACCCGAGAATTTGGCCGAGCAGCGTCTCCGATCCGCCGCGCCGGCCGTAGGTGTCGGCCGTGTCGAACAGCGTGATGCCGAGGTCGAGCGCTTTGTCGACGACGGCGCGGGTCTGTTCCAAATCGCAGCGGATGCCGAAATTATTGCACCCGAGCCCGACCGCCGAAACGCGAAGCCCGGATGTCCCGAGGATGCGATAGTCCATGCTGCAACGCTTTGCCCGGCTGGATCTTGCGCCAGAGTGGTCACCCGCGTCGCCACTCTATAGGATCGAGAGAAACGATGCGAGGATCGGGGGGCGCCATCGAACCTCGGAGTACCCGACGCTCCAGCCGCTTCGAGGCCGACGATTGCACCCGCTTTTCCTCGCTCCGACGACACTGATGGACGCCTCTCCGCTCGACCTCATCGAAGCCGCGCGCGACGCCGGCTGTGACGGCCTCGGCCTTCGCCTCCATCCATCGCCGAAACTTCCCTACCATCCGGTGGTCGGCGACGCGCCGCTGATCCGGCAAATGAAGCATGCGCTTGCGGACGCAAAGCTTGAGGTACTCGACATCTACACGTTCTATCTCGAGCCGGCGACGAGCCTCGACGACTTCATGCCGGCGCTCGCGCTCGGCGCAGAGTTCGGCGCTCGCTATGCGCTGGTACAGGGCGCCGATCCAAATTGGTCACGCCTTCTCGACAATTTTGGAGGATTCTGCGAGCGCGCGCGACGGTTCGGCCTCACAGCGAGCCTCGAATTCGTGCCGCAACGCGATCTCGCGACGCTCGCGCAGGCGCTCCAGCTGATCGCCGAAAGCGGCGAGCCGAACGCCGCGATCTGCGTCGATCCCCTGCACCTCGCGCGCGGCGGCGGAACCCCGGCCGACCTGCGCCATCTCGATCTTCGTCTCCTGCCCTACATTCAATTTTCCGACGGCGTGTTGGCCGCAGGCGAACCCGATCTCGAGCTCGCAAAACGCATCGGCCTCGGCGAGCGCCGCTTGCCCGGAGGCGGAACGCTCCCGCTCACCGATCTGCTGGATGTAGTGCCCGACAATGTGCCGCTCAGTGTCGAGGTCCCGCGGCCGGCGCGCGCAACGATGACGGATGCCGCTTGGACGCGTACGGTCATCGAGGAGACGCGCCAATTTGTTCGGGCGCGCCGTGGCATCGAGGCAGAGTAAACGAGTTGCACGGCTTCGAGCCGGAGCCGCGTTGAACCGATCTCCGTCCGGCATTGCCAACTCGATGTAACGCCCAGAAGTCCGATATGCTGTCGGGAAGAAGACGCCCGGGAGGACCGATTGACATACGCACGCTTCGTCCACGCCGCGCTGCTGGCCGCCCTGCCCTGCGCCGCATCGGCGCAGAACGCGGCACCGGTGTCACCCGAAGTGCTGCGCGTCACCCGTTACGCCGACGACGGCAACGAAGGCTCGCTGCGCTTTGCAATCGAGACGAGCAATCGCGCGCCGGGACGTTATCGCATCGAGATCGAAGCGATCGGCAACCCGCCGTATGTGATCAAGCCCAATGCGCCGCTGCCGCCCATCAAGGGCCCGGCACATATCGAAGGCGCGGCGTGGAAACGAACCGGCGAGTTCGTCGTTCTCGACGGCACGGGCTACATCGAGGACAAGGGGCCGCAGACTTGTCCGGGCGCGACGCCGGGGCAGTTCGGCGCCAATGTGCGCACCCTCACCTATCCGGGGCTTGCGTTGGTGGATACCAGCGGCGTCGACGTGTCCGGGCTCGACATCCGCAATTTCTGCATCGGCATCCTCATCCATCGTTCGAGCGGCAACGTCGTTCACGACAACCGCATCGTCGCCAATCGCGGCGGCGCCGGCGTGCTCATCACCGGCGACGACGGCAACGGCGGCTCGACCGCCACCACGACCATGCACAACAAGGTGCTGCGCAACGAGCTTGTCGACAATGGCGACGGCGCGGAGCTCACCCGCGGCGCCGCCTTCAACCTCATCGCCGACAACGTCTTCCGCTCGACGCCCGCCAACGCGGAGCCTTCGCAAGGCATCGAGATCCTGGAAGGCAACGACAACGTGCTCACCGGCAACCGTTTCGAAGGCTATTCCGACGGCGTGCAGCTCAATCGCGGCGATCGTAACTATCTCGGCCACAACGTGTTCACCGACAACACGCTCGGCCTCTCGCTTACCGGTCACGACAACATCATCGACGGCAACACCTTGTTCCGAAACAAGGTCGGAATCGCGGTGCGGCCGACGGCGACCGGCACGATGGTGCGACTGTCGCGCAATTCTATCTATGACAACGGCCGCGATATCATGCGCTGCTTTACCGGCGGCAGCTGCGATCCCGATCTGCGCCGCGGCGGCATCGTGCTCGGCACGCCCGGTCCCGAGCACGCCCGCTATGTCGGCCCGCGCGGCATCGGCGTCGTCGTCAAGCCGGAAAGCCTCGCCAGGATTTGCCCGGACGGGGCGCCCGGCTGCCAGCCGCCGCCGAACGGCGGCATCGCGCCGCCGAGCATCGAGCGCGTGCAACGGCGCGGCAGCGCCGTCGTCGTCGAGGGACACGTGGAGGGCGCGCCGAACGCGCGCTTCACCATCGAGGTGTTCGCCAACCGCCAGGCCGGCGGTTCGGAGGGCGAGATTTTCCTCGCCGATACCCCGGTTTCCTCCGATGCGAGCGGCCACGGGTCCTTCTCGCTCACGGTCCCGGTGACGCTGCACTCCGCCGTCCCGACATCGTTCACCGCGACAGCGACGTCGCGCGAAGGTGGCACCTCGGAGTTCAGCAAGCCCGTGAGCGTTGATCGAGTGATGATCACGGCGCGGCAAAGGTGGTTCGCGGCGGTGCGGTGCGGCGCGATCGCGCTGGCGCTGATGGCTGCCGAGGTGGCGTTCGCCAAATCCTACATCCTGGTGGCGGGGCGGCGCGATCCGCGCATTTATGCGATCGACTTCGAGGCGGCGCTGCGGCCCGAAAACAACAACACACCGAATGCGATCGTCAGCCGCTCCCTGGTCGGTCCGCGACGGCTCGATGGTGCCCTCCTCGGCGATCCCGCCAACATCGTCCTCTCCGCCGATCAGCGCACCGCCTACGTGATGAACCATCACGGCCTGATCGTGAATGCCGAGTTCCTGCAGCACGGCGGACGCGCCAGTATTTCGATCATGACCGTCGGCAAAATGCTCGCCCGCGAATTCGATGACACCGACAGAGCGGTGGAGAAGATCGTCGATGCCGGCTGGTTCGGCGGCGTTGGCCTCATTGCGCTCGGCGATCGGCTCATCGCCAGCAGCTCCGAGGGCTGGCTCGCGGTCGACGGCTCGAACCGCATCAGCATCATCGACATCGCGAGCGGAGGCCTCGTCGGCCAAATCGAGATGGCACTCACCGGCCCTGGCACCCGCCAGCTCAATCCGGATTGCGCGGCCTATCCGGTGCCGTTCAAATCGCCGACACCGCCGGCGACGACCTATGCGTTCCAGGGGCCGTCGCGCAACTTCGGCTGCTGGCCGAACCCGCAGTTCATCGCCATCGGCCGCGGCAGCGACGGCAAGCGCTACCTCGTATCCGGCAATGGTGGCACTCATGACGTTTCCATCATGGACCTCGACAAGGCGCTCGCCGGCGCCCCCGTCGTCGAGGTCGCGCCACGCGTCCCTATCCAGGCCGGACCATTCGGCATCGCGGCAAGCCCCGACGGCAAGCTCGTTGCGGTGACGTCGCGGCAGAACAACATTGCGGGCATCGACGGCAACACCATCTCGCTCATCGATGTCGACCGCGCACGCCAGGGCCTGCCGGGTGCCGAGGCCGCGCGGGTCACGGTCGGGGCCGACCGGCCGGACCAGCCGTCGCGGCCGTTCTCGGTCGCCTGGACCCCCGAGGGCGACGTGGTGGTCGCGAACTTTCGCACCAACACTCTGTCCGTGGTCGATGTGCGAGCGGCAATGGCAAGGCAAGCCGGTGGCGAGGTCGCGCGGATCGGCCTCGATCGTCCGGACGGCGCGCCGGCGCGGCCGAAGATCGTAGCGGTGACGCGGGACGGCAGGTACGCGGTCGTGACCGGGGGAGATGACACGCTCGCATCATCCACCACGAACGCGACCGGCATGCTCTATGTCATCGACCTGCGCATCCGCCGCGTCGCGGCGCAGGTGACCGGCGTCGGGATCGATCCTTACGGGGTTACGGTGGTCGAGGACGCCGAGTAGCAATCCCCGTTTTGCCATACGAAAGCCACCTGCTTCGGATAGCGAGATAGGAACAGATTCCACCTTCGGGGATTCGGGGGGTATCGCAATGATCCGCGCCACGGTGGCGAGCGCGCTCGTGCTGACGACAGCCTTTGCGGCGGCATTGACACCGGTCCAATGCCAGACGGCCGCTCCGGCCACTCCCGCCGCCCCTCCTCCATTGCCGGCCAAGGCGACGAAAGAGCTGCCGCGCGACCTGCTTGCGTTGATCAATAAAAAGAAGATGCCGAAATTTTCGCCGGTCCTCATGCGGATATTCAAGGAAGAAGCCGAGCTCGAGGTCTGGAAGCAGGACGCCACCGGCCGCTTCCAGCTCCTCAAGACCTATCCGATCTGCCGGTGGTCGGGCGATATCGGGCCGAAGGAGCGTGAGGGCGACCGCCAGACGCCGGAGGGCTTCTACACGATCACGCCCGAGCTGATGAATCCGAACTCGAATTACTATCTCGCCATCAACACCGGCTTCCCGAACGCCTTCGACAAAGCAAACGGCCGCGACGGCAGCTTTCTCATGATCCACGGCGACTGCTCATCGAGCGGCTGCTACGCCATGACCGACCAACAGGTCGGCGAAATCTACTCGCTGGCCCGCGATGCGTTCACCGGCGGCCGCACGTCGTTCCAGATCCAGGCCTATCCGTTCCACATGACGCCGGCGAACCTGGCGCGGCACCGAACCAGTCCGCACATGGCCTTCTGGAAGATGATCAAGGTCGGATACGATCATTTCGAGACGACGCACCTCGAACCCAAAGTGGATGTGTGCAACCGCCGCTATGTGTTCGATGCGCACACTCCGCCCAATTCGCCGACTGCTGCGGTGTTCAATCCGGCCGCGCCATGCCCCGCCTTCGTCGTCAGTCCGAAGATCGCCAAGGCGGCGGCGGAGAAAGAACGCGCCGACGAGGCCGAATACGCGCGGCTCATCGAGGAGGACATGCCGGTCGCGCCCGTCTACACCGGGCTCGATGGCGGGATGAACGAGGCTTTCCACGCACGGTATCCGGAGAAGGTCATATCGTTCGCGCGAGCGTTTCCCGCCGCATCTCAGTTGCCGCAACTGCCGCCCGCCCTTTTCGTCGACAACGACGGCTCGTTGGCGCGCAAGATGTTCGGCGCTTCGTTCTGAGCGAAGCCCGCTTCTGCGCCGCGACTGAGAAATATCGGGCACAAACACGCGTGTCGCGAGCTCTCGCTCACGGGCGCGGATCGCCGGACAGGGGCTACTCATGACAGGAGAGACCGCGGCCGCGCGCCACCTCATTCGTGGCGCCCGGATCTATGACCACGACGGCGACATCCACCAGCCGGCGATCGCCGACGTCCTGATCCATGGCGCAGTCATCGAACGTATCGCGCCGCATATTGCGCCGGAGCCCGGCGTCGAAGTTCTCGACGCCGCCGGCAAGCTCGTCATTCCGGGGTTCGTGAACGCACACTACCATTCGCATGACGTGATGGCGAAGGGGCTGTTCGAGGAATTGCCCTTCGACGTCTGGATGATGCACTCGAATCCGAAGGGCTTCGGTCGGCGATCCCACGAGGAGGTGCGCCTGCGCACCCTCATCGGCGCCGCGGAATCCCTGCGCAACGGCATCACCACGATCCAGGATTTTCTGACCGTCGAGCCGCAGGAGGAAGCGTATGTCGACACCGTGCTGTCGGCCTATGCGGAGGCCGGCATCCGCGTCGTGTTCGCGATCGCCGCGCGGGATCGCGGTGCCCTCGACATCGCGCCGTTCATTGCGAAGAACCTTCCGGAGCCGATCCAAAGGCGCCTCGCGGGAGCGGACCGCAGCGCCCGCGACGAGCTCGACTTCGTGGCCGGCCAGATCAAGCGGCTGGGCAAGATCCCGACCGCGATTCAAACATGGGCGCTCGCCCCCTCCGGTCCCCAGCGATGCTCAGCCGAGCTGCTCGAAGGGATCGCGGCGCTTTCCAGTGAGCACGGCCTGCCGGTCCTGACCCACGTCTATGAGACCCGCGTGCAGGCTGCCGCGGCGCAGATGGATACGTCCGGCACTCTCATCGACAAGCTCGCGCGCGCGGGGCTGATGAACGACCGGCTCGGCGTCGTGCATGGCGTCTGGCTTTCCCCAGCCCATATCGCGCAGATCGCGGACGCCGGTGCACGCGTGGTCCACAACCCGATCAGCAATCTCAAGCTCAAGAGCGGCGTTGCTCCGATCCTCGATCTCTATCGTGCGGGCGTCGATGTCGCGCTCGGCTGCGACAACTGCAGCTGCGCCGAGAGCCAGAACATCTTCACCGCCATGCGGATGCTCTGCCTGCTGCCGTCGGTGACCGATCCTGATCCAGGCCCGATCAATGCCGGCTATGCACTGCGAGCCGCCACGGTGTCGGGCGCGCGCGCTTTGGGGCTCGGCGACAAGGTGGGCGCGCTCAAGCCCGGCATGGCGGCAGACCTCGTCATCCTCGATCTCAACGAGCCTGCTTTCCTGCCGTTCAACAGCGCGGCGCGCCAGATCGTCTATGCCGAATCAGGCCGCGCGGTCGAGACCGTGTTCGTCAACGGGCGTCCGGTGGTCCGCGAAGGCAAGCTCGTTACTCTCGACGAGACCAAATTGGCCGCCGAGGCGGCGGAGCTCGCGCCGGCCTTCCGCCGTGACGCTGCCGATCTCGCGTCGCGGATCGCCGACCTCACGCCGCCATTGCTCGATGCCAATCGCGCCGCGTGGAAGGTACCGCTCGGATTGCAGCGCTACGTCGGCCGGCCCAAGGGCGACGGCGGCTGATCGTCCGCCTGGAATCCGCCTTGCATCTTGGCGGCTGATTGGCACCATTGTTGCCCTTGTGAACCGGCGCAAGCGTGAACCGGCCCAGCCCGCGAGGAACCGAACATGCCCAGTCAATGGCTCAGACGATGTATCGCGATCGCCGCAGTGACGCTCGCGGCTTCGTCAGCGATGGCGCAAAACTGGCCGACCCGGCCGGTGACCATGGTCGTGCCGTTCGCTGCCGGCAGCGCCTCCGATACGGTCGGGCGCATCCTCGCGGCGCGCCTTTCGGAGGTGCTGGGTCAGCAGGTCTTGGTCGAAAATGTCGGCGGCGCGGGCGGCATGACCGGGACGGCGCGCGTCGCAAATGCCCCGCCCGACGGCTACCAGTTCGTGCTCGGCAGCGTCGACACCTTCGCGATGAATCAGTCGCTCTACAAGAAACTGCCGTACCAGGCCGCCACCGACTTCGTTCCGGTCGGCCTCGCCATCGAGCAGCCCATTCTGCTGATTGCACGGAACGATTTGCCGGCGAATACCGTGCCGCAATTCATCGCCTACGGCAAAGCCAATCCGGGCAAGATGCAGTATGGATCGGCAGGCGTCGGGTCCGGCTCGCACCTGACCTGCGCGCGGATGAACGCCGCCATGGGTATCGAAGCGACGCACATCCCGTATCGCGGGTCCGCGCAGGCCATGCAGGACCTGCTGGCGGGACGCATCGATTATTTCTGCGCGCTCGGGGCGGCGGCGATGGCGCCGCTCGAAGGCAATACGGCAAAAGCCATCGCTATCCTGTCGCGCGAGCGTTCGCCGCTGTTTCCGAACGTTGCGAGCGCCCACGAGCAGGGCCTGACCAACTTCGACAGTTATTTCTGGAGCGGCTTTTTCCTGCCGAAGGGTACGCCGGCGGATATCACGCGGCGCCTGCTCCAGGCCACCGCAGATACGCTCAACACGCCGCTGACGCAGGACCGGCTGAGGAGCGCGGGCGTCACCGTCGTCGCCGCCGACCGCCGCTCGCCGGATTATCTCAAGAAGTTCCTCGCTGGCGAGATCGCGCTATGGGCCGAGATCATCAAGGCCAGCGGCGTCAGCCTGGATTGACGGCTACCTGGTAGGATGGGTTGAGCTCTTGCGAAACCCATCACGCGACGCCGCCACCCGACCGGTTCGGGGAACGATGATGGGTTTCGCAAGAGCTCAACCCATCCTACGCGCTGCGACGGCTATTGCGATTTTCGCTCCGCGGCGTCGTTCAAATAAAAGTAGCCGATCTTGTTGTTGACCGAGCTCGCGTACCACATGCGGCCCTTCGTATCGAGGAAGAACTCCCGCATCGAGATTTCCGAGTGCGGGTAGGGATATTCCGTCACCTCGCCGGTGCGCGGATCGAACCGCCCGAGCGTGTCCTGCTCGTGCGAGGAGTACCAGATCATGTGATTGCGATCGATCCCGATCGCGTAGGGGCTCGGCTCCGGACCCGGCAACGGATATTCCTTGAAGCTCTCGGTCTTGGGATCGAAGTGCCCGAGCTTGCCGCCGCGCCGCTCGGTGAACCACACGGTGCCGTCGGCATCGACCTGCAGGCGCTGCGGCTTGCCCTTGGTCGGCGGATAGAATTTCGACAGCACGCCGTCCCTGGAGACCCGCGCGATCGGTCCGTCCTCGACGAAGGAGGTGAACCACTGATCCCCGTTCTGCCCGACCTCATTGCCGTAGGTGCCGCCGAGGTCGTAATGGGTGAACCGCTCGTATTTCGGATCGAACATCGAGATCGCCGGGCCGCCGCTCGCCCACACGTGCCCAGCCGCGTCGACCCGAACCGTGTGCGCCGTGGTGCGCCGCCCGTTCGGCAGCGGCGGGTTCTGATGCTCGGTGATTTTCCCGGTGCTCGGATCAAGCTGGCCGATGCGGCCCGCCGCGACCTCGGTGAACCATACCGTCCCGTCCGGAGCCGGAATGACCGAATGGATGCCGGCCGCAGCATGCTCGGAAAAGGCCAGCGGAAACGGCGTTTGTTCGCCGGTCTCGGCATCGAGCCGCACCACACTGTTGCCGCGACCGTAATAGGGAATCCAGAACTTGCCGTCCCTGTCCTCGACCGCGCTCCACGGACCCATACCGTCCTCGGCCGCAAAGTCGTACTCGACATAGACGATGTCGGTCGCAGCCGCGCTCACCGGCCGCACCAGCGATTTGTATTGCGGCAGCTCTTCAGGCGAGCCGGGCTTCGGCGAGGCCTTGCCGAACATCGTGTCGAGGTACGCAGCGAAGTCATCGACCGCGGCGTCGTTGAGACGGCGGCCTTCGAGCATCGTGTCGCTCATGTAGCGCACGCGCGCGCGCCAGCCGTCGAGATCGAGCGATTGCGTCGCCATCCGCTTCTGGAACGAATGGCAGGACTGGAAGCAGGTGGTGAAGAAGGAGTCCTTGTACGTGAGGTCGTGTTTCGCCGTCTTCGGGAGAAGCTGGCGCCCCTGGTAGGTCGAGAGGTCGCTCCAGCGCACCGGCGTCTTTTGCAGCGCAAAGTCGAGCGAAGCCTTCGCATCGGCGCCGAGTGCGACGTTGCCGCGCGGCTCGCTCGCATACCCGATCGCCGCGACGCGAATGGTGTAGGTCGCGCCGGCGAGATTATCGATGTGATAACGCCCCTGCGCGTCCGAGAGCACGTTGACCGTCATCCGGCTCTGCGGATTCTCGGCCGCGACAAAGGCGCCCATGAAGGGGCTGCCGTCCGGCCCGGTGACGGTGCCGGTGAGGGAGGCGCCCAGCGCGGTCGCACTCATGAGCGCAGTCAACGGCAGCGCTGCCAGGACTTCACGTGCAACGCGCATCGAATTCTCCCGTCGTCTCGCGCTTTTCGGCTGTTATAAAGGAAAATGCCGCGGGAAGCGAACCCCGGCTTTAGAAGTCGCGCGAGGGATGCTACCTTCGATCGACTAGAGGGAGGTCTCTAATGGAACAGAGGAAGAAGATTCCCGCGGAAGCGGTCGAGCTCTACACCCAATTCATCCATGGCGAGATCAGTCGCCGTGACTTTTTCAGCGGGGTCGAGCGGTTCGCCGTCGTCGGCCTCACCGCCGCGGCGATCGTCGAGGCGTTGATGCCGAACTACGCCCTGGGGCAGCAGGTGCGCAAGGACGATGAGCGCATCCAGGCGAGCTACGAGACACTGCCGTCACCGGATGGCAACGGGTACATCCGCGGCTATTTCGTCCGGCCTTTCAGCCAGGTTTCACGGAGCGAGACGCCGTCGAAGCTGCCCGGTGTCATCGTCATCCACGAGAATCGCGGGCTCAATCCGCACACCGAGGACGTTGCGCGGCGCTTTGCGCTCGAAAATTTCATGGCGTTTGCGCCGGACGTGCTCACCTCGGTCGGCGGATATCCCGGCGACGACTACAAGGGCGGCCTGCTGTTTGCCAAGATCGACCCGGCCAAGAGGATACAGGACCTGGTGGCTTCCGCGAGGTGGCTGAAATCGCGTCCGGACAGCACCGGAAAGATCGCCGCAACCGGCTTCTGCTACGGCGGCACCATGTCCAATACGCTCTCCGTTCTGCTCGGCGCCGACCTCGCGGCGGCGGCTCCGTTCTACGGTACCGCTCCGAAGCCGGAAGATGTGCCGAAAATCAAGGCGGCGATCCTCATCCACCACGGCGCCCTCGACAAAACTTTGTCGGAGGCCTATCCGGCGCAGGAAGCGGAGCTCAAGAAAAACAACATCCGGTACGAAGGCCACGTCTATCCGAATTCGGTCCACGGCTTCTTCAATGACGCAACGCCGGAGCGCTACAACAAGGCCTCGGCCGAGCAGGCGTGGAACCGAACCATCGAGTGGTTCAATCAGTACGCGCGCGGCGGATAAGCGAGCCCGTCAGGGATCATCTTCCGGGTGGTTTCCGACGCCGCACCTCCGGGGTGGCGGCGTCGGGATCAATCCGTCGGCCTGCAGCCTTGTCTTGAGAGAAGAGCACGGCTTTGCCGGGCTCTTCTCTGCTTCAACCTAGAAGCAAGCCGTGCCGCAGGGGGCCGGGTACGGGCCTCGATCCGGGTTGGGGTACGATTGTCGTCCCAGCGAAAGAGATTCGTAAGCGCCTGCTGATGTCGGGATCCGCGCCGGCACGTCGACCGCAACCCTGGCGCCTGCGTGTCCGAACGTCCGCGACAGCTGCCGAAGTTGCGCGTCGCTGTGCGGTTTCGCTTGTGCCGCCCCGCCGAATGCATTCAGCGCGAGGGCACCAAGAACGATAGCCGCTATCTTCGTCATCTTCATTGACGTTACTCCTGATCTCCAAGATGGGGGGGACGGTCGGCCCCGGCGTCAGAACTTGCTGTCGCGCAAAATCTGAAACCGAATGTTCCGATCCGGGTCTCTACCGACGAATGTCGTGCCCGCGACCACGTCATCTGACGGTCGCGACACCGCAGCCGGCGGCCGGCTGTTCGGGGCGAACGGATTCGGTGACAGGCTTACTTCCGCCTGACCGATCGCGTCATTCGATCGCGCCGGCACGCCGCTCTGCTTCGCATATGCGTTACCCGTAAGCGCACATGCCACGGCCGCGGTGATGACAAGCCATGCTCTCATGTCGGCTCTCCTCTTTGGTGCGTGCTGGTCGCCGACCGCTCCGGTCATGCGACAGCATCTACACCTGCGTTGGGGACCAATAATTCCCGCGCCGAGATCACGACCGCGTTATTGTTTTTGCGTTGGATCGACACGCGCTCGGCCAGCGATGCCTACTTGGCATCCGGTCGATCGATTCTCAGATTCAGTCGCACGCCCGGATCCGGATCCGCGCCGAGATACCGTCCCGCAAACGTCACTTCGTTCGGATAATGTCGGGTGACCTCGGTGTTGTAGTAGATGAAGTGGTCGCCGATGTTGCGCGTCATGAACGGTCTTTGATGACCACGATGATGCGCGCTTGCTCCTCCTGCGGAGAGAAGCAGAGCGAGGACGACACAGATACCAGTCGCTGTTTTCATGAGACTGCTCCCGAGATAGCATCTCGCGCCAACATTCCGGGGCCGAGATGCGTTGCTCGTTCGCAGTACCCACGCTCCATTCCATTTATTCTCGAACGCCCGCCTCACATCGTCGTGATGGGTGCGACGCCGATTGCGCACGGTCGCCTCGACTGATCGAATCGAAGGCGGCGTCATGAACGGGATCGACCAGCTCGCCGCGTGCATCGTCGCGCTTCGTTCCGACGACGCCGCCATCAATGAGCAGATCGCGCTCCATGTCGCGGACACCGTGGGGGCGTGGGTTGCAGCGACCGCGACCGTCGAGGGCAAGGCAGTCATCGCGTTTCGCAGGGAGTTGCAAAGCCTGGCTGGCGCCGGAAGCGCCGGTCCGCTCGACGACGTTGCCCTGCACTGCGCCCTCGCGCGCCTGAGCGAGGCCGACGATATCCATCTTGCGTCGATGACCACGCCGGGCTCGATCGTTATCCCGGCGGCTTTCGTTCTGGCAGCGCGCCTCGACGCCACCGATGTCATCGAGCTTCCCGCTGCCATCCTTGCCGGCTACGAGGCGATGATCCGCCTGGGCCGCACAATCAATGGTCCCGCGATACTCTACCGCGGCATCTGGCCGACGTATTTCACAGCCGCCTTCGGCACCGCGGCGGTCACCGCGCGACTGTTGCGGCTCAACGAGCGAAGGACGGCTCATGCGCTCGCGCTCGCGCTGACGATGAGCGCACCCTCGGTCGGCCAGCATCATGCCGCGACCACGGCGCGGTGGCTGAGTGCCGGACAGGCGGCGCGCAACGGCGTGACGGCGGCGCTCGCAGCACGTTCCGGCTTCACCGCCGATCTCGATCTGCTGCGCTCGCAATTCCTGCCTGGCATTTACGACATCGAGCCTGATCTCGCCGCAATGACCGATGCCTCGGCCCGACAGCCGGCGTTCGCCGAGGTTTCCCTCAAACCGTGGTGCGCCGCGCGGCAGACTATGGCGGCGACACAGGCGCTTCGCGAGAGCCTCGAAAACGGCGTTGCTGCCGAAGATGTCCTTCAGATCACGGCCGCGGTGCTGCCGCCGCATCTCAAGATGATCAATCACGGTGTGAACGCAGGCGACCGGGCATCGTTCATGACCAGCCTGCCCTATCAAATGGCGATCGCAGTCCTCGAGCCGGACGCGCAATTTGGGTTGAGCGCGCCGTCGGCGGCGCCGTCGCCCGCACTGCAATCACTGATGTCACGGATCGCGGTGGTCGCAGATGACAGCCTGCTGCCGGACTATCCCGCGGAATGGCAGGCGCGCGTCTCGGTCGTGACCGCGCAGGGCCGGCAGGAAACGCTGGTCCGCCACGTCCCGGGAGATCCAGCGCGACCGATGGACCGGGCGAACTTGAAGGAAAAATTCAATCGGCTGGTCGCACCGGTTCTCGGCGAGAAGGCGACGAGCCCGCTGTGGCGAACCGCAATCGAGGCCTTGCATTCGACCGGGCGGCCGATCGATCTTGTGCAGCAGATGGACAATATCATCGACCGGATGACCACCGATTGATGCGGGCGTCTCTGCCGGGCCGTTGAGCGTCCCGCGGATTCCTCCGCGCTGGATTCCTCAACGCCAACTTCCCGCCTCGGCATTCAACACCTCCGAGAACAGCCGGACCGAGCTATCGTCGCCGCTCCGTGCCGGGGTCAGCTCGAGCACGTCGGCAGAGAGTGGTGGCGCATCGATGTCCAGCACGACGACCTGTCCGCTGGCGACATCGGCACGTACGGATGCTTCGAGAGAACAGCACAGGCCCATGCCGGCGACGGTGAGATCGCGCAGGACGCTGAACTCAGTCCCCTCCGAGACGACGTTGAACGGCTCGACACCGATGGTTTCCAGCATCGCCGCGACGGTGCGACCGAACATCGAGCGCTCGGGAGGACCGACGAACTCGAACTCGCCGAGCTCCGGGGCACGAATTCGCTTGCGCGTCGCGAGGGGATGGCTCGGCGGGGCGAACACGACGAAGCGCAGCCGGCCGATCAACTTGGATCGGATGCCCGCGATGGGCGTGTTGCTGAGGAGATAACCCACATCGGCAGTGCCGCCGCGGATATTGGCAATGACCTCCTCCTGAAACGCAATTCGCACCGCCATGCGGATGTCGCGATGCTCGCGGGCGAAGCGGGCGAGCGGCTCCCGCATCACGGTATTGGCGAGGGAGCGCTGGCAGACGATCGAGAGCCTCTCGGAAAGGTGGGATTTGCGCCCTCCCGCGCCTTCCTCGAGCTTGGAGGCGCTCGCCAACATGGAGCGTGCATGAAGAAGAAGCTTGCGGCCGCCGGCGTTGAGGACAGCCCGTCGACCGGCCTCGCGCTCGAACAGCGGACCCGAGAGCTCCTTCTCGAGGTTCTGGATGTGGCTGCTCACCGAGGGCTGCGAGATGCCGAGCTGCCTTGCCGCGGCCGCGAAACTCCCGCTTTCCGCAACGGTTACAAAGACCTGGAGCCGCCGCAGGGTGGGATAGAGCATGCACCACCTATAGCCTAAATCCTATAGGTCGGCAAAGGCGATGCGGCGCTTGCCAAAGCCGTCTCCGGGCCCTTTGATGGCGCGGCCTCGGCCAGCAAAAAAAGAACGAGCAAGGGCGGAACATGAGGGCTTCAACGGGACGTCTGGTGGCGTTGCTGATCTTCATCGGCGCTGGTTTGCCGCCGATCGCCGCGCAGAGCGCCGACGCGGTGCGCATCGGCAAGGCGGTGTCTTCCTCGTTCATCTTCGCCGGGCTGGAGCTCGGCAAGGAGCAGGGCATCTGGGCAAGCGAAGGCATCGACATCCGGATCTCTGCCTTCCGCGGCGACGGTCAGCTGCAACAGGCCCTTTCGGCCGGCGCGCTCGATTTCGGCCTCGGCTCGGGCCCGGGCATGGGCTACGTGGTGAAAGGCGTTCCGGCCCGCGCCGTCGCCAGCGTCGCCGAAGAGCCGCGCAACATGTCCGTCGTCGTCGTCAACAACGGCCGGGTGAAGACGATCGACGATCTCAAGGGCAAGCGGATCGGCGTGACCACCGCGGGGTCGCTCACGGATTGGCTGGCGCGGCGCCTCGCGATGGACAAAGGGTGGGGTCACGACGGCGTCGACGTCGTTCCGCTCGGCGAGATGCGCACGCGGCTTGCCGCGATGAAATCGGGCGAGCTCGATGCGAGCGTGACCGCCACGGAGGAAAGCCTGCAGCTTCAGGAGCAGGGCGTCGGCCGCATGCTGATGACATTCGGCGACGCCGTGCCGGATTTCCACACGCATGTCATTTTCGCGGTCGACGCCATGCGTGAGAAGAATCCAGCCCTGGTGCGGCGGGTGCTGCGCGCCTGGTTCAAGATCGCGGTTTTCATGCGCGACAATCGCGCAGCGACGATCAAGTCGGTCGCCAAGACGATGGGACTGAGCGAAAAGGTCGTCGACCAGGTCTATGACGAAGAGATCAAGATGTTGTCCTACGACGGCGCGTTCTCGCCGAAGGCCCTCGAGGTCATTCGCGTGTCGCTCAAGGAGCTCGGCATTCTCGACCGGGTACCGGAGGCCAAGGATCTTTACGACGGAAGTTTCACGCCGGTGAAGTTCTAAAACGAGCGGAAGAACGTGGACAGCCGGGTTCGAGCCGCCCCTTTGCAAGGCACCGCGGACAGACCGCTCGCGATCTCGATTGTCAATGTCACCCAGCGCTTCGGCGAAATCGGCTCGCCGCAGTCCGTTCTCGCCCTCGACAGCGTATCGCTCGACATCCGCCGCGGCGAGTTCGTGTGTCTGCTCGGCCCGTCGGGATGCGGCAAGAGCACGCTCCTCAACATCGTCGGCGGACTGGTCGCGCCGACGCCAGGGCGAGGTCACGGTCGACGGCAGGCCGGTTCGCGGCGAGCCGCTGCCGCGCGAGGTGTCGTTCGTGTTCCAGGAAAGCACGCTGTTTCCCTGGTACACGATTCTCGAGAACTTCCGAATCGCCTTGAAATTCCAGGGCGTCGCCAAGGCCGAGTGGGATTCTCGCGCGATGGCCGCGCTCGAAACCGTGGGCATGACCGGATTCGCAGAGCACTATCCGACGCAGCTCTCGGTCGGCATGCGCCAGCGCGTGAATATGGCGCGCGGCATCTGTGTCGGCACCGACATTCTGCTGATGGACGAGCCGTTCGCGGCGCTCGACGAGCAGACGCGGATGGTGCTCGGCGAAGACCTCTCGATCTTGCTGGCGAAGACCGGCAAGACCATCGTCTTCGTAACCCACAGCCTGGCCGAGGCCGTGTTTCTCTCGGACCGAATTGCCGTCATGACGGCGCGCCCCGGCAAGATCAAGACGATCGTCGACGTCGACGAAGCGCATCCGCGCTCGCCCGATTTCATGCTCGAGCCGCGCTTTGGCGATCTGCGCAACGAGCTCTATGCCATGCTGCGCGACGAGATCCGCCTCGCCATGGCCGCGCAGCGCGACCCGCGGGCGGAAGGTGGCGTGTCGTGATGAGGCGCAGGGCGTATTGGGCCCACCTGATCCAGCTCGGCTTCGTCGTGATCGTCGCGGCCGCCTGGTACTGGAGCACGGCGACCGGAAGCGTGAGCAGGCTGTTTCTGCCGGCGCCCGCGGCTGTGTGGTTCTCATTTTCGCAGCTCGTCGTGACCCGGCAGTTCTGGTCCGCCGTGCAGGTGACCCTCATGACGGTCGCCCAGGCCTATGCGATAGCGGTCGTCGGCGGAATTCTGGCGGGCTATGTGATCAGCCGCTCCCGGTTCCGCATCGACGTGCTGGAGCCGATCATCGCCGGCCTGTTCACCATTCCGATCACGCTGTTCTTTCCGATATTCATTCTGTTCTTCGGCATCGGCACGGCCTCGAAAGTCGCCTACGGCGCGACCTACGCCTTCTTTCCGATCGTGCTCAACACGATCGCTTCGTTTGCCAATGTCGAGCCGCATTTCCTGCGCGCGGCGAGGTCCATGGGCGCGTCGCGCTGGGACACATTCCGCCACGTGCTGATCCCATCGGCGCTGCCCGTCCTTCTCAGCGGCATGCGCATCGGCTTCTTCATCTGCTTTGCCGCGGTGCTCGGCGGCGAAACGCTGTCCTCGATAGCGGGCGTCGGCCGCAACATCGCGCTCGCCGCGGAGCTGATGGAGCCGGCGCGCATGTTTGCGTGGATCGCTTTCGTCGTGCTGACGGCGCTCGTGCTCAATCTCGTGCTCAGCGGCTTCGACCGGCGCGCGCGTGGGAGCGACACGTGGCAATGACGAGCGGTACGCGCGAGGCGCGCAATGCCCGCGACGTCTATGCGTCGCGTGTGCGCCGGGCGCGGATCATGATCGTCGTTGCGCTCGTCGTCGCGCTCGAGATCTACGGCCGGATGTTCGCCGATCCGGCGTTTCTGCAGCCGCCGAGCGAAGTGCTGCAGGCGTGGTTCGTCACCGTGCTTCCCGACGCCCGCATCATGTCCGCACTCGGCATGAGCGTGTTCGAGATCGCCAGCGCCTATGTGCTCTCAGTGGTGTTCGGCACGGCGATCGGATTGACAGTCGGCTCGACCGCGTTATCGCGGCAAGGGTTCTACCCCTTGATCCTGGTACTTTACGCGATCCCCCAGGTTTCGCTCATCCCGCTGTTCGTGCTGATGTTCGGCCTCGGCTCGGCCTCGAAGATCGCATTCGGCTTCAGTCACGGGATATTCCCGGTCATGGTCGCGGTAATCGGCGGCATGAGCAACGTGCCGGTGCTTTACCTGCGCGGCGCACGGTCGATGGGCGCGTCGCGGCTCGACACCATTCGCCACGTGATCTTTCCGAACATGGTGCCGAGCTTCTTCGTCGGGCTGCGGCTCGCCATGACGATGACCATGCTCGGCGTGATCCTGGCCGAGCTTTACGTGTCGACCGCAGGGGTCGGCTATTTCACCCGCGTGTTCGCCGAGAACTACAATCCCGCTCCGCTGTTCGCCCTGGTCGGGTCGCTGGCGGCGATCGCGCTCGCATTCAACGCCTGCGTCCGCGTCGCCGAGCGCCGGTTGAGCCCGAGACCGGCGAGTGCGCAACCAAACTGATGGACCCGCAGGAATGAACATCGTCGGCATCGATATCGGGGGGACCTTCACCGATCTGGTCGGTATCATCGACGGCGAGGTGGTGACCTCGAAGACATCGACCGTGCCCGCCGACCCGACCGCCGGGGTCGCCGAAAGCCTGCGCCTCGCGAATTGCGAGCCGCGCAAGCTCGCCGAGGTCCTGCACGGCTCGACCATCGCCATCAACACGGTGCTCGAGCGTAAGGGCGCGCAGACGGCGTTGCTGACCACCGCGGGCTTTCGCGACGTCTACGCGATCGGTCGCAGCAACCGCATCGAGGCATTCAACCTGTTCTTTCACCGGCCGAGGCCGCTCACTCCACGCCGCATGACGTTCGAGGTCGACGAACGTCTCAATGCCGCCGGAGAGGTGATCCGGCCGCTCGACGCGCAGCAGGTCGCGGCCATCGCCCATGAGCTGCACGAGGCAGGCGTCGAAGCGGTGGCGGTCTGCTTTCTGCACTCCTACGCCAATCCGGCGCATGAGCGGCTTGCCGGGGCGGTGCTCCGCGAGATCAACCCCTGGATGTTCGTCACGCTGTCGCATGAAATTCTGCGGGAGTTTCGTGAATACGAGCGGACCTCGACCACGGTGCTCAACGCCTATGTCGGACCGCGCGTGCGCAATTATCTCGGCACCTTGGAGACCTACCTGCGCCGCGAGAACTTCGACGGCAAGGTGCAAATGATGCGCTCGAACGGCGGCGTCATGTCGATCCGCAAGGCGCAGGAGGAGCCGGTGTCGATGATGGAGTCCGGCCCGGTCGCTGGGATGATCGGCGCCGGACGGCTGGCGGCGCATCTCGGTATCGCCCGGGGCATCGGCTTCGACATGGGCGGCACCACCGCCAAGGCGAGCCTGATCACCGACGGCATGCCCGCAATCGAGGAGGGCTATGTGATCGGCACGCCGGCGAGCGGCCAGCCGATGCAGCTGCCGGTGGTCGACATCGTCGAGGTCGGCGCCGGCGGCGGCTCGATCGCCTGGGTCGACCCGACCGGCGGACTTCATGTCGGTCCGAAAAGCGCCGGCGCCGATCCGGGGCCCGCCTGCTACGCCAAGGGGTCGCCGGACCCCGTGGTGACCGATGCCGATCTGGTGCTCGGCCGGCTCAACCCGAACCGGTTTCTCGGTGGCGGCATGAAGCTCGATATCGCGGCGGCGCGGAAGGCGGTGCACGAGAAGGTCGGCAAGCCGCTTGGACTCTCGATCGAGGAGGCGGCGCTGGGCATCGTGACGATTGCCGACAGCGCGATGTCGCTCGCGGTGCGCGCGGTGTCGGTCAACAAGGGCGTCGATCCGCGCGAGACGACGCTGATCGCCTTCGGCGGCGCCGGCCCCGTGCATGCGGTGAATATCGCGCGGCAGATCTTCATTCCGCGCGTGGTCGTGCCGAAAGTGCCCGGCACGTTCTCGGCGCTCGGTATGCTGATGGCGTCGTGGCGCCAGGATTTCGTCCGCACGTTCATCGGCCGCATCGGTTCTCTCGATGCAACGACGACGCAGGCGGCGCTGGCCGAGTTGGCCGGCGAAGGCCGCGCGCAACTCGCACGCGACGGCATTTCCGATGAGGGCGCCGACTTCCGGTTTTTTGCCGATCTGCGCTATGTCGGCCAGGAGCACACGCTGCCGATCCGGATCGAGCAGGCCTGCATGTTGACCGGCGACACGGCGGCGCTGCGCAAGCTGTTCCACATCGAGCACGACAAGCGCTACGGCCAGGCCGCCGTCGAGGAACAGCTCGAGATCGTGAACCTGCGGCTCGTGCTGACATCGGCGCGGCCCGACACGATCGCCGACGAATGGATGGCGCAGCGATGGTCGCCGACCGAAGCGGAGGGCGAGACGAGCCGGGAGGTCGTTTACGACGACACCATGGAGCCGATCGCGTCGCGCGTGCTGTGGCGTCCGGCGATGAATCCGGGGGACGTGGTCGTCGGCCCGGCGGTGATCGAAGAGCCCAACTCGACGACGCTGGTCCATCCCGGTGACCGGGTGACGGTAACCCCGACCGGTCACCTCATCATCGATCTTGCGTTCGAGGTCTGAGCAACATGCGCAACACCGAGGCTCATCCCATTACCGTGGAGGTCGTGCGCAGCGCGATCGTCGCCTATGCCGACGAGATGGCGAACGCGTTGTGCAAAGCTGCCTACAACATGATGATCTACGAGGTGCGCGACTACTGCTGTGGCCTGATCGATGTCGAGGGCCGGATGATCTCGCAGAATCGTGGCGGGCTTCCGATCTTTCTCGCCGATCTCGGCGTCGCCGTCGAAGACGGCATCAGGCGCTGGGGCATCGACGGCTTCAAGCCTGGCGACGTGCTGATCATGAACCACGGCGAGGTCTGCGGGCAGCACCTCAACAACGTCGTGATCTATTGCCCGATCTTTCATGGCGGCGAGATCGTCGCCTTCGCGGCCAACCGCGCGCATTGGATCGACATCGGCGGCGCGCGGATCGGCTTCGGCTCCTCGGCGACGACCGAGATCTTCGCCGAGGGCATCCAGATGCGCTCGCTCAAGATATTCGAAGAGGGCCGGCGCAACGAAACGCTGTGGCAGATCATCCGTGACAACGTGCGCTTCCCGGATTCCTCTCTCGGCGACTTGCGCGCGCAGATGGCGTCCTGCCAACTCGGGGCGCGGCGGTATTGCGAGCTGCTCGATCGCTACGGACGAACCACTGTCGAGACCTGCATTGCGAAGATCTGGGATCAGGCGGACAGCGCAGCGCGCCAGGTGGTCGAGAGCATCCGCGACGGCATCTACACGGCCGAAAGCCTGCTCGACAATGATGGGCGCACGCTCGATAAGCCTCTGCGCATCAAGGTGCGCGTCGAGGTGAAGGGATCGAAGCTCACGGTCGATTTTTCCGAGATGAATCCGCAGACCCAGAGCCCGATCAACAGCGGACGCTCCGGCGGGATCGCGGCGGCGCGCGTCGCCTTCAAATGTCTCACCTCGCCCGATCTCGACGTCAACGAAGGATGCTTTCGCGCCCTCGACGTGATCCTGCCCGAGGGCACGATGCTCAGCGCCAAGCCGCCAGCGGCGCTCGGCTTGTGGAGCATCGCGTTGCCGACGGTGATCGATACGATCCTCAAAGCGCTGGCCCCCGCCCTGCCCGACCGGATTCCGGCAGCCCACAAAGGAGACATGGGCGGCTGCTCGTTCTACGGCCAGCGCGACGACGGCAGCCGCTTCCTGCTGATGAACATTTTCGGCGGCGGCTGGGGCGGCCGGCCGCACGAGGATGGCGAGGCCGCGTCGGTTTCGGTGTGCCAGGGGGACGTGCGCAACACGCCCGTCGAACTGCAGGAGATTCGCTATCCGTTTCTGATCGAGCAGCATGCGTTGCGCGACGACAGCGGCGGCGCCGGCCGTTACCGCGGCGGCCTCGGCGTCGCGCTCGGCTACAGGTGTCTGGTGCCATGCCAGGTCAACATCAATTTCGAACGGACCAAGGTCCCGCCATGGGGCCTCCATGGCGGCACGAACGGCCAGTCGAACTATGCGATCATCAGCCGCGCCGACGGCTCGCCGGACGAGAAGGTCCTCAAGGGAACGCAGATCCCGCTGCAGAGCCGGCGATGTCGTGACCTTCTATACCGCCGGCGGCGGCGGCTATGGCGATCCAAGTGATCGAACGCGCGAGGCGATTATGTCCGACTTGGCCGAAGGCGTCGTGTCGCCAGAGGTGGCGCGCCGCGATTATGGGTTCGCATCATGATCGCCGCCGATGCCCGCCCGGTGCCGGCCGCGTATCGCGCGCGCATCGGCGATCTGCGGCGCGCCATGGAGGCCGCGGATATCGATCGCCTGCTCGTCTACGGCAACAACTGGCACGCAGACTTCCTGCGCTACACGAGCGACTTCGGCATCGTCGAGGGGCAGGGTCTCGCGCTCTTCGAACGTGACGGGACCGTCGTCTTGCTGCTCGATGACCCCGCCGAGGCGGAACGGGCGCGCGCTGAAACACCTCATGAGGTCGTGTGGGCCGGAAATCTTGTTGGTGCCGCCAAGGACCTCCTGATCAGAGGCGGCAATCGCCGCGTTGCCGCGGCGCCGTATCATCTTCTTCCCTATGGCCTCGTACGCAATGCGCAGGAGCTGCGCCTGTCCGACGGGACGGAGCTGATCGAACCGCTCCTGATGGGCAAGCGGCCCGACGAGCTCGTGCATGTGCGCCGTGCCGCCGCGATTGCGGATCGCGGTTACGACATCTTCCGCGCCGCGGCCCGGCCCGGCGTCAAGGACTACGAGCTGGTGGCCGAGATCGAACGGTTCTTCCGTTCGGAAGGCATCAACGAGAATTTCATGATCATCGGCGTCGGCGGCCGCGAGGTGCGTGGCATGGCGCCGCCCTCCGGCAAGATTCTCAAGAACGGCGATCTCGTCACCACCGAGCTGACGCCCTGCGTCGACGGCTATTACGCCCAGCTTTGCCGCACACTGGTGGTCGGCCAACCGAGCGAGCTTCAATTGAAAAGCTTTCGCGTGTTTGAGGAGGCGCTCGACGCCGGGCTTGCAGCGGTGCGGGCGGGCGTTACCGCGTCGGAGGTCGCAAAGGCGGAAAATGACGTCTTCCGCCACTATGGCCTCGGCGAGTATGTCACGTCGGAGTACACGCGCGTGCGCGGACACGGTATCGGCCTGTTTCCCGATCAGAAGCCGCAGGTGCTGGAGGACGTCGCCATTCCACTGACCGCGAACATGACCATGATCGTGCACCCCAACACCTATCATCCGGACGTCGGCTATCTGGTGCTTGGCGACACGATCATCGTAACGCCCGACGGCCACGAAGCCCTGAGCACGCTGCCGCGTGCGCTGGCATCGTCGTGAGGTCGCCATGCGCCGCGGATTGATGGGATGGAGCGAGGCGGACCTTCCGACGGCCACGATGCGGCAACGGCTGTCGCATTTGCAGGAAGCCCTGAAGAGCGAGGGCCTCGGCGGGCTCGTTCTCTACACCAATATCGCCCGGCCGGCGGCGGTGTCCTTCCTCACCGGCTTCACGCCGTATTGGTCCGAGGGTCTCCTGCTCGTGCCCACGTCGGGCGACCCGGTGTTTGCCACCGCTCTCTCCAAACGTGTCTCCGAATGGATCCGCTCGGTCATGCCGATCGGCGCGATCGAGAACACGCCGCGGCCCGCCGCCACGATCGCTCGCAAGCTCGCCGAACAAGGTATTGGCAAGGTCGGGGTCCTCGAGCTCGACCAGTTTCCGGCCAGTCACGCGGCGTTCCTCATGGAAAACGCCGGAGCCGTTGCGCTCGAGGATGCCACCGCATTGTTCCGCTCGGTTCGCCTTCGCGTGGATCAGGCGGAGATCGCGCTCGTCCGTCGCGCCGACGAACTCGCCCGGCATTGTCTCGAGACCTTCGACCGCGGCGATGACGCACGACGGATGGCGGCCGACATCGAGGCGCGTGCTCGGTTGGCCGGTGCCGAGGAAGTCTTCGTCGGCGTCAACCCCGATCTCGGCCGATCAAGCGCTTTTCTACGCAGCGACCGCCTTGGCGCCGTCGGGCGGTATTTCGCAATCCGTCTTTCCCTCGCGCGCAAGGGGAGCTGGGTCCGGCGGACGATCACGCTTGCTCGCGACGCCGACCAGCAATCGACGTTTGCTGCCGCCGACGCCGCATTCGAGCGCGCTCTTGCCTCATCCTCTGGGGCAGCGGCCGCGGTAAAGGCGCTCCAGCACGGCTTTCCCGGCAAGATCACGGCCTGGACCGTCGAGGCCTCGATCGGCTCCTACCCACTCGAAGTCGTGGCCAGCTCTGGCGGAACCGGGGGGTTTTCGGATATTATTCCGGTCGGTGTCGTTTCGGCCGAAGCCGATTTGAACGGCGCCACGTGGCACGCTGCGGGTCCGGTCATCGCGGAAATTCCGGCTTAGCGAAACACGGGCTGTCGTTCGCCGAGGGAGATTTGGAATGCGAATCATCGATTCTCACTTCCACTGGTGGCCGCGCCCGATTTTCGAACGGCTGTGCGACCGCAAGGGATTTCCCCGCGCCCTCCTCAACAGCCGCGGCGGCTATGCCTACCTGCGCAGGAGCGGGGAGAAGACGCCGCTCAACTCCTGGGCCGACTGGTTCGATCTCGACAAGCAGCTCGAGTACATGGACAGGCTCGGCCACGAGGTCGATGTGGTGTGCTCGATCGGCCCGTTCTCGATCTATTTCTCCGATCTTCCTCCCGACGAAGGCCGGGACGCTGCCATCGAATGGAACGAATACATGGCCGGCGCGCAGCGCCAGTATCCCGACCGGCTGTGGGCGAGCGCCGCGGTTCCGCTCACCGATACGCGGATCGCCATCGAGGTCCTCGATCATGCTGTCGGAACGCTCGGGCTGATGGGCGTCAATGTTCCCGGAAGCATCGGCGACGATCCCGGCATCGACGCCGAGCGGCTTGATCCGTTCTATGCCCGCGTCGAGGAGTTGGGCGTTCCGATGTTCCTGCATCCGACCGACGCGGTATTCGTGGAAGCTCTGGAGGGCTACAACGGCGCGCTCCATTTGAGCCTCGGCCGCGTCATCGAGGTGAGCGTCGCGGCCTCACGGCTCATTCTGTCAGGCACCTTGGAGCGTCATCCGCGGCTCAAAGTGGTGCTGTCCCACACGGGAGGGGCGCTGCCCTATCAAGCCGGCCGCATGGACAAGAACACCAAGCGGGCCAATCTGCCGCAGCCGTTCAGCAACTACATGAAGCAAATGTATACCGACACGGTGTCGCCGCACGCGATGGGTATGAAATTCGCCATCGACTATTATGGCATCGACAACGTGATGTACGGCACGGATTATCCGTGCTGGAGCCCCGTGGAAGCGCTGCAGCATCTCGACACGCTGGCGCTTTCACCGGAGGAAAAGCAAAAGCTCTTCCATGACAATGCGCGGCGTATCCTTGGCCTGCGCAGCCAAAATACGCCGGCGGTGTCCGACCGGGTGGCTTAATTCGATCGGCGCGAATCGGCGGCGCGTTCGACGCTGAAGGGCGACGCGCGGCTTTGACGATACGCGAAGGATCGGCGCGGCGCCGATTCGACGGCGCGAACTCACGGCTTGCGTGCGATGACCACCAGGTCCGCCAACTCCGCCGCTTCGCGTTCCGCGAGTTGCAGTCGATCCAGGAGCCCTCGACACAATTCGTTTCGCGCGATTTCCTTGGCGTTGTCGTTTGTCGGCGCCCATTGCTGATACAACTCGTGCAGAGCCTTGCGCGCCGTATCGATTTGGGCAGACACTTTCTCCAAGATCGCGATGGGATCGCCGCTCGATTCACTGTCTGCCATCTTCCCGTCCTGAAAGTTCGACCACTCCGTATGCAAGCCATAGCACAGCATTTCGGCCCTTGTACGCTTGCAGAGGCTGACCGAATGCACTGCGGCCGAGAGAACGGGAGGCCGGTGAGCGCGTAATGGAGAAGTCGAAGCAACGAGCAGAAAAAAGCAGGACAGTTAACAAGTCGCAGCGGTGCCGTGTTCGAAAGGATGGAGAGGTCGGAATATCTCGGCAAAGCCTGACGGACGATGGCGCTGCACCCGCGCACCACGCGGGTGGATCGTCTCATTCCATGTATTGGTCGAGCTTCTTCTGAACGAGCGGATGAAGCGTGCCAGGGCGCCCCAATCGCCTCGCGGACCTGCGTGCGCGGTCCGCGAGATCGAGCCACGCCTCCGCCAGCCTCAAGAGCCGCCCCTTGTCCTCGCTCGATGATGCACGTTGAGCGAGTTGCAGCGTGTCCGCGGCGTTGCGCCTGTAGTCATCTTCCTTGTTCATGATCGACCTGATGAATTTCCTCTCCCCCGCATATGCCGCAGACACCCCATCCGTTCCTGAATGACGAAAAGATTTGATTGGAACCGCGGACCGCATAACGACGCATTGTCCGGCTCCCGAGCCGCCAAATAGGCGAAGTGGCGCCTCGAATGACTGCGGCGGCGGCTCGTAGCGCATTTATCGAAAATTGTCTTGCCGCGCTCTGCTACCGCATCCAGAATGTTCACCATCGACCCTGCGCAAGAGAATGCATGAATGCGATGTGGGAAAAAGTCGATATGATCGAGAACATTGCGATCCGGCCATCGATGACGGCGACGTGGGCCGCTTGTCCGCAGTGCGGCGAGGCGGCACAGATCAAATCGATCGTGCCCCATCCGGCCTCCGAAAAAGAGGATCGCACATTCGAATGCCGAGAATGCGGGTTACCTCGCACCTACACCGTGGAGCTCAACTGACCCGACGCGGGCACGGTAGCCCCCGAGGGCGAACGACTTCGACCGGAAATCGTTCCGCTCCTCGACGATTGTCACGGACCCCAAGGCCGGCGGCGCCATGCCCGGGCCCGAGCACGCCCGGCCCCGGGGAGCTCCTCCCCGCACTGCAACGCCCGGTCGATGAAATCTTGACGGGATCGGGAACCTTTCCCGACCGAAGGCGTTCCGGGCTGGATACACTTGGAACCGCACGGGCGGGGAGTGCGCGGCGTCAGCCGGGTTTGCTGATCGAGCGAACACGATCATCCTCGCAACCGAGCAAGTTCTTGGGCGTTTTCTTGGGCGTTTTGCGCTGCGGCGAATTGCTGCGAACGCAGCGATCATCGGAGGGACGGCATGCTCGGCGAAACCGGGGATATGAGGACGAACCGTCCCGACGCACCGGCTGAAGCGGTACAAGGTTCCGGCAGGCCGGGCAACGGCGCCACCCCCTTCGAATACGATCTCCTGCATGCGTTGCAGGCCATGCGGGTCGGCGATTTCTCCGTGCGGATGGCCGGCGATCAGGATGGCGTGGCCGGCAAGATCGCCGACGCATTCAACGAGATCGCCGCGGCCAATCAGCGGATCGCGCAGCAGCTGGAACGCGTCGGCGAGGAGGTCGGGCGCGAGGGAAAGTCGCGCCAGCGCGTCAAGTTCGGCCTGTCCAACGGCGCCTGGGGCGAAATGGAGGATTCCGTCAACACCCTGATCGACGACCTTCTGTGGCCGACGATGGCGGTGACGCGCGCGATCGCCGCCGTCGCCAAGGGCGATCTTCTGCAAACGGTTGCGCTCGACATCGACGGACGCCCGTTGAAGGGCGAGTTTTTCCAGGCTGCGACCATCGTGAATACGATGATCAAGCAGCTCAACGTGTTCACCTCGGAGGTGACGCGCGTCGCCCGCGAGGTCGGCACCGAAGGCAAGCTCGGCGGACAGGCCCAGGTCCGCGAGGTGACCGGCGTCTGGAAAGACCTCACCGAGAGCGTGAACTCCATGGCGAGCAACCTGACCGCACAGGTTCGCAACATCGCCGACGTCACCATCGCCGTCGCCAATGGCGACCTCTCGAAGAAGATCACCGTCGACGTGCGCGGCGAGATTCTGCAGCTCAAGGAAGCCATCAACACGATGGTCGACCAGTTGCGCTCGTTCGCCTCGGAGGTGACGCGCGTCGCCCGCGAGGTCGGCACCGAGGGCAAGCTCGGCGGCCAGGCCATCGTCCCCGGTGTCGCCGGCACCTGGAAGGACCTCACCGACTCCGTCAATGCGATGTGCGGCAACCTCACCGACCAGGTGCGCAACATCGCCCAGGTGACGACCGCCGTCGCGCGCGGCGACCTTTCGCGCAAGATCACCGTCGACGTGCGCGGCGAAATCCTCGAGCTCAAGGACACCATCAACACGATGGTGGACCAGCTCAATGCCTTCGCTTCCGAAGTGACGCGCGTCGCCCGCGAAGTCGGCACCGAAGGCAAGCTCGGCGGCCAGGCCCAGGTGTCGGGCGTCGCCGGCACCTGGAAGGACCTCACCGACAACGTCAACTTCATGGCGAGCAATCTGACCGCACAGGTGCGCAATATCGCCGAGGTCGCGACGGCCATCGCGGGCGGCGACCTTTCCAAGAAGATCACGGTGAACGTCAGCGGCGAAATCCTGCAGCTCAAGGAGACCATGAACACCATGGTCGACCAGCTCAACGTGTTCGCCGGCGAAGTGACGCGCGTCGCGCGCGAGGTCGGCACCGAGGGGCGTCTCGGCGGTCAGGCCAACGTGCTGGGCGTCGCCGGCACCTGGAAAGACCTGACCGACAGCGTCAACTCGATGGCGAGCAACCTCACCGCCCAGGTCCGCAATATCGCCGAGGTGTCGACCGCGATGGCGAACGGCGACCTGTCGAAGAAGATCACGGTCGACGTCAAGGGCGAGATCCTTCAGCTCAAGGAGACCATCAACACGACCGTGGACCAGCTCAACGCGTTCGCCTCGGAAGTGACCCGCGTCGCCCGCGAAGTCGGTACCGACGGCAAGCTCGGCGGCCAGGCGGTGGTACGCGGGGTCGCCGGTACTTGGAAGGACCTGACCGACAGCGTCAACTCGATGGCGAGCAACCTCACCGCGCAGGTTCGCAACCTCGCGGAAGTCGCGACCGCGGTGGCGCAGGGCGACCTGTCGAAAAAGATCACGGTGAACGTCAGTGGCGAAATCCTGCAGCTCAAAGAGACCATCAACACGATGGTCGACCAGCTCAACGCCTTCGCCGCCGAGGTGACCCGCGTCGCCCGCGAAGTCGGCACCGACGGCAAGCTCGGCGGCCAGGCCGAGGTGCCCGGCGTCGCCGGCACCTGGAAAGACCTGACCGACAGCGTCAACTCGATGGCGGGCAACCTCACCGCGCAAGTCCGCAACATCGCCGAGGTCGCGACCGCGATCGCCGGCGGCGACCTGTCACGCAAGATCACGGTCGATGTGCGGGGCGAAATCCTTCAGCTCAAGGAAACGCTCAACACGATGGTCGACCAGCTCAACCGCTTCGCCGGCGAGGTCACTCGCGTCGCTCGCGAAGTCGGCACCGAAGGCCGGCTCGGCGGCCAGGCCAACGTGCCCGGTGTGGCCGGCACCTGGAAAGACTTGACGGACAGCGTCAACTCGATGGCGGGCAATCTTACCGCCCAGGTCCGCAACATCGCCGAGGTGACGACGGCGGTGGCGCGCGGCGACCTGTCGCGCAAGATCACCATGGACGTGAAGGGCGAAATCCAGGAGCTCAAGAACACCATCAACACCATGGTGGACCAGCTTAACGCCTTCGCCTCGGAAGTCACCCGCGTCGCCCGCGAGGTCGGCACCGAAGGCAAGCTCGGCGGCCAGGCGCAGGTGCCGGGCGTCGCCGGCACCTGGAAGGATTTGACCGACAACGTCAACTTCATGGCGAGCAACCTCACCGCCCAGGTGCGCAATATCGCCGAGGTCGCGACCGCGATCGCCGGCGGCGACCTCTCCAAGAAGATCACGGTCGACGTGCGCGGCGAAATCCTGCTCCTCAAGGAAACGCTCAACACCATGGTCGAGCAGCTGCGCTCGTTCGCGGCGGAGGTGACGCGCGTCGCCCGCGAGGTCGGCACCGACGGCAGGCTCGGCGGCCAGGCAGTGGTGCCCGGCGTCGCCGGCACCTGGAAGGATCTCACCGACAACGTCAACCTGCTCGCCGCGAACCTCACGACCCAGGTCCGCAACATCGCCGAAGTGACGACAGCGGTCGCGCGCGGCGACCTGTCGCGCAAGATCACCGTCGACGTGAAAGGTGAGATCCTCGAGCTGAAAAACACCATCAACACCATGGTGGATCAGCTCAACGCCTTCGCTTCGGAGGTCACCCGCGTCGCCCGCGAGGTCGGCACCGAAGGCAAGCTCGGCGGCCAGGCGCAGGTGTCCGGCGTCGCCGGCACCTGGAAGGACCTGACCGACACCGTGAACGTGATGGCGGCGAACCTCACCGAGCAGGTGCGCGGCATCGTGAAGGTTGTCACCGCGGTCGCGGACGGCGACCTCAAGCAGAACCTCACCGTCAAATCGAAGGGCGAAGTCGCGGCGCTCGCCGAAACCATCAACAATATGACGGACACGCTCGCGATCTTCGCTGATCAGGTGACGACGGTGGCCCGCGAGGTCGGCGTCGAGGGACGGCTCGGCGGCCAGGCCAATGTGCCCGGCGCCGCGGGAACCTGGAAGGATCTCACCGGCAACGTGAATCTCCTGGCGGCGAACCTCACCACCCAGGTCCGCGCCATCGCCGAGGTCGCGACCGCGGTGACCAAGGGCGACCTCACGCGCTCGATCAAGGTCGAGGCGCGCGGCGAAGTCGCCGAGCTCAAAGACAACATCAACACGATGATCGACAATTTGCGGCTCACCACCGATCACAACACCGAGCAGGACTGGCTCAAGACGAACCTCGCCAAGTTCACCAGCATGCTGCAGGGGCAGCGCGACCTCACGACCGTCGGCCGGTTGCTGCTCTCGGAGCTCACCCCGCTGGTGAATGCGCAGCTCGGCGCCATCTACCAGATGGAGCCGGAGGAACCCGCACCCTACCTCAAGCTGCTCGCGGCCTATGCCGGCGATGACGAGAACCCGCACCGCCACCGCGTGCCGGTCGGCGAAGGGCTGATCGGCCAGTCTGCGGCCGACAAGCGGCGGCTGCTCATTACCGAGATGCCGTCGAACGTCATGCCGATCGGCTCCGCGCTCTTCAAGGTGAGGCCGCAGAACGTCATCGTGCTGCCGGTGCTGTTCGAGAGCCAGGTCAAGGCGGTGATCGAGCTCGGATCGGTCGCGACCTTCACCAAATTGCAGATGACGTTCCTCGAACAGCTCACGGCGAGCGTCGGCATCGTGCTCAACAGCATCGAGGCAACGATGCAGACGGAAGGATTGCTCAAGCAATCCCAGCAGCTCGCCGGCGAGCTGCAGACCCAGCAGCGCGAGTTGCAGCAGACCAACGATCAGCTGGAGCAGAAGGCCCAGCAGCTCGCCGAACGCAACGTCGAGGTGGAGCGCAAGAACCAGGAGATCGAGCAGGCCCGGCGCGCGCTCGAGGAAAAGGCGACCGAGCTCGCGCTCACCTCGAAGTACAAGTCGGAATTTCTCGCCAATATGTCGCACGAGCTGCGGACCCCGCTCAACAGCATCCTCATTCTCGGCCAGCAGCTCACCGAAAATGCGGACGGCAACCTCACCAACAAGCAGGTCGACTTCGCCCGCACCATCCATTCGGCCGGCACCGATCTTCTGAACCTCATCAGCGACATTCTCGATCTCTCCAAGATCGAGTCCGGCACGGTGACGGTCGATCCCGAGGAGATCCTGTTCTCGACGATCCTCGAAATGGTGGCGCGTCCGTTCCGCCACGAGGCGGAAAACCGCCAGCTCTCCTTCGACGTGCACGTCGACCAGGACGTCGGGCGGAGCATCGTCACCGACTCCAAGCGGCTGCAGCAGGTTCTCAAGAACCTGCTCTCCAACGCCTTCAAGTTCACCGAGCAAGGCGGCGTGCGGCTGAGCGTGATCGCGGCACGAAACGGCTGGAACCCGGAGCATCCCGTGCTCCAGCAGGCCCCCGGCGTCATCGCGTTCGAAGTCTCGGACACCGGCATCGGCATCCCGCTCGAAAAGCAGAAGATCATCTTCGAGGCGTTCCAGCAGGCCGACGCCAGCACCAGCCGTAAATACGGCGGCACCGGCCTCGGCCTTGCGATCAGCCGCGAGTTGTCGCAGCTCCTCGGCGGCGAAATACAGCTCCGCAGCACGCCGGGGCGCGGCAGCACCTTCACGCTCTATCTGCCGACCAAGTATGTCGGCCCGTCGAACGCCGTCCGGGTCTCCCACGGCGGCCCGCTGCCCTTCGCCGATCACATCGCGATCCAGGCCGCGGTGATGCAGGATCATCCCCCCGAAGTCATCGACGACGACCGCCTCAACGTCGAGCCCGGCGACAATATCCTGCTGATCGTCGAGGACGATCCGATGTATGCCCGGATCATGGTCGACCTTGCGCGCGACGCCGGCTTCAAGGTGCTGGCGGCGGCGCGCGGCGCGGACGCGATCGACCTCGCCAAGCAGTTCCAGCCCATCGCAATTTCGCTCGACGTGTTCCTGCCGGACATGCTCGGCTGGACGGTATTGAGCCAGCTCAAGCTCAATCCGCTCACACGGCACATTCCCGTGCAGATCATCACCCTCGACGAAGACCGCCAGCACGGCCTCGCGCGCGGCGCGTTCTCGTTCGTCACCAAGCCGGTGACCGCCGAGGGAATCGGCGCGGTGCTTAGCCGCATCAAGGAATACGCCAATCCGCGCCGCAAGCGGCTGCTTGTCGTCGAGGACAACCCGGCCGAGCAGATGAGCATCCGCGAGCTTCTCGGTCACGACGACATCGAGATCGTCACGGTCGGGACCGGCGCCGACGCGCTGCAGTCGATGCGGGATCAGACCGCCGATTGCGTGGTGCTCGATCTGCGCCTGCCCGACATGTCCGGCTTCGAGGTGCTCGAGCAGATGAAGGTCGATCCGAGCATGTCGGAGCTGCCGGTGGTCGTCTTCACCGGGCGTGAATTGTCCGCGGAGGAGGACGCCCGCATCCACTCGATGGCGCGCAGCATCGTGGTGAAGGGGGTCGAGTCGCCGGAGCGTCTCCTCGACGAAACATCGCTGTTCCTGCACCGCGTCGTCACCGGCCTGCCGCCCGAAAAGCAACGCATGCTGGAACGGCTCAACAGCTCGGACGAGGACCTCGTGGGGCGCACCGCGCTGCTGGTGGACGACGACGCACGAAACATCTTCGCGCTGAGCAGCGTGCTCGAGCGGCGGGGAATGAACGTGCTGACCGCGACCACCGGTAGCGAGGCCATCCAGATCATCCAGGCGACGCCCAATCTCGCGATCGTGTTGATGGACATCATGATGCCGGAGATGGACGGCTACCAGACGATCGAGAAGATTCGCCAGAACGCCCGGCTGCGCCGATTGCCGATCATCGCTTTGACCGCGAAGGCCATGAAGGGCGACCGCGAGAAGTGCCTCGAGGCCGGCGCTTCGGACTACCTCGCAAAACCGGTCAACACCGAACAGCTGCTGTCTGCGCTGCGTATGTGGCTGCACCGCTGACGGAGCGAAACATGCTCAGCGACGAGAAAGTCAACATCCTGCTGGTCGACGACCAGCCCGCGAAGCTGTTGAGCTACGAAGTCATCCTGCGTGACATCAACGAGAACCTGATCAAGGCCTCGTCGGGCCGCGAGGCGCTGGAGCAGTTGCTCAAGTCGGAAATCGCGGTGGTGCTGATGGACGTCTGCATGCCGGAGCTCGACGGCTTCGAGCTCGCCGCGATGATCCGCGACCATCCGCGCTTTCGCAAAACGGCGATCATCTTCATCTCCGCCATTCATCTGACCGAGGTGGATCGCCTGCGCGGCTACGAGATGGGAGCGGTCGACTATGTTCCGGTGCCGGTCGTCCCCGAGGTGCTGTGCGCCAAGGTGAAGATCTTCGCCGAGCTGTACCGCAAGTCGCGGCAGCTCGAGCAGCTCAATGCCGAGCTCGAGCGGCGCGTCGCCGACAGGACCGCGGAGCTCGAACGTTCCAACCGCCAGCTGCAGCAGAGCGAGGAGCGCCGCAATCTCGCTCTGGCGGCGGGAAAGATGGGCTCGTGGGATTGGGACCTCGTTCGCGGCGACTGCATCTGGGACGAGGGACAGCGGCGCATATTCGGGGTCGCTCCGGATTTCGCGGTGATACTTCCTGGGCTGCGCAAGCTCGTCCATCGCGACGACTGGAGCATGCTCTACCGGGCGCTCAAAGGCGCCCGCCGAGATGCAGGCTCCCGGCAAATCGAGTTTCGCATTTACCGTCCCGACGGCGGCGTCGCGTGGTGCCTCGGGACGGTTGCGGCGAGCACGGACGCCGCCAATCGGATCACGCGCATCAGCGGCGTTACCATCGACATCACCGACCGCAAGGAGGCCGAGGAGCGCCAGCTGCTGTTGGCGCGAGAGGTCGACCACCGCGCCAAGAACGCACTCGCCGTGGTGCATGCCATCGTGTCGCTCACGCGCGCCGACAACATTGCCCAATTCGTCGCCGCAGTCGAAGGGCGTGTACAGGCGCTTGCCCGTGCGCACAGTCTGCTGTCGGAGTCGCGGTGGCAGGGCGCCAATATCTCCGACATCATCGAGGAGGAGCTCGCGCCATACCGAGCCCCCCACTTCGACCGTGTCAGGATTTCAGGAACGAGCCTCTCCCTCGATCCTTCCACGGCCCAGGCGCTCGCCCTGGCGCTCCACGAGCTCGCCACCAACGCTGCGAAATACGGCGCGCTGTCGCAGCCGTCCGGCCGGCTTCAGGTTTCGTGGAGCCATGCGAACGGCCGGCTGCAACTGCAGTGGATCGAGCGCGGCGGACCCGCGCTCGGGCGGGTCGAGCCGGGCGGATTTGGGCTTCGCGTCATCAAAGCGAGCGTCGAAGGACAGCTGGACGGGAAGGTCGAGTTCGATTGGCGGCAGGACGGGCTGCGATGCGCGCTGTCCGTTCCTCTTGCGGCGAAGTCGGAGATCCTCCCGAACACCGAAAGGCCGGCAGAACGGCCGAGCGCGAACGACACCGTGCCGTTCGAAATCGGACCACGCAGACGCGTTCTCCTGGTCGAGGACGAGACGCTCATCGCCATGATGATGGAAGGGCTGCTTCGCGATCTCGATCTCGAAGTCGTCGGCCCATTCGGGACGGTCAGCGACGCACTGGAAGCGGTTCGCCACGAGGCGATCGATGCTGCACTCCTCGACGTCAATCTCGGCGGCGAAATGGCTTATCCGATCGCGCGCCTCTTGGAGGCGAAGAAGGTGCCCTTCGTCTTCATGACGGGCTATGGTTCCGAAACCATCGCCATGCCGTTTGCGAATGTCAGGGTCTTCCAGAAACCGCTCGAACGCGAGCTCCTGCGCGACCTGTTTACGCCCGGACCCGGGCAGCCCCAACGCGACGTCATGCGCGCCGCTGCGCCGTGATCGCTGGGATCACGGCGCAGGTTTCAATTTCGAGGTAGCGAGAGAGGTCGGCGTAGCCAGACGCTACTGGCATCGGCGTCGGCGCCTGCCGCCGGGGTTTTGCCGCGACTCGCGCACTCGCCTTGAGCTAATTTTCAGCTCAAGGTGATTTCGGAGCGGGCGCAGGCGAAGGCGGCGGAGGCGGAGGCGGTGCCGCACCGGTGGTGCTCGGCGGATTCACCGGAGGATTTATGGCCGTCGATATCGGCCGATTGTAATCATAAACCAGCATCGCAATGACGATCACCGCGACGATACCGACGATCCACGCCCACATTCCGCCCCGGTTGGCGTCGTCGTTCACGTTGTAGCGGGACGGTCCGGGCCCGACCGGGTCGGGCGGAATCGCGCGGCGGGGATCATTCGGATCCGTGTAGCGAGGGTCTGACATGACATGCTCCTTGCGTTGGATGCCTTCATGCAAAACTCGCTCACGACGATATCGGTTCCGTGCGGATCGGACGCATTTCGGACGCGGCCCCGCTCAACGACCTGGAACATCACGGGCACGTGATGCGGGCGCGTTCACCGGCTTCACGCCGCGCATCTGGCCGAAAAAAAATCCCGGCGCAAGGCCGGGATTTGTATCAGTCGCTTACCAGTGCTGCGCGTTGGCCCAGTCGTCGATGTCCTTCTTGGTCTGATCCTTCGCGTAGCCGTACCGCTCCTGGATCTTTCCCTCCAACTGGTCGCGCTTGCCATCGATGACCTTGAGGTCGTCGTCGGTGAGCTTGCCCCACTTCTCCTTGACCTTGCCCGCGATCTGCTTCCAGTTGCCCTCGACCCGATTCCAATCCATGTGGCACTCCTGTTGATGGCCTCTCAGATCATGAAACGTCGGCAACCCCTTTGTGGTTCCGGACGTGACATCGCGTCTTCGTGATTCGCCTGGCGAACTAAATTCGTCCGGTCAGCGCAAGGACGACGACCACGATCAGGAGCACACCCACGATGCCGCCGGGTCCGTATCCCCAACCGCTGCTGTAGCCCCAAGTCGGCAGCGCGCCGACCAACAACAGAATAAGTAATACAACGAGAACGGTCGATAACATGGTCCACTCCTATTCTTTAACCCACGCCACAACGCTTTAATCCGCTGAATGTTCCGACGATCAGAATCAGCGCCGTTTTGGTCACTGTTCAGCTCATGACAGTATTTATTATCGATCGTGATTATGCGCAGATACCGACGCCTTGCCTCGCTCGCGCAATAAATAACGAAAAGCCCCTGCCGACTTTCGACAGGGGCCACGCTGCATCGAACCAATTGCTGTGTCGAACTACGCCGCCGGCACCCACGTCGCCTTCGCCTTGTCGTAGGTGTAACCGCGTGCCTGCTTGAGCGAATCTTTGGTGGCGTTCATGGTCAGGTACCAGGTGCCGTTCTTCTCCGTCGCCCGGACCGCGGAGAACGGCACCGCGACGTCCTTGTTTCCGATGCCGAGGAAACCGCCGACGGAAATGATGAACGCTTCGACCTTGCCCTCCTTGTTCACCAGCACGTCGCCGATTTCGCCGATCTTTGCATCGGACGGATCGTATACGTTCTGCTTGTAGTAGTTCGTGACCGTCGTCGAATTCGCCGGCAATGAGCTGAGCACCCGTGCCTGCACCGGCGTCGCAGCTCCCGTCGTTGCGCTTTGTTGTGCGTGCGCCGTGCCGACAATTGCGGCCGCGAGCGTCGCGGCGATGGCAAGTCTGTTCCACATCATGGTTATTCTCTCCGGTTGAGCGGCGAACAAAAAACATTTGTCGTCCGCCGGATTGACCAATTCGTACCGGTTTGAAAACGTGCCTAATTCCTATTTGTTCCTGCTGCATTTTGGTGTTGCGCGCTGCGGTACACGGCGAAGCCAGCGAGCGAGGCTTTCGGCGGCGATAGGCGCAACGGTTGCAATCTACCGGACAGTGTGGCGTGGCGGCTTGCGTCCTCGCGTCGCGAAAATGTCGACGGCTCGGATTGGTGCTTGTTGAGACGAAGTAATGCCGGGGAACCTTTCGCTGTTCGGCGAGTTCTATGCGCAACTGCTAAGCCACACTTTCACTGTCACAACGAACCGGAGGTCGACATGGGTTTAGGTCGAGGCGTTTTGTTTTGGCTGCTCGGCGTGCCAATTCCGATCATCCTGCTGATCGCGCTGTTCTGGCACCACTGACGACGCGGCGAAGCAAGGAAGACGGCGGTCATTTTCCTGATCGAGGAAGGATAGTCAAAATGGAGAACAGAAGCGTGAGCTCGGAGTCACAGATGAGCAGTCAGATTCCCGGAGGCAGCTCCAAGGGCGGCTCCTCGGTGTCGGAGTCGATGGCGCGTGGTCGCGACGCACTAGGCGCGACGGCCAACGCTGCGGCGAACGCCACCGGAAGCGACCTGCAGTCCCTTCAGTCCGACCTGAATCGGCTGAAGGACACCGTGTCGAAGTTCATGAGCCAAGCCGCCGACGAGGCGACCAAGTCGGCTCGTCAGGTGTCCGCAAATGTCGCCGGCCGGGTCGGCGATGTCGCTTCCGATTTGGCGGAAAGAGGCAGCGCGATGGCATCGACCGCTACGGACCAGGCGAAGACCTTCGCGTCGGAGCTCGAGAGCATGGCTCGCCGCAATCCCATCGGCGCGATGGCCGGCGCGGTCATGGTCGGCATCCTGATCGGCATGCTCGGACGCAGAAGCTGATGCTGTTCCGGCTCTTCAAGCTGTTCGGGCTCGACGTCGCCGCTGAGGTCGAGGCGGCGAAGGCGAAGCTCGAACAGCGCGTCGAGCGAGCGGCGGATCACATCAAAGGCGTCGCCGAGGGAACCGCCGTCATCGCAATGCTCGGTATCTTCGCGAGCATCACCGCGACGATGGCGTTGACCGTCGGGCTGATCGCACTCTATCGGGGTGTAAGCCGCGCGTACGGCGACTATGCCGGGCTCGGAGCGGACGCTGCGATCCTGGTCGTGCTGACCGCCACGCTCGCCGCGGTCATCTTCGCGAAAGCGCGCGCGCTGTCGTCGGTGACTAACGCAACTCGCGCAGCCGGTGGTTCCCTCGCACCGGCGATGCCCGAATCGTCGGCGTCGAGTGCGGTGAATCATCCGGTCGAGATGCCAATGGCCGCCGCGCCCGATCACCTTGTTGTTCCGGTCCGGCTGGCTCCCACTCCCCGCGATCTCATCGATCCGCTGACCCTCGTTCTGTCCGAGGTCATTCCGGTACCCAATCTCGGAAATCCGGTTGTCGATGAATTGATCGGCAAAATCCGTACGACCGCGCGCAGCAACGTGGACGATGCGGTCTATCGTGCAGCCAGCGTAATCCGGTACGGCCGTCCGGCCGACCTCTTCCTCGTGCTTACGGGTACCGCCGCACTTGCGTGGCTCATTACTCGCAACGCGCGTCCGTCGCGTTAGACGTCGGCACCACCGGCCCAGGTAGCCTGCGCTCGCGAAGAGCAGGCACGAGGAACCAAACGCTTGTGCGGCATTTGAACCCCCCATGGCACTCACACAAACTCGAGAACCTGGAAGGCCCCGCTTGCGCGGGGCCGTTGTTGCCGGCAGCTATTCGATGAAATTCGAGAGCACCTAATACCGGGCGTGCCGGCCTTCGTCGCTCCGCACGGAACGCGAGGCACGGCTTGATCGTTGGCGTTGCACGAGGACGAGAGGAGGAACTCATGGTGTCCCACGACGCGCCCGTCAAAGCACAGGCCCCTTCCAACGAACGAGAGCGATTCGAATGGAGCGGCGAACGAAGGTTCGAGGCGGAAGCTCCGGTCCTCGACAAAGACGACGCCCGTCAGGGTGTGACCGGGCACAATGTCCGCTACGTGCTGTTGTTCGGGCTCGTGGGTGTCATCATCGCGTTCGCGGCCATTCTGGCTTTCGACTTCTATCGTTGATTTTGCAGCTCCGAGGGAGGGAGCCAAAGCGGCGCAGCAATGACAATGCATGCGCCGCCATGACACCCATGCGGCGGCGCGGAACTTCCGGGCCAATGATCCGTTCATGCAGTTGGACGACGCCCAAAGGCCGTTCCGCATTCCATGGAGCTTCGATGAACTCACTCAGCCCGACGCGACCTCGACCCTCACGCGAGGCGGCTCCTCGTGGACGAGGCCGAATGGCGCGCTCGCCTGGACCAACTCGCCGACATGCGGCGCATGCTCTCCGCCGACCCGAGCCCCATTGGCGCGGCCATCGTGGCCGCCCCGGTCGACATGTACGGCAATCCGACGGCTGGCCGTTAGCCCGCGCGCTTGAAGAACTGGACAGCTTGCTCGTGCTTCGCCGCCGCGGCGCGCGACGCGAAGGTTCCAAGATTGCGTCGCTTTCCGGTCTTCGGGTTCTTCTTGCGCGAATACAGCCGGTATTCGCCTGATTTCAGCTTGCGGATCATCTTGCACCTCGTCGCTTGGCCGCCTCGGCAAGCCGAACCGCGGTCACGCGCGTTTGCCACATGGCCTGGTCACTTCCGCGGCCCACGCTTCGAGGTCGAGCGCTTACGCGCCGCCGCCGGCCGTTGCGGCGACGCCGTAGTTTTGCGGCCCCGGGCGGTCGTCCGAGTTGCGTTCTTGCCGCCCATGGCGGGGCTGCTCTCGCGCCGGCCGCGCGCGCCGACATGCGACTTGCCTTCCCGCTCCTGCTGGTAGGTCTTGCCCTCGGCCTCCTTACGTTCGTACTTCCTGCGATTGCTCGCGTTCTCCTTGCCGCTTTCGTATCTCGATGCGCCGGCCTCCTTGAGCGCGATCGCGATCGCCTGGCGGCGGCTCTTGACCTTGCCGCCCTTCCCGCTTGGCCCGCTCTTGAGCTCGCCGTGCTTGAACTCGTGCATGACGCGGCCTGTGGTCTTGCGCTGACGCGGTGTGGTTTTTGCCATGAGATTTCTCCTTGTGCTGAGTAGCGGCTTTACAATCTCGTTGGTGCGGTCCGGGCCGCGCGAAAGCGCCCGTCTCGATCTCACGCGCCGGACAATGGTTGCGCAATGCTCTCCAGTGACTTCTGTTCCGCATCGACACCGAACCTGACTTCGGCGGCGGCCGCGATCAGCATCAGGACCGCGGCGACGCCGTAGCCGACGGCCACCGCGACAATGACGCCCGATCCGACGAGGTACCCGAACAGCGCCGGGCCGACGGCCCCGCCGACCGCAGTGCCGATCGCGTAGAATATCGCGATCGCCAGTGCCCGGGCCTCGAGCGGAAAGATCTCGCTCGCAGTCAGATACGCGGAGCTCGCGGCCGCAGAGGCGAAAAAGAAGATCACCATCCAAGCAGTCGTCTGGGTCCATGCCGTAAAGACGTCGAATCCGAGCAGCACAGCCGTCAGCAGCAAAAGGACGCCGGCGACCGCGTATGTGCCGGCGATCATCACACGCCGGCCGACGATGTCGAACAACGGTGACAACAGCACGGGCCCGAGAAAATTGCTGACAGCGAGGGGCAACAGATAAAGCCCGGTCGACTGCTCGGGAACGCCGTGGAACGTGGTGAGCACGAGTCCGTAGGAGAAGAACACCGCATTGAACAGAAACGCCTGCGCCGTGAGCAGGATCGCCGCAAGGATGCTGCGCTCACGGTATTGGTGCAGCATGGCGTGCAGGATCAACCCGAGGCCGAAGCTCTTGCGCGGCTTCACCGTGAGGGTTTCATGCACGGGCGCCAGATCGGCGCCCGTATCGGACCGCACGCGCGCTTCGATTTCGGCGACGGCCGCGTCAGCCTCGCGCGCGCGGTCGTGGGTGACGAGCCAGCGCGGACTTTCCGGCACAAAGCCGCGCAGCAGGAGAATTCCGAGGCCCAGCACGGCGCCGGCAGCAAATCCGAACCGCCAGCCGAAATCGACGGCGAACAGCTTTGGGTCGAGAAACAGGAGCGAGGCGCCAGAGCCCAGCGCCGCGCCGAGCCAGAAGCTGCCGTTGACGATGAGGTCGACGCGTCCGCGATATTTTGCGGGAATAAGCTCGTCGATCGCGGAATTGATGGCGGCATATTCGCCGCCGATGCCGAGCCCGGTCACCGCCCGGAATACCGCGAAACTCCAGAAATTCCACGACAGCGCGGTGAGCATCACTCCCACCAGATAGACGATCAACGTGACATAGAAGACGAATCTCCGTCCGTACCGGTCGGTGAGCCAGCCGAACACGAGCGCCCCGCATACCGCCCCCACCACGTAGGAAGACGCCGCCTCGCCGACCTGCTGCGCCGACAGCCCGAGCGTCGCAGTGTTCTGCAGCACCGGCCCGATCGAACCGACAATGGTGACTTCGAGACCATCCAGGATCCAGGTGATGCCGAGAGCAAAGACGATCAGGACGTGGAAGCGGCACCACGGAAGCCGGTCGAGGCGTGCGGGGATATCGGTCGTGATGGTCGCGTCCGCGGCGCCCCGGTCGCTGCCGACGTGGCGCGTTGTCCTGATGTCGGCAGCTGACGACATTGCACCTTCCCGGGCGTCGGCGACGCTGGCTCAACGCCGGTCCGGTGCGCGGGTTCCGGATCGCCAGGCGCGCCGACGGCGGGGAGAAACACCAGCCAAGCGATCACGGAACTTAGAACGAGCACAGGTGTTGAAGTCTCGAGCCGTCAGCGTCCGCGCCGGCGACGCATCGGATCATGGCGAAGCTCATCGAAGATTACGGCCTGATTGGCGACTGCGAGACCGCGGCGCTGGTCAGTCGCGCCGGCTCGATCGATTGGTTGTGCTGGCCGCGCTTCGATTCCGGAGCCGTCTTTGCGGCGCTGCTCGGCGGCACCGACAACGGACATTGGAGCATCGCTCCGAACGATCCCGCTCCTCGCGTCCACCGCCGCTATCGCGGGAACACTTTGATCCTGGAAACGACGTTCGAGACGATAGACGGCAGCGTTGCTCTCGTCGATTTCATGCCGCTGCGGGAGCGCGGCACGAGTCACCTTATCCGGATCGTGCAGGGACGGCGCGGGCGGGTGAAGATGACGACGGAGCTCGTGCTGCGCTTCGACTACGGCGCTGTCGTTCCCTGGATCACGCGCCTCGACGATCGCAATGTCCAGGCGATCGCCGGCCCCGACATGGTCATCTTATACGCGGAGGCACCACTCGCGGCCGACGGATTTCGTCACCGCGGTGAGTTCACCGTGGCGGAGGGAGAGCAGGTGGCGTTCTCGCTGCGCTACGGGCCCTCGTATCTCCCGGCGCCCCCGGCGATGGATGCGCGTGAAGCGCTCGAAGCCACCCAAGACGCGTGGGAGGAATGGTCCAGCACGTGCAATCAAAGCGGTAACTGGTCCGAGCACGTCTTGCGCTCCGCCATCACCCTCAAGGCGCTGACCTATCGGCCGACCGGCGGCATCGTTGCGGCGCCCACCACGTCACTGCCTGAAGCGCTCGGTGGCGTTCGCAACTGGGACTACCGGTTCTGTTGGCTGCGCGATGCAACCTTCACGCTGATGGCACTGATGAATGCCGGCTTTCACCAGGAGGCTGCGGCGTGGCGGGCGTGGCTGCGACGGGCCGTCGCCGGCGACCCCGCACAGGTGCAGATCATGTACGGGCTTGCCGGCGAGCGGCGTCTCGACGAATGGCTGTTGCCCTGGCTGCCCGGCTACGAAGGATCGAAACCGGTCCGCATCGGCAACGCGGCCGCCGGACAACTGCAGACCGACATTTATGGCGAGGTGCTCGATGCGCTCTATCAAGCAAGCACCCTGGGGCTCGGCGACATCCACGCCGACTGGGACCTGCAGAGCGCCCTGATCCAGCACCTCGCCGCGATCTGGAAGGAGCCCGATGACGGAATCTGGGAGGTTCGCGGCGAACGACGGCACTTCACCCATTCGAAGGTCATGGCGTGGGTCGCGTTCGATCGCGCGATCAAGAGCGTGGAGCGCTATGGTCTGCCGGGGCCGGTCGACAAATGGCGCGCAGCGCGGGACGAGATTCATCGCGAGGTTTGTGAAAACGGCTTCAATGCCTCGCGCGGCGCCTTTGTGCAAAGCTACGGATCAGACGCACTCGATGCGAGCGGGCTCCTCATCCCGCTGGTCGGCTTTCTGCCACCATCCGACCCACGCGTAAAATCGACCGTTGCGGCGATCGAGCGCGAGCTCATGGAGAACGGCCTCGTTCTGCGCTACCGGCATGACAGCACCGACGACGGCCTACCCGGGAGCGAGGCCGCTTTCCTCGCGTGCAGTTTCTGGCTCGTCGACAACTACGTGCTGCTGGGGCGGCGCGAGGAAGCTCTCGCGCTGTTCGATCGTCTGCTGTCGTTGCGGAATGATCTCGGCCTGCTCGCGGAGGAATACGACGCCCGCGGGCGCCGCATGCTCGGCAATTTCCCGCAGGCATTTTCCCACATCGCGCTCATCAACTCCGCGCATAATCTCTGGGAGCGCGAAAAGCCGGCGGAGAAGCGCTCAGGTCACATCCCCGAGCGCGAAGGCGCCGGGAAAACCGCTCAACAATCGCGGCAGCCATTGCGCACGTCGAAGGTCTGAAGGCCGGGGTTGTTTCTCTCCCGGGTCGCCGATTGTCAAATCTGCGAGAACTCGACGATGGTCTTTATGTCGCCGTCGCGGTGCTCCAGTGCCTCGCTCCATTTTTCGACGGGGACGCGTCGGGTGATCAGGCCGTTCAGCCAAGCCCGGTCTGCGCTCAAAAGCGCCTGAGCGGCATGCCGGTAATGGTCGCGATTGGCGTTCACCGATCCGAAAACGACGTCATTGTCCAGCACCGTCGCGCGGTTGATCGCGCCGATATCGAGATCCTTCGTGCGACCTGGCGCCGAAACTCCGAGCAGGCAAACGATGCCGCCCGGTGCCGTGCGGCCGAGCAAAGGCGCGATCACTGCTTCCGCGCCGGTGCACTCCATCACCACGTCGGGGTGGGATCCTTCCAGTGCGGCATCGAGGCTGAGATACCTCTTGCCGCCTAGCGCATCGATCAACTCCGGCTTGCGCCCGCTCCAGTGGCGGTCGAATACGTGCACCTCGAGCTTGCGTTCGGCGCCCATCAACGCCGCCAACAGCCCGATAGGGCCGGCGCCCGTTACCAGCAGGCTGCGCGGGCGCCACGATTTCGACCGGGAGCCGATCCGCTCGACGTGATCCCATGCTTTGGCCAGGACGCTGGTCGGCTCGAGGAGCACGCCCAGAAGTCCGAGCGCGGGATCGATGCGGACCGCGAACTCCGGCTCGATGCGAAAGCGATCCGCACCATAGCCGTGGCGTTCCTTGATACCACGCTCAGTGTAAAGGCCGTTGCGGCACATGTCCCATTCGCCAGCGGCGCAGGCACAGCACGGAACCGGATCGGGGCGGCGGACGATGCCAACGACGAGGTCGCCGGGAGAGAAGCCACTCGCGCTCGGCGCGCTCTCGACGCGTCCCAGCGACTCGTGCCCCAGGATCAGCCGTGTCTCGCCGGGCGGCGCGGCGCCGTACTCGCCGGATATGATCTCGCGGTCGGTGCCGCAAACACCGAGCGCCACCGCGCGCACGAGCACGCTGCCATCCGTCACACGAGGCTCGGGCATATCCTCCAGGCTGGCCGACCCGGCACGTCCTGGAACCACGGTCAGTGCACGCAACTCGTCACCATTTGAGCCGCAACGTAATGGCTGAGCTACGCATCAGCTGGAGAAAGGTTCCGCCCGCGAGTCTGCGGAACTTTGCCGCCGCCTCCGAATTTAAGTTTTGTTTCGGGAGAGAGGTGTTCCATGGAAGCAATTGGCCGTCGGAGGTGGGCGATCGCCGAGGGGTACATTCCCTCCGAAAGCGCGTTTAGCGATCGCGCGCTGATTTCCCACGAGACGGCCTGCATCCTCAATGCGGGAGATCGCGAGGCTCTGATCGAAATTACGATCCTTTTCGCGGACCGTGAGCCCGTCGGCCCCTACAAAGTCACAGTGGGGCCGCGACGGACACTCCATCTGCGCTTCAACGATCTCAAAGATCCGAAACCGGTGCCGCGCGACACCGACTACGCCTCGATATTCGAGTCCGACGTTCCGATCATCGTGCAGCATACGAGGCTCGACTCGCGCCGCGCCGAGCTCGCACTGCTCTCGACCATGGCCTATTCGGAGAGTTGAGAGCGGCCCGAACTTCGCGCCGTTTTTTGCGGAACCTATTGCAGTGCAGCGGCGTTCACGACTGGCCTGATCGTGCCGTCTTTCGATTCCCCCGACAGCTGAATGGTGTGCAATGAAAATCGCGCAGATCGCCCCTCTGATCGAGAGCGTGCCGCCCCGGCTCTATGGGGGCACCGAGCGCGTCGTCTCCTATCTCACCGAGGAGTTGGTTGCGCTCGGTCACGATGTGACGCTGTTCGCAAGCGGCAATTCGATCACTGCCGCCAATCTGGTGCCGTGCTGCACCCAGGCGCTGCGCCTCGACACTGCGGTCAGCGACCCCGTGCCCTACTACATGTTGATGCTCGACAAGGTCCGCTCTCATGCCGCCGAGTTCGACGTGTTGCATTTTCACATCGATCATTTTCACTTTCCGGTTTTCCGGCATCAGCCGATCCCTGCCCTGACCACCTTGCATGGACGGCAGGATCTCCGTGACAGCTTGCCCTTCTATGCCGGATTCAGCGATATGCCGCTGATCTCGATCTCCGACGCGCAGCGGAGACCGTTGCCGCACGCGAACTTCGTCGGCACCGTCCATCACGGGCTGCCGCGCGACCTTCACGAACCGAGCTATCAACCCCAAGGCGGGTACCTCGCCTTCATCGGCCGTATTTCGCCGGAGAAAAATCCCGTGGATGCCATACGCATCGCCGAGAGCCTGGGCCTTCCCCTCAAGATCGCGGCAAAGGTGGACAGGGTAGACGAAGCCTATTTTCGCGAGGTGGTAGAGCCGCTGCTGTCGACGCCCGGCGTCGAGTTCATCGGCGAGATCGCCGAACGCGAAAAGGGCCGCTTCCTGCGAGATGCGCTCGCGCTGCTGTTTCCGATCAACTGGCCGGAACCCTTCGGGCTGGTTATGATCGAAGCGATGGCTTGCGGGACCCCTGTCCTCGCCTATCGCGCCGGCGCGGTCCCCGAAGTCATCGAGCATGGCGTCACCGGCCTGATCGTGGACGACATCCATCAGGCGCGGATCGCGCTCGTGCAAGCGATCTCGATGGATCGTCGCAAGATACGGCGTCGCTTCGAGGAGCGCTTCACCGCCCGCCGCATGGCAAGCGACTACATCCGGATATACCGCAACCTCGTCCGGCACGCGGCGCGCCCGGCGCGCGTTGCCGCGCACGGCGCCAATGGAGGTGCGCGCATCGGCGGGACCGAATTGATCGCCGATGTGTCGACCCATGCCGATTGAGAGCCCGGCCATCACGCCGCCGGGGTTCGATCCGCTAACTGACGTTTCGTTCTATGTCCCGGCGACCGAGCCCACGACACGGTCGCGGCTCACGATGAAGCAGGACGACTGCTTCATGGTGTTCGACAGCCATGGCGACATCGGTGCGTCGCCGGGCGGTCCGGACGGCCTGTTCAGTTGCGATACGCGCTACCTTTCGCATTTCGAGCTGCTGATCAACGGGCTTCAGCCGCTGCTCCTTGGCTCGAACCTCTCCGACGACAACGGCGTCCTCACCGTCGATCTCACCAACCCCGACATCTATTACGATAAGCATATCGTCCTGCATAAAGACGTGCTGCACGTGGCGCGGACGGTCTTCATCTGGCGCTCCACGCTGTTTCACCGCTTCGCAGTGCGAAATTTCGGTACCGAGCGGGTCCGTTTTCTGATGTCGATCACCTTCGACAACGACTTCGCCGATATTTTCGAGGTGCGCGGCACGCGGCGCGAACGGCGCGGCACCCAACGCAGCCGCGTGGAGCACAACCACGCGGAGTTCGTCTATCTCGGCCTCGACGGCAAGCACCGCTGCAGCAGCATCGACTTCGAGCCGGCTCCGACCCATCTGTCGCCGTCGCTCGCGTCGTTTGCGCTCGACCTCGACCCCCGCGAAGCGGTTTCGCTTTACAGCACGGTCTCCTGCGATAGCGGCAACCGCGAGCCCCTGCCCTTCCTGAGAAGCCTGCGCTGCACGCATCGCGAGCTCAAGCGGACGATCAAGGTCGGCACCGAGATCGCCACCTCACATGAAGTGTTCAACGAGATGCTGCGGCGGGCCACCGCCGATCTCGCGATACTGTTGACCCACACTCCGCAGGGGCCCTACCCGTACGCCGGCATTCCCTGGTACTCGACGACGTTCGGCCGCGACGGCCTCATCACGGCCATGCAGTGCCTCTGGCTTGATCCACGCATCGCGCTCGGGGTTCTCAAGCGGCTCGCGGCCTATCAGGCGACCGACTATGACCCGGAGTCCGATGCCGAACCGGGAAAAATCCTGCACGAGATGCGTGCCGGGGAAATGGCCGCGCTCCGCGAGGTTCCGTTCGGGCTTTATTACGGCAGCGTCGATGCGACGCCGCTGTTCGTCTTGCTGGCCGGCCGCTATGCGCAGACGACCGGCGATCTCGACACGCTGCGCGACTTGTGGCCGGCGATCGACCGCGCGCTCGCGTGGATCGACGGCCCCGGCGATCGCGATCACGACGGCTTTGTCGAATACTTCAAAGCGACGCCGCGCGGGCTGAGCAACCAGGGCTGGAAGGACTCCTTCGATGCCGTCTTCCATGCTGACGGGCGGCTTGCCGAAGGGCCGATCGCGCTCGCCGAGGTACAGGGCTACGTCTATGCGGCGAAAAGGCTCGCTTCCTGGTGCGCCGACCGGTTGGGATTTTCCGAGCGTGCGCGGCAGCTCGACAGCAGCGCCACGCAGCTTGCAGAGCGGTTCGAGGACGCCTTCTGGTGCGAGGACATCGGCACCTATGCCCTCGCGCTCGACGGTGACAAGCAGCCCTGCCGCGTCGCGACCTCGAATGCCGGCCAAGTCCTGATCAGCGGTATCGCGCGCGCCGACCGTGCTGCGAGGGTGGCGCAATCCCTCATGGAGCCACGATTCTACTCGGGCTGGGGCGTGCGGACGGTGGCGGCGGACGCTCCGCGCTACAATCCGATGTCGTATCACAACGGATCGATCTGGCCCCATGACAACGCGATGATCGCGACCGGACTTGCACGCTATGGTGATACCGCGGCAGCGACCCGCATTTTCCAGGGCATGTTCGACGCCGCGACCTACATGGATCTGCGCCGACTGCCCGAATTGTTCTGCGGGTTCCCGCGGTTCCGCGGCCGCGGGCCGACGCTCTACCCGGTCGCGTGCTCGCCGCAGGCCTGGGCGAGCGGTGCGTTCTTTGCATTGTTGCAGGCTTCGCTCGGCATCGAGCAGGACCCGTTCGCAAATCTGATCCGGTTCCGGAACCCGACCCTCCCGGCCTTCGTGGATCGCATCGTGTTGCACAGGCTCAAGGCCGGTTCCGGTAGCGTCGATCTTTCGGTGCAACGCCACGGCGACGACAAAATCAGCCTTCAGATCCTCCAGGCCCGGGGCGATATCGAAGTCACAGCTTCATTCTCAGGGTGATCATGAAGACGCAGTCCCTTATCGAGCCGTCCTTCCGGCAGACGGTCTTGGAACCAATCGACCTTGCCCGCGTCGCGCTCCTGCTCGACGTCGACGGCACCATTGTCGACATGGCGGCGACGCCGCAGAGCGTCGTCGTTCCGCCCTCGCTGCTGCGTACGCTCGCGACGCTTCAAGTGCGGACCGGCGGCGCGCTCGCTCTCGTCAGCGGAAGGCTGGTCGAAAATCTCGATCATCTGTTCGCTCCGCTGGTGCTGCCGTGCGTCGGCGGTCATGGTGTCGAAATGCGAGCGTCTGCGTATGCGCCATTGCACAGGAAGGGCGTCGAGCTCAGCCCAACGATAAGGAATCAGGTCGTCGCGGCGGCCGCGGTCGATCCCCGCATCATCATCGAGGACAAGGGCTCTTCGCTTGCGGTGCATTACCGCCTCGCTCCCGCCCAGGCGCTTCTCATGAAAAACAAGATCGCCGCGATCGTCGGTCGCGCGCCCGATGAGGAGCTCGAGATGCTGTGCGGCAAGGCGGTGATCGAGATCAAGCCGCGGGCTTTCACCAAGGGCACTGCCGTACGCGAGCTCATGCGGATTCCGCCTTTTGCGGCTCGCGCCCCGATGTTCGTCGGCGACGACGTCACCGACGAGTTGGTGTTTGCGATGCTGCCCGAGTTCGGAGGCTCCGGCTATTCGGTCGGTCGCGAGGTGGGCGGCGTCCGCGGCGTGTTCGGGGGTCCGCAGGACGTCCGCGACTGGCTCGCCGACCTCGCCGCCGGACATGGTTGACCAGGCATGCACGATTTCGGGCTCGATCTTGCGATCATCGGAAACGGGCGCACGGCCGCCCTGGTCGATCCATTGTCGCGGATCGTATGGTGGTGCTTTCCCCGCTTCGACGGCGATCCGATCTTCTCGCGGCTGTTGGCCGGCGACGAGGAGAAAGGTTTCTGCGAGGTCGTGCTTCACGGCATGGTCGAGCATTCTTCGCAGTATGTTCGCAACACTGCGATCGTCTCCACGACCCTGACCGACGACAAAGGCGCATCGGTCAGGATCACCGACTTCGCGCCGCGGTTCTTCGAGTACCACCGGATCTACCGCCCACCGCAGATCATGCGGATCATCGAGCCGGTTTCCGGGTTGCCGCGAATCACGATCCGGGTGCGTCCGACCTCGGGCTACGGCGTGCCGATGACGGAGAGGTCGATCGGCAGCAATCACGCGACCTTTCGCGGCAACGGTGTCGTCGTGCGGCTCACCACCGACGCTGCGCTGTCCTACATCGACCGCGAAGCACCTTTCGTGCTGACGCGACCGCTTCATCTCGTCATCGGACCGGACGAGCCGTTTGCCGCCGACCTCGCTGCAACGTGCCGCGCGTTCGTCGAACGGACGCAGTATTACTGGACCGAATGGGTGCGGCGGCTTTCGATCTCATATGAATGGCAGGACGCGGTCATCCGTGCCGCGATCACGCTCAAGCTCAGCAATTTCGAGGAGACCGGCGGGATCATCGCGGCTCACACGACTTCTATTCCGGAGGCTCTGGGATCGGGGCGAAACTGGGACTATCGCCACTGCTGGCTGCGCGACGCCTATTTTGTGGTGAAGGCGCTCAATCAGCTCGGCGCGACCCAGACCATGGAGGATTTCATCTCCTTCATCCTCGGCGTGGCTTCGGAAGAATTCGTTCGTCCCGTCTACAGCATCGTTCCCGCGGATCCGATGGACGAAGAGATCGCGCCCGCGCTCAAGGGCTATCGCAACAATGCGCCGGTGCGCGTCGGCAATGCCGCCGTAGGCCAGGTTCAGCACGACACCTATGGCAGCATCATTCTCGCCGCCACTCCGATGTTCTTCGACCGGCGTCTCCCGCGGCCGGGCGACGAAGGACTGTTCCATCTTCTGGAGAAGCTCGGCACGCTCGCTGCACGGCTCGCCTTCGAGCCCGACGCCGGCATCTGGGAATACCGTGGCCGCAGCCGGGTACATACCCATTCGGCCGCGATGTGCTGGGCCGGGTGCAATCGTCTTGGCGCCATCGCCGCGCATCTCGGCCTGAAGGACCGCGCGGCGCACTGGACCAAGACCGCGAACGCCATGCGGGCGGAACTCATCGAGCGCGCCTGGAACCCTGCGCGCGGCGCTTTCACCGCCGGATTCGGGCTCGATGATCTCGATGCCAGCGTGCTGCTGCTCCCCGAACTCGGTCTGCTGGAAACGCAGGACCCGCGGTTCGTCAGCACCCTGAAGGCGATCGAGCGCGAACTTTTGCGCCACAACCACGTTATGAGATACGCGAACGAGGACGACTTCGGGCTGCCGGAAACCGCCTTTCTCGTGTGCAGGTTCTGGCTGATCGACGTGTTGTGGGATCTCGGTCGCCACGAGCAGGCACGCGAGATGTTCGACGATGCGCTCAAGTACCGAAACCGCTACGGACTGCTGGCGGAGGACATCGATCCTGTCACGGGCGATTTGCTGGGCAATTTCCCGCAGACCTATTCGATGGCCGGCCTGATTCTGACCGCCAAGCGGCTCTCGCGCAGCTGGGAGGACCGTTTTTGGCGCGGCTAGTGGTCGTCTCGAACCGGGTGAGCATCCCTGATGGCACCAATCGCGCCGGTGGCCTCGAAGTCGCGTTGCGGCCGGCATTGGAACGTCACGGCGGAGTTCTGGTTCGGCTGGAGTGGCAAGGCCGTCGCGCAAGCCCCAAGTCAAACGACACACTGTGGTGCAAAAGAACGTCACCTATGTCGTGACCGATCTCTCGATCGATGACCACCAGGAATATTACAACGGGTTCGCCAATCGCGTGCTGTGGCCGATTCTGCACTTCCGCCTCGACCTGGCCGAGTTCGCGCGGCGCGATCTTACCGGCTACATGCGGGTGAACGATCATTTCGCGACCGAGCTCGAGGGGATCATCGAGCCCGACGACCTCATCTGGGTGCACGATTATCACCTGATTCCGATCGCCGACGCGTTGCGACGCCGCGGCCATGCGAACCGGATCGGCTTCTTTCTCCACGTTCCGATGCCGCCGCCGGAGGTGATGACGTGCCTGCCCAACCACGAGCTACTCATCCCGATGCTGTTGCAATATGACGTGGTGGGCTTCCAGACCGACGGCGACGCCGGCAACTTCGTTCGCTATCTCATCACCGAAAACCGCAACTCGCACAGTGAAATGACGGTGTTCGAATCGTCCGGGCGACAGATCACCTTCGCCTTGAACGGGCGCCAGACCCGGATCGGAAGTTTCCCGGTCGGCATCGAGCCGGCCGGCTTCCAGACCCTGGCACGCCGGAACATCCATTCGCCGCTGGTGAAAGATCTGGCAACGTCGCTCGGCGGCCGGACGCTCGTCATCGGCGTCGACCGTCTCGACTATTCCAAAGGCCTGGTGCAGCGGCTCGAGGCATTCGAGCTGTTTCTCGCCAGGAATCCCGATTGGCAAGGCAAGGTCACCTGCCTCCAGATCACGCCGCAGAACCGGGCCGATATTCCCGAATATGTGGAGCTGGCCCAGGCCGTCAGCTCAATCGCCGGCCGCATCAACGGGAAGTATGGCGAGGTTTCGTGGACACCAATCCGTTACGTCAACCGGGTCTACAGCCGCTCCGCCCTTGCCGGCCTCTATCGATCTGCCCGGGTCGGCCTGGTCACACCTCTTCGCGACGGAATGAACCTCGTCGCGAAGGAGTACATCGCAGCGCAGGATCCGGACGATCCCGGCGTGCTGATCCTGTCGCGCTTCGCCGGCGCCGCCGTCGAGTGCAAACGCGCCCTGCTCGTCAACCCCTACGATGTCGAGTCTGTCGCCGCCGCCGTGGCGCAGGCCCTGACGATGTCACGCGAGGAACGGCGTGACCGCCACTCGGCATTGATGGCGGCGATTTCCGAGAACAGCATCGACAAGTGGCAGAAGAATTTCCTCGGCGCACTATCGAACGAGGAGAGCGCCCTGCAAGAGGTTCAGAACGCGATCCAGACGACACGGGGCAATATTCAGGAGCGACCTCGCGCTGCGTCAATCAGCCGGATGCCTGCGGGCAGCGAGCGGGGCCCACCATAAAGCGACGGGCGCGTCGCGCTAGCATCCGCTGGTATGCACTCCCGACCGGACGGCGCGGCCCTCGACAAATTTCCGAAATTCAATGCGGGTGGCAAGATACGTCCCGCAGGTCCCGCATACGACGTGTTCATTGTCGTCCGCAGCATCGCAGTAAAGCACTGAGGGCGAGCCGCAGCTCGGGCAGCTGAATTCCTCGGTCATTCATTGCGCTCCTGGCGCCGGACTCGCCGGACGGTCTCGCAATAAACGGAAATCGCAAATCAATTGTTCCGGGCGAGCCCGTCGGAGATACCAGCCATTTGGTCGGGAACTTTATCGGCGGTAGCACGTTTGTACCGGCGTTTCTCAATTCGGGGAGAGCGAATGTCAAAAGCCGAAGCGGTAGCTCAGCACCTGCCCTATCTGCGTCGCTATGCACGCGCCCTCACCGGAAGCCAGACCTCCGGCGATGCCTACGTGGCCGCGACGCTCGAGGCGCTCGTCAAGGATCCGAGTCTCATCGAATCCTCGTACCCGCCCCGGGTCACGCTCTACCGGTTGTTCGCCACGATCTGGAACTCGCTCGCGGTCAACGACAACGCCGAGCAAGTGACGAATTTCGTCGCCGCCGAACGTCATCTCAATCAGATAACCGCGAAGCCCCGGCAGGCGTTCCTCCTGATCTCGGTCGAAGGGTTTTCCGAGGAGCATGCGGCCTACGTCCTCGACGTCGACGCGCCGACGCTGCGCCAGCTCGTCGAGGAATTGGGCCGGGAGCTCGCAGCCCAGATCGCCACCGATGTACTGATCATCGAGGACGAGGCGTTGATCGCACTCGGTCTCGAGTCGCTGGTGGAAAACCTCGGTCACAAGGTCGTCGGCGTGGCCCGAACGCGGACTGAGGCGGCGACGATCGCGCGAAGTCGCCGGCCGGGACTGATCCTCGCCGACATCCAGCTGGCCGACGGCAGCTCAGGGCTCGATGCCGTCAACGACCTCCTCAACCTGTTCGAGGTTCCGGTGATCTTCATCACCGCCTATCCCGAGCGCTACTTGACTGGCGATCGGCCGGAGCCCGCATTTCTGGTGTCGAAGCCCTATCAACCGGCGACGCTTTCGGCCCTGGTGAGCCAGGCCCTATTCTTCGAACGCAACGCAGTTCAACGGCGGAAGCGGGCGAGCTGAGAGGTGATCCTCGCCCCCCGCTATTCAGGCGGGGGATTTGAGCCCCGTTAGTTCGATTTGAAAGAGGCGCGGCGGGCGGAAATTGCCCGCTGCGCCTTTATTCGTCACGCGCGGGAGGTTGCCGGTTGCAGCGCAACGCCGACCCGCCCAGCACCTTGATCAAGCAACCTGTCGTGTGAGGAGACGCATTTCCCGCTCAATAAGGGCGCGATAGACGCCGTCCTGCCGCATCAGTTGCTCCGGCGCACCATCCTGGACGGTTTGCCCGGCCTCCATCACGACGATGCGGTCGAAGTTCCGGGCCGACGAAAGACGGTGTGCGATCATGATTACCGTTCGCCCCGGCATCAGTCTGTCGAGTGCATCCTGGATCGCCTGCTCGGAATCACCGTCGAGCGCCGACGTCGCCTCATCGAGGAGCAGCAGAGGCGCATCCTTGAGGAACGCGCGCGCGATGGCGATGCGTTGCCGCTGACCGCCCGACAGTTTCACGCCCCGATCGCCGACGATGGTCGAAAAGCCCTGCGGCAGGGCTTCGATGAAGCCACGACAGTTCGCGAAGGTGGCGGCTTCGAGGACCTCGGCGTCGGTTGCGGCCGGCCTGCCATATCGGATGTTGTCCATGGCCGAGCGGTGAAACAGCGAGAGATCCTGCGGCACGACGGCGATGGCCGACCGCAGGCTCTCCTGTGTCACCCGGCGAATGTCCTGCCCGTCGATTACGATGCGGCCTGCCCGCAGGTCGTAGAAGCGCTGGATCAACGCGAACAGGCTGGACTTGCCGCCGCCGGACGGGCCGACGAGGCCGACGCGCTGGCCGGGCTCGATGCGCAGGCTCAGATCCCCGAACACGCGGGTTCCGTCCGGATAGGAAAACGAAATGTTCTCCAGTGCAACCGACGCACCCCGGTGAACGAAGGATTTAGCCTCCGGGTGGTCACGCAACTGATGCGGAACGAGCAGGGTCAGAAGCGCTTCCGACAGGCGCGCGACATGTTGCGTCACGTCGACCAGCGCGACCGCCAGGTCGCGCGTCGCATGCAATACGGACAATCCAAGCGTGCAGGCCATCACGACGTCGCCGGTGGTCACCGCGCCCTGCTCCCAGAGACGAATGGCCCAGGCCAGCAATCCGATCGTCAGGACGATGGTTACCGAGGCATGCAGAATTCGCAGCCGTTCGAGATAAAACAGGCTCCGGCGCCGCGCCGTCATCTCGCGATCGATGGTGACGTCGAAACGGCGCCGCTCCCCCCGCAGTCCGCAAAATGCCCAGACCAGTGGCATGTTGCTGATCACGTCCACCATCTCGCCATCGACCGCGGCCGCCTTGTCGGCGAAGTCGTGGTGCAAGGGCTGGCCGGCGGCGGCCAGTCGAAACAACCCGATCACCATCGCACCGGCGACGAGCATCAGGACAAGCGCCATCGATGTGCTCACGGTTGCGACGAAGGCGATCGCGGTAATGGTCGCGGCGATCGGCGGCAGCACGTTGAGGACCGCCATGTTCTCGACGGTGAACACCGCGTTGGAAGTGGCGGTGACGCGGCTCGCCAAGGTGCCCGGCAGACGATCGGCGAAATAACCGGGCGCCTGGCCGGTCAGGTGGCAAAACAGCTCGCGGCGCAGGTCACCGGTGACGGCGACGAATGTCGGGTTAGCGATCCAGCAGGCGACCCGCCACAGCACGTTGTCGGCCGCGATCAGCGCCACGAGGACCGCGAACGCGGCCCAGACGCGGTTCGCCCACACCTCAGGCCCGGAGAGCCCGTCGACAAGAAACTTGATTCCATATTGCGTGCCGACGGAGCAACCCACGGCGGCAAGCACTGCGGCGAGGATGAAGACATGCGCAGCCCAGCGCCGGCGTACGAACATGAGGACGAAGCGCAGCGGATGCTTGGCATACTGACTGAGATCGCTCGCTGCCCTGGCGTCTTCCCGGGTTTTTCGCGGCCCTAGTAATCCGACGCATGCCCACAAGAAACGCACCTCGCGTGACTGCTTGTTGTAAACAAACAACAGAGTTCCCTCCCCCGCTCCCGCCTGCAAAGGCCGTGACGCACGAGGGATGAAAAGGTTCCCGATATCGCCGAAAAATATCGATCGCGATGTGCGCAACGCCTTGGCGGTTCCGCGCTTTAAGGAACCGCTGGCATCACTGGCGCGGGCAGTACAGGAGTTCGCACGCATGCACATCGCCCAGATCGCTCCGCTGACCGAGGCCGTTCCACCGAAGCTCTATGGCGGCACTGAGCGCGTCATCCACTGGCTCACCGACGAGCTGGTCGGGCTCGGTCACGAGGTAACGCTGTTTGCGAGCGGCGACTCCCGCACCGCGGCGCGGCTCGACGCGCCGTGGCCGCGGGCGCTACGCCACGACGAATCGGTTCGCGACCCCAACGCCTTGCACATGATGATGCTCGAGCGCGTGCTTCGGCGTGCGGCCGAGTTCGACTTCCTGCATTTTCACCTGGACTACTATCCGTTTTCGCTGTTCTCCCGCCAGCCGGTTCCCTTCATCACCACGCTCCACGGCCGCCTCGACTTGCCGGAGCACCAGCCGGTGTTCAGGACGTTCTCCCAGATTCCTGTGGTTTCGATCTCGAACGCACAGCGTCGGCCGGTGCCGCATGCGGGATGGGTGACGACGATCTATCACGGGTTGCCGGAACAACTGCTGTCGCCGGTTCCGGGAACCAAGCCGCAATACCTCGCGTTTCTCGGCCGCATTGCGGCGGAGAAGGGAGTCGAGCGCGCCATATCCATCGCCCGGCAGTGCGGCATGCCGCTGCGCATCGCTGCAAAGGTCGATGCGCAGGACCGCGAATACTACAATGCGCGCGTGAAGCCGCTCCTCGACGGCGCGAACATCGAATATGTGGGAGAAATATCGGACCGCGAGAAATCGGCATTCCTGAGCTCGGCGATTGCGCTCATCAATCCGATCGAGTGGCCCGAGCCGTTCGGGCTCGTCATGATCGAAGCGATGGCCTGCGGCGTCCCGGTCATCGCCTTCAACCGCGGATCGGTTCCGGAGATCGTCGAGGACGGCGTGACCGGGTTGATTGTCGAGGACAAGAAAGGCGCGATCGGTGCGCTCGACCGCGTCTCGCAGTTCTCTCGCGAACAGATTCGCACCCAATTCGAAGCGCGTTTCACCGCCCGCCGCATGGCGCAGGAATACCTCGCCGTCTACCGCAGCCTCGCCGAGCACAACCAGCGGCATCTCCGGCTGGTGGCCGACCGAGCGCATCCCTAAAGTCACGGCACATTCAGTCCGCGCGAGCGCCTCAGGCGCGCGCCTCGCGGACAGGACCGGTCTCCGGCATCAACGCCCAGATCGCCACCAGCCCGACGAGTGCGACCGCCGTCAGGCCGAGGAACGCGATCGGGCTGCCGAAATGATCGCTCAGATACCCGGCATAGGTCGTGCTTATCGAGGCGCCGATGCCGACCATGGTTCCGACGATCCCCTGTCCCAGATTGAAATGGCCGGTGCCCCGGGTGACGTCGGCGATCACCAGCGGCACCATGACGGCGAGGACTGCGGCAGAAATTCCGTCGAGCAACTGCGCCGCGACCAGCAGATAGGGATTCGATACGGCCGCAAATGCGAGGCCGCGCAGCGGCAGCGCTATGAACGCCGCAAGGAGTAGCGGGCGCCGCCCCCACACTTGCGCCTTGCGGCCGACCCAGGGCGAGAAGATCGCGACCAGCACTTGCGGTCCGACGATGCAGGCGGCGATCAGCACCGTCGCCCATTGGCTGGAGCGCGTCGTCAAGACGCTGCCCATGAGCGGAAGCATGGCGGCGTTCGCCAGATGGAACATCATGATACAGCCGGCGAAGATCAGCAGCCGGCGCTTTCGCGCAAGCTCGAGGAGTTCGCTCGTCAGCTTGCCGCCGCGGCGTTCGGGCGGCCCGCCGTGTGCACGCTCGGCATCGACCTCCTGCGGCGCGATCATGCGCAGCGCGAGCAGAGCCGGCCCAAGTAGCGCTGCGGTGACGAAGAACACGGCACGCGCCGACAGAAAGTACCCGCAGGCACCCATGGCGGCGGCCGCCAGCCCATTGCCGATTGCGGCAAAACGGGCATTGCGGCCGAGCCGCTCGCTGATCGCAGCATGCCCCACCAAGCCGAGGCTGATCGCGGCCATGGCGGGCCCGAGCACGCAACTCGCCGCGGAGTGCAGCATCGCCGCCGCCAGGATCACCGCGAAGATCGGCGACGTCGCGTAGGCGAGCGCGCTGATCGCGATCGCGACGATGGCGAAACCTGCGACCAGCCGTTCCGATCGGGCGGCATCGACGAGCGCGCCGCCGGGCATCTGCCCGATGAGCGAGACGAGACTGCCAACAGTGAGAACGAGGCCGATATCGACCTGCGTCCATTTCTGCGCGGTCAGATAGACCGCGACGAACGGGCCGAAACCGGTCTGCACGTCGGCCACGAAGAACACGAACCAGTCGAGCCCGCGCAAGCTGCGTTGCGTCGGGCTGCGGGGCGGTTCCTGCAGCGCAGACGGCTCGGAGTTCCGTTGCGACGGGTCGTGGTGCGTTAGGTCCTGGTGCGTTTGGTCGTGCCCCGCCGCATTCTCTTCCGCCGGCGGGACAAAACGACTCAATGGCTTCACTGACAGCTGACCGCTCCGGTTCAATCAGATTTGGGAAAATACGACAGCGATTCGAGAGTGCCCGACGTTCCCAACACAACGACCGGCTTGTCTTCCTTGAATTCCGGCGCCGCGCGCACCTGATCGCGCGTCAACTCGAGCGAGATCCGATCTCCTTGCTTCGTATTGCCAGGGAACCGAAGCGCGTTCCAGGCTACGGCGATCTTGCGGCTTCCGACCCCGAGAAAGCCACCGAAATCGATGACGGCCGCCTTCGCCTGTCCGCTGCGATCGACGATCACGTCGACGATCCGCCCCATGTTTTCGTTCGCCGCACTGCGCACCTCCTTACCGAGAACGCCTTGCACCTCTTGACGATCGAGGAGCGTCACCGCCGGTTCCTGCGGCGCATTCGGTGGAGTTGCATTTGGCGGAGTTGCATTTGGTGGAGGCGCCGCGTCGCCGGGCGACGGCTCGATCTGCGCCCGCGCGGTCGGGTAATTCTCAATTGCGAGGTAGGTGACGGCACCGCAAAACGCCGTCAGCACGATGGTCGGCGCAACGCGGGACAAGGCACGCATGGGGCCTCCGGACACAGTGGGTGTTTACGCAGTAAGTCCGGAGTGCCCATCTTGTTCCCCCCGAAATCGAAACACGTTTTGCAAATCGCCTTCTTGCTTGTCACCAGCCTCCCGATAACTCGCGTGTTATGGCATCGCCACAAAGAGACACGTTGCCGCATCGATCAAAGCCGCAACTGTGCCGAGTTGGCTTGATCTCGTACCGCGCTCGGCAATGGGGTTCTGCGTTCCCGCGCATATGCTGGGAACGGATTTGGATGCGTCCCGTTCTTGTGGTGACGCGGTTGGTCGGGAAGCGAAACCGGGCCGCAACACCTCCAGCAACACAGGAACGCTCAAGATGAAAAACACACTGCTATTGAGTACCGCAGTGGTTCTGGCAGGTGTCGGATTCGCGTCTGCTCAGGACGCGCCTGGGAACTCGCATGACGGAACCGCTAATCAAGGAGCGGCCCAACAGAGCGAATAGGTTCCCTGACGACACCCACACGAGCTTATGAAGCGTTCAAACCCCTGAAACCAGGCTCGGTGTCGAACCACTCGGTGTCTGATGCCCGATGATTTTCATCCTGGCGGATCGAGAAGAGCCAATCGCGCGCTCGATGCCGCGAATTTCTTTCTCGCCGACGTGCGCGACGGGCTCGGGCCGTATCTCGCGATTTATCTGCTCACGGTGCAGAACTGGGACGAGGCCAGCATCGGCATCGTGATGTCGATTGCAACCGCCGCAGGGATCTTAGCCCAGACGCCGGCGGGGGCTCTCGTCGACACGGTGCGCGCCAAGCGTATTGTCGTCGGGGTCGCTGCACTCGTGGTCACCGTCGCATCGCTGCTGCTGCCGTGGGTGTCGAATTTCCTTCCGGTCGCGATCTCGCAAGCGACCGCCCATGCGGCTGCCGCCGTCCTCGGACCGGGGCTCGCCGCAATCACGCTGGGCCTTGTCGGACACGAGGCTTTCACAAGGCGTATCGGCCGCAACGAATCGTTCAATCACGCCGGCAATGCGTTCGCCGCCGGAGCTGCCGGCGTCGCCGCTTATGGGCTGGGTCCATCCGCGGTTTTCTATCTGTTGGCCGCCAATTCGGTCGCGAGCCTCGTCAGCGTGCTCGCGGTCCCGGCGCGCGCCATCGATCATGACCTCGCACGTGGACTTCACGATGCGCGGACGGCGCCGGGCGCTGGCGTCGAGCACCAGGATGGGGACCGGCCGTCGGGCCTGCAGACGCTGATAACCTGCCGCCCTCTGATGATCTTCGCCGCCTGCGCCCTGCTTTTCCACCTGGCTAACGCGGCGATGCTGCCGCTGGTCGGCCAGAAGCTTGCCCTGCAAGACAAGAACCTCGGGACGAGCCTGATGTCGGCATGCATCGTCGCCGCCCAGATCGTCATGGTGCCGATGGCGCTCTTGGTCGGTGCAAAAGCCGACCGGTGGGGACGCAAGCCGCTGTTTCTCGCCGGGTTCCTGATTCTGCCTATCCGCGGAGTGCTCTACACGTTTTCCGATGATCGGTTCTGGCTGGTCGGGGTCCAGCTTCTCGACGGTGTCGGCGCCGGCATCTACGGCGCGATCTTCCCCGTCGTGGTCGCCGACCTCATGCGCGGCACCGGCCGCTACGGCTCCGCACTCGGTGCCGTCAACACCGCGCAGGGAATTGGGGCCGCCCTATCGACGACGCTCGCCGGCATCATCGTGGTTCGCGCCGGTTACAGCGCGGCATTCCTCACGCTGGCTGCCGTCGCGGCAGGGGGCCTGCTGCTGTTCTTTTTCGCCATGCCGGAAACCGCGCCAGCGACGAAACCATCCCGAGACGATGACGCGGATCGAGACGAGGTTGCACCTGCCGCACCCATGGCCGCGGAATAGGAGTTGCTGACCAGGCAGCACGAGGTCCACGCCTTCGAAGCGCCGCGCCACGAGCATCGCCCTACGCCCGCAAGTCGATCTCGCAAACGAGCCCGCCAGCGCCCCAGTCGAAACGGGTGCTCCCCTTGAATTGACTGATCATGCCTTGAATGACCCGCGTGCCGAAGCCCTGCGTCGCCGGCGCCTGTGTGACCGGCCCGCCCAGTTCGATCCACCGGAGAAGCAGCCGCCCGTCCGCCTCATGCGACCACTTCAGCTCGATCACGCCGTTGGCCGTCGACAGCGATCCGTACTTGGCGGCATTGGTAGCGAGTTCGTGCAGGATCACCGCTATCGCCTGGGCGATGTCGGGCTTGAGCAGAACTTGCGGTCCGTCGATGCGCACGCGCGGCGTCTCACCTGTCCTTGAATAGGGTGCGAGCTCCTGTGTGGCGATACTCGACAGTTCGGCACCAATCCATCGCGTCTCGACGAACAGCGAGTTCACGTTGGCGAGCGCGCGGATGCGTCCCTCGATGGCGTCTTTCAATCCCGCGGTGGTCTCCGATTGAGAAAGCTTGACGGTCGCCTGAACGTTCGCGAGCAGGTTCTTGCTGCGATGCTCTGCTTCCCGAGCGAGGATGGCGATCTGCTCCTGGCTCCGCTTCTGCTCGGTGATGTCCCTCGCGATCTTCGAGGCGCCGACGATCTTGCCCTCGCCATCTCTGACCGGAGAAACGGTCAGAGAAACGACGATCAGGCTGCCGTGCTTGCGTTGTCGCACCGTCTCGAAATGATCGATGCGCTCGCCTCGTCTGATACGCGTCAGAATCGTGCGCTCTTCGTCCTGCCGATCCTGGGGAATGATCATCATAACCGGCTGGCCGACCGCCTCTTCCGGCGTGTATCCGAAGATACGCTCTGCGCCCCGGTTCCAGCTGGTGATCACGCCGTCGAGATTCTTGCTCACGATCGCGTCGTCGCTCGACTCGACGATGGAGGCGAGCCAGCGCAGCCGCTGCTGACTTTCGCGAAGCTCGACTTCGAATTGATTGCGCTCGGTAATGTCGATTCCGGTCGGGTGCAGGAACATGACCGCTCCGTCCCGATCAAGAATGGGATGCATTGCAAAGTCGACGAGGCGCTTGCTGCCGTCGGCGACCCAATACGGAAGCTCCTCACGGAAAGCTTGCCCCGACACGGCTTGATCCGTCGCGAAGCGAATCCTCGCCTTGGTCTCTTCCGAACCACGCCACCACGGCGCGTCCCAGAACGGCCGGTCGAGGACCTGCGCCCTCGTATATCCGCACCAATCGACAGAAAGGTTGTTCGCTTCCCGCAGGTAGCCCGCAAGGTCGATGATACCCGCGAAAATACCGGACTGATTGAAGACAGCCTCGAATTTGGCGCCTACCGCCGCGAGGTCTCCCACCAAAGTCGCTTGCCGGGCGTTGAGTGCTTGGAGGTCCGTGATGTCGCGGTTGACCTCGAGAACGAGATCATCGCCGATCAACTGCATCCGGCTGTCGACGATGACTTCACGACCATCCTTGCAGGTATGGTGCAACTCCCCGGACCAATATCGAGAATCGAGGAGGCGCGAACGCAACGCGGCAAAGTCGAGGGGAAATCTGGTCTGAAGCAGCGCGTGGCTGATATGCCCGAGTGCCTCGTCGCGAGGAAACCCGTAGAGGCGCTCCGCCCCGGCATTCCAAAACCTTATCGGTCCATCCAGACGCCACGCGAGCATAGGCTCGTGGGACAGCGTGAGCATATCGGCAAGGCGTTCTGCCCCTTCGAACGTTGCGTGCCCCTCGGGGGATTCGAGTTCCATGCCATGCGCTCTCCTCGCGGAAGCCGCCCGCAGCCGGAAGCCGCAGGGTGCCAAGCCCTTAGTCACCACTGAATGGAGAGCGGGAACCATCAGCCTTCCCGCAGAAGCCGTCCCCGAAGCGGACCGCTGCGCCAACACTTATGCTCAATCGAGCCGAAAGTCGAGAACGTCAAACGTCGACCGCGTTCCCGCGAGGGCGCGGAACGCGGTCACTTCAACAGGCGGTCATTTCAAAGCGCAGTCGTTTCAGAAGGCGATCACCTCGGAATGATATTCGGGTCACCACCGGGCGTCCCGGGTGGCGGAATTACCGGGGTCGTGCCGCCGCCGACAGGGGGAACGGCAATACCCGGGTCCACTCCTGCAGGCGGGCAGATGATGCCCTTCGACCGAGACAGCTGGTCACCGAGATCCACACTTCCTGTGGTCTCTCCCGGTGTGGCCGGCAACGCCCCACGTTGACATTCCGGCATCTGGAGCGGTGCTTGAGGCGCAGGCGATTGGGACTGCGCGAACGCGATCGTATGCGCAAGAAATACGCTGCTCGTGACGATGACCAGGCTCGATAAGCGCATGGCTTCACCCCCCGTGGTGCTGCTTTTCGCGCTCCGCGACCCGCAATTCGCCGATCGCGCGCACGAGATACTCCTCTGCGGTTCGCTGCAATTGCGCGCAGAGAAACGGGCTGGAGGCATCACCCGCCTGAGCATCATATTGCGCGGCTATCTGACGGTATCGGGTTGCTCTCGCTTCGTGGCGGTTGGCATTGGGGTAGGTGTCATTCATCGTCATGAACTCCGTGAAATCAGGTCGCCCTCCCACCGACCGCGGAAGTCACAAGGCCGCGGATGCCGACGGAACCGGAAGTGTCGCCTCCGGCTCCCTCGTGAGGACGCCGCGGCGGGAGGGCTACACCCCAGGTGCCCTGATACGCTTGGGACCTGGGCCAGTGCGGGAGGACTTGGGATACTTGACCCGCACCGCATTGCTAACGGGCCGCGCGGGCCGACGGTTTCATGCCGTGCGACCTGAACGGATCAAGCATTGGTGAGGGCGAGAGCTCGGCACGGTGTGGCGCTGGAAAGCGGTTTCGCAACCGACAGAAGAGACCGGCATTGTTCCAAACCATTTTGTGGACTCCAAACGTGAAACCCTCCCGCACCGATCGCGTTAGCCCGTCATGCGATCATGGAGGTGCAACAGATGAAGAGCGTTTTGATCGGTCTTGGCCTGCTGTTCGGCGCGGCGACAATCGCTGCGGGCGAGGACGTGAAAATCGAGAAGAAGGTGGAGCGCCCGGGTGTGACCGTCGAGGTTCCTGTGCCGCCTGTCGGCGTCGAGCGTCGAGAGCGGGTCGAGACAACCGGGCGTGCGACGGGTTGCGAGACGAAGAGCGTGACGAAGGAAACGCCCGCCGGATCGAAGACGACAACGCGATCCAACTGCTGATACCTGCGTGCAACTGTAACTCGGCGCCCCTCGCGGGGCGCTTTTTTTATGCTCAAACCATCGAGCATCGCGTGGAAGCACGCCGAGTTCCATGCAGGCTCTCGGTGGGGAAAAAAGAAACCCCAGCCACCATCCGATACAGGGGGCCGGGGTCTTGCGCAGAACCACACCCGGGATCTGCGCGACTATCATCGTTCAGATAACGCGCCGCGGCCGCTCCGGTTTCCTCTTCGCAGTAAGAGGCCCCGGCCGCACTGACGAGATGGGAGGCGACCGGAGCCCAGCGCCGTGCGGGGGTACTTGGGGATATGCGCGGCGCCGCATGATGAACTGAGCGTTCCCAGAAATTGTTCCGGGCCCAGAGACGGACAGGCGCCCTTTGCGCGTTTCGCGCGATGTTCGCGCGCGGCTCTTGTCACCTCCTCTTCTCTCGGGAGTGATACCGCGCGATATCCCGCGCGGCCACGCCCGGCGGGGGTTCATTCGCGCGACTTTGAGCGCTCGACCTCCTGCGCCAGCTCGATCCAGGACTTCGCCATGGCAAGCAGGGTGGGCCGGTGTTCATCGGACATCATCTTTGCCAACTGCTGGCATTCCTCTGCATATCGCCTGTAGGCCTCGGGGTCGTGTTGCATCGTCGGCCCTTTCCTACACGGATTGAACCAAATCGCCTGCAACTGGAACTCGCAATCGGAACTGTGGTTTCTGCGCTTCGCGCAGAGTTGATGTGCGCACCGGCCGGAACCGAATCCGCTGCAGTGCGTTCCTCGCGCGAACACTGGGGTGTCGATGTCCGCGGGTCCGACGTACAGGCAACATGCCCTGGATTGCTTACGGTTGGCTCAGTTGTCGAGCACGCCGCAGGATAAGGCGTTACTCGCCGAAATGGCGACCATGTGGCTGCGCCTCGCCGAATTCGCCGAAAGTGTAGGGGCTGCGGTACCCGATGATGCCGAGGCAGGCCGTCGTTAGCGCCGGCCGTCGCCCCGTTTCTCCGCGGGTACGCCCCCGCGTCTCTGCTTCACAACGACACGGTTTTGATGTGCCGGTCTGGCAGGTGCGGCTATAAAGTGGTGTCGTGCCGGAGCGTCCCTGAAGCCGGCGATGATTCCAGGTCGCTGTGACCTCGATACTGCCGTCACGTTCGGACAAAAGAAGGTCGCCGTCGTTGGCCGAAACCGCTCCTCGCTCCTACATCGTTCTTGGCCAAAACATCATTACCCAGAGCGTCTATCAGACCCCGGTCCAAGAGCGGCCTGCGCACGACACCCTCGACGGAATTACACGCTGGCTCCGCGGCGACGCGCGAGCCGAGCGGTCGTTCACTCGCGTCATCGACGAATTCGGCTGGCGCCTGACGGCGGCCGGGTTTTCACTTCTGCGGATCAGCATTCATGGCGGCACGCTGCATCCGCAATTCCTGGGCTCGGCCCATCTCTGGTGGCGCGACACCGCGGAGACGCGGAAGGTCATGGTCACCTACGAGGTGGAGGATATCATTCCTTATCGGGAGAATCCGGTGCGGCGGGTGCGCGAAGGCCGCGAGATCCTGCGGCGCCGGCTCGAGAACGATGACGGCCCTTGGGAATTTGCCGTTCTTGCCGATGTGCGGGCGCGCGGCGCCACCGAATATTTCGCGCTACCGGTCGCGAGCCCGTTCGGCTTCGGCGTTTACACGATGACCTATGTGAGCGACCGCACTGGTGGTTTCACCGATCGCGAGATTGTCGAGCTCACGGAGCTGAGCGAATGCATTTCCGTGCTCGCCGACATGAATACGCAGAAGCTGATCGCGGAAAACGTGCTGCGCGCCTACCTCGGCCCCCATACGGGACCGCGCGTCCTCGCCGGTGAAATCCGGCGCGGCAGTGGCGACGAGATCGCCGCAGTCATCTGGTCATCGGATCTGCGCGGCTTCACGGCGCTCTCCGACCGTGCGCCCGGCGAGCGCGTCATCGCCATCCTCAATGATCTGTTCGACCTGCAAGCCAAGGCCATTGCCCGGCACGGAGGCGAGATTCTGAAATTCATCGGCGATGGTCTCCTGGCGATTTTTCGTGTCGACGGCGAGAACGCCGCGCACGCCGCCGAAGGCGCGCTCGCGGCCGCGCGCGAAACGCTCGCCGCGTTGAAGGCCTATCGAGCCCCCGGGGAAGACGCGCCGCTTGAGATGGTGATCGCGCTTCACTATGGAACGGTCATCTACGGCAACATCGGCGCCGCCGACCGCCTCGATTTCACGGTGATCGGTCCCGCGGTCAATCTCGTCAGCCGCGCGGAAGCGATTGCGAAAACACTGGATGAACCACTGGTCGTGACGGACGAGATCGCGACGCTCCTCGGCGGCCCGCTCCGCTCGCTCGGGCGTCATCGGTTGCGCGGACTGAACAAGGAGCACGAATTGTTCGTTCCGCTCGGCGAATATTGATTGCGTCGTCGACTGTCGCTGCTCCTTTACGGTGAATCACGGCTGTCCGAGCGCCGTTGCGGCGCCCGTCTCTCAGCCCTCGAAGTCACCCAAAACCGCGTCTCCGTCCCGCAGCAAACGCATGAGCCGCACCCGCGAGTTGTCGGCCGGCCATGGCGGCTTTCCCATCGAGCTCCGACCGGCGCCAGCCGATGCGATTTGTAACAGCGCACTCACGTGAACATCGCGAAGGGGGCGCCGCACGAATGGTGCAGGATGAGCAAAACGCCCATCCACATCCTGAAGAGGAGTACATGTCATGTTACGAAAGATCAGCTTCGCGCTCGTCACGGCGATCGCCCTCGGCAGCGCTGCACTTGCCCCGGCGCCTGCTTCCGCCCACGGCTTCGGCGGCTTTGGGGGTTGGCACGGTGGCGGGGGCTGGCACGGCGGCGGCTGGGGTCACCGCGGCTTCGGCTACGGCTACGGATACGGACGCGGCTGGTGCTACTGGCACCCGTATGCGTGCTGACCGGCCGCTGTGACGGTGTCGAGCCCCAGGGCGCGCTCACCCTGGGGCTCATTGTTCAGCCAAGCCGACGCGAAGGTATTGGCGAGAGACGGTTCGAGCCTGCCGCGCCTCTCGCCCTGCAGCGCCTTACTGCTTACGGACGTATTTCCGAAGCTTGTGAGCGCCGACATCGGCGGCGTAGATGTTGCCCATGGCATCCGCCGCGATCCCCGAGGCCGAGGTGCCGCGGTCGATGCTGCCGGGATCGGTCGGATCGGGGATGAAGGCGCGCAACGAACCGTCGATGGCATTGCCGATGACGATGCCGCGCGCCTCGCCGGGCTGCACGCGCGCCGACTCGTTGCGGCGCGTCGCCTCTTCGCGGAATGCGGCGCCGACATAGATCGTGTCGTCCGGCCCGATGAAGACCGAGCTCGGCTGACCGAACTGATACCAGGCGGTGATGAAATTGCCGTCCTGATCGAAGATCTGGATTCGACTGTTGCGACGGTCGGCGACATAGACGCGCCCGAGCGAGCCGCCGACGAAAATGTCGTGCGGGTCTTCGAAATCGCCGGGAGCCGATCCCTTGTGGCCCCAGGTCTTGATGAACTTGCCGTCCTTGGAAAACTTCAGGATACGCCCATTGTTCGACTTGTTCGGCGAGTGACCGTCGGAGACGAAAATATCGCCGTTGGCCGCCACCGCGACGCCGGTCGGACGATCGAAGGTATCCGTGCCGCTGCCGCCGACGCCCATCTTGCCGAGCGTCATCAGGATTTTTCCATTCTGGTCGAGCTTGAGGACCTCCTGCCCGAGCACGGCGCCCTCGGCGTTGCGTGCCGGCATGCCGAGCACGGTGTCCTTGTCGTTGACGTCGCTGACCCAAATGTAGCCGTCGCGGTCGATGGTGAAGCCGTGCGGATAGCCGAACATGCCGGCGCCGAAGCTCTTGAGCAGCTTGCCGGACGGATCGAACTCCAGGATCGGCGGGTTGGCTTCGCCGCGACCGACGCAGGTGGCGCTGCCGGGCGGCACGGTGTTGAAGCAGCGATGGAAGATCCAGATGTTGCCGTCGTTGTGGACGTGCACACGGATGACCTCGCCCCAGCGGCCGCCATTCATGTTCGGCGGCAAGGTCGGCCAGTCCTCCACGAGGCGATAGGGATTGGGGAGCTCGGTCGGCCTCGGGTATTGGGCGAATGCAGCCGTGGTCGAACCGACCACGAGCATCCCGGCGAAGAAGACGATTGCGGATCGCGCTGCAGATATCAAAGCAAACCTCCCTGGGAACACACCGTTTTTCGCCCAGCCGATTGTAGAGCAAATCTCGTCTGCATGGCCGGCTATTTCAGCTCGAACTCGACGAACTCGATCGCGGTGGTACCGGTGTTCTTCACCGCCCGCGTCTGACCGGCATCCTGCCAGATGTAATCGCCGTCGTACGGAGCCATGCCGCGATCGGCCGATCCGGGCACCGTTTCGGCCAGCACGCCGCCGCGGACGTAGACCCGCAATCCCGGTCCCGTTTGCGTGATCTGTCCGGTCGCCTCGCCCGGCTTGAGGACCACGCGCCAAGCTCGTATGCGCGGGTTGTCCATGATCTGGGTGTAGCCGGCGACACCGGAGCGGTCCGAGACGGCAGCCGCGCCCGGCGCGTGATCCTTCAGGATGAAGGAGATGTTGTGGAACGGCGTCGGGCCGACATTGGTCGCCTTGTGTGTGCGCGGACCATTCTTGCTCACGTTGGTAAAGGTCGTGCGGCCCGGTTCGCCTTCGCCGCCCGTACCGGGCGCGCTCACGTCGGACGAGCCGTAATTCTGGTTGGTCTGCGAGGCCGGCGAGAGATTGACCGACACGGAGTCGGCGTAATGGGTGTGGTAGCCGGTATTGCGCCCGGGCGGAATATTGACGTTCAACAAGATGATGTAGTCGTTGGAAAAGATCGGGACGTGGAACGGAGCCTTGTCCATCGGCACCGGCTTGTCCTCGAGCTGCGCGAACGCCGGCTCCACCAGCAGGCATGCGAGCGCAAATAACGGAATGACATACCTCATGGACTGCCTCATGGGCCCCTCCGGTTCGAGCTTGAAGTGAATATCAGGTCGTTCTCATCCTTCGCTCGGTGAGGATGAGATTCGAGTGCCGCCAGAATACAATCGCTCTCAGCGTTCCGAAGCGGAGGCGATCGGAAGGTTGTACTTGCGCGAGCGCGCGTTGAGCTCGTCGACCTGCTCGACCTTGCGCGAGCTCTCCCGGCTCAGAGCCCCTTTTTGCGCTTCAGTCATCTGTCCTGTGGCTTGCAACTCGCCCAAGGCTCTGTCGACGGCGCCCAATGCAACGTTCACGATGGGCGGGGTCTGGCCTACGGCGACCCGGGCTGCCTTCATGGCGGCTTGCGTTGCCGGAAAATTCGGGCGTCCGATCACGGCAAACAGCGGTTTCTTGATCACGTCGGCCGCCTTTGCGTAGTCCTGCGTCGTGGGCAACCCGATCCATATGAGATCTGCACCGGCTTCGGCATAGGCGGCAGCGCGATCCAGCATCTCCGTGTGGGAATTGTTCGGAGTCGGAGCGAGGCAGCGCGCGATAAGAACCATATCCGTGCGCGCGTCGGCCGCAGCATGAATGTTGTCGATCATCTGCGCCTTTGGAAGGACGCCTGGAACCGAATAGGCGGTGGCGCGGTTGAGCGGCATTCGGTCATCGAACGCCGCGCAGGCGATGCCGGCCCTTTGAGCCTGCTTCGCAAAACGATAAACATTCAGCGGCGTCGCCCCAAAATCGTCCACATCCGCCACCACCGGAATATCGACGTTCGCGGCGATGATGCTGTCATACTCGATGATCTCGGACACCGTCACGACCGCCTGGTCTGGCAGCGCGAGCAATTCCAGATTGGTCGCGCTGCTGCCGACAAACACGCCCTTGTACCCGCGAACCTCGATCAGACGGGCTGTCGCGAGATCATAAGCGTTGGCGCAGATGAGCGGTTCGGAGCCGTTCATCAACTCGCGAAAGCGCGCCCCCATCGTTCTCGGAGCCGGCCGCGCCTCCTGCGCAGCGGCGGCGAGCGGGGCAGCCGCCGCCATCAGTCCCGACGCCGCCAATCCAGCGGCTTGAACAAACCCGCGCCTATTGGTTTCCGTGGCCATGATCGCTCCTCAAGGCTTGTGGCATAATGGCATTGCAATTGAGCTGTCAGCTCCGCTGATGGGGTTCCCTGCGGCTGCACCCGACGCCGCCTGCTCTTGAACGGTTGAGCAGACTCGCAAGCGCGATTGTGATCATGAAGTCTTGCGTTGCGGCGGCTGAGGATTGTGAGCGGGATTGGTGTCGTATCTGAACATCTGCGCCACGATCGGACCTCCGACCAGCGGCTTGAGCTCGGCCTCGAGCGCGTCGGCCTTGCCCTTTTCGTACACCTCGTCGCCGCCGACATGGAGCGTGAAGGACTTGGTGTACTTCGCTTCCTTCACCGGATCATCCACGGTCTTTTTGGTCCAGGCATAGAGCGGGTACGCGTCCACCCCCTTGGCCTCGGCCTCCTTCACATAGTCGGCGAAAGCATCGTACTGGCATTTCAAAGCCGCATCATGCCGGCACAGCAGCTTCGTCAGAGGAGCAATCGACGGATCGTCCGCGTCATTGCGCGCCACCTTGGCAAAATCATCTCTCAAGGTGAGCCGCAGCTGGTATTTCATATCCTCGACCACGACGCCGTCTCCTGTTCGCTCCCGAGCGGCCAAGGCCGCTGCCTTGTCAGTGCGCGCCGCCTGACATGAGCTCGCGTGCCGCTTCGGGGGCACCTCGCGCTTTCTGCAAGCTCTACAGCATCGCGCGGATCGAGCCTATAGTCGGGCCGCCAGATTTCATCTTTCGAGAAAAAAGGGGAGGCCGACATGGAAACGATCATTTCCGATCTCTTGCGCCGTTTCGAGAAGGGCTCGCTCAGCCGCCGGGAGCTGGTTCGGGGTCTCGCAATTCTCGCCGCGAGCGGAACAGCCGCCGGCGCGCAGGAGGGGATCGATTTCAAGACCGCGGACATCGACCACGTCAGCATCCAGGTCGCGGACCTGCCGCGCTCGATCGACTTCTATCAAAAGATGTTCGGTTTCACCGTGGTCAGCGAGGACAAGCCGCGCCAGATCGTCCGACTGGGCAACACGCGCGCGCTGGTGTCTCTCAACCGCGAGGGCCCGTCCGGGATCGTCGATCACTTCGCGATCGGAGTTCCCCGCTTCACCAAGGAGGCTGCCGCAAGCTACGTGAAGCAGCGCGGCGCGACACCGCTGGACGATCCCTTCGCCGGCCTGCACGTGAAGGATCCCGACGGGATCAACGTGCAGATATTCAACCAGAGATGACCGGCGCAAAGCATGCCGGACGGAGGTCCGGCATGCGGCAATCGGGGCATGGCGCCGTGAGGCCGATCACATCGAACAGGATGGCCGCTGCGGTGGTGGCGGCCGCCACGACCCTCGCTGCCGGCATCTCGGCCTGCGCCGACGAAATCAGGGTCATCAGCTCCAACGCGCTCAAACCGGTGCTGGAACAGATCGCCCCGGAATTCGAAAACGCGACCGGTCACACGCTCGCTTTTACGTGGGGGCAAGCCGAAATCCTCAAGGGGAGATCGTTCGACGTCGCCGTGCTCACGGCTGCCGTCATCGACAAGCTGATCATGGAGGGCAGGCTCGTCGGCGCGACCCGCGCGGCGGTCGCGGTTTCGGCTACCGGCGTTGCAGTCCGCAAGGGTGCGGCGAAGCCCGACATCAGCACCGTCGAGGCGTTCAAGCGCACGCTGCTCAATGCCGGTTCGATTACGTTCGCCGATCAGGGCGGAACCGGCGCCTATCTGAAGGCGCTGTTTGTGCGGCTTGGCATTGCCGACGCGCTCTCAGGCAAGCTCAGGTCCTTGCGGTCGAATCAGGGGCCCGCCGAAGCAGTAGCCGATGGCGAGGCCGATATCGCATTGACGCAGATCAGCGAAATTCTCCCCTATGAGGGCGTCGCGCTCGTGGGACCGCTTCCGAGCGAAATCCAGCACACCACGATCTATGTGAGCACTGTTGGGGCGGGCACACCGCATTTGGACGCGGCTACCAGCCTGATCAAATTCATCACCACGCCAGCCGCCGCGCCTGTGCTGAGAGCCAAAGGCCTCGATCCCGGCGGATGAGAGCATCGAAGCGTGGCCGCCGCCTCGAACCGTCCCAATCGCCGTCCAGCGTCGCGTGCGTTAGGCAATCCTCAACCCTAATCGATCATTATCAATCCTCAGCGGCGCCCGCCCTCGTGCTTGCGTTCGGGTGTCGCCACCGACGTGTCGAAATCGTAGCCATGGCCGGCCCCACCCCGGCCATGGCTAGCGACCAGCAAGGGGTTGGCATGAGAAGAACCACTACCTATCCACGCGGCCTCAGGGCCGCATGGGGACCGATCGTAGCCGTTTGGGCACCGATCCTGATCTACCTTGCCTGGGCAACCTGGTAAATCTCCGGACGCTCCGCCCGCTCATCATAGGGCGAATGGACGCCAACGTCCGCCAAGGGACGTACCGCTCTAAGAGCCAAGGCCTCCCCCGCCGAGCGAGGCGAGGGAGCGCAAAAGCCGGCCGCGGTTTCGGCCCATCGTTTTGGTGGCGGCCGGCGGGCTGCGGGCTTGCACAGCTTCGGACATGACGGCTACGGCCAGCTACAGCCTCTGTCCCACTGCGGCTTCTTGCGCTTTCATCGGTCGTAGTGCTCGCTGTAAGATCGGGTATGCGATTGAGCGCCGGGATGTCTCATCCTGGGCTCATCGATTGGAACCTGCGATCTCACTTTGCCAGATCGGCGAACGACTGCCATCGAAGCTGATCGACCCATTCAGGGTCGCGTCACGTCGCTCCTTGTTGGCGCGATGACGACCGGCTAGACAAGAATCAAACTTCTCGGGAGGAACGACATGAGGATCGCCCACGCAGTCTTCGCGCTTTTGCTTGCCGCATCCCCGGCGCTGGCACAGAACGTCAAGATCACGCCCATCGGATCGCACCCAGGCGAGCTTTGCGCGAACGACCGGGCGATCATTTTCGAGGACCCGACCGGCGTCCGCTTTCTCTACGACGCGGCGCAGAACGTGACTGGCGGCAACGATCCACGGCTCGGCACCATTCACCTTGTGCTGCTTACCCACATGCACGGCGATCACGTCGGCGACCTCAAACTCAAGGCACCGGGCGAAGGCACCTGCGCAAATTCGGCGAGGGTGCCGGCGCCGAACTCGACCACCGCCGAAGTCGTCGCCGCGAAGAACGCCGTCCTGGTGACGACCCGCGCGATGGCGAGCTTCGTCCACAACAAGGTGGGGGCAATTCGCGGCGACGGCAGCAAGCCGATGGACTTTTGCAACACTCTGGCAGTCACCGTCCCGGTTCCGGCGGCGTGCAGCTCGCGAATTGACTTGGGCGGCGTCTTCACCGCCAAGGCCGAAGGCGCGCAGCAAGGCGTGGAATTCACGATCGTCTATTCCGCGCACGTCAACGACGTAGCGCCCTCTCTGCTCTCGAAGGCCCGGCAGGACCTGCTCAAAGCCGATGGCGCCCAGCTCGTGTACGGCCCACCGGTCGGTTTTGTGGTGAAGTTCACGAATGGGCTCGTCGCCTACCTGTCGAGCGACACGGCCGTCTTCGGCGACATGAAGATGGTCATCAGCGATCTTTTCAAGGCCAACCTGGCGGTGATCAACCTCGGGCCGAACCCGGGCCTGTTCCAGTCGGGCGCGTACGCCATCAACGATCTGCTCAAGCCGGCCTCGGTGATCTTTACCCATGTGAACGAGGCCGCGACGGAAGGCGGCAAGCTGAAGGCGAACACCCAGACGGCGGCGCTGATGAAGCAGGTCAAGCCACCCGCCTACCTCGCGATCAGCGAGCGCACCATGGAATTCGACGGCAACGGCAAATGCGTCTCCGGCTGCTGAAGGCCGTGGCCGGCAAGTAGATCGAGGTATTCGGCGAAGCTTGTCGCCGAGGCACCGGGTCCACTGTCGTGACGTCGGGAGGGTAGGCCTTTGGACTTGGAGCTCAGGGATAAGGTCGCGCTCGTCACGGGCGGCAACCGCGGCATCGGCAAGGCTATCGCGCGGCAGCTTGCGAAGGAGGGTGTCGACGTCGCCCTGGTTGCACGCGATCGCGCCGCGCTGGAGGCAGCCGCCGCGGAGATCGCGCGAGCGACCGAACGCCGCGTGAAGGGATACGTGGCCGACACCGGCGATGATGCCGCCGTGAGGGCTGCCGTGGCCCAAGCGCTCGGCGATTTCGGCCGCGTCGATATTCTCGTCAATTGTGCCGCCGCGGTGGGCGGCGGCCAGGGCAAGCCGCCAACGCTCGCTGAAATCACCAATGAGCCGTTTTTCGCCGACATGAACGTCAAGGTGATGGGCTATCTGCGCACCATTCGCGAGGTGGCGCCCCACATGGCAGCGGCGGGCGGCGGACGCATCATCAATATCTCCGGGCTCGCCGCGCTCCAGACGGGCTCCACGATCGGATCGATCCGCAACGTGGGCGTCGCCGCGCTCACGAAGAACCTTGCCGACGAGCTTGCGCCATCCGGCATCTCGGTGGTCTGCGTGCACCCCGGTCGTACGCGCACCGAGAGGACTGCCGAGTTCGTCGAAAGCCAAGCCAAGGCGCAGAGCATCGCCCCCGACGAGATCGAGCGCCGGCTGGCCGGAGCCAATCTCGCACGGCGCGTGATCACGGCCGACGAAATCGCCTACCTGGTCGCGTTTCTCGCCTCGCCCAAATCCGTCGCGATAAACGGCGACGCCATCGCAGCCGGCGGCGGCTTGCCCGGCGCCATCCATTACTGAAATCCGACGCAGAACTGCCAGAGCGGGGAGAAGGTCTTCGCCGGCGCGGGCATCGTGACGGCACAAACGCCACGCTATGCGAGCCCCATGACTTCGATGACCATCCGTGCGAGGGGGCTGGCGCGCTCTGCGAGCCCGAACACGATATCGTAGTGGTTGGTCCCCGCCATCGGCACGAAGTGGACCGGACATCCGCGGGCCATCGTCGCGGCCATGTAGATCTCGCTCTGCCGCTTGAACTCGTCGGTTTCGTTCGGGGCGTAGGAGACGATGATCGGGACGGCGCGCTCCGGCAGGTGCAACAGCGGGGAAAGCTCCGGCGACATCGGCGGCACCGAGCTTCAGCCATTCGTTCGGATGACCGAGCCGGACCGGCTCGAGATCATAGAGGCCGCTCAGGAGCGTTGCGCCGGCGACAAGATCGTTCGGCACGCCGAAATCCGATTCCCAGCCGCGGGCGAGCATCATCGCCGCAAGATGTCCGCCTGCCGAGCTGCCGCTCACATGGATTTGCGCGGGATCGCCGCCGAATTCTCCCGCATGCTTGTGCACCCAGGCGACCGCAGCGCGGCATTGGCGCACGATTTCGGAGAGCGTGACGTGCGGCGCCAGCGCGTAGTTCACCGCCACCACGCATGCTCCGGCGCGGGTGAGGCATTCGGCCATGAAGCAGGAATTGGAACTGTCGAGCAGGCGCCAATAGCCGCCGTGAAGAAACACGAAGATCGGCGACGGCCCGCTGGCCGTCGCGGGGAAAATATCGAGACGCTCGGGCTCGCTCGCGCCATAGGGAACTGCCAGCCGGCATGGCAGCCTCTCGCGCATCCGCGCGCTTTCCGACGCGTACCTCGCCAGGATAGGCGTGATGTCCGGCACCGTGGCGCGCGCGTTGAGCTGATGGTCAAGCTCGGCCTGATCGTAGTAGCGGTAGACAAAGCTCACGACCGACCCCTAAAGCGCGCCGTCCGACGAACCCCACCCAGCGTTCCGACATGACACCGAGACGAGTGCTCGCCAGTCGACAATTTTTTGCACTTGACGCACCGGGCGGTCAATCCTCGGATGCCCTGTTGGGGCGTGGATGTCGCGGGCTATTATCAGCGGAGCCACGTTCGAGCCGCTTCGCGAGCTTGAGCGGCATCACGCCACCTGCTGAACAACAAGGAGACGCCCTGTGCTGCCGAACCAAGCAACGATGACGAGTGGCCGACATTGACGCCCGCGGAGCGAGACATGCCCGAGCGTCCGAACGTCCTGGTGATCGACCATCCGTTGGCGAAATCACTGCTCTCGATCCTTCGCGACGCCCGCACCGAAAACCCGTCCTTCCGCGCGGCGCTGCGGGAGCTGACCACGATGCTGATCTACGAGGCATCCCGCGATCTTTCGACCTACGAGGCTGCCATTCAAACCCCGGTCGCCCCCACTCTTGCAGTCCGCCTGTCGAACCCACCCTTGCTGGTGCCGATCTTGCGTGCGGGCCTCGGAATGGCCGAGCCGGCGCAGGCTTTGATGCCTCAATCGCAGATGGGATTTGTCGGATTGGCACGCGACGAGGCGACGCTGCAGGCGACCCAGTACATGGAATCGCTGCCGCACGACCTTGCCGGCAGGCCCGTTTACGTATTGGACCCGATGCTGGCGACCGGAGGATCGATGGTGCGGACGACCAGATTGCTGGTCGCGAGGGGAGCAACCGACATCACGGCAATCTGCGCGCTTGCCGCTCCCGAGGGCCTGACCGCGCTGGCAAAATCGGGCGTGCCGGTCCGCGTGGTCACTGCGTCGATCGACGAGAGACTGAACGATTCAGGGTACATCGTCCCAGGTCTCGGCGACGCGGGGGATCGCCAGTTCGGCGCCGTATAGTGCGAGGACCCGGGCACCCTTCGCGATCTTCAACCTGATCACCGGTGCGGGCGCTGTATCCATCGAAATATATCGAGTGGTAAGGTGGTCGAATTGCGCAAGCTTGCATGGTGGTGCATGCTCGGCGTTGCGTGATTGCCGACTTTTCAGGCTGGACCGGGAGCACTTCATCGCAATCCCGGCCGAGGGAGGACACGATGACTGATCTCAAGCAAACTTTCGTGACCGCGCGACGCGGGTTCTTCACCAGGATTGCGGGCGTGATGGCGCTCGGCACGGCGGCGTTCGTTTCGACCGAATCGCATGCCGAGACCGAGGCCGAAGACGGGCCGGATTGGCCGGGCAAGCTCACCGGGCGTCACAAGCAAGTGGTCGACGCGTATGCGATCAACGACGGTTTCCCGCTCGGCTTCATGCTCAACTTCCTCGAGCCGAACAAGTCGGCGGCCGGGGTTTTGATTCTGCGGCACGAGGCGTTTCCGCTCGCGCTCAACCACGCGATGTGGGAAAAATACAAGATCGGAGAGGCCGAGAAGATCAATGATCCGGAAACCAAGGCGGCGGCGGTGAAGAACCCCTATTTTGAGCCGAAGCCTGGCGTGTTGCGTAACGACAAGATCGCGATCGACAAGTTGCTGGCTCGGGGCACCGTATTCGGCGCCTGCAATCTGGCCCTTCGTGGCCACGCGCGGCGGCTCGCCAAAAATGCCGGCGTGACCGGAGACGAAGCCGCCAAGGAATTCGCCGCCAACATCATCCCGGGCATCACCGTAATCCCGTCGGGCGTGTGGGGCGTCAACCGCGCTCAGGAGGCGGGCTGCACCTATTGCACAGGCGGGTGAGACCCGGCCGGTACTCCGGAGGCTTTCTCCGCCGCGTTCGACGCGGCGGAGTCCTTCGTTACGCAGAGTCCTTTGTTACAGCGTCGGCTGTTACAACGTCTGCATCGAACCCGGTCCCCGTATAATTCCCGGGGAGCCAGTCAGTGCGATGGTCGCAAGGGGTGCGCCATCGGCGCAGCGTGATGCGGAGGGGACGTCTTCTCACCGCGGGAGGACGACGCTCCGTGCGGTCGACACCGGCTGGCGGGTCACGCGTCGCAACGACCGACTACGCGGCTGAGGATCGGATCGGAGTACGGAGACGCCACAGGCTCGCAATTGGTGAGCACGCGTTCTGCCGAGACGGCCGAGACGGCTTTGACGGCCAGCAAGCGGTTACCCTTGTGTGCACGGTCGACGTGTACGGCGCCCAAGGTCGCACCCAGGCTCGCATCGGCGAAGGCCTGATCGAAGTCGATCTTCGTCATCGGTGCGGCGGCAAACGTCTCGAGGTGCGGCCGCGCCATGCCCAGACCGATGCAAAAGCTGATTGCGACTGCGATTGCGATGGAAAGCTGCCTCGTGACCATGACCCACCCCGCTAAATTCGTGGCCCCACCACAGGCCTCATCAGTTGGTCGCAAAAGTTCAGTGTTCAGTTCAAACTGCGTCCCTCAATAGACATAGGTCGCGGAATTCTCGGTGCGCGTACTCGATGGCGACGACGTCTGCGCGATAACCGCCACCGAAGCGGCGAGGACGAACGCGAGCGAAAGGAGAATGAAGGTCTTCACTGTGAACCCCGAACCAACTGCAACTCCGAACCAACTGTCGTGACGCTAGCGATGGTCTGTTTCGTCCGGATTTCGTCCGCCGGCGAAAACGGTTTCGTGGGGCTCTGGTTCCGCACGGCGCTCGTACGGGCTCAAGAGAGCCGGAACGGACCATGAACACTGTCGAATCGCCTGCATGTGTGAACGAGCTCACACATCTCTCGGATGGTGAGTGGTAGAAGTGCACCGTCCGTTGCGGACGCGTAACGCATTGTCGGACGAGACGATATTGACAGCCCCGGCGTTTCGTCGGGGCTTTTTCATTTTCCCGTGCGTGGCACTGATGCGCGGCAGCCACACTTGGCCGAAATCGTCCTGACCGACTGTGATTTATGACAGCATTAATTTATTGTTCGGTCACGCCGCGGGGGCGGGGAGTGTTGAAGTGACGGCGGCGGCTTCGGGGATCGGTCGGATTGCCCGAAGCCGCTTCCGCGTATTGCCTGCAGCCGACCGGTGAGGCAACGCGTAGCGTATGGTTGCCCATCAACGAGAAACCCCGGCCAACCGCAGTGCCGGGGTTTCTTCATTTCAAGGCCCTACTCAAGCCGAAGTCCGATGTCATGGTGAAGTTACGCGGCGCCCGGCAGTGCTGACGACTTCAACAGCCTCTTCATTGGGTGAAGTTCGCCGGGCGTCGCGCCTAATCCCTTTCCATCGCTCTGCCCGTCGCCGACGCGAATCGCTTGGAACGGCAAATCTCTCGGACACGGAGGAAAAAACCCCGGCCCGGAGATTGGACTCTCCGAAGCCGGGGCAGAGCGCACGGAATCAGACCGGGGGCGATGGATGGTCCGAACCCGCCTCGCATTGAATGCTGTGGGCAGCCGTGCAGTAAACTGTGACTTGTCACAAAAGCGATGAGGGGGGCCAGCCACGTCCGCTTTGGATGGCGGCTTGTGTACGGCTTCAGACTTACCGGATGTGTTTCGTCAACTGCAACTCGTGCGGTTCCGTCGCGATAGGCCAGAATCCGCCTCCTGCTGGGAAAAAAATCAGCGGCGGTCTTGGGTGTCTTGACCTTCTCTGGCGTGCGGCGATCTCACCACACTATTTTCCACTTTGGGTCGCCCGATTTTGTTGCCCTCATTCGGCATGGACCGATTGCACCGTCCAGATCGTTGGGATATTGCCGAAACTGCCGGTGGAAGCGACCGTCGTGCCGTTCATGAACCAAATCGCGGTGTTGCCGCGGTGTCGCGCCAGACGATGTCGCTCCTTCCATCGCCGTTGAAGTCGCCGGTCCCGACGACAGACCAAGTGGTGGGAACGTTTCCCACCGCCCCGGTGGAAGCGACCTGCGTGCCGTTCATGAACCACATCGCGTTGTTGCCGAGATTGTCGCGCCACAGCAAATCGCTCTTGCCGTCGCCGTTGTAGTCGCCGGTCCCAACGATATTCCAGGTGAGCGGCACGTTGCCGATCACGACCCCGGACGAAATGGTGGCGCCGTTCATCAGCCACACCGCGACATTGCCGCTGGTGTCGCGCCAGATGATGTCGCCGATACCGTCGCCGTTGAAGTCGCCGACTCCGGTGACGGACCAGTTGGTCGGGATGTTGCCCACGGATGCGGTCGATCCGACCGACGTACCATTCATGAACCACATCGCGGTGTTGCCGCTGCTGTCATGCCACAGCAGGTCGGCCATGCCGTCGCCGTTGAAGTCGCGCTGACCGACGATCGACCAAGTGCCGGGCACGCCGCCGATCCCGCCCGTCGATGACACCGCCGCCCCGTTCATCAGCCAGAACGCGACATCGCCGCTGCTGTCGCGCCAGGCGATGTCGCTCTTGTGCTCGCCGCTGAAGTCGTGCGAGGCGGTCAGGACGATCGACGCGCGAAGGCGCCCGATCTTGTTGCCCATGAACTCGGCGAACCACAGATTGGCGTCCGGCCCCGTCGCAATACCGCGCGGCTGGCTGCCGGCGGTCGGGATCGAGAATTCGCTGATCACCCCGCCGGTCGTGATTCGCCCGATCTTGTTGCCACTGGACTCGACGAACCAGAGTGCGCCGTCGGCTCCCAGACGAATATCTTGCGGTGCACTGTTGGTCGTGGGCAACGGGAATTCGGTAATGACACCCGCGGTCGTGATCCGCCCGATCTTGTTGCCGGCAAACTCCGTGAACCACAGATTGCCATCCGGCGCCGCCACGATGCCCTGGGGATCGCTACCGCTCGTTGGAACAGGAAATTCAGCGGTGACCACCCCGGTCGTCGTGATCCGCGCGATCTTGTTGGTGGCGGACTCGGCGAACCACATGTTGCCATCCGACCCGGCCGCGATGCCCGAGGGCCCGCTGTTTGCGGTCGGGATCGGGAAGTCGGCGATGAGGCCGGCGGTTGTGATCGCCCCGATCTTGTTGCCTTGATACTCCGTGAACCACAGGTTGCCGTCTGGCCCCACTGCGATAAAAAAAGGCTCACTGCTGGCTGTCGGGACCGTGAATTCGGTGACGACACCCGCAGTCGTGATGCGCCCGATCTTGTTGCCGTTGATCTCGGTGAACCAAAGGTTGCCATCCGGGCCCGCCGTAATGAAGCGGGGGCCGCTGTTGCTTGTAGTGATAGGGAAGTCGTTGGTAATCGCACCCGCAGTCGTGATGCGCCCGATCTTGTTGGTGCCGGTTTCCGTGAACCACAGCGCCCCGTCCGGCCCTGCCGTGATTCCCCAGGGAGCGGAAGCAGTCGGAATTTCCGTAACCTGTGCCAGCGCGCCTCCCGGACAGGCGAGCACGGCCAAGCCTAGCACGGCCAAGCCTGGCATGGTCCTGGTGAGCGCGAGCGCAACGAGCCCGAGGATGGGAGGCTGAATCCGTATGGCGCACAGGCGACGCCAACGAGATGGCCGCGCAAACCACGAGATCATGAGCAAGAACGTCTTGGGAAGGCGATTTCTCTCCGAAACTCGCTGCATCTGACTATCCCTTGGGTTCCAATTTTCCAAAAGATACGAATGGCCAAGCTTACGACAGAGCACTATTGAGAAATCCAATCACCAGCATGGGCTGCTGCGCGCGCCCGCGAGCGGCAAGTTGCGGCCGCGCCGTCGAGCAGGATGATGAACCTGCGCGGGTTCATCGCCGGTGCTTCCCATGCTTCCAGAAAGGATAGCACAGCGCTGCTGCGCTGCGGGGTTTCAATCTGCCTATGTCGGCTGCGGGTCATGCGTTGCCCTGCCTAACGCCCCGGCCGACGTCCGCATCGCCCCAACTACCGTACATATTCAATTGTCCATCCGACTGCGCCACTTGGCGGTGATCAGCTGCTTGATTGTGCTTTGCACGCCGGCACGGGGGTCGATGCAGTGCGAGATATTCCGCCGCTGGCGACCTGGTCGATCGGCTGTGGAAAGAATGTTTAGCGTCCGCGTAGTGACGTCTAAAACGGGGCATTAGCTGCCTCCCGAGCGCACGGGCCCGCGGCCGCTCTACCCCAATCAGTGGACATTCCTCAGCAATGCTTGGCGGCGGGTTCAGGCCAAAACCGGACTCACGCAGTGCAGCGAGCGTTGGAGCGGCGCGAACCACAGTTCCCTTACAACCATAGCCGCGATAGGCTTCCTCGATCCACGGAGAGAATTCCAGAATGCGACGACGGGAGTTCATCGCAGGATTGGGCAGCGCCGCAGCGTCGCCGTTGGCCGCCCGGGCGCAGCAGGCCGTGATGCCGGTGGTCGGATATCTTGCGGGATCGTTGGGCCTCGGCGAGAACGCGAAGTCGTTCAGGGACGCACTTGCGCAGGCCGGATTCGTCGAGGGCCGGAATCTAGCGATCGACTTCAGAATCACCAACGGCCAATATATTGATTTGGCCGCCGATTTGGTTCGGCGCGGGGTGTCACTGATCTTCGCGAGTGGAATAGGCGCAGCTCAGGCCGCTAAGGCACAGACCGCGTCCGTTCCCATCCTTTTTGTACTCGGCGAGGATCCCGTCAAAGAGGGTCTCGTCCCAAGTTTGAACCGCCCAGGAGGCAACGTCACTGGCATCAGCTATTTTACCAATCAACTGTTCGGGAAACGTCTGGAGCTGTTGAAGCAAATCGCACCGCAGATGACCGCATTCGCCCTGCTGATCAATCCGGACAATCCAAATTCCGAACCCGATATCAGGGAGACGCAGATTGCCGCAATGGCGCTCGGACTCAGGCTTCAGGTGATGCCGGTGACCCGCGAACGTGATCTTGAATCGGCGTTTGCCGCCGTCGGCCGCGGTATCGCCGGCGTCGTGGTCGACGCCGATTCCGTCCTTTTCGATAGTCGCGAACGACTCGTGGCGTTTGTAGCCCGGCACGCTGTTCCGGCGATCTATGATCGGCGGGAGTTCCTGACGGCCGGCGGGCTCGTGAGTTATGGTGCCGACCCAATGGAGGCCTATCGCCAAGCGGGCTTCTACGCAGCGCGTATTCTCAAGGGCGAGAAAGTCGCCGATCTGCCGGTTCAGCAATCCACGAAAATCGAACTCCTAGTCAACTTCAAGACCGCCAAGACGCTTGGCATAGCTATTCCCGAGACGCTGTTGGCCACCGCTGACGAGGTGATCCAATGACGTGCCGGCTCGCGGCGACCGGCCAATGAGCACCCATACACCTTCGTGCAACCTTTTCGTCTACCTCGTCGGTTTCGGGGGCACCGGCAAACTAACGATCGCTCAAGCGCTGGCCCCTGTTATTGGGGCCAAGATTGTCGACAATCACTGGATTAACAACCCGATTTTCGGCCTAATTGATCCAGACGGGGTGACACCGCTTCCGGCTGCGGTCTGGGTTCAGGTCGGGAAGGTCCATGATGCGGTCATGGAAACAATCGCGACCCTGGCCAAGCCCGAAACCAGTTTCGTGTTCACGCACGAGGGAGTTGAGGGAAACGCCGACGACCACGCAAAGTTTGAAGCTATTCGATCAGTCGCGGCGAGGCGAGGCGCGCGGTTCGTGCCCGTCCGCCTGCTGTGCGAGGAGGCCGAGCTGGTGCAACGCATTCAATCGCCCGAGCGCGCAGCAATGCACAAAGGCATCAGTCCTGCCCATGCGATCAATAGGAGCCGCCATCACACCGTGCTTGATCCAAAGTCCCCAGACACTCTTAGCCTTGATGTGACGCGATTGCCTCCTGAGGAAAGCGTCGCTGCAATCATCGCGCACATCAAACGTCTCGCGCCTTGACGTGACCAGAATTCTCTTTCGCCCAGATGGCCGCGCAAATACTGAGAGCCACGCGACTTCCGTAATGGGTCAACAGCAGCGGTCCGCTATGCCCGAAGGGACAGCAGCCTTACCCCAGTAGCCGACATCCGATCGGCTCAGCACCAACGCGGCCACAGCGGCCGCAATAACCAAGACGCCCCTCAGCAGCATACGCGCCGCGGGTCCGCAGCTGGCGCCTCCCCGATCTTGCGGGGTCTCCTGATCGCGGACGCGGAAGCGCGACTGGCCACGCTCGAAGCCGAAGCGAACGAATGGCCGCGGGCCAAATCTGTATGGAGTTCGCGCTGCGCCTCTTCGGGTTCGGCCGCCGATGATCCCTTGCTATGGAAGACGGATCGAAGCTCGCATTAGAGCGCGAACGACAAGCGCTCTCGGAGGCTCGTCCCCCGTTCTATTTTGCTTCCATTTCTGGTCGGGCTGTCTTTTGCCGTCTTGGGCACAAAATCTTTGATTTTTATGGCGCTCCCTAGGGGACTCGAACCCCTGTTTTCGCCGTGAGAGAGGGATAACACACACTTTGGCGCACTTCAGCGGACGAGTATCGTGGGTTGAAAGCGTTGAAAGACCGTGCGTATTCGACCTTGATTGTCCACCAACGTTCGCCTAGGTATATTGGGCATGAGTTGGGCACAAACAATTTTAAGGGATTCATGGCCCGCACAGTCCGCGACACCAATTTGGAAAAGCCCGCTGCGCGCGCTCGTCTCGCGCCTCGGGGCAAGCCTTATTGGCGGATCCTGGAAAGCGGATTGCATCTCGGCTACCGGCGTACCAGGACGGGCGGTGGATCGTGGACCGCACGGCGCTTCCTGGGAGAAGGCAAATATGCCGAGCGCGGCCTTGGTCTCGCCGACGATCTGCAGGGAGCGGATGGTGCCACTGTGCTTACCTTCTCGGACGCACAGGGAAAGGCGCGCGAGTGGTGGAAAGCCGCCGAACGTGCCGACCTCGGGCTTGCGCCGGTCGGTGGTCCCTACACCCTCGCTCAGGCCCTTGACGCCTATTTCGCCGATCGCGAACGGCGGGGCTCCAAAGGCTTGGCGAAGGATCGCGCCGCCGCGCGTGCACGCATCTTGCCCGCGCTCGGCGACTTGGAACTCGCGAAGCTAACGACGAAACGCATTCGCGATTGGCACACTGGCCTTGCTACGACTCCCAAGCTCGTCCGTACAGGCCGCATCGTGAAGAAAGCCCCGAAGAGACACGCCATCGACGCCAAGGACGCCGACTCCGTTCGCGCCCGTCGGGCGACGGCGAACCGAACGCTCACGGTTCTAAAGGCCGCTCTCAATCACGCTTTCCACGATGGCCGCATCGTCAAGTGACGAGACATGGCGCAAGGTGAAACCATTTCGCGAGACTGATGCGCCCGTCGTGCACTTCCTGTCCGAGGATGAGTGCCGGCGCATCGTCAACGCCTGCGATGGCGCGTTTCGCAGCTTGGTCCGCGCCGCCTTGCTCAGCGGTTGCCGCTATGGCGAATTGACGAGAATGCGCGCCAGCGATTTCAATGCCGAAGCCGGAACCATTACCGTTCGCGAGTCGAAATCCGGGAAACCCCGCCATGTCGCGCTAACTGATGAAGGCCAATCGCTTTTTGCCGCGCTGACCGCGGGCCACACTGGTCGCGACCCGATCTTCGTCCGCGACGATGGCAAGACGTGGGGACCGTCGCATCAGCAACGGCCGTTGGATGCCGCGAGCGCCCGGGCCAAGATCGAACCAGCGGCGACCTTCCATATTCTGCGCCACACCTACGCCAGCGCGCTCGCTATGCGCGGCGTCCCCATGGGCGTCATCGCAGCGCAACTCGGACACAGCGACACCCGCATGACCGAGAGGCATTACGCCCATCTGTCGCCGAACTATGTCGCCGAAACGGTCCGCGCGGCGCTTCCGGCGCTCGGGATTTTGGACGATACAAATGTTGCGGCCTTCAAATAAATGGCGTGAGGCTCCGAACAGATTCTGCGTAATCTCCGGCAGCCCTTCAATACCGGATAGGACTTTTCGACGTAGCGGAGACGCGCCGAACATCTGCGAAGTTCCGCCGATAAGAGGTGACGTCTCGGGGCGTCCACCCCGCCCTTGGGCAGTTGGTCTAGAGTTTCGATTTCTTTCCCAGGCATCTGAACTTTGATTACCTGCGGCACGACGTCGCAAATGGAGATATCACGGTGGTCGCTGCACGGTGACGAACGTCGGCGGACTTTCGCGAACACTATCGGAATGAGTAACTAATTGGCCAATTTACTTTCTTGGGTTGTCTGCGCGTCAAGCTTGTTTATCTCAAAACTCGTGCCGAAAAGCGCAAGGAATGTCGCCATGCATGCTGAGAAACTTCACCCCAATCTCCGAGCATATCAGGATGGTGCATGGGTTCACCACCCGTTAGTAATAACGTCCCATCCGGACGTCAAAGAGATCAACCGCTGTTACAACCTCAAAAAGGCTGGGATCGCCGCTGCTTTGCGCGAGAAGGACTGGGGACGTTACGTGGCGCTGCATGAGCGTCCGTATCAAATCATGGCCCTCAAGACGTTGCTCAAGAAGCGCTCGGCGGCGTTCTCTCAGCTTTGGCCAGTGATCGGATGGATATGGGTCGACACTGAATTCCCGAACTACGAAGCCGACTTTTGGCGCCGCGTATGGGGCTCAGCGGACCCACTCAAGAGGTCAGCAATGGACGCTGACGATCTCCCTAAATTCGACCGGCTGCCGGAGGAGTTTCCGGTTTGGCGCGGGGCGGGCTGCCAAAAGGCAGTTTGTGGATTGTCTTGGACTTTGGACCGGGACGTCGGCGTGTACTTCGCAAAAAGATTTGGGTCCATTCCGACTTTAGCACACGGCAGGGCTAGAAGGGATCGTATTGCGGCCTACTTCAGCGGAAGAAAAGAGTCCGAAGTCGTCATCCTTCCTGAGCATGTCTCTGAAGTTTTCATACAACGACTGTGATCCTCTTCTTTCGACCGATGACCTCTGGTCCGAATGGCCGGTCTGAGCTGCCGAACACTCTGACGACACCGAACCAGCGTTCATCGCCGGCCAGGCTTTCGCTTCCCACTCCGGCACAAGCCCCACTACCGGGGCGTCGTGCCGTGCCGTCATGGCAGTCCTTCAGCGATCCGACGTCGCTGCAGCATTGATACGACGACTAGCCCGTTGGAGGTTCGCCGTCGAACTACGCGCTAACGTCTCGGCGAGAAACCAGTACAATATCCATTTTGAGACGAAGTCACAACCATCCGACAGGGAAGTGCTTGCTGGGCTGGTTGAGCGCGTCACCTACCACAACGCCGAGAACGGCTTCTGCGTGATACGGGTGAAGGCCCGCGGACACCGCGACCTAGTTACTGTCGTCGGCCACGCGGCGGTCATTTCCGCTGGATCGAGCAGCGCATCGGCTTAGACTCTCGCCGACAGCCAAAGAGCAGCAGTCGCAACCGCACTTGCTTCCAAGGTGCTGGTGGTTACGGGCGGACCAGGGGTGGGCAAGACGACCATCGTCAACGCCATCTTGCGCATTCTCTCGGCGAAGGGAGTCAAGCTCCTACTCGGTGCGCCCACGGGCCGCGCCGCCAAGCGCATGAACGAGGCGACCGGCTTGGAGGCCAAGACCATCCAACCGCCTCCTCGAAGTCGATCCAAAGGGCGGCGGCTTCCGGCGTGACGAAACAAACCCGCTCGATCGCGATCTACTGGTCGTCGACGAAACCTCGATGGTGGATGTCTTGCTGATGAACGCGCTGGTCAAGGCAATCCCGGACAAAGCAGCCCTGCTCATAGTCGGTGACGTAGATCAGTTGCCTTCAGTCGGGCCGGGCAGGTCCTTGCAGAATTGTGAATAAATCGACCAAGGTGTTATTCTGGACCGTCGCAAGCCCGAAGCGGCAACCGACTTTTATTTCGTCGAGGCGGATGATCCCGAGACTGCAGTTCCTCTCGTCATCGAGCTTGCGAAGACCCGCTTTCCCCGCCGTTTCTGGCTTGACCCGATCCGCGATATCCAAGTGGCGTCGGAGCCCGTTCCCTCAACATCGAGCTGCAGGCAGCATTAAATCCAGCCGGTGAGCGTAAGGTCGAGAGGTTCGGCTGCACCTTCGCACCCGGCGACAAAGTCATGCAGGTCGAGAACGACTACGACAAGGAGGTCTACAACGGCGACATCGGATACGTGAAGGACGTCGATCCCGACGAGGGTGAGCTTACCGCCAGTTTTGATGGGAGATCGGTCGTCTACGGCTTTGGCGAACTCGACACGTTGGTGCCCGCCTATGCCGCGACCATCCACAAGAGTCAGGGCTCTGAGTACCCAGCCGTCGTGATCCCCGTCATGACACAGCACTACACCATGTTGCAGCGTAATCTGCTCTATACCGGCGTCACTCGCGGCAAGCGCCTTGTCGTTCTGGTGGGGCAAAAAAAAGCCGTTGCCATCGCGGTCCGCAGCATCTCCGGGCGGCGGCGTTGGTCGAAGCTGTTCGAGTCGCTACGCTCGCCAACTTCCGCGAGGTATCAGGGCACGATGTGAGGACTGAAGCGCGGCCGTTGGCGCATGTGGTTCCACCGGGCTGGCGCTGGCATCAAGGTCAAGCGTTCCGATGCCGATCCTAACTTGAAGTTCGGCTGCGGGACAATTGGCGGATAAAACCTCCCGTTACGCCCATCACTGTCCCCGCGGCGCCCCATATTCCCCGCCATATCCAATAGTGGTCCGCAGACGGTTCGATTTGTCGGGTGCCGGCAAAAATGCCTATGGCTGCACCAACCACGGCTGCACCTAAAAGCGCGATCTGATGCTCTCGTTTCCAACGTAGTGGGTTCATTGCTTTCTGCTCCGCCTTTGAATCGATCCGCCGATTGTCGCGCCTTAATATCCGGAACGGCATGACGGCTGTATCGGCGGACGGCTGCGTCTTGATCCTGCGCTTGAACTCCTCGCGTGGCCGTTCGATTGCGATGCCCGGTGTCAGCCTCTCCTGCGCCACCGCAAGGGTGCGCGCATCGGCTGATCGCGACGGGGCAGACACCACAGGTATTGCCTCGTCAGCGCCTGATCAAAGTCGGGTGCGCCTCCAGCCGTAATGTGCCCGCAAGCATAGTGAGCAGAACGAGCCGACCAACGACATCATTGTCTTCTGCCACGTGGGGGAACAGCTCACGAACTGCAAAGTAATAGGTGTCTGGGTCCCTTGGTGGATGACCTCCGTCTTTTGGGGCGGCCGTTTGTATAATTCGTATCATCAACTGCTCGAAGCTTGGTCCGCCGATCCGACCGAGGATGGCCCTGGCATATCGCTCACAGTTGTTGGCAGACAGAGGCTTGACCAGCGCGGTGAGTTCATCAACCGTGCAGTTGAGGAGCCGGTCTAATTCGATTTGCGCCATATCGATCACAGCCGGTTTCTCCGAATGATCCACGTAAACGGCAGCGAATCATTGCTGGCGAATCCGTGCTGCCTGTACGTCCTTTGCCATGCGCGGCAACACAGACACCAGAGCGGCCGAAGGCGATAGCAATTGGAGGCGCGAGGGCGCGATGACCGAACACAGGTTCCAAGACATCTGGAAGCAGCAATGCGTAGCAGCTCGCGGCATCCTAGCACGGTCGATGTGAGTAGCTCCCGCAGCTGTGCAAATCGTGCTCGCTTTGCGGCAAGCTGCTCGGCGGAATCGTGCAAGAAGTCGCTGTTGTCGTCGTCCGTGGCCTGCTCGTCCTCGATCACCGCCATGCGTTCGAGGAGATGATCGAGGTAGTGCCTGATCTCCTCGCCACTGAATATATCGCGGACCTCGGCAACGAAACGCGGCAACTCGCCGAGCGAATTCTGGTTTCGTCACCGCCGTTTCGGTCGTGTCTGGGGCAGCATCTCTGCGTGATCGAGAACGGGCTCCTGGATCGAGCCGGGAACACCCAGTATCCAGCCTTCGACCTGAGCCACGGCGCGCTCTGACGGCGTCAAGACGGGCTTCAGGAACGCCGCGAGGCTGCCGTCGTGATCGGCCCGACGAAGCCACGCAGCGATGCTGTAGGCGTCATGCTGGTCACCAGTGCGGTTCTCGGGTGCAAAGCCGCGGCTCCATAGCCTGGGATAGACCTCAGCGATTGCGGAACGTCCGACCGGAATGTCCCAACCATCGAAGGGCCAGAAGTGTACGCGCTCGCCCAGCCGCTGCCGAATGAAGCGCAGCCAGGGAATCCCGGCGTGAGTGGACTTAGCGACCGATCCCTGAACGTCGAAATGAAAGACGGATTTGGCGCTGCCGGACCGTTCCTCGGTCAACCGTCGCCAGCGGGAACTGCCAGTGCGAGCAGCGCCGTTTCCCACGATGCCGTCGCGAACGAAATCGACGTAGATGTTCTCGTCGGTCGGCCAGTGGAACTGGAAATCGTCGAGGAAGGTGGACCAGTCAGGCTTGAGGCGATGCACCTCGAAATAGCGCAGGGGGAACGAGAAGCCGTGATCGATGCCGACCAGCGTCGGTATGTCCTCAGCCAGCCGCTCCGTCAGCCATTCGGCGATCCCGCGTCGGGTCCAGTATTTGCGCGGCGATGGCGGTGGCGGTACTTCGACTGGCGGGACGTCACCCTCGGCCAGATAGATACGCAGTCCCTTCAAGCTCGCGTTCGGCGTCTCGGCGCCCGAGTAGTCGATGCCGATGTAACGGGCAAAATTGGGCATTTCAGGTAGCTGAGGATGGCGTCCGAAGGCCACTCAAAACATCTAACCGAAGCGGAAGGATCCCGCCGAGCCAGACCGCGTGGTCGGTGTGGTCCGCGTAGTCGTTCCCAGTCTCTGGATGAAGCAAGACGGTCAGGCCCGCACGGTTGAGCATCAGCCAGGGTAAGAACGAGGCCAACAAATCGGCCGGGAAGGCTATCTGATACATCGATTGCGGATGCGGCCCGACGGGCACGTCGTGCCAACGTCCAAGCGTGGCGCTCGGAAACGCTGCCGCCACTTGTTCTCTCAGTCGTGCAGCCTGATCCCGAGTCGGGGCGTGGTAGTAGATGTGGGCGTGATAGTGCGTGATGGCTTGTGGATCGCGTGGAGGCGCGACATCAGCAGCCGTGGCGTTGGTGCTCATTTCGATCCTCGCTGCGATGGCTAATGGAGCCTCAGCTTCTGATTGGCTGCGTTTACTCCGCGGCCACCTGCACATTCTCGACGAACTGCGAGATCCACTTGTTCCGCCGCTTCACATTCTGGCGGTACATCGTCTCGAATTCGTCCGGCGGAAATGAATGCGTTGACGGCCGCTTCATCAGCGTCTCGGCCCATGCATTGAGCCGCGGGAACTTCTCGATGTGTCCGATCCTCTTGATCCGGTCGAGGAAGAAATATCGCTGCAGAAATGGCGCGTAGGCAGCATCAACCAATGAGTACTGTTCGCCGTTGAAAAGCGGGCCACTGCCTTGCTTCTTGAGAGCGTGTTCGAGGCGCTCAAACGGGACCGGGATCCTGGCCACTGCCTTGTTGTAGTCGGCTTCGCTGTCGGCATACGCGGCCCCGGTTACAGTCTCGGCAAACGTTGGGCACGTAATCGGTCCAGGCGCGATTCACAGCGCGCTCAACGGGATCGTTCGGATGAAGACGCGGACTGACGGTCTCGTCCAGATATTCGGCAATGGCATTCGACTCGAACAGCGAGACGGAGTCGTCAACTCTCAGGACCGGCACCTTCTTGTGCGGTGATATGGCAAGAAACCAGTCAGGGCGATTGTCAGGCTCGATGTGGCGGAATTCGAAGTCGATCTTCTTCTCACGCAGCACGATTGCGGCTCGCTGGACCCAAGGGCAGGTCTTGAAGCTGACAAGCAGGTATTTCGGCATCTTGGCCTCCGATCACTCATCTCGGCCATCATAAGCCGTGAGTAGCAGGACCACCACCTGACAGGGCCTGTGCTCAATCTCCCACTGCTCCCCCTGGCTGCGAATCCTGGCGAGCCAAACAGATCAAGCACTTACGCACTGTGACCTGGGACTATCGGGGTCGGTTGGAAGATCGGTCGAATTGTTCGCTAAAGCCGCATTGAACCAAACGGGCGAGACACCAGACTAACCAAGTGGGCTGGGGGTTCTTCTGCGCCTGTCCTGTGGGACCATCTAATCTGGCGCAATCATACGCCACCACGCCCGGCTGTTCCTGAGCTGTCAAGGTCAAGGAGCCAACGGTGGACATCACAACGACTTCAAAAAATCACGTCGGCCGAGATCGAATGGCCCTTGGTCGCTCCCGGTTTGCCGGACTTGCGGCGGGTCTTTGTGCGGTCGCACTCTTGCTCGGGCTCGGACGCCCTTCCTTCGCTGAGGACTTCGGCACGAGCGCCAAGTACGAGACGGGTGGCGCTCCAGCAAGCACTGCTCCAGCGGGCAAATCGAAATACTCCCGGTCGGCCTCCATGGCCACCAGCGCGAGGGTCGAAGCGGGGGAGTCGAATGAACTCCCGCCAGTGGCGGCTCCTGACAACCCCAAGTATGGCGGCCGTTATTTCGTCGACTTCCGTGCGCGCACGGCGGCGAGCTACGGCCACGCCTTCCTGTGGTACGGGCGTCTCAAGGAAAACGGCAAGGTGGGCGCAATCGAGGTTGCCGGACTACACCCCGCCACGGACAGCGTCGTGCCTTACATCCTCGGCCACATATTTCCCGTGCCGTCTGAGACCGGAGCGAGTTACGGCGACCTCGACGAACAGTACCTGACCGCCAGCTATCGCGTCTATCTGACCGAAGCCCAGGCGAGGAACGTGTTCGCCTACATCAAGGAGAAGCAAGCAAGTTCGCCTGTCTGGCAGGCCGGAACCGTCAATTGCACAGGGTTCATTTCGGACGTCGCGAGCTACATGGGCCTGCGCACTCCGGCGCTTCCAACGCTGATGTATCCTGAGGATCTCGTCAAAAAGATCAAGGAACTCAACGGCGGACGCCAGGAAATGGCGTCTTATACGAGTGCTCACTAAATTCCCGCGTGCCTCAACTCATGCAGTCGCAGCACTCTCGGAGGTTTACGACGCCTCGGTGTCCTGTGCCGATTTATGTCAAGGGGCCTCGCACCATCAAGGCTTAGGAGCCCAAGCGCTGAATGGCGGCTAAAACAATTTCATCAAAAAAGCGGAGAGGAAAGAAGGTCAAGCCGACCGCTGCGACCACACGATCCACGGCCGGGCCTGGCTTCGCGTTCGAAGACCAAATTGGTGCTTATCTACTTTTGCAAATGCTCTTGGGCGAGTCCCTCCCAGGACATGACGTTGCGATTGGCAGCCGCCTGCAAAATCAAACAAAGCAGCTCAATTGGTCGATTGACGATCTACTCGCGACCAGCGACCCGGACGCCGATACGCGGTATCAACTTGCGGTCTCATGCAAGAGCAGTCACCAAGTAAACTCGGCGGGGTTGCCGAAGGACTTTGTGCTGGCAGCATGGGACCAGTGGTCGCGATTGAAGGGCCCCATGAAGCGGGATCGTGACTGTTTGATGCTGGCCACGAGGGGACATCATCCAGCTTTTGAGCCCTTGTGGGCAGATATCAAGAACTGGGCAGAAGGTGATCCTCAAGTCGCACTAGCCCGCATTGGCTCCACAGCCAAACACCGAAGGGTCTTCAATAGCATCAAAGGCCCAATCAGGACCGGAAACAGAGACGTTAAGGACGACCAGCTTGTCAAGTTTACGCGGCGTCTCGAAGTCTTGGCGACCGACTTTGATTTGCCAAACTCGGAAAATCGCAGGCAGGCGACTAGACGTTGCGCCAGCCTTCTTAACAACGGAACACTCGAGCAAGGCCGTGAGCTATGGACAACGCTTGTATCCAGCGTGCGCGATGCCCGCCTCGGCCATGGTACGATTGAACTTGCGGAACTCATTCACTCAATTTCCGACAAAGCTGATCTTAAGGACCATCCAAATTATGCGTCCTCCTGGCGAGCGCTTGACTCCGTCACGACGGCTTACAAGAATAATATCGAAACGGCGCTCCCGAATGGATTTTTCATTGCACGACAGGCTGACATAGATGCTCTCGCAGGAATGGTTTCCCGCGAGGCAACTGTGGTGCTGTACGGAGACTCCGGCACTGGAAAATCAGCGCTCGCCAAAACCGTCCTTGACAATGCTTTCCCGGACTGGCGCCAAGTCTGGCTGGGCCCGGATCAGCTGAGTACCGCACTGAGCGACATCGATCGCCCAAAATTGAATCTCGCTCATCCGCTCGACCAAATTCTCAAACACTCCTCCAAGCCGAATAATGTCCTTGTACTCGATTCAGTGGAACGATTGCCCCGCGAGGCGCAAGCCGGCGCGCGTTCACTCGTGGCCGCCATTAGCGCGGCGAGCGCCGACCTGACGACATGGCAAGTCATCGTTATCGGGCAAACGGAGGCTTGGGCCGAAAACGCCCTGCAGGCGGTTGCTAACGTTGCGCGGCCTGCGCACCACGAGGTCAGGTCACTCTCACCGAATGATGTGGAAGCGGCGCTCTATTCGGCGCCGGAACTGAGCTGGGCCGCCTCGCATGGCGAAATCGTTGCCGCATTGGGCAATCTTCGGACGTTGGCTTGGGTGCTGGGAGCGGAGAATCGTTTTGGGCCGAACGACGCACACTTGCTCGGTTCGTACACAGCCATTGCGGACCATCTTTGGCGGTATTGGAGTGACGGCAAGGTACAGCTGCAAAATCTCCTCATCCGTTTTGCGGAGCGCAATGCCAAGTTTGAGCACAGCTTCGCCATTAGCCAGCTTGATCCGGCAGACGCCGCGACATTCGATCAGCGTCCTGATCAGGCCCCTCTTACACTCAATAGTCGAAACCGCATCGAATTCCAGCACGACCTTGCCGCGGAGTGGGCGCGGTTTCAGCGGCTCAAGGAAATCTCGGACCAGCCTGAGCAGTGGGCGACCTACGCCGCGAATCCGATGTGGCTTGGCGCGTTGCGAATGCTCGGCAGCTTCTTGCTGCGACAAACCAAGGAAGGCGGTCCCGCGTGGGATGCCGCGCTCAAGACGTTGACGGCTCAACCCACCGAATACGCCACCGATGTCCTCCTCGATGCCTTGTGCCTCGATCCGTCCGCTGAACCATTTTTGATGGCGCGTGCCGATTTGCTCCTGAAGGACCACGGACACCTTCTCAACCGGCTGCTCAAGCGGTTCTTGCACGTTGCGACAGCGCCTGGAGGCACTGGCAAGATTTTGGCGGATGCCACCGTCACCGATCCATCCTTTGCACTTTATATCGAGGCGCAGTTTCGCGTTCCGATCGTCGCGCGATGGCCCCTTGTCGGGCGATTCCTCGCAGCGAACCGCGAGCGTGTCGCCGGGTTGATTTTGCCAGCGGTGTCCGCGCTGTGCGAAAAGTGGTTGAGCTCGGTACCCCACGAAATAGCGCCCGGCGTGCCTGCGCCTTTCCGTAATGAATTCGCGGAGGTCGCTCTCGCGACGGCTCGCGCTCTTCAATTGGAGAGCAAGAAAGATACGATCTTAGTCGGCGATTTTGGAAAAGTGATCTATTCCGCTGCTTTGGCGGCGGCTCCTGACCTGCCCGACCAGGTGTCGGAGTGGGCGCTGGAAATGGTTCGCCGCCGTCCCTTCAGTTCCGAACTGAAACAAAAGATCGCGGCTTATCGTCGGGAGAAGGCTCGCAAGCATCAAGAAAGACTACAGGCCGACCCCAAATAACGCGCCCGCTTCGAGAACCGCGAGCCCATGCCGACAATAATCCCTTCGGGTCGCAGGCTCCCCTATTGGCCGCTCGGACCACAGGGTCGAGTTGATCGCGAATTTTCGGATTGCTGCACGAGCCAAAACGCTTTGGTTCCACTCATGCGGATACGGCCCAAAATTGCTGCCGAGGTCCTGCTCGCGGCGATCATAGAGGACTCGCCGGAGGAGTCTTATTCCAGCGCCAGGTACGACGATGGCTTCGGCCTCGACTTCGACAAGGATTCCTATCCGACAGCGTACTGGAAAAGCCCGTTTCTAACATTCCTTCAGATCGCCCCATCCACGGCCCTTGAAGCGCTGATCAGCCTCGTCAACTTCTGTACGGAACGGTGGTGCGCAGAATACCGGAGGCTGTGGTCCGAGCCTCCTCACCCAACCCGTTTGCTTCTGTCGGATGGGATCGAGCGCGCGTTCTTTGGCGACCCGATGGTGTTTCTTTGGTCTCAATCCAACTCGACCCATACAGGCCAGCTGCATTCGGCCCTGGCCGCGCTTGAGCGCTACTTCGTGGTTGCTGCAGCAAATGGTCTCGACGTTGGGCCCAACATTCAACTCATATTGCGCACCGGTACGTCCGTCGCCTTGCTCGGAGTTCTGGCAAGTCTTGGAAAAAGTCGAGCAGAATTGTTCTCGACGGCTCTACGGCCATTGGCGGCGCACCCGTGGCTTTATTTCTGGGACGAAGAGCGGGTTAAAGCGCTGCCGTACTCTTTCGCTACGCAATGGGCGGGACAGGGTGAGACAATCTTCAACATGGCTCGCGATTGGCACCATGCGCCTTATCGCAGCAGATCAATGCGCGATGTCATAGGCGAGTTGGTTCGGTCGAACGAGGAATTCGCTGCGTTCGTGAACGACGCGACCGCGGCGTGGGAGGCGCCGCAGGACGATAAGGGAGCCTTAGAGCTTCGCATCCTCGCAGCTCAGCTTGACGCCAGAAATTATAGGCCGGGGTCCGAAGGCGCTTTTGAATTCATGTATCCGCCGGACCTGACTCGCGACATTCGGACCTTCGAGAACGGCAAAGCGCCGTCGCGTCTGATTCTGCAATTGCCCGACGTGTGCCATCAAGTCCTTAGCGGAAAGGCCTCTTTAAGCGATTCTGCGGCCGAGGCCTTGGCGGCGACGTTCGCTAAGATAGAGGCTGAGTCCGAATTGGGCGAGGAATTCAAGACGCGCGCGCGCGTTGCAGCCGCGAGTACGCTCTTGGCAAAAGGAAGGGATTGGCTGAATGAGCATCCCGCCGCACACGAGCAGGCTCAGGCAATTCTCGCCGAAGCGCTGGCCAGTGTACCAACAACTGCAGAGGGACTGCGTAGCTCGCGCCTTGAGCATGGTGGCCTATTGCAATTCGCGGCTCACGCGATTTTTGAATTGTGGCTTAATGCCGATGCGCCTGAGGCGCAGGAAGCCGTGCTGAAGGTCGTGACGAGCGGCGATCGTGCCGGCGTTGGCACAATTTTTAACCTGGCCTATCAGCGCAGGTCAGAGCTTGGCGAGAGATGCTGGCGCCTTCTTTATCTTGGCCTGCTTTGGTCAGCACTGTCCATGCTCAGACCCGGCTACGGACAAGGCGACGATGAGAACGTTCGTTGGAGCCGATGGCTTGGTTGGCTTCGCGGCCGGCGCCTCGATGTTTCCGGCGCTGGATTGAACCGAACTCAACCCCGTCGGGGTTGCAACACGTTTGGAGCGTTTGGAGAAAGATCGCTGGCGAAGGCAGTCCAAGCGTGGGGCGAGGTTTTACGGTGTGTCGCCCGACGATCGTCAATCGGCTGGCTTGGACTGGGACTTCCTGGAAGCTGCATTCGGTTGGCTACTCTGGGACACAGGTAAGCCGAACCCGCTGTGGAACGATCCGGCAGAATTTGAGCAGCAACGCCGAATCATCTTGTCGCTATGGACATTCGAAGTGTGGCTCAACCACCGGCCTCGAAAGGAGCGCGAGGACGACCGCGTTCCCCATCAACTCGGATTCAGGGTCATCGCGACCATCGCCAAGATGACGGCTAGAGCGCCCCTTGACCTTGCTCCGAAGCTTTGGAAGCCGGTGCTGAGGCTGGGCGCTGCCGGACATTATTCCGTCGGCCACTTTATTACGTGCTGGTTTCTCGAAACCTTTTACACCGATGCGAAAGAGTTCAGCGCGCGATGGCGGCCGATGATCGAATATGCGCTCACCGCACCTGAATGGTCGGGCGGGCGGTCATGGTATTACGGGCAAAGACTTCTACGACAGATGTTGGGGTATGGTTCAGAATTGATCCTCGGCAGGGACGCTGCGTTTCAGTCGATCGTCCAACAAATGAGCGAATTCTACGAGCGGTGGGCAAGCGAGCAGCTTAAGCATAACGAGGACAACATCGCCGCCTTGTGCTTTTTTCTCAGCTCATCAACGGGACGGTCGCTGCGCATCAAAGGACTCGACTGGCTGCAGAGAGCTGTCCCCGAAAGTTCTTGGCATCGCGAAACTATTGGCAACGCGTTGCTCGAATTTCTCAATGCAGTGCTCACGCAAGATGCGCAAATCATTCGCGCAGACGATCAGGCGCGGGACGCCTTTTTCGCGTTAGTAGCCCTTCTGGTCGCAAAGCAGGTCCCGGCTGCCCTCAGTTTGCAGGAGAGCGCACGCCGATCCTTTTCGAACAGCTAGCTGTGGAGCCAGTACGTTATTCCCGGTCAGGCCGAGGCGGCTGATGGGTGGCCTTGCTCCGATACTGCCATGCGGCCTGTGCCAATTGTAGCGGTGAAGCCACCGCGGCAACTGCGCGCACCGGCTGATCGCGACCAGCGATTCCGATTGATCGCGACCACTCATTGAACGAACCCGCTGCGCGGGAGTAGCGGCACCGCCGCCAGGGAAGAGCCGCTGAACGGGAATCTCCTGTCTGAGAGGATGTGGATCGTCACACCCCTTCCTCTCGAGACAGGAGTTTCCGATGGCTACGATGAGCCCTCTTCGCCGGCGCATGATCGAGGACATGACGGTCCGCAATCTGTCGCGCTCGACGCAGCAATCCTACATCTATGCGGTCGCGAAGTTCAGCCGTCATTTCAATTGTCCACCGGATCGGCTCGGCATGGAAGATGTCCGGGTCTATCAGCTGCATCTGATCGAACAGAAGTTCTCCTGGTCACATATCAACCAGGTCGCGTGCGCGCTGCGCTTCTTCTACGGCATCACGCTTGGTCAAAAAGAGGCGTTCGAGCGGATCGTTTCCGGCAAGGAGCCCGAGAAGCTTCCGCCGGTTCTCAATCGTGAGGAGATCGCGCGTTTCCTGAACGCGGTTGCGGGATTGCGCAATCGCGTGGCGCTGACCACGGCCTATGCGGCGGGCCTGCGCATCGGCGAGGTGGTACGCCTGAAGGTGAACTCGATCGACAGCGAACGGATGTTGATCCATGTCGAGAGTGCCAAAGGCGGCAAGGATCGCTACGCTATGCTGTCGCCCCGGCTCCTGGAGATCCTCCGCACCTATTGGAAGCGGGCCCGGCCGAGTTCGTGGCTGTTTCCGGGCCTGGAGCCCGGCGATCATGTGAGTCTCGGCGCTCTTCAGTCGGCGTGTCGCGCCGCAAGACGCCGCGCCCGGATCGGCAAGCATGTGACGGCCCACTCGCTGCGCCACAGCTTTGCCACCCACCTTCTGGAAAGCGGCACTGACATTCGGATCATCCAAGTCCTGCTCGGCCACAGCCATCTTGAGACGACGGCGCGCTATGCCCAGGTCGCGACCGGATTGATCGCCGGGACGCCGAGCCCGTTCGATCAGCTCGCACTGGAGGTCATTCCGCCCGATTAGAGCCGGCCGATGCGACCCGCGCTGGAGGTGGCGGACATTTTCCGCCGCCACGGTGAGGCGTTTCGTGCTGCCCAGGGCGGTCGGCTCTTGCCCGACCAGCGCCGCGTCATGGCCGCCATCGAGGCGTGCCGGACGGCAACGCTCGGTGGCCATGTCGAGCGGTGCGACGACTGCGGCATGGTCCGCATCGCCTACAACAGCTGTCGCGACAGGCACTGCCCGAAGTGCCAGGGCTTGGCGCGCGCCGAGTGGCTTGCCGATCGTCAAGCCGATCTGTTGCCGGTGCCGTATTTCCACGTCGTCTTCACGGTGCCGGCACCAATTGCCGCCATCGCGCTGCAGAACAAGGCAGTCGTCTACGACATTCTGCTCAAGACCGCCGCCGAGACGATCCGCGTCATCGCCGCCGATCCAAAGCACCTCGGCGCCGAGACCGGCATGATCGCCATTCTCCACACCTGGGGCCAGACCCTGACGCATCATCCGCACGCCCACTGTGTCGTGCCGGGCGGCGGCCTCGCTCCCGACGGACGATGGGTCGGCTGCAAGCCGAACTTCTTCCTCCCCGTCCGGGTTCTGTCGCGACTGTATCGGCGGCTGTTCCTGCAACGACTGCAGGCCGCTTTCGACAAAGCAGAGCTGGTGTTCTTCGGCAATCTCGCCCATCTCGCGGAGCCGACGGTCTTCGCCCAGCATCTCGGCGCGTCTGCGCAACGTCGAATGGAACGTCTATGCAAAGCGGCCTTTCGGCGGGCCGCAGCAGGTCTTGGAATATCTGGGCCGTTACACCCATCGTGTCGCAATCGCCAACAGCCGGCTCGTCGCCTGCGAGAACGGCGACGTTCGCTTCCGCTGGAAGGATTATCGCGCCAACAACAAGTCCAAGGTGATGACGCTCGACGCCGACGAGTTCATGCGTCGCTTCCTGCTCCACGTTTTGCCAAAAGGGTTCCGCCGCATTCGCCACTTCGGCTTCCTGGCGAACGCATGCCGCACCGCCAAGCTTCTCATCATCCGTGCCGCTCTCGAAGCGCCGCAGCCGGCCCCGACCGTCGAGCACGCCGATTATCGCGAGCGTTACGCAATCCTCACCGGCCATCGCATCGATCTGTGCCCCGTGTGCGGCGGCTCCATGGTTGAGATCGGTCTGTGGCCGCGATCGCCGTCACCGCCACGCCCGCCACCACGCTGCGATACCTCATGACCGAACGCACCCTTTGCCCACCACTCCCGATAGCCGTCTGCCTGCCGACGCTCCTCGGCGGGACGATAACTCTCATCTCCCAAGGCCTCGCGACCGCACTTCCATCAATCGACTTCTGCCACCAACGACGGCTCGTTCTCGACCACGCGACGGTTCGATCTATCGATGCCGGCATTTTGCTCACGATCGAGCCGCTGTACGGCCCAGGGATATGATCGCACCGTCATCGTGCTGATCGAGCACCCATAGGCCGTGCTCAACAGACGCGGCTTCGTTCAATCCGGCTTCAAATAGGTCCCGCGCAGAGTTTGCGGCGATGCCCGTGACGCGGGACCTATTTGAACCCTCCAGCATTCCGATTGAAGACGACCACCCGTTCCGACGGATCGCGACCACCCATTTCAGGGATCGCGACCAGCTGTGGATGGGGGTGATGGAGGCCGTCGGGTGATCCGCGAATCAGCATCGCTTCGCTCCTTTTCACAAGGAGCGGGGAATGCCTGGACCGAGATTACCCATGCGCAAAGTCCGCGACGTGCTGAGGCTGTCGGCCGCCGGCATGTCCAAACGCAAGATCGCCGCCAGCCTCGGGGTGAGCGCGACGGCCGGCTCATCGCGCATCCGGACATCAGCCTCGTGCTGCGCAACACCGACATGACGAGGCTGCCGCAGGTCGCCGCAGCACGCTCGGGGCAGGCCGAACTGGTGCAGGAAGGGCAGGACCTCCATGGGGGCAAAGTGCTCAGCGCTTTCGCTCCCGTGTCGCCGCTGGGCTGGCAGGTCTTCGTCGAGTTGCCTGTGGAAGAGGCCTATGCCTCTCTTTACAACTCCATCAAACGCTCCGGCCTGATCATGCTCGGTGGGTTGATGCTCGCCTTTCTCTCCGGGCTCCTTCTCGCCCGCCGCATGGTCATTCCGATCCAGATGCTGCGGGCCGGTGCCCAGCGCATCGGCGGTGGCGACCTAAGTCAGCGGATCTCGATCAAGACTGGCGATGAGCTCGAGGGACTCGCCGATCAATTCAACGACATGGCGAACCGACTTGGGGAATCCTACTCGAGCCTCGAGCGCAAGGTGGAGCTGCGCACCCGCGAGCTCGCGCAATCGGTCGAGGAGCTGCGGGCGCTCGGCGAGGTCAGCCAGGCGGTGAACTCCACCCTCGACCTGCAGAGGGTGCTCGACACGATCGTCGCCAAGGCCGTCCAGCTGTCGTCGACCGATGCCGGCACCATCTTCGTCTTCAACGAAGCCACAGATGAATTCGAGGTTCGTGCTAACTACGGCATGAGCGAGGACGTAGTCGAAGCGCTCGAACGACATCATGCGGAGCTGTCCGCATGGCTTAAACATGTGACCAAGCTGCGCCAGCCCGTCCAGGATGCCGACCTGCGCCATCCATCGGCGTTGCCCCAGTCGCAGTCGCTCCAACAACTTGTACAGGAAACAGGTTACCTGGCGCGGATATTCATCCCGCTGCTCGGTGCCGACCGCATCGTCGGTGCCCTCGTCGTGCGCCGGAAAGCAGCAGGCGAATTTCCCAAGAGCACGATCGACCTGTTGCAGACCTTCGCAGCGCAATCGGTGTTAGCGATTCAGAACGCTCGCCTGTTCAACGAAATCCAGGTCAAGGGCCACGAGCTCGAGGTCGCGAGCCAGCACAAGTCGCAGTTCCTCGCCAACATGAGCCACGAGCTCCGCACGCCGCTCAACGCCATCCTCGGATATACCGAGCTGGTTCTAGACAACATCTACGGTGACGTGCCGGAACGGGCGCGAACCGTTCTCGAGCGCGTGCAGAGCAATGGCAAGCACCTCCTGGGCCTGATCAACGACGTGCTCGATCTGGCAAAGATCGAGGCTGGCCAACTCAACTTGTCCCTTGAGGACTATTCGATCCGGGATGTCGTCCACAGCGTCTTTTCCGTGGTCGAACCGCTGGCCGTGGATAAGCGCCTCGCGCTCAAAATCGACTTGCCGAGCGATCTGCCAGTCGCACATGGCGACGAGCGCAGGCTCACGCAGGTGCTACTCAATCTCGTTGGCAATGCCATTAAGTTCACTGACACGGGTGAGGTCGTGATCAAAGCCGCCGCAGCCAACCGGCACTATACGCTCTCGGTGCGGGACACCGGGCCCGGTATCACTCCCTCGGACCAGGTCAAGATTTTCGAGGAATTTCAGCAGGTCGACAATTCCTCAACCAAGACAAAGAGCGGCACCGGGCTCGGCCTGTCGATCGCCAAGCGCATCGTCAGTCTGCACGGCGGGCGCATCTGGGTGTCGTCTGAGTTAGGCAGCGGTTCTACGTTTTTCATTGAGGTGCCGATTAAGGTCGAGCAGCAAGCGGGGCAGGCATGACCAAACGCATTCTTGTGGTGGAAGATCAGGAAGATAACCGAACGATTTTGCGCGATCTTCTTGCGCATGCCGGATATGAGGTCATTGAGATCGACAATGGCGAACAGGCATTCCCCGCCGCGGTCGAACATCGCCCCGACGTGATCCTGATGGACATTCAGCTTCCACTTCTCGACGGGTACGAGGCGACAAAGCGGATCAAGGCCGACCATGCGCTGAAGCACATTCCCATTATCGTAGTGACGTCCTACGCCTTAAGCGGCGACGAGGCCAAGGCGGACCGCCGGCTGCGATGCCTATGTAGCAAAGCCCTTCAGCCCCCGGGCCCTTCTCGACAAGATTCGTCAATTTGCCGGTTAGGTCAGCAGGCGGGTTACGCGGGATGTATAATGGAGGCCGAGATCGCGGGTGCGGGAGCGTTCTCTCGAAGTTGTGCCTGCGATGGGCCGGCACACTAGGCGCGAGGGATTTCAGGATGCAACGGCGGGAGTTCATCGCGGGGCTAGGCGCGGCCGCGTGGCCGGCCGCCTTGAGGGCGCAGCCCGTATTGAAGGGCGGTCGTATCGGATATCTGACGTTTAGAGTTCCGACGCCTGCAGACGATGCTTTTCTGAGGGGATTGCGCGAATTCAATTGGATCGAGGGGCGGAATATCTCGATCGAACGACGCTATCCCGCGGGCGACACCAACCTATTAAAGACCTATGCGGCCGAACTCGTGCGGCTCAGGCTCGATGTGATCGTATCGGTTGCAGGCGCGGCGACGCACGCCGTCAAAGCGGCGAATGACTCGATTCCCGTTGTCTTCCTGGCGGCCGGCGATCCCGTGGGTGAGGGTTTTGTGGAAAGCATTCCGCGGCCAGGCGGCATTGTTACTGGGGTGTCATTCGATGCCGGGCCGGACATAACGGCCAAACAAGTGCAGTTGCTCACAAAGCTTCTGCCCACAGCCTCTCGTGTAGCTGTGCTTTGGAACTCTGCCAGCGGTTATCTTCTGACGTATTGGGATGCCGCACATGCGGCAGAGCCGGCGCTGCGCGTGAAGCTCGACCCTATACAGGTGAGAAATCCCGATGAGCTTGATGGCGCATTCGAAAGGATAGCCAACGCGCGAGCCGAGGCGCTCATCGTTCTCTCCGATGCCTTCGCCACCTTTCATCGAGCACGGTTAGCGGCACTCGCGGCCAAGCACGGATTGCCGACGATTTATGGTCACAGCCAATTTGTGGAGGCGGGAGGCCTGATGAGCTACGGACCTTCGCTGAACGATGTGTATCGACTTGGTGCCGGCTACGTGGACAAGATTCTCAACGGGGCGAAGCCGGTCGATCTGCCCGTCATGCAACCGACCAAGTACGAGCTGGTGATCAATCTTCAAGACGGCAAAGGCACTCGGCCTCACGATCCCGGAGACGTTGCTCGCCACCGCCGACGAGGTGATTCAGTGAGTGCGCCAGGCAAGCTGGTGCGATCCAGCCGGTGGAAGTCCGGCCCAAGTAAGGGGCAGCGCCCGCTTGGTAGCGAGTGTTGCGTGGTCACCGGCGACAGTGGCTGCGAAGCGTACACAGCGATTGCGTGGGGTGTGGGATTGAGCCTCGAAAGATCAGATATCGCAGGGGCCGAGGGCTTTCATTCGGCTCGAAGGCAACATGTGCGGCACCGCTATGCGAGGTGCTGACGCTCTGCCGGGGTCGAAGGCCACATCACGCGCAAAAGGAACGCGTCGGAACCTGGGAGATCTCGGGTCTGACCGGATCGGCGGTGCCGTTGCCGGCCCGCATCGGGAAGGCGAGGAGCCGTAGCCGATGATGCACGGACACGAGAAGTCGGACCCCGCCATAGTAGCGATGAAGCCGGCGAACAAAGCGGGGCGCATCCGCGGCGGAGCCGGTGGAGCGAAGGGCAGGGACCAAGGGGAATGCGAACCAGCAAAGCACGCGCCGGACACAGAGCCGGGAAAGCGTGTCACAGGCGCTGGATCGCATACGGCAAGCCGCAAGGGAAAGGAAGAAGGAACGGTTCACCGCGCTCTTCCACCACATCGACATCGAACTGCTCGGAACGGCGTTCGCCGAGCTCAAGGAGGACGCCGCGCCGGGCGTGGATCGGCTGACGTGGACGGACTACGAAGCAGACCTTGAGCGCAAGCTCGCGGATTTGCATGACCGGGTCCAACGTGGAGCGTATCGGGCACTGCCGAGCCGGCGAGTCTATATTCCCAAGCCGGACGGCCGACAGCGTCCGCTCGCGGTCGCAGCCCTGGAGGACAAGATCGTCCAACGGGCGCGTAGGCGCGCTGTTGAACGCGATCTACGAGGAAGACTTCCTCGGGTTCTCGTACGGGTTCCGACCGGGGCGCGGCGCGCATGATGCGCTGGATGCGCTCTGTGTCGGAATCCACAGCAAGAAGGTGAGCTACGTTCTGGACGCCGACATCCGATCGTTCTTCGACGAGATCAGCCAGGAATGGCTGATTCGCTTCCTGGAGCACCGGATCGGCGACCGGCGCATCATCCGCCTGATCCGAAAATGGCTGAGGGCGGGCGTCCTCGAAGACGGGGTCGTAACGATCAGTGACAGAGGGGACGGCGCAAGGATCGGTGATCTCACCGCTGCTTGCCAACATCTACCTGCACTATGCCCTCGACCTCTGGGCCGAGCGCTGGCGACGGCGTGAGGCCACGGGCGACATGATCATCGTGCGCTATGCCGACGACTTCATCGTCGGCTTTCAGCACGAGCACGACGCCCGGCGGTTCTTCGACGAGATGCGCGAACGGTTACGGAAGTTTGCGCTGACGCTGCATCCCGAGAAGACCCGGCTGATCGAGTTCGGACGCTTCGCGGCGGAACGCCGTAGGCGACGTGGGCTCGGCAAGCCGGAGACCTTCAACTTCCTGGGCTTCACCTTCATCTGCGGCAAGACCCGAACTGGCAAGTTCCAGCTTCAAGCGGAAGAGCCGGCGCGACCGCATGCGGGCGAAGCTCAAGATGATCAAGGAGGAGATGTGGCGGCGCATGCATCGGTCAATCCCCGAACAGGGGAGATGGCTGGCGCGAGTCGTCCGCGGCTACTTCAACTACCACGCGGTGCCGACCAACGCCTGTGCACTGCACGTCTTCCGGCACCACGTCGCTGATATCTGGCGGCGCACGCTGCGGCGTCGCAGCCAAAAGGATCGGATCACGTGGGTACGAATGACGAAGCTGGTGAACGACTGGCTCCCGAAACCGATCATCCTTCATCCGTGGCCGAGCGATCGCTTTGCCGTCAGTCACCCGAGGTGGGAGCCGTATGCGGGAAAGTCGCACGTACGGTTCTGTGCGGGGGGCGCTCAGTAATGAGCGTCCCTACCGCGACCGAGGGCGATGACCGGTTCGGGTCACAGACCTCACGGCGCAACGTTGCCGCGGCAGGACCTCCTCCGATAGCGGACCTGTGGCCCGGTGGCCGGCGCTTCCGGGGTAGGCCATGACCGGCCGCCGTCCACTTCCGCGTACAGCGAAATTTGGTGTACCTTTCAAAGGGGCGGCCTCGCCGGGAGTGCCACCTGTTCTGTCAGGGAATATTAAAGATGTCCAATTTGATGTGCATCGCGGTGGGATTGGGTGTGGTGATTTTCGCTTCCCAGCCTTGCCAACAGTCGGCCGCCCAATCCAGTGGCACCCGCGAGGTGCCCGCACGTACGCTTCCAGTACCCGACACCGTCAGCCCACAGATGCAAGCGATGATCGCTCGGCCGCTCAATCCCAATTTCAATATCGCGCCGGAGACCACCGCCGAATGGAAGAAGAGAGTGGACGACGCAGCGGACGCGACCGTGGCGGGGTTGCCGAAACTCCGTGAGGCGCTGGGCGTTAGTATAGAACCGACCAGCATAGCCGGGGTGAAGGCATTCATCGTTACGCCCAAGTCCATCCCGCCTAGCAACCGGGACCGCGTCCTGCTGCACCTACACGGTGGGGTCAGAGTGTTGAACCCGGGAGAGGCGGGAACCAGGGAGGCCATCCTGATGGCGGGACTTGCTGGCTTTAAGGTTATCTCGGTCGACTACCGCATGCCGCCCGATTTCCCGTTCCCTGCGGCACTGGATGATGCCTTTGCCGTTTATCGTGAAATGCTCAAGACAACAAAGCCTGAATATATTGGCATCTTTGGCACATCAGCCGGCGGCAGCTTGACGTTGACTACGCTGCTGCGCGCTAAAATGGAAAACCTGCCGATGCCAGGGGCTATTGCGCCGGGGACGCCCACGGTGGACCTGTCCAAGACTGGCGATACCCTCTTCACCAACGCTGGCGTCGACAACGTACTGGGCACTCAAGACGGCTTCATACGGGCAACAGCGCTGCTCTACGCCAACGGGCGCGATTTGAAGGACCCGCTGCTGTCGCCTATTTATGGCGACGTGCATGGATTTCCGCCGGCCATCCTGACCAGCGGCACCCGTGACCTCTACCTATCCAACACTGTGCGTATGTATCGAAAGCTGCGTGCAGCCGGCGTCGAGGCAGTGCTGCAAATGTGGGAAGGGCAATCTCACGCCCAATACATGCTCGGTGACCCAAGCGTGCCAGAAATTCGCGAGTACCACGATGAGGTGGCACGCTTCTTCGATCAGCACCTGAGCCGGTAAAGATCAGACGTATTGGGTCGTAAGCTGAATTGATCTGCGAGGACCGCTCGGGGTGCAGCAAACCACGCCGGCGACGGCGCGAGCCACAATTCCCCTAGAACCTTCGCCGCGGTAGGCTTCCTTGATCCGGGGAGAGGATTTCCAAGATGCGACGGCGGGAGTTCATCGCGGGGCTGGGCAGCGCGGCGGCGTGGCCGGTTGCGGCGCAGGCACAGCAGAGTGAAAGCGGCAAGTTTGACGCGCACTCAGGTGTGCCTTTGGGCGAGCAGCTACATTAAGCCGAAGGGGTGCAAGAATTACTGATAATTGTTTTCGCAGAGGGAGCAACGTTCATGGTGAATATGACCCTGCCGCTAATAGGACGTGCTGCAATCCTGTTCGCCCTGGTGACGCTGCCCACGCTCGCCTCTGCACAGAGCGTCACCGAATACACCGTTCCCACGGCCAGCAGCCTGCCCGACGCCATGGCGGTGGGGCCGGACGGCGCGCTTTGGTTCACCGAGGCCACCGGCAACAAGATCGGGCGGATCACCACGGCGGGTGTCGTCACCGAATTCACAATTCCGACGGCGAACAGCTTCCCCGACAGCATCGTCGCAGGGCCGGATGGCGCGCTGTGGTTCACCGAGGGCGGCGGCAACAAGATCGGACGCATCACCACGGCGGGAGCCTTTACCAACGAATTCGTTGTTTCTACCGCCGCCAGCGGCCCCCAGGGCATCGCGGTCGGACCGGACGGAGCGCTGTGGTTCGTGGAGGGCGGCGGCAACAAGGTCGGGCGCATCACCATCGCGGGCAGCATCACCGAATTCGCCATTCCCACTGCCAACAGCGCTCCCTTTGCCATCACGGCCGGGCCGGACGGCGCGCTTTGGTTCACCGAGTTCACTGCCAATAAGATCGGGCGGATCACCACCGCGGGCGTCGTGACCAATGAATTCCCTATTACAACGGCCAGCAGCAGTCCCAAAAACATCGTCGCAGGGCCGGACGGCGTCCTTTGGTTCGTCGAGTCTGCCACCAACAAGATTGGGCGCATTACTACTGCGGGCGTGGTCGGCAACGAGTTCAACATCTCCGCCGGCAGCACTCCCACGGGCATCGTGGTGGGGCCGGACGGCGCGCTGTGGTTCTCCGAGCAAGACGGCAACAAGATCGGCCGCATCACCACCCTGGGCCTCATCTCCGAAACCGCCGTTCCCACGGCCAACAGCTTCCCGACCGGCATCGTGGCGGGACAGGACGGCGCGTTATGGTTCACCGAGTTCGACGGCAACAAGATTGGACGGCTGGTCCCGCGCATCTCTGAATTCGCCATTCCCACGAGCTCGAGTACGCCTGGGGGCATTGCGCCGGGGCCGGATGGGGAATTGTGGTTCACGGAGGCTGTCGGTAAAATCGGACGCATCACCACCGCGGGAAACTTCAAGGAAACCATCCTTTCCAACCCCGACGCGATACCCGACGGCATTGCGGCGGGACCGGACGGCGCGATGTGGTTCGTCGACACGGGCGCCGCCGCAATCGGACGCATCACCACCACGGGTGTGACCACCGCATTCCCAGCTACTACCGGCCTTCCGCCCCAGGGCATCGCGGCGGGCCCGGACGGCGCGATGTGGTTCACCGAGCAGACCAGCAACCAGATCGGGCGCATCACCACCGCGGGCGTCGTCACCAACCAATTCACTATTCCCACCGCGAACAGCCAACCCACTGCGATCGTGGGGGGGCCCGACGGCGCGCTGTGGTTCACCGAGCAGAGAGGCGGCAAGATCGGGCGCATCACCACCGCGGGCGCGATCACCGAATTCGCCACCGCCGCGGTCAACAGTCTTCCAACCAGCATCGCGCCGGGCCAGGACGGTGCGCTTTGGTTCACTGAGCAGGGCGCCAACAAGATCGGGCGCATCACAACGGCGGGCGAGGTTACCAACGAATTCCTCGTTCCCACCGCCTCCAGCAGCCTCCGGGGCATTGCGGCAGGGCCGGACGGCGCGCTGTGGTTCGTTGAGGGCGGCGGCAAGATCGGGCGCATCACAACGGCGGGCATAATCAGCGAAATTGCCATTCCCAGCACTACACTCACCGAGATCGCGGCAGGGCCGGACAACGCCCTGTGGTTTCTCGACAACGGCAACGACAGCATCGGCCGCATCGGGCTGCCGACCTACACACTGAGCGTGAGCGCCGCACCGCTCACGGGCGGCACCGTCACCGGCGGCGGCACGTTCGTGGCCGTCACGTCGCGGACGGTGACCGCGACGCCGATCAGCGGCCACCGCTTCGTCGGCTGGACTCAGGGCGGCAACCTCGTCAGCACTTCACCGAGCTATACATTCATGCTTGCCGGCAATTTTGCCCTGGTCGCCGAATTCGCGGAGGCAAATACCCATGACTTCGATGGCAACGGCAAGAGCGACATCGCGTGGCGGGACACGAGCGGCGACGTCGCCTTCTGGCTTATGAACGGCGCCGCGATCACATCGACTGGCACGATCGGGGGCGTGCCCGCCACGTGGTCGATCTTCGGCGAGCGGGACTTCGACGGCGACGGCAAAGTCGACCTGCTGTGGCACGACACCGGCGGCAACACCGCGATGTGGTTCATGAATGGCGCGGCGGTCGGATCGACCGCCTCCCTGGGCAACATCCCGACGACTTGGTCCATTGTGGGGGTCGGCGACTTCAACGGCGACGGTTTCGGCGACATCATCTGGCGCGACACCAGCGGCAATGTCGCGGTGTGGTTGATGAACGGCGCCGCTCTCTCGTCCGGGGTCGTGATCGGCAACGTACCGCTCACGTGGAATATCGTTGGGACCGGCGACTACAACGGTGACGGCAAGAGCGATTTGCTGTGGCGCGACGGTCTCGGCAATAACGCGATGTGGTTCATGAATGGCACGCAGGTCGCTTCCACTGGGTCGGTGGGTAACGTTCCCACCATCTGGTCGGTCGTCGGGACTGGCGACTTCAACGGCGATGGCAGGAGCGACATCGTCTGGCGCGACAACACCGGCAACACGTCGATCTGGCTCATGAACGGAGCGACGGTGTTATCGGCCGTCGGCGTCGGCAGCGTGCCGACCACATGGTCGATTGCGCTGGTCGGCGACTACAACGCCGACGGCATGAGCGATCTGCTCTGGCGCGACACCAGTGGCAACACAGCGATGTGGTTCATGAACGGCGCCGCGATATTGTCAACTGCCGGAATCGGCACCATCCCGACCAACTGGACCGTGCAGTCGATCAACGCCGAATGAGGCAGTGCACATTCGTTGATGTCCACATCAACAGGAGCTGTGTACGACCCCAAGGCCCTGCAGCTCTATCCCAACTACGGGACATCAAGAAAGGTGTGCGGCGGAGTTGAGTCAAACGCGGCTGTGCAGGTCCCGACATCAACGGCGGCACGGCCCGTAGTGAATGGGTCAGGTTCCCCTTCTGAACGACGCGCGATCTCCGCGTCCCGTTCTCGGACGATCCTCGTGACAGTGGCGTTGCCGTCGACCACGCCTTTCCGGAAGCTCGGATGGTAGTGAATCCGGGGCACTTGCCAAATGCATCCGCGATACGTCCGTGGTCGACGCCCACGCCTGCTGCGCGTAACTTCTCGCGTAATTCTCGGTCCCTCCGTGCACTTCCTCGCCACGGTCCCGGATTACTTATGCAACTCGATCGCGGAAGTCGCCACAGGACCTTGAATACTAGGCACGTTGGTTCTACCAATGGGAGAAACCATGATTTCGTTTGCACTCGCACAGGAGCTGAAGTCGGCCGGATTTACGCAGAGTCCTTCACCACACGCTATTTATGCCTTGAACGATCATCTGAGGATTCGCAGAGAGGCCGCGCTTCAGATGTGGTACGGCAGCAAAGCGAAGGCAGGTGTGCCTTTGCAGCTGGAACAAGAGGCAGTCTACACGCCGACTCTGTCCGACCTCGTGATTGCTTGCGGAAAACCGCTCCAACTCGCCTGCGACCAAGTCGCTAACTGGCGGGCATCAACACCCACCCCTGATGGGCAGCTGCTCGGAGAGGGAGAGACGGCAGAAGAAGCGTTGGGCCGTTTGTGGCTTCTGATGCAACGTACGAGTTGACGCGCAAGAAGGTTAGGGTGGAACGTCTGAGCAAAAGGCGCGTTACATAGCCCATGGTGGCTATCGACCCTCCAATAAGACTGGACGGCTATCCGGACGAGCCCATCGATTCGACGGAGGCGGCCGCCAAATTCATCGAGCGTCACGACGGAGGGTTCGACCTGGAGGGCGAAAACCTCATAGGTCTTCTGCGGCGCGCGAATACGCCAGCCTCCACGGACGAAGCGTGTCAGGCATTTCGGCAATGGGCGGAAAGCTGCGGGCGCCACAAGCGCAGCGATCCAAAGAAACAGGCAGAATTCTTTTCGCGCGTAAATCAAATTTCTATTTACAACGCAGTTACTTAAGTTACGTTCAATAGTGGGACCGATGTTCTTCGTCCTCCTCAGATCATGGAGGATGATGTGAACGACGATCTCTTTGCCCACCGACGCGAACGACTTGCCCGCTCCGTCCAAGAATCGAGCGGACGAGCCCTTCACGAACCCCTTGAAATCTCGCCTTGGCTCGCGATGAGCCTCATGCAGAAGGCGATCCGGCGAGGACACGAGGCACTTGCGCTTCGAGCGTAAGCGGTGCTTCCGCCCCCTTTGACCAGTAGCTTACGCTTTCTCCGGGGCACAAGCGAAACTGCGCGCTGGTTGTTTGCACACGTACCGAGCGAGAGACGAATCAAGTTCCTTGGCAGCGTGGTCTTCCGGATTGAGAGTGGGCTGGTACGGTCTCGGCTACGCTGGTCCACGGCGGACAGCTTGCGCGAGCTGGTGGATGGAGGATGCGGGGGCCGCCAAGGCGTAGCGTCAGAGATTTTCAGCCTGATGAGACGCGATCTGCCCGAGCTCAATGCGGTCCGCGCGGAGGTCGCGCATGTCCGGTGACATTACCTCCGATAACATTCAATTATCGGAACCAATCGCCGATCCCCTTCCCGTGAAGGCTGAGTGCACGGGCCTCCTGCCCGCAGCACTTGGCTGCGACGACACAGAGGTCTTGCGCTTCGTTGCGGCCGCTAGAGCAGATTCCGATCGGATTTCACGCATAGCCTGCGTGCCTGAAATAATTGGCGGCTTGGCGAGGCGGTGACGTTCCGAGCGAATGACCGATCCGGCGGCGGAGGCGAGGAATTGTGCGCTCACCTGCCTTGCGCAGATCGGCCTTCATCTGGCTGAAGGACATCTCGATCGGGTTCAGGTCGGGGGAATATTTGGGCAGATAGCGAAGCGTCGCCCCGCGCGCTTCGATGGCCTCTCGGACACCGGCGGCCTTGTGCGCCGGAAGATTGTCGAGCATCACGATGTCGTTGCGCTTGAGGGTCGGGGCGAGACAGCGCTCGACGTAGGTCAAGAAGCGCCCTCCGTTCATTGCCCCGTCGATTGTACATGGTGCCGTCATGCCATTCTGGCGCAGAGCGGCAACGAAGGTGATCGTCTTCCAATGACCGTGTGGCTCAAGATCCACCAGCCGCTCGCCGCGTGACGCAACGGCCGTAAAGCCGCACCATCTTGGTGTTGGCGGAAGTCTCGTCGATGAACACCAGCCTGGCCGGATCAAACAGACCCTGTTCGCGCATCCAGCGTCGGCGTGCCCGCGCTACGTCCGCGCGCTCCTGCTCCGCCGCGCGCAGGCTTTTTTTTGAACGTGATCTTGTGCCGCTGGAAGAACCGCCAGACCGCCGTGCGACTGCCAGGAATTTTGAGCTCACGCATCACCCCGACGACCTCGTCCAGCGTCAAGTCGGGCTCCAGTTCAATCAGTGCCAGCAAAAAGTCCGCGTGCTTCTCCAGCGGCGACGTGCTCCCACCGCGCGGCTTGGCGGCACAGCGGCCAGTCTCGCGAAAGCACTTCACCCAGATCACCGCCGTACTGGGGCTCACTTCGTAGTGCTCGGCTGCCTCCCGCCGCGAAGCACCGCTTTCTACGCGATCGATCACCCGCTGGCGCATGTCCGCGGAGTATGCCCTCGCCATCGACCCGCCTCCCAAAGTCGAATCAACAACGAGAGACTCACCTATCTGATGGCAAACGGGAATCCCCCGATTCAATCAGGCCGGAACTTGCTCTAGATCGACCAACACACGGCGGGCTTATCAGGCCGACGTTGATCACTTCGTCGCTTGGGGTGGCGCCATTCCTTCCGACGCCAGCATGATCGCGCGATACTTGGCCCGGCACGCTTCCGGCCTGACCACGGCCACTCTCGCTCGCCGTCTGGTGGGAATACGTCGCGCTCACCTCGACCACGGGTTCGGTGATCCAACTAAGCATGATCTGGTTCGCACGGTTTTGCGTGGCATCCGCCGCGTCCGCGGCCGGCCCCAGAGCAGAGTGGCACCCCTGGTCGCTGACGAATTGCTCGCGATCTGCGAAGGACTGGGCAACTCCATCAGGGACATCCGCGATCGGGCGCTATTGCTTGTGGGCTTCGCCGGTGCGTTTCGTCGGTCCGAACTCGTCGCGATTGACTTCGAGGATCTCGAGTGGGTGCCCGCGGACGTAGCGATCACCATTCGGCGGAGCAAAACCGACCAGGAAGGCCGTGGCCGCAAAGTCTCGATCCAGCGCAGTCATCCTGCTCTTTGTCCCGTCCAGGCATTAGAACGATGGCTGGCGGGTTCCAGAACAGCGACTGGGGCGATTTTCCGGCCCGTGAGCAGAGGAGGCGCGGTGATCGTCAGGCGACTGTCGACCGAGGCGGTGGCGTTGATCATCAAACAGCACGTCAAATTGTTGGGGTGCGATCCGACGCGGTATTCCGGACATTCACTTCGCGCCGGCTTCGCGAGCAGTGCCGCACTGGCCGGCGTACCAACATGGCGGATCAAAGCTCAAACGGGACATCGATCGGACTCGACGCTCGCGCTCTATATCAGAGAGAGCTGCCCGGTAGATTAAGCCCTCGGATCCGCTCAACTCCTGGAGGTCGAACATGTCGGATTCTATAATTATCCGCGTCCGCGGTGGCGTGGTGCAGTCAGTCGAGAACGTACCGCCCAACCAATCGGTCGTCCTGTACGACTACGATGTGCCTGAGGTGGAAGCCGCGGACACGGATGATACGGGAGAGCGGTGCTCCAAATCAGAGTGGGGTATTGTTATCCCCACCCATCAACGCCCGTTTTGATGTACTTTCACTTCGCGGCCATTTTCGGCATCGTAGATAATCGATTCGATTTTGCGCGGAGGACAAACCGACATGACTCTCAAAACAATGTCAATTTCCAAGCTTCAGGACCTGAAGTCCAAGGTCGACGCGGCGATCGTCCAAAGGGTTTCGGAGCGTCGGCACGAACTCGAGAGCGAGCTTTCCAGGTTGGTCCAACTTGATGGGCGTGGTGGGCGAGCCAAAGCGGCCCGCGGCGGGCCCCGTGGAGCGGTCGCACCAAAATATCGCAATCCTGGCAATCCAAGCGAGACTTGGAGTGGCAGGGGATTGCCGCCTCGGTGGATGGCAGCCCTGATTAAGACTGGAAAGAAGAAGGAGGATTTTCTTATTTCCGGACTGGGCAAGGCTGCCCCTGCGAAGACGCCAAAGAAGGGCCGGAACGCCAAGAAATAGCGCGCGGTTCGCCCGCACGACGTTCCCAAAGTGCTTGAGCCGCGTGGTAGGGCGACGCGGGGGTTCACTTTTAGCCCCGCTCTGTCGGATCGCCGCCTGCGAACCTTGATAGGCTGCTTCACCCCGAAAGCAGACCAAACAGCATCAGGGACTTCTGATTCGGGCCATGAGCCGCCTACCGCGCTGCAAAAAGATGTCAATCAAGGCCGGACATGCAGCGCTGGCCGCGATAGGCTATCCAACCAGCAGAGAGGGATGGCTGATGCGACGGCGGGAGTTCATCGCGGGGTTAGGCGGCGCAGCGGCGTGGCCGCTCGTGGCCCGGGGGCAGCAGACACCTCGGATGCGTCGCATTGGCGTGCTCATGCCGGGGGCTGCAGACGATCCCGAAGCGCCGGCTCAGGTCGCGGCGTTGGCTCAGGGCCTGCAGGAGCATGGCTGGACGATTGGCCGCAATGTAGAGGTTGATTACCGCTGGGGTGCGAACAGTGACGAGAGCGCACGCCCGGCCGCAGTCGAGCTTGTCGCGCTTCGGCCAGATATTCTCGTGGCTGCGACAGGGTCCACTGTACGGGCACTTCAACGGGCGACGCGCACCGTGCCGATTGTGTTCGCGAGGGCGCTCGACCCCGTGGGCGGCGGTTTGGTGGAGAGCCTCGCAAAGCCCGGCGGCAATACCACTGGCTTTGCCGGGATCGAATACGGCGTAACAGGGAAATGGCCGGAGCTGCTCAAGCAGATTGCCCCTCGTGTAAGCCGGGCGGCGGTCATCCGAGACCCAACTGCCGCGGGCGGCGGCGGTCAAATGGGCGCGGTCCAGACGGTAGCCCCGCTTTTCGGTCTGGAGGTGAATCCGATCGATTCTCGCGATGCTGGCGAGATGGAGCGCGCCATTACCGCTTTTGCGCAGAGGGCAAACGGTGGCGTCATCGTGACGATGAACGTCTTGGCCACGCGTCATCGCAAGCTGATAATTGCACTCGCAACCCGGCATCAATTGCCGGCCGTCTATCCCTTGCGCCACTTTGTTTCTGATGGCGGCTTGATCTCTTACGGACCTGTGTGGACGGACAACTTCCGCAGTGTCGCAGGCTACGTTGACCGCATCCTCAAGGGAGAAAAGCCGGCCGATCTGCCGGTGCAGGCCCCCAGCAAATACGAACTCGCGATCAATCTGAATACCGCCAAATCCCTCGGCCTCACCATCCCGGAAACGTTGCTCGCCACCGCCGACGAGGTCATCCAATGAGGCGGAGGGAGTTTATCGCGGGCTTCCACAGAAGCCGCCTCATGCGGTGCAGCAAACGGCCTCCCGGTTCGATCACCAAAGGCTGTCGGCGACTTTCGACCGAGGGCATTTCCCCGCATGCAGGGACCGGTTAGGCTGCCGAAGCGGGACTGGCAAACGACGTGTCGCTCTCCGCGCAAGGGACCAAATTGGAACTCGAAACCGACCGAAGTTTGATTGGAGAGGCCCGCCGGCTTCTAGGTGCATGTTGGCTCTTTCGCAACCTTGGTCCTGACGAAAGGAAGGCGCTTTTCGCCCGTGTGCGGATTCGAATTCGCAACTTCGCGGCCGGCGAGACCATCTTTCTGAAGGGGGCGCCGGGCGATCATATGATTGCGGTAGTGAGTGGCAACGTCCGGATCAGCGTGCCTTCCACCAACGGACCGATGCTGGTGCTCGCAACTCTGACCCCTGGCGAACTGTTCGGCGAGATCGCTCTGCTCGATGGGAAGGAACGAACGGCGGACGCGACTGCCTCTACCGAGTGCAGCTTGGCGATATTGGATCGAAGCGAGATTCTATTGTATTTGGAACGACATCCTGAGGTGTGGCCTCCAATCGTAAAGGTGCTGTGTGATCGATTGCGCAATACCGATGAGCGCCTCGCTAACGTAGTACAGCCCGGAGCGCGATAGGCTCGCGACAAATCTCTGGAGGGCGGAGATGCGACGACGGGAGTTCATCGCGGGGGGATCGGCGCTGTTGCGTTGCCACTTTCAGCGGGGGCGCAGCAGCGGGATCAGATACGTCACTCGGCGTCCTCATGGGATGGTTCGAGAGCGACCCGCAATATCACGCCGATTTTGTCGCGTTCGTTGAGGCGTTGGCTCTATTGGGCTGGACGGTTGGCAGCAATCTGCGCGTCGAGCAGCGCTGGACCAAAGCCGAGTTCGCTCGGATCGCGCCGTTCGGCAAGGAACTTGTCGCGCTCAACCCTGACGTAATCCTGTCCAGCACCACACCGGTGACGGCCGCGCTGCATCAGGAGACCAGCACAATCCCTATCGTGTTTGCCGTCGTCTCCGACCCGGTCGGCGCAGGTCTGGTCGCCAGTTTGTCTCGTCCCGGCGACAACATCACCGGGTTTATCAATGTTGAGAATACATTGGGAGGCAAGTGGCTGGGCCTCCTCAAGGAGATCGCGCCCCGGATCAAGCGCGCAGGGTTGATGTTCAACCCAGACACCGCGCCGGGCGGCGGAAGCTACTTCCTGCGCCGGCCATGAAGGCGCGTCTCGCGGAGTGCATTCTCAAGGCTGCCGCGGAGGGGCACATGACGCACAACGAACTCGTACGCGCGCCTCAAACCATATTCAGGCTGTTCTCTCGCTCCTGACGTAACTCCGCGCCTTCACGCGCAAGTGTGGCGCCATTGCGCGAGTGCATCGCCCGGATCAAAAAGTCGCGTTCTCTATCACCATCCTGAGAGCGACAGTGATAGCCGCCGACAGCAGCGCGGAGATGGCGACTAGAATGATTGTCTCTCGCCAAGTCATCGCACAGCCGTATCGCGCCAAGGCGCCGCATGGTAGCCGCCGCGGGGCCGAAATCCGGCGCGTAACATTACACCGCTGCCTTATTGACAGCTGCGACCGCAACCCGCATCAATTCGCATTCTGCACCTGGTCCCCGGTCACCGCAGACGATCATCCGGGTCCGAGCGAGGCCTTCTACCTCACCAACGCGGCCCGCCGTACCGTCAGCGAAGCCCGCCGAGCGCGCGCAAACCGAGCCGCAGCTGACCTAGCACCGGTCGTCGCGGGCCACCGGCGCGGCGCAGGTGAATGCACAGCGAAGCTGGCGTAACCGGTAGCTACTGCTGCTGTTCGGTGAACCTTATCGAATAGCCGCTCGCTGGCGATCCGCCGAGGCTAAGTGACGTGATGATGCTGTTAATCCTGTTCCCTTCATCGCTTACAACGAAGTGAAGCGTGCCGCTAGTTTCTTGGGTCGCGCCGTTGCTGTTGAAGTGAGAACCGACGCACGATCCGCCGGAATATTCAGCCAACAACTCGTCGCCGACTCCCGTGTTAGGGTCATACTTGGTGACTTTTAGTACCATCGTTACACTCGGCACGACAGTCGGAGGAGCGGCGCCGGGGGGCACGGTGGTCACCACCGCCGAATGGGTGCCGCAAGCATTGCCGACCGCATCGCAAATCACGTTCCCCACTTCTATGATTTTGAGTGTGACGCAGTTGTTTCCCGAGCAGCTCGCTTCGGTTCCTTCCGCGGTAATCGCAAATTTTCCGGAGGGAAGATTCGGCGGCCCGCCCGCCATTACTTGCGGGGCGGTAGCCAAGCAAACCGCCAACGTACCTAGGATCGATGCCCCCTGAATCTTATGCATTGCCCCCCTCGTGTAATCTTTGCGTTTGTAAGACTTTGTGAGACATCAGGCCTTTCCGGCTTTTTCGGGGCACCCGCAGCTCGCGGTCGCGCGTGCAGCCCGTGAGCCGTCACGGCGTCGCTTAATCGGCGCGGCATCCAGGCCGGACGAGGTCTGTGTCAGACGATGCAGGTGCGTCGGGTGTTGCGGAGGCCGTGGTCCCGGACCGTCATGATCGTGTGGTAAGTTCATCGTGCCCACCGATGTTGAAGACGAAAAGACTTGGCTTCGGCACCGTATTGTGCGGATGCGGACCATCCTCGGTTTGCGAAAGACCCGCGCACCGAGGCCGGGCTTTGAGAGCTTATCGCTGATGCCGAGGCGCGGTTGGCGGCGCCGGAAGCAACCCCACGGCGCTCCGCCTGTGCCGCACGCCGGCGCAAGTGCTCGACCAACTCTTCGTCATTTCGAAAGATGCCCAACAACGTGCCCGCGGGTGTGCCGTCGATCGCTATCGGTTTGCCGGGCGCAAGATGATGTGTGACGGAGATCACGGAGCCGTTGTTCGTGGTCCAATAAACTTCCTTCATCGTTGAACCCTTCGGATGGGGCGCTCACATGAAGCACGTAGTTCTCACGACCGCCTTACTCGTTTCCATCTCCGCGCTTTCATTCGCCACCGCGCGCCCGGCGCGCGCCGGCTCCCTGGAGAACCTCATCAGGGCTCAAGTCATGTCTGCGAAAGGCGCTGCCGCCGAGGCGGAGATGCGCCAGGTTCGCGCCAAAGCGGCCATAGCGGCACAGGCGAAAGCTGCGATCGACGCCAAAGCGGCGACCGCGAATGGATACGGCGTAATGCCGGCTCTTTCTGTTGCCTGCCCCACCGGGAGCCATTGGGCCTTGGCGGACGATGCTGACCGCTGCCTTTAACGCCATGAGCTTCACAGAAAGCCTCTGTAACGCGCGCATGTAGCTCGCTTGCGACGATGGGGCGTAGCGACGAACATCTTGCCGCCGCCAGCGCGCGCCCACGGCGCGACCGCGCCGGGCACGACGAACTCGACGTCGCCCGCGTTGGTGAACATCTCCGGCGGCCGCAAAGGCCCGGCGGCCCTCGCGAAGGTGCGTGATACCTCCGAGAATGGCCTCGCCGTTGTGGGCGCGATCAAGGCCGGCGAGCAGCTGCGGGTCGGCGACCTGGCGGCCGAGGCCGCAGCCACGCGCAGAGCTACCGGCTCCAGATCGTGGTGATCAGCGCTACCGGCAGATGCCGCTGCTCGATGTCACGCCGGCACGCGAGGCCGAGCCGGTGCGCCTGGTCTACGATGATCAAGCAGACGAGCGGTGATGCGCCTACTTCCGTATCGCCCACTCGCCCATGCGCGTATGATGGCACCCACGATGACATCCACTCTGCAAGTCGCTCTTATCCTCGCGCAAAACTTTCGGGGCATCGGCCGAACCAAATGGGCCCGGCAACGTTCGTGGGGTGCCAATAACACCGCGCCGAAATTTGTTCCGTTCCCAATTTTGTGGCTCGGGGCGGCGCGATGTCGTCGGCAGGAGGCACTTCTAACATTGCTGCGTTGGCAAAATGGACGCCGCCGCGACGCCAGCGATTGGCGGACCATAGTACTAGATGAAATTCAGGACTACCGTCGGTTATCGGAACCACACAATCTGCTGAGAGGGCAGCATGGCTGAAATCGTCATCAACAACATTCGCTTCGATCCAAAAATAAATAGCCCTGAAATCGCGGCCGTCTTAGCGCATGCCGATAGCGCCAGATCGAATTACATACTTGTGCAAGGTCGAACTTCACTCTCTGAACAGGAGCAGAGCCAGCTGCAAGCGGCTGGCGCGACCATTCTCGAATACGTTCCTGAACAAACGTATCTTTGTCGCTTTACCGCTTCAGATTTGAATTCGATCCGACGACTTCCGTTCGTGTCTTGGGCTGATTTCTACATGAAGGAGCTGAAGGTGAAACCGGCCCTGAGTCGTGGAATCATGGGCCTCGTTAACATGCAACAGATGACGGCCGGGCCACCACGGACCGGAAGCGTGATAGTCGATGCAGTGGTCCACGAGGCAGTTGATCCTGCTTCACTGCGGCAACAGGCGGCATCGGCGACGGGAGTTGATCCCAGCGCGATCGTGCTAGGCCGCCGTAAGCTGCGGTTGACAATTGATCTGGCGCGCGTTCCGGCGCTGGCGGCAATCGACGGCATCCATCATGTCGAACAATACGTTCCGCCCCAACCCTGGAATGCGGTTGCCCGCCGCATCTTGAATGTCGAGCAGCAACGAAGCACCACGCCGCTCCTTGGTACGAACCAGATCATCGCAATCAGTGACACCGGTCTGGATACGGGGGATCCTGCAAATATCCACCCCGCATTTCAAGGCCGCGTGCTCAAGATTTACGCACTCGGCGGCCCAGGGCGACCGATAGGCGATGACCCCAAAGGACACGGAACCCATGTCGCGGGGTCAGCACTCGGCAACGGTACCTCGCAAAGCCTTGGCAAAGTGCAGGGTACCGCCCCCGGTGCGAAAATTGTGTTTCAATCGCTCACCGATGCCGCTGGTGAGTACAAGTTTCCGCCCGATCTCCAGGACCTGCTGCGGCCCCCTTTTCACGATGACGGCGCGCGAATCTACAATATTTCTTGGGGCGCCGACACCCATGGCGATTACAATGCCGAGTGTCAGGAGGCTGACGATTTTGTTTGGAATAATCGAGAGCTTCTCATTTGCAAGGCGGCGGGCAACGCCGGAACGGATGCAGCCCACGCGGGCAGCGTTTCCCTTGGATCGATCGACTCACCCGGGGCGGCCAAGAATGTGCTGACGGTCGGCGCAACGGAGAACTTTCGCCCAAACTTTTGTTATGGAGGAGTTTCTCCTGCACAGCGCTACGGAGACCTATGGCCGAGCAAGTTTCCGATTGAGCCGCTAAAATCTGGCAAAGTCGCCAATTCCCCGGCAGGAATTTCCCCAATCAGCTCCCGCGGACCGGCCGGCGTGAACCGGATCAAGCCCGATGTAGTCGCGCCTGGCATTGCCATCTTGTCTACCAAATCAAGCAAATGTCCTGTCCCGACCTCGGAGGATTGGGGAAGCTCGAGCGACCCGCAGTACATCTACAAGGGTGGAACCAGCATGGCCACGCCACTCGTGGCAGGCTGTGCTGCGGTGCTCCGGGAATGGCTCGCAACGAGTTATGGGTCCACGTTGCATGGCCCGCCGCCCGCCTCTCTCATGAAGGCGCTCCTGATCAATCTCGCGGTGCCGGTCAAAGGGCAATTCGATCCACCCGAAACGAAACGAACGCCCGACATGTCGCAGGGTTTCGGCAGAGTGAGCCTCGATTCCCTATGGGGAGACGTCGCGTTTCAGCCTCTGGTCATTTCAGATGAAGATGCCGCACTCAATGCAACCGGCGACAGTAAAATCTGGTCCGTCCCCGATTTCCCGAGTGTGCTTGGTGGCTTCACTGTGACGGTGACGCTTGTATGGACCGATCCACCGGGCGAAGGGCTGCAGAACGATCTTGATCTCGTTGTAGACGCGTTCGACGCGACGCCAAAAATCATCGAGACACGGCACGGCAACTTAGAGCCCGGCCGATTAGATTTCGATCGCGAGAACAACGTCGAGCAAGTGTGGTGGCCGAATTTCACCGGAAAAAGTATTGCTATCGTTATAAATGCTCACCGGATTCTTCCTGGAAAGGCCCAAAATTATTCTCTGGTTGTTCGCGTTGAGCCGACGTTTCCAAAAGTATCAAAAATACCATTCATCACCGCAATCGATAACACCGCTTTGGTAGCGCGAGAAGACGGCACCGTCGACAATTGGTCGGGGGTCAACGACATAATGGCGCTTGCCGGTATGGATGGACAAGGATTGGCCCTGTGCGGGGGTGGACGAGTGGTCTCCAGGGGATTTGATCAGGCTTATTATGCCCCAAAGCCACGTTCTCCGAACGCCTCGAGCGTCCATATCGTCACCAGGAGTCCATTCCTGATTAATATGGATGGAACAATAGATCATAGTAGTCCTGCCCTGCTTTTCCACGGTGCCTCCATCGGTTGGCCAGGCACTGACCTTTGGCCGAATGTATTGCAAGCCGTTTCCTGGGAACAAGGATGTATCCTTCTTAAAAAGGACGGGCTCGTTGAGGCCTGGCAGTGGCCTCTAAAGCAGGGTCAGGGCTGGTCGCCATATCAAAAGATCGATATATCACCGCAACTTAATAACTTTGTAAGGATTGCATCTCTTTCCTATCCCTATCCAAGCAAATGGGCTGGCTTACGAGCGGACGGTACAGCGGTAGCATTTTCCCTTGATGGAATTAATAATGATATTTCGTACAGGAAGAAATTGCCCTACATTCCATATCCGGATGGATTAGTGGATGTTGTCCAGATTGCAACCGGTTACGAGCATGTTGTGGTTCTCAAACGGGATGGAACGGTTTCTTCATGGGGTACAAACGGGTCTAATCAGTGCAACGTTCCGGCAGGACTTCAAAACGTCGTGAGCATTGCAGCCAACAAATTCAGAAGTTTTGCCCTCAAGGCAGATGGAAGCGTGTTAACGTGGGGCGCGGATACGGGGTAAGCGTTCGCATCGTTGATGGCGACATCCGATTGGCCTCGCCATCTTTGGTCGCGCCGTCCCGTCGCGGCAGTGATTCCGGATGCAACTTCAGGCCTGTTTAGGCTCTTGTCCTGACCTATTGGACCGCGTCGCCTTGTGCGTTCTCGAGCAGGAGCTTCTGGTTATCCTCAAACTCTTGCCAGCCGATGTAGCCGGGATGATTGTCGCGCAACAGGACGTTCCATTCCTCCCTGGGTTTCGCGAAGCCGCTGACTTTGCGAGCGCGACCGTCGACGATGTGTGTTCGTTGCGCTCTCCTGCCGAACGCGTAGGCGCCGGCGTACAGCGGGTTGTGAAGGATCTGGATGACGCTGTGATAGGCGGGGGACTTCCAGACAAGTTTGCAGACATCGACGTTGCGCAGGACAATGGGCATCTTGATGTCGGATGATCGCGGCCAGAGGAACACTTGGCGCGCGCTCCCCAATTCTCGGAACTTGGTGAGGACCAACCGGATCGTGTCTGCTACATGTTGGTCGGGATCGATCTCGATCTTGCCGGCTTCACTCCAGCAGAAGCCTGGCGGCAGCATGAACCGGAATTCCCCGCGCTTTGCCTTGGAGTCACGGGCAGCGATGCCGCATTGTCGCATCAGGCTCAGTTCGTATTCCGGCATCGTTCCCTTTAGCCCGAGCAGCAGGCGGTCGTTGACGATTTGCGGATCGTAGGCGCCATCCGGATCAATGACCAGGGCGCCAGCGAGCGCGCACAGATCAATCAGGTGATGCCAATCCCGTCCGTTGCGCGCCAAGCGCGACGCCTCGATGCAGTAGACCGCGCCGACATCACCCGAGCACACCATTGCGACAAGCCGCTCGAAGCCGGGACGTTGCATCGTGCCAGATCCCGAGCGACCGAGATCATCGTCGATCACCATGACAGATGCGAAGCCAGCCGCCTTGGCCGCGTTCGCTTCGCCGACCTCCACGCGGTCACTCGCTCGCTAACGCTCGATGCGCCGATTTCGGCGACCGCGATTCGTGCGGAAATCGCCGAGGAGCTGGTGCGCACGGTTCTCGCGGATCACCCTGACGAGAAGATCATCTCGCTCCTGGCGATCTCCGTGTCGCACATCGAGAAGCACTGGGATGCGCAATTGGAACTCCCACTTGGGCTTGAAGATGAGGAGCGCCGGCCTGGGACCAAAAGAGGCATGGCGCGTTGGATGGCCGACCGCGCCGTTGACAGGATCCGCGATCGATTCGGATGGGAGGCCGTCGGATACGGATCGGTGGCGTTGGGACTTTCCCGTTCCGTTCCCGACGCATTCCGCGAACTCGCCAAGAAGGATCTCTAACGATCGCCGCAAGGCTCGCGGCCCGCGCCACACAGGTACCCTGGCCTCGCGCTTTTCACGCGGCGCCTTTCCAGCTTGCGTCGAGGGCAACGCTCCGCTTTGTACTGCGACCCCCCTGAACTTGTGAAGAAATACACAAAACTTAACAAGTCCGGAGTTCATTGATTATTCTTGAACGCTCACCAGCGATTTAATAAACTGACCTGCAGACATCAGGCTCCACTTCGATTATGGCAGGCAGACAGGCAAAGATACTTCACGATCAGCAGATAAACGACCTCCTTGTCTTTGCCTCCGCCACCCGTAACTCGCTCCGCAACAAGCTGATGGTGCTGCTCTCGGTCAAAGCCGGCCTGCGAGCCGGCGAGATCGCAGGGTTGACCTGGGACATGGTGCTCGATCCGACCGGCGAGGTCAGCCAGGTCATCGAACTGCATGACCGCGTCGCCAAGATGAACAGCGGGCGCCGCGTACCATTGCACCCAACGCTGCAGTCCACCCTCACCGCTTGGTGCTTGCTGACTGGTGGCACCGGACCGGTCATTCAGTCCGAGCGCGGCGATGCTATGACGGCGACCAGCATCGTCAACTGGTTCGCGCTCGCCTATCGCGCCGTTGGTCTTGCGGGCTGCTCGTCCCATTCAGGCCGCCGCACCTTCATCACACGCGCGGCCCGGCTCGTGCACAAAGCCGGCGGCTCGTTGCGTGACGTTCAGCTACTCGCCGGTCACCGGTCGATCCAAACCACCCAGCGGTACATTGACGGCGACACCGACGTCCAGCGCAAGCTGGTAGCAATGATTTGAACAGCGATGGCCGCAAACCTCAGCACACACGACCATGGCCGCTCACCGGCAGAGAGCGATACGGCGCTCACCCACGCTCGGAGACTGATCCTCCAGGTCTGCCACCTCGGCGGCACCGCCACGTTCATCGATGAGGCCGGTCTCGGACGCGAAGGGAAAAACCTGCGGAAGGCTATCCGCAGCCGGAATACAGAGGCTCTGTTCGATCACCTGGTCGCTGCCTTGAGCTATCAAGGCATTTCCGACGAGGTGGCCAAGAAATTCATGGATCGCCACGGCCTTGCCACATGGCACGTGATCGAGAGCGCCCTGGAGAAGCAGCCAAGCTGTCCCAAGCTGAGAAGCTACTGGCACTTTTACGACTGCCGATACAACAAGAGCCGGTTCACCTGCGCCGAGCCCAACCACCTCCCCGATTGCCCGCTGCCGAGATCCTGGCTGCGCAACGGTCGGCTCAATCAGACAGCTTATTCGCTGTATCTGTTCGTGCGTGACGTCGCTGACGGCGACCTCGTTGGCTGGATCGATAGGCGCTTGAATGCCACCGCTAGCCAGCCTGGGCCGGACCAACTCGTGCGCATGCGAGCGGCCCTGGTTGATCCTCTGCGAGAGGTCTACGGCGTGTCGGACAAGTTGCTGACGATGGCGCTGTCTCAGGTGCTCCTCGGTGCACCTCGCTCTAGGCGACGTTGGCGCGAGGTCGGCGGCAGCATGATTGCAGTCGATACCCTCGTGCACAATTTCCTGCACCGCACCGGCATCCTGCAGCGATTCCATGCGCATCACAGCTATGGGCCGGCCTGCTACCGACCGAACGGCTGCGCCGAGATCATCGAGACCGTGGCCAGCGAGATCGATGATCTCGCGAGCCCTTCCAAATCAATCCCGGCCCCGACACCAGGAAGATGGCGGAAAGAATCGACCAGACCGGCTGACGCAACGCCGGTCCCAGCACCAGGCAAAGTATCCCTATGGCGTTGGCGAGATTGGCGAAGCCCCAGGTCGCCAAGCCGAACACTTTTCGATTCTGAACCCATGCAAGAAGCAAGACCGCGCCCGCGCAGAACGCGACGAAACTTCCCATCACGACCAATGTAGGAAGATCAAGATGCATGTCGGCCGCCGATGTCGCCAAGCCTCTCGCCTCCGCGTGGCTTGCCCACCCGTTTTTGCACAACCTCATTGAAAAATGACGGTCAAATAGTGAGAATTGTACTCGAGTTTTCATAGAAGGTGTCGCCACGAGCGCCGGAGCAAGGCTGAAGTCGATGAGCGGCTGCAGGAAGGCCGCGTTGCCTGGTGAGGTCACAGGGCTACGCAAAATGACGCGGCGCGCGAGCGGGTCCAGTAGCCATTCATCCAGCCTTGGACCAGCCAGGCGGCGCCGTCCTCATGACGCTGTCAGCAGCGCTCGGTAATTTTCTTACGCAAAGGCCCCGAAGGCGGAAGCAGTCGCGCCACAAACTACATCAGCAGACGGCCAAACAGCATGGTGGAACGGCCTTTGTTTCGATTGGGTAGATAGTTAGTCAGAAAAGGTGCTTGACCCCAAACGGCCGATTAGAGAAGCCGACATCTCAGGGGAAAGTCGCGGAGGCAATTCAGGCCACAGACCGGCGGATAAGCCCCAGGCCATGACGGAGAGAGCTTTGTTCCACGCACTTCGCCGGCCGTGCTGACGCTTTCTGTTATGGACTGTTAATCTGCTGCCTTCAGGTTGGTAAGTCCTTCAACTCCAGAGGCCCCCGGTTTGCGTCACCTCCGCAACCCTGTTGTCATCTTCGGCATCGTGATCGTCCTACTGTGTTGGGTCGGTGCATGCTTGCAGACGTTTGCTGAGCGCGACGAAGCGAGCCGGGTAGCCATCGAGCGTGGCGACACCGCTGCCCGGCTGTTCGAGAAAGACACCGTAAGCCTTCTCAAAGGCATCGATACGATCATGCTGCTGCTGCGGCAAGCCTACGAAGAGGATCCCAAACGCTTTGATCTGATCGGATTGGCACGCAGGGCCGGGCTGGGCAGCGAGGTGCCGACAGAAATCAGCCTCGTCACGTCCGACGGCTATCTCACGCAGAGAACGACGGGCGATTTGCCGGCTCCGATTTACCTCGGCGATCGTCTGCATTTTCAGGCCCAGATCAATCCAAAGAAGGACGACCTTTTCATCGGCACCCCGATCGTCCAGCGAACCACTGGGCAACCTGCCATTCAAGTCTCGCGCCGTCTCCGCGCGGCCGATGGCAGTTTTGCCGGCATACTTTCCGCCCAGGTCGACCCCCGATTCGTGGACCAATTCTCTCGGACGCTCAAGTTGGGACCGGGCAGCAATATCAGCCTCCGCGGGTCTGACGGCATATTCAGAGCCTCCTACGGCTTTGCGAAGACGCCCGAGCAGACGACGCCCGTCATGGCGAGTGCCCTAGCGCAAGCGCCCGAGGGTTACTTTTGGGGCGAGGGTCGAGCCGATGGCATCTTGCGCCTGGTCAGCTACCGGACGGTCTCAGGTTATCCGCTCGTCGTCACGGTCGGGGAGGCCCGGGCCCACATCTTCGAAAATGCAGATCGCCAAGCGCTGATATACTTCGGCATCGCGACGGCACTCACGCTGCTGACCGCCTTCTTCATCGCGGCCATCGTTCAGCGCCAGTCGACTCTTGAGCGCCTGAACAGACACTTTGATGCTGCTCTCGGCAACATGTCGCAGGGCCTCTCGATGTATGACGGCGATCATCGGATCCTGGTGTGGAATAATCGATTCGTCCAGCTCTACGGGTTTCCGCCTGAGTTCGTGAAGCGCGGACGGCCGTTCGAGGAGCTGTTCGAATATCTTGTCGCAATCGGGACTATCAAGGAACACCCCGATCGTTACACGGCCATACGCGCAGAGCGATTGGCGACCGAGAACGTTTTTTCCGCCCAACATGTGCTCGCCGATGGCCGGACGATCGCTGTCACCAACCACACGATGGTGAACGGTGGCTGGGTTTCGACCCACGAAGACATTACCGACCGAAAGAACTCCGAGATCAGGATCGAGCAACTCGCCCATTTCGACGGATTGACAGGGCTCGCGAACCGCAACCTTTTCAAAGAACTCCTCGACACAACGCTGGCGAGACATTGGCATCTCGGCATCGAATTCGCGGTGCTCCTTCTCGACCTCGACAGGTTCAAGACCGTCAACGATACGCTCGGGCATCAGGCCGGAGACAGGCTTCTCGAGGGGGTGGCTGGGCGAATCAAGGCTGCATGTCGGCAGGACGATATCGCGGCGCGTCTCGGGGGTGACGAGTTTGCGGTGATCGCGATGTCGAGAGACGGCGATCTGCTGCATAGCGCGGAAAATCTAGCACGAAGGCTGATCGAGGCGATCAGCGAGCCTGATGAGATCGACGGTCGCCCTGTCGTCATCGGCTGCAGCATCGGGATCGCCCTGGTGCCCGCGCACGGCGAGCGGATCGACGAGATCCTGCGCAACGCCGACCTTGCCCTCTACCGATCGAAAAGCGAGGGGCGCAATCGCTTCCAGATTTATTCGATGCAGATGAAGGCGGAAGCCGACCGGCGGAGCGCGCTGGAAATCGATTTACGCGAAGCGATCTGGGGTGATCAGCTGGAGGTCCACTACCAGCCTGTGGTCGACATCGTATCTCGACGCGTGGTGTCCGTCGAAGCGCTGGCACGTTGGCGCCATCCGACACGAGGTCCCATCTCGCCGACGGAATTTATTCCCGTCGCCGAACAGACTGGGCTCATCGTTGAGCTCGGCAACTGGGTCATGCTCCGGGCCTGCCGCGACGCCACGCAGATGCCCTCTCACATCAAGGTGGCGGTCAACCTGTCGCCGGTTCAGTTCGCCGAGTTCGAACATCGTCGAATGGGCGAGTTTCGCGCTCGCCGATTCCGGATTGCCTGCGCAACGCCTCGAGTTCGAGATCACCGAAGGGGTTCTGCTAGAGGAGACCGAACGGAATCTCAATTCCCTGCGAGAGCTAAAGCACATAGGCATATCGATCGCGCTCGATGACTTTGGCGTCGGCTATTCTTCGCTCGCCTATCTGACGAAATTTCCATTCGACAAAGTCAAGATCGATAAATCCTTCATTGAAGCGCTCGACCGCACCGAGACCAGCGCCGTCATTTCGTCCATCGTGGAACTGGCGAAGTCGCTGAACCTTGAGATTCTCGCCGAAGGCATCGAGACGGAGGACCAGCGCAAGCGTGTCCGCTCCCTCGGCATCAAGTTCGGCCAGGGCTTCCTGTTCGCAGAGCCCGTGCCTCTCGACCGCCTCATGTTCAACCTGACGCGCCTGGTTGCCAAGCCCACGGCGGCATAGCCCGCGGGTCGCCTCGGCTCGCGGGACGATGCCTGCGCAACGTCCGCCGTGGAGCAACACGATGCGGCGCATAGGCGAGGAGCTCGTCGAGATCCTCGGAAAACCACACCACGGCTGTTAGCTCGGCGATGGAGGCGCCCCGTTAACTTTCTGTAACCCCCGTTCCCTCGTCGGCGGGTGTAGAACGGATCATGGTTGATCCGGGGAACCAGTGGCGGTGGCGGGAGCCAATTGTTTTGCGTTGCAGGACTTTTATTCGATCACCTCGTTCGCAGCTACCACCAACGCCTGCGGCACCGTCAGCCCAAGCGCCATTGCGGTTTTGAGATTGATCATCAATTCGACCTTCGTGGACTGCTGTACCGGCAGGTTAGAGGGCTTCTCTCCCTTCAGAATGCGTGCTGCATAAGTCCCCACGAGGCGCATAGCATCTGGAACATCAGCACCATAACTCATAAGGCCACCAAGCTTTGTGGCCTGGCGGAAGGGATAAATTACTGGCACGCGATGACGACTTGCCAATGCGATGAAATAGTCGAGCTGATTGAAAAAAATCGGATCGGCAGTGGACAAGATCGCGCCCGCCTTCTCCTCGATAAGTGTTTCGAATGCTCGTTCAAAATCGCCTCGGGCGCCTACATTGACCATTAGCAAGTGCACGCCAAGTGTCGGCGCTGCTGCCTGCAATTGCTTCACGATCCCTTCGGTCGCACGGTTGGCGGGGTTTACGAGCACGGCAATCAAGGTAATTGAACGGACTAATTCGTGTAGCATCTGGAGGCGCTTGGCTGTCAGTTCGAGATTGAGGTCTGTAATACCCGTAATGTTGCCGCCCGGACGGTTAAGACTGGTCACGAGGCCAGCTTCAACTGGGTTAACCCCGGTTTCGAAAACAATCGGAATTGTAGTCGTTGCTGCCTTGGCGGCGAGTGCGGTGTTAAGCCCCCCCGTAGTGACGATCACGTTCACGTTGCGGCGCGCCAGTTCGGCAGCGAGGGGAGCGAGGCGATCATACTGACCCGCGGCATAAGAGCGGACGACGAGCAAGTTTCGACCTTCAACATAGCCAGCTTCCGCCAATCCTTGGAGGGCAGCGTCGCCCAACGGTCCCTCGGTCTCACTTGAACCAGGTTGGAGAATGCCGACCATCGGCGTCGACTGCTGCGCCCGCGCCACCACCGGCCACCCGACCGCGCTCCCAAGTCCCGCGATGAACTCCCGCCTTCGTAGCGGTAGGGACGTGCGTTTCATCGCACGCCCCCCGCACAGAACCGTACGTGCGGCTTTCCCGCATACGGCTCCCACCTCAGGTAAATGACGGCCGGGCGATCACTCGCCTCTTGCCGTATGCGTTCCGGCGCTTGTGACACGCTTTTCCGGCTCTACGCCCGGCACGTGCTTTGCTGGTCCGCATTCCCCTTGGTCCCCGCCCTTGGCTCCACCGGCTCCGCAGCGTGCTTTTCCTCTGCGGACGTGCCCAGGAGGTCGCTCCGCTTTGTTCGTCGGCTTCACGCTGTCGGGTCGGAGGAGGCGCCCAATGAGAGCTGGCCTCCGTCCGCCGCACAAACCGGACGTACAGTTTTCCCGTATCCGGCTTTCATGAAAGAGCTTTCGCGGTCTGCAGCGAAGGTATGAGCGAGACGAGGCTGACCAGCTTGAACTCTGTGCGCAACCGTTTGGTGGGATATTCCCTCCACGCTGCGTTACGCCATCGCTTGGTGCGATGCGACCACAGCCGTCGAATTATCCAACCGTCCAGCTGATGGAAGCGCTTCCTAACATGGGAGCGACAGTAGTAGTTTCCCCATCCTCGGATGATCGGGTTGATCGTCTCGATCACTTCGCCCAAACGCAGGGGTACCTTCCTCTGCGTCAGGGTCCTGATCTGATCCTTGAATCGGTCCAACGACTTCTGTGTGGGAATGGCGTAGAGATTCTGCCGGTTCAGTTTGGATTTGATCCGATCGTGGGTTAGGCGGAACTTGCCTTTGCCACGTTGGATTTTGAATCCGAGAAACTCGAAGCCGCGCGTAATGTGCACAATCCGGGTCTTCGCCTGATTGAGCGCTACGCCGAGCTGTTCGAGGATCTTCACCGCTCGCGCCAAGGCGTGCTCCGCCTCGGCTCGAGTCCGACAGGTCACTACCCAGTCGTCCGCCCATCGCGTGAGCTGATACCCCTGTCGCCTCATCTCCTTGTCAAAGGGAGTCAGCAGGATATTGCTCAGCAGTGGTGAGACGACCCCTCCTTGCGGAGTTCCCCGTGGAGTCGCAAATTTCTGTCCCCGTTCTTCATAGCCCGCCTCCAGCATCTGTTGAATGAGCTTCAGCACTCTGCTGTCGGCAATTTGCTTTCCGACCAGGGTCAGGAGCTTTTCGTGATCTACGGTCCCGAAAAAGTCTCTGAGATCCGCATCGACGATCCACTCGCTTCCGGCCTCCACTTCGCGCCAAATCTTGGACAGGGCATCGGAAGTCTTGCGCCCTTTACGATACCCAAAGCTGCTCGGATCAAAGACCTTCTCAAAGATCGGCTCCAAGCGATTGACGAGCGCCTGCTGACACACCCGGTCGTAGACCGACGGTATGCCCAGTGGCCTTGTCTTGCCGGGGGCTCCCCTTTTCGGAATCTCCAATCGTCGCACGGCTTGCGGCTGATAGGTGTTCTCGCGGAGCTCGTGATGGAGCCGTTCCAGATTCTCATCCAGACGGGTCTCAAAGTCCTCGATGGTCACCTTATCTGCGCCGCTGGCCCCTTGATTGGCACGAACACGCTCCCACGCAAGCTTCAGGTTCTTGCGTGAGTATACTGAGGTGGTCTCGGTTGTCTGAACAATTTCTCCGCATCGATAAGTGGAGCGTCTGCCAGGGCTAGGCTGCCAAGCGGAGCGGCAGGGAGTTGAAGTAGGCTTGATCGGGTGTCACGCCGTCAAGGCTCGAATGTGGACGTCGGCCATTATAGAAGTTGAGGTAGCGTCCGATCGAAGCACGCGCCTCGCTAACGCTGTCGTAGGCTCGCAGATAGACCTCCTCATACTTGACGCTGCGCCACAAGCGTTCGACGAACACGTTGTCCCGCCAGGCGCCCTTGCCGTCCATGCTGATAGCAATGCCGTTGTCGGTGAGCACGCCGGTGAACGCCGCGCCGGTGAACTGCGAGCCCTGGTCCGTGTTGAAGATGTCTGGCTTGCCATGAAGGGCCAGAGCATCCGCCAGCGTTTCGACGCAGAATGCCGCTTCCATCGTGATCGATACGCGCCACGACAACACGCGACGGCTGAACCAGTCGAGCACGACGGCCAGATAGACGTAGCCACGCGCCATCGGAATGTAAGTGATATCCATCGCCCACACTTGGTTCGGCCGGACGATTTCCATCCCGCGCAGCAGATAGGGGTAGATCTTGTGCCCCGGCTCGGGCTTCGTGGTCCGCGGACGACGATAGAGCGCTTCTATCCCCATCCGTTTCATCAGCGTCTTCACGTGACGCCGCCCGACGTTGCACCCCTCGGCAGCCAACAGGCCTCGCAGCATTCGCGAGCCGGCGAAGGGAAAATCTAGATGTAGCCGGTCGAGGAGGCGCATGATCTCCAGATCGGTCGCCGACACCGGCCGCGGCAGGTAGTACACGCTGCCACGGCTGATGCGCAGGGCCTTCGCCTGCTTCGTGATGGAGAGCTCATGCTCGCGCATGATCATCGCTTTGCGCTCAGCAAACCCGCTTTGCCGAGCGCGACTTCCAAAAAATCGTTCTCCAGCGTCAGCTCTCCAATCTTGGCATGGAGAGACTTCACGTCGATAGACGGTGTGTTAGCCCCGGTGCCTGCCGCAGACCCGAAAACCTCGGCAGCCCCTTCCTGAAGCTGCATTTTCCATTGCGTAATCTGGTTGGGGTGAACGTCGAAATGCTGAGCCAGCTCGGCTACCGTGTTCTCGCCCCTAATGGCCGCCAACGCCACCTTTGCCTTGAAGGCCGGTGTGTGGGTCCGGCGTGTGCGCTTGCTCATCGTATCTCCTGATTCGACGGGCACAGCGTGCCCGCTGTCAGGCAGAAACTCCACCTATCGTCCTGTCCAGATTTCCGCGGCCGGCTCTCCTTGTCCACCAGAGAGTGGACCTTCCGCTTTCGACCTTCGAGGGCCAGATGATCGGATAGTCTCCTCGAAGCGTGACGTTCGGGTTTTTCACTAAGGGAAGTTTCCATCTTCACGCTTCTTGCTCATCTATCTCGACGTATCCCGCCTCGATCCTTTCACGAACGTCCTTCCCCGGATCACTCTCGATCCGCCATTGCTGGTCACACGAGTTGTTCGTCTCGCGCTTCAGGTACTATTACGTTCTCCGACTCCTGCCGCCGCATCACTTCCCACTTCGCTTCCGCTTATAGGGTTGCTTACCCGGTTGCTGGCCGGGGCACCGACAGGTCTCCTGAGGTCACGCATGATTCTTCCGTATCGTGCCGCCAGCAAACACCTTGGTACGATGGGTGAATGAGTAACGCCTTCGCCCCCATAGTGCGGGCTCGACCTTGCCCCATCTTTGGCCGACCTGTTCATCGTCGGGGTCGCCCCCATTGATTGCAGCCCGATACTTCTCCTCAAACTCTTCGGATTCCGGATCGCTCCGGACACCCTGTCCTCCGCCGGCTTGCGCCGCCGGCCGGCAAGGCATTACCCCTGCCTTTGGATACAGCGCCCCTCATCCGAGCGCTGGAGGGACTTTAACCCTCCTGAACTCATGCGCTACTCAGCACACACTATGCCCTCTGCTGACTTCTGCCCTGCGATCGGCCCGCCTCACGGCGCTCCCAGTCGTCATAGCGACACAGAGCAGATCTCCTGGGGTAAGCTCAGCCGCCTTCCGCGCACAGTCGCCGAATTCTACGCTTCGCCCCTTGATGGATATGGACTTCGCGGTACGTTGCCCGCTCGTCCGGTGCTCGCGCCTCGTATTCGGTTTTTGTCCATCGACTCGCGCATTTGCTTGGTGCTTCCTTCAGACCTCGCCTCGCGGCGACAGCCCTTGCACATTGCTAGCCCTTCACCTCCATCAGGTTGGGCAGAGGACTTTCACCTCCAGGCTGCTGAGCATGCCCAGCACACAACGAACCCGCTACCGCGGGAGAGCGTTGCGCGGTTGTTGGCTGTGCCGCTGTTGAGGGCGCTTACGATGTTGATTGGGCGGGGGTGACGGCGCGGGCGCTCCGTCTTGAGGATCGAGGGGTCAAAGACTCCACCCTCGAGACGGGAGCCCCGAATGAGCGAGAAGCCCATCAGCCCGCTACGCCGGGGCATGCTCGACGACATGACCATGCGGCGGTTCACACCGGACACGCAACGCGACTACATTCGTTCAGTCAAGAAGCTCGCTGCCTTTCTCGGTCGTTCGCCTGACACCGCGACTGCCGAAGACCTGCGTGCATTCCAGCTGCACCTGACCGCGACGGGGGTCCGACCGCCGACAATCAACACGATAGTTACGGTGCTGCGGTTTTTCTTCAAAGTGACGCTCGACCGCCCGGAGATCACGCGGCACCTGGTTTTCGTTTATGAGCCGCGCAAGTTGCCGCGTGTGCTCTCACCGCAGGAGGTGCTGCGCCTTCTGGAGGCGGCCGCAAATCCCAAGCACAAGGCGGCGCTCAGCGTGGCCTACGGGGCCGGCTTGCGGGCCATGGAGGTTGTCGCCCTGAAGATAAGTGACGTCGACTCCAAGCGCATGATGCTGCGGGTCGAGCAAGGCAAGGGTGGCAAGGACCGTTTTGCCATGCTGTCGCCGCAGCTTCTGGAGCTGCTGCGCGACTGGTGGCGCATCGCGCGTCCCGCCGTCTGGATGTTTCCCGGCCGCGACCGCGTCAGCCCGATGACCACGCGCCAGCTCAACCGGGTATGCCACATGTGTCAATCGGCCTGATAGCGGCCCGACTTGATGCGGTCGAGAAGGTCCACAAGATTGGCCTCCAGTTTCTCCGCATAGTCGGCCGCCGTCGTCCCGTCGATGCCAGGAGCGCCATCCTTGCGGGTGAGCCGCCAGGCCTCCTTCATCCAATCCAGGTCGATGACATGATGCAGCGTGGACAACGCCACTCCGCGCTTCTCTCCTGCCAGCGCAGCTATCCGTTGTCGTTTCGTGGACAGGTTTGCGGAGCTCAAAGTCTCCTCCCGTGTTTCCCGCCAACGGCTCTTGTCCCGTGGCGCCTCCCTTCCCTCGCACGGGTCCCGGTGGGTCCGGTTCCCCGCGGTCATCAGCACTATGAAGGCGCTACGACTTCCCGCGCGCGCAGTCCCGGTCGCTTATTGGTTCGCTTCCGGGCACCACACGATCCCTCCGATGTTCGTGCTCGCCTCGTCGGCGCTCCCGCATCGGTGGAGGACCGATGCGGGCCCGGGCACGTGTTCAGCCGGCTGCCCAAGTGCCGGCTCGCTTGCGCGGGGACGCGAGCGGGATCTCTCAGGTTCCCAGACGATCCATCCTGTGCCTCTGCCCCGGTCCAAGACCCCGGCCGGATCGACAATCCCATGGCCATTAGCGGTCTCGTCGATACTGCCCCCGCTCGAATGACAGCGAAGGCTCCAGCAAGAGAACCATTTCGAGGCTGATGCGCGGCTTCGGCACCTGCTGCCTACGCTTCAAGAGCGACGTTGCCGCCGCCCCTGCAAGGCTCGCTTCCGGCTGGCCGGCTCGGCCTTTGCCGGGGAGGGAGTCGAACCCTCTGGACCGCGATGAAAGGTTCAGCTCACATGTCCTCCCCCTTTCCAGGGCTTACCCTGACGCTACATCCGCCGGTTCCTGATCCACGTCTTGCCCACGGGCTTTCACCGTATCCGCCACTACGGCCTGCTGGCGAGCGGCGTGAAGGCCGACAACCTTGCGCTCGCCCGCAAGCTGCTCGACGTCGCTTCACCAGCGCCCGAGCCTACCGTGTCCGATCCGGCCACGCCCGCCACGCCGTGCCCCTGCTGCGGCTCGCCCATGCGCATCATCGAGGCGTTCGAGGCTGGTGAGCTCCCGCGCCACAGGCCGACCGCAAACCCATCGATCATCAAATCGACACCTCATGAGCCCGCGCAGCTTCACCCGCCGTCGCAGCGCCGATCGATCTCGCTGGTCCAGGACCGGCCGCGCTCGCGCTCGTCCGAGCCTCTATCCGGCCAAGCCCGCCAAGTTCAAATCGGCGCCAAGCTCCCGTTGCCGAGCGTCCCGAGCCGCATCGCCAGCACGGCGCTATCTCACGATCAATGCGCCAGACATCTCAGCAGCGCCTGCGTCAGGCAGCACCGCGCCGAAATCCCCATAGCGCACGGCAGCGCCGCAACCCACCTCCCGCGGGTTCTTTCTCTGAAGGCTTTCCGACGACGGCCCCGGCCCCTCCCCGCACCTCCTCGATCGGCCGTCGTCCGAAATCCTCAACAGGTGCGGCCGTCCGAGGCACTGGTCCCGCGGCTCGGACCCGGTCAACGATCCGGAACCTTCTGTGTAAAGAAACTTTGGACATCGCCGTCAGTCGAGTTTCAGATGTTGTAGTTTTTTGACGCACAGTTCGGCAAAGGCGCGAACCGTTGCAGACAGGATACGGGAACGCGGATAAACAAATTGTACGGGTAGTGGCTCGATCTCAAAATCTTCAAGCACGTACTTGAGACGTCCCGATTTTCTCATGGGCGCAACCATGTACGAAAGAAACGAGCCGAGACCGAGGCTCTTTGCGCAACTCTCTATAGCCACGTCGGCCTCATTGCAGACAAGCACGTTAGAAATTGAAACGCCGACATTGCGCGAGTGAATACGGAAAGGCCATTCGGGGCGCGACGCGAGGCCGGTGAAGCGCACGCATCGATGAGCTCGGATGTCTTTCGGGTGGCGCGGCACGCCATGACGTTCCAAGTAGGCGGGGCTTGCGCATACCACACGGCGCACTCGCGTGAGAGGGATGGAGACGAACGACAAATCCTCGAAATGGGCGATGCGAATGGCGGCATCAAAGCCTTCCTCGATGAGGTTGACGATCCGGTTCACGAGCAAAAACTCGACGGTTACGTTTGGGTGGCGCTGTAGGAACTCGTTCACAATGGAAGCGACGTAGCGCTGACCAAAGGCGACCGAAGCGGTGAGCGCCAATCTCCCGTGCGGTGCCGTCCGTTGTGACCGCAGAGCGGCCTCCGCCTCCTGCACATGCGCCAAAATGAGGCGACAGTGTTCGAGATACCGTCTTCCGTCATCGGTGAGATGGATGCGGCGCGTCGTGCGGTGGAGAAGTGTCGCCCGAGTTCGCGCTCAAGCGCGGCGAGATTGCGAACGACCGAAGGCAGCGAGACACCCAAGTCCGCTGCAGCCGCGGTTAGACTGCCCCGCTCGACGATCCGCACGAAGGCCTTCATCGCCCACAGCTTGTCCAATCCCGATTGCTCCAATTTATGAAGTAGTGAAATGCCAAACAGCATCTTTATTCATGCTGGTGAACGAGTTCAAAGTCGCTGGCAGGGGCTGCCGTTCCGGAATGACGAGAGCGAGGAGTCGATCATGAAAAAGTTCGTAGCCACGATAATGGCGTCATCTCTGACATTCGGGGTGGTCCTCGGGCAGAAAACACTGGCCCAGAACGCCGCCGCGACAGAGGCCGAAACAAAGATGTTTGCCGTGAGTGCCGGCTATGAGCGCTTTATGGGCCGCTGGAGCCGCCTTCTGGCGCCCGCCTATATTGCATTTGCCGGGGTAAAGAACGGTGATCGCGTCCTCGATGTAGGCACCGGGACCGGGTCGCTCGCCGCCACCGTGCAAGCGAGCATGCCCGCAAGCGAGGTTGTTGGCGTCGATCCGTCGGAAGGGTTCATCGCTTACGCGCAAAAGAACGCCAAGTCCAGCCACGTGCACTTTGAGGTCGGCGATGCCCAGGCGTTGAAGTTCAAGGACGCATCCTTCGACGATACCTTGGCCTTGCTCGTCATGAATTTCGTGCCGGATGAAAATAAGGCCGTGGCCGAGATGCGCCGCGTGACCCGTGCCCAGGGCACCGTAAGTGCGTGTGTCTGGGACTATGACGCAGGAATGCAGATGCTCAGGTTCTTCTGGGACGAAGCCATTGCGCTCGATCCGGCAATCGAGCCCAGGGACGAGCGACACATGAAGCTGTCTCGCGCCGAGGGACAACTGGGGATCTCTGGGCGAGGCTGGTCATTACCAACGTCAAGGAGGAACCGCTGGACGATCGACCAGGCGTATTCGTCGTTCAACGACTATTGGGAACCATTCACGAAAGGGGCCGGCCTGGCGGGGCGCCTACGTCGTATCGCTTTGCAGGTCGGCGCGCGCAGCTCGAGGCTCGTATACGCAAGCACTTCCTTGGAGATCGCCAGGATGGTCCGTTCACACTTACAGCGACAGCGTGGTGCGTGCGGGGAGAGGTGCCGAAGACCTGAAGGCAAACGGGGGCGACGTCCGTCCGGAGTTTCACCGTTGACGCCGGAGTGATCCAATCGCGAGTGGCGGGGATGTCCGCTTCGGGTCATGAGCACGGATGTAAAATTCGCAACGTGAGCATTTTTGGACCGCAACACTCTGAAAGCGGACGCAAATTGTCAAGTTGATCAGTGCTACTCACGTAGAAAATTGGTAGATCCAGAACAATGAGACTACCCGTGCAACAACGAATGCGCGCACACCCTGGGATGTCATTCGGCGTGGAAAAGTGGCTCTGGCGCAGATTTGGTGCAAATTAGATCGCACCGATCAAGCGAGCCTGGAGGAGGTCAATCTTTGCCCGGCCGTACATCTGGCGTTTGACCAGCTTGAGCTTGGTAATCTGACCTTCCGTCTGTCCGTTCGACCAGGGCAGGGAGATCGCGGCGCCGACCGGGGCTTCGTCTTTGGCGATACCGTTCGCGAACGACGCCACCAAGCTCGAGCGGGCTCGCGCGATCCAAGCCGTGAGTTCAGCATCGACCTTGTTGCGGACCATGGCCTGGAATGCGGCGATGATCTTCCGGGCTCCCACCAGGAGCGGCACGCCGTTCTCGATCGCCGCGATCGTGACCGTCTCGGCTTTTGAAAGGGCGTGACGTCCGATCGTCATCAAACGGGCGATGGTGCGGGCCGACGGGATGCGCTGGAGGTTCTCGGCGTCAGCCTTTTCCGAGCGCCGACGCCGGGTGGCCCACTCGGTGACAACCCTGAGCGACCCGCGGAAGCCCTGCCCTTGAGGAGCCGCCACAGCTCCGCGCCATTGCGGCACCCTGACGCCCATTGGGCGTCGAGCCAGGGGAGATGCGCCTCCAACGAACCTTGCCGCGTGCGGAAAGCGTCATGTCGTTCACCGCGAACTATCCGCCGCACCGGTTGTCGGCTGTGCCCAGTCGAAGGACAATCTGCTTGATCG
>CAWGRH010000012.1:0-297982 GCA_963824905.1 uncultured Alphaproteobacteria bacterium
TCCGGCCGAAGCATTTTCGCATGGCCAAGATAAGCGTCCCATTGGTCGGGCTTCGGGTGGACTTCAAAGATTACAGAGAACATGGATCACTGCTCCCTAGAGTGCGGCAATACAATCGATCTCGATGTCGAACGGACCCGGCCAAGCCGGGACGTTTACGAAGATCCGGGCAGGAGGATCCTTTGGAAAGTACCGCGCATAAACCGAATTCACGGCGGCGAATTTGTCGACAGAGGTGCAGTACACGGTGCACTTCAAGACTTGCTCAAAAGACGAACCCGCCGTCTCCAGGCAAAGTTTCATTTGTTCCAGGACGAGCTCGGTCTGGCGTTCAATCGACGCTTCGACCACTTCTCCTGTTTGCGGATCGAAGGGCGGGAAGCCCGACACGTAGATCGTATCGCCGTGTCGCGTCACCGCAGAGGTCGGTGCCTTCCACCGCTCCAGATAGGTGGAGAGTGGCTCCACGCGGATGATCTCTCGCTTCATGATGGCCATCTCCTTGGCGGGCATGTGGTTGGATTTACCAAGCTCAGACCTCAATTTAGGTTCGGTGCAGCGAAATGTCCGGTCGGAAGCTACGCCATTCGCCGAGCATTTTCTGCTGGCGCGACCGTCGTCGGTACGCCGCTTACGCATTGCCATGCCGTCGCTCCCCGGGCGGCCTGTGCCGAGCGACTCGAGCCGAATCCGGCCAGATGGCCGTCGCGCGCGCCCTCCGTCACGGAAGCTCGCGCAGGATCGTGAGATACTCGAACTCGACGCGCCGACGCCCGCGGTGCAGGGCACATCCGGACTTCGGCGTTGCACCAAGAAAACGCGTTGGCGCTCAGCGAGCTGCCGTGCGTAGTCGCGAAGCTCGCGGACGTTGAAATTTTCGCCTGTTGTGGCGACTCCCAAATGGGATTGCGAGTTGGTAGTCTTGGCCCATGCCGCCATCTGATGCCGCCCGCCAGAACGGCTGGGTCCCGCTTGTATCCCGACTCGCGCTCCAAAGCCGCCGGCGGGTGTCGACTGGGTGCATGAGAACAAGCACGACGGCTATAGGTTGCAGGTCCGGCGAGTCGGCGAGACAGTGCGCCTGTTCACCCGACGCGGCTATGACTGGAGCGGCCGCTACCCTGCGATCGCCGTGACCGCGATGCTGTTGCGCGCCAAGTCGTTCACGCTCGATGGCGAGGCACCGTCGGCGACGCGATACTGTACGCCTTCGATTTTCGAGTTGACTGGTGACGTTCGGCGGCTTCCCTTGGTCGACCGCAAGCGCCACGCGCCCTATCCGGTGCGCCGAACTTAGAGTAGCGTGAGCGCGATTAATCCGCTCCTTGCACACAGAAATTCCATCAGAGGGGAATGCTCATGTTTCGTAACATGCTCTTTTTGACGGCTATCGGTGCAACATTGGTAGCGACCGCGACCGCTCAACAGGGCGGAATTAAGCGCACCCCCATTCAGACGGTCGATTTCCCGCCGGGCTATCAGACGGTGAGCGTAATCGCCGAGATTGAGCCGGGCACTTGCGCCGGTCGTCATACTCATCCGGGCGTGGAAAGCACCTACGTCATGGAAGGAGAGGAAGTACTAAAAGTCGATGGAAAGCCGGACCAAATGCTGAAGGCCGGGGACTCGTTCCAATTGCCTCCGGGCGTCGTTCACGATGCTTGTGGCCTCGGCGCGAGGCCGCTCAAGGCGCTCGCCATCTATATCGTTGAGAAGGGGAAGCCGCTCGCATCTCCCGTCCAATAGGAGCGCCCCGTCGCGCGCCAGACGCCGCCGTATTCATGCCGCATGGGCCTGGAGGGCATCGTGTCGAAGAAGCTCTCCGCGCCCTACCGGTCAGGGCGATCGACCGACTGGCTCAAGATCCAGAAGCCCGACAGCCCGGCGATGGTGAGGCACCGCGAGGGGGGAGCTGGTAATGCGGCCGCCTCGCGACTTCGGCTGGAATCCGATCGGAGAGCGCTCCGCATGATGAGGACATCGCGTTGCAGGTGACGGATGGCCGCGGCGCGCCGTACACACTCCAATGGCCATGTCGGCTAACGGCGACGGGATGGATCAATTCAAGGAAGGGAACGCCGGTCGAGGGATGCCCCAGACTCGCCGCGAGTTCAGACCCGACCGGGTCCGAGATGCCCAGGAAGACGATTGGAATAGTCGAAGTCGCGCGTCGAGCAGCGAGAGCGGAGGGCGTCGCCCAAGCTACAATGACATCGACGTTGCTGTGCAAAACCTCGGAGATGAGGCCGGGTTCTTGTGCGAACGAGCCCTTCAGCCAGCGTAAATCAATGGACAGGTTCTTTCCTTCGGTCCAGCCGCGCTGCTGGAGCGCTTCGCGAAAGGCGCTAAGATACGCAGGGGGCGGTGCCACCGCCCCGATCAGGGCTATGTGCCAAACCTTACCAGTCTGCTGCGCCCGTGCCGCAAGCGGCCATGAAGCCGCCGCGCTGCCGACAACCGTGATGAATTCACGTCGCCTCATGGGCTACCCCTCAAGCGAAGGAATAATCCTAGCATATTGTTGGTCGGGTGCTTTGTTGTGCATCACAGCAAGATCGGCGGGCCCTAAGTCGCCTTCGGGTCAAACTCAGATTGAACACGATTGAAGTCGCGATGGCATCGTGTCGCGCCTGAGCGCGCCCTACAGGTCAGGCCCATCGCGGGACTGGATCAAGGTGAAGAACCCTGATAGCCCGGCGATGGCGAGACACCGAGAGGACCGCTGGTAACGATGGACGAGATCGAGGCCTTCCTTGAAGAGTGCCGCGCCGATCCCTGGTTTCAAAGCCATCCTGAAGTGGTCGACCGACTAGAAGTCGTGTTGACGAAATTCTACCTCTCAGGCGAAGGTCCGGAATGGCAAGCCATCTGGGATCAGGTTCACGCCGTCCTCGAACGGTTCACCGAGACGCCTGTCGAACGGTGCCAGAAGCTCGCCGCCGTGCTCGAGGGCGTCGTAGCCTCGACGAAGCCGCATTGATTTGCGCCCGACTTAAAGGGACACGCTGCCATGGCAGACGGATCACGCCGCTTCCCGCCTCCTGGCGCGCCGAACTCAGTGCCGAGGCGGGCATGTCCTTCGGGACGCCAACGGGCAGGCGCTCGCGTACATCCTTAGTGCGTGTTCGCTCGGGGCACTGCGAATGTCATATCGTCGATCCACAGGGTCGCCGTGGTCGCGTCAACTTGCGCCCGGAAAGCGTGCGCTTGGCGGGCAATTACCAGGCGCGGGGTTGTTGTTCCGTCGGCCAAAACAAGGCTTATCTTGCACTCGCCTTGAACAACTCCGCCAACCGCAATTGCGGGATATCCCGCGACCGCCGGAATCGGGCCTCTCGTCGCATTCACCTCTTTGGCGTGCTCGTTGCTTTCGAGAACAAATGCGCAAATGCGCACCCAGCAGGGTCGTAAACGTCAACATGGTTGCCTCGCGTGCTACGAATAGAAGACCTGACTAGAACGACGGCCTCGGAATGTTGAATGTTTGCTCGTCGACCAAGATCACCGCCGAGGAATGGTCCACTGGTCCAACCTTGAAGCGGTGAGGTCTGCCGTTTATCGGGATGCCCGGCGTGATTGTGTCCGCGGCAAGGACGAGTTCTACGCGGCACCGGTTCCCAGCCACGACGCCTATTCCGACCGCCGGATATTGAATGGCTGGCCCTCTGATCGGATCACTCGCGAGGCCCTCAAGCACCAATGCGCACAATCCAAATGTCAAAGCGGTAAACATCAAACGGCTCCTCAAATAGAAATACGCGTAATATATGGAACTTTACCACGTTACTAATCGTGGATCAATCAAACCGCCGGGAATACTATTAGTTGTATATAGGTTGTGGATACCGTTCTCGCTTCGTTCATCGAAAGATGAGGCGCGCGGATCGCGTTCAACGTCGCGCGGTTGCCGGAGCTGCTAGGCAAAGCTGAGGGGGAATCAGCACAGCGGAGCCTCGGGGGCTGCTTACCCACCGAAAGCATCTTGGCGCACAGATATCGGCGCCGCTGTGGGCCAGGAGCAGTCATCAACACCGGTTCCAATGTATCCCGGATGGCTATGGTTTGCCAACAATCTCTGGAGGGCGGAGATGCGACGGCGGACGTTCATCACCTGGATTGGGGGCGGAGCGGCGTTGCCGCTCGTGGCGCGGGCACAGCAGCGCGAGCAGATGCGGCGCATCGGCGTGCTCATACCGTGGGACGAAAACGACCCCTTGATGAACGCTCGCATCCCTGCGTTCACTCGAGCGCTTGCGGACCTGGGTTGGGCCGACGGCCGCAACGTGCGGATGGTTCTTCGTTGGACCAGCGGTGACGCCAATCGGATACGAGGATTTGCGCAGGAGTTGGTCGGCCTGTACCCCGACATCATCGTAGAACAGAGTCGACCCGGGCTACTCGTCGTCGCCCTTCAGCAGCAGACGCGGACGATCTCGATCTGTTTTGCGAACGTGAACGACCCCGTAGCCAGCGGCGTAGTCGCGCGGCTCGACCGCCCGAGCGGGGCAGTATTACTGGCTTCGCCGGCTTGGAAGCTTCCCTGGGAGGTAAGTGGCTTGAGCTGCTATCGGAGATCGCTCCCGGGCTCAAGCGGGCCGCAATCATGTTCAATCCCGACGCTGCCCCCGTATCGGCCAATATGCCCTCATTTGAGACGGCGGCCCGATCACTCAAGGTCGTGCCGATCATTGCGCCCGTTCATACGACGCGGAGATCGAAGCGGCCATCGTCGCGCTTGGGCGGGAGCCGGGAGGCGGCCTTGTGGTCGTGATTCGGGCCTATTCCTGTCTGCGCACCGCGCGCAATCGTATTGGCGGCGGCTCGAAACAATGTACCGGCGGTCTATTCGGCATCTTACGTTTGTCAGAGACGGTGGGTTGCTCTCCTATGGACCTGATTGGGTAGATAACTTCGTCGCTGCCGCCACCTATGTCGATCGCATTCTGCGCGGCGCAACGCCGCGCGATCTACCGGTTCAATTTCCGACAAAATATGAGATGGCCGTCAACTCAAGGCCGCCAAGGCGCTTGGCCTTGCCGTGCCGCAATCGATTCTGCTGCGCGCCGACGAGGTGATCGAGTGAGAAGGAGAGAGTTCATCGCGGGGCTCGGCAGCGCGGCGGCGTGGCCGTTCGTGGCGCGGGCGCAGCAGACAGCGATGCCGGTGATTGGGTATCTTGGTGCGTCAATCGCCTGATGAGCACCGGCGCGTCACCGTTCCGTTTCTCCAGGGCCTCAAGGAAACTGGCTATGTCGACGGCCAGAATGTAACGATCGAATATCGTTGGGCGGACGGACAATCGATCGTCTGCCGGCACTTGCCGCCGAGCTGGTCAATCGTCGGGTGGCGATTATCTGCGCAATTGGCGGGCGATTGCCGGCTCTCGCCGCCAAAGCAGCAACCTCGACGATCCCGTATCGTGTTTGAATTCGGTGGCGACCCCGTCATCAAGGACTGGTCGCGAGCCTTGGCCGTCCCGGCGGTAACGCCACGGGCTCCGTGAATTTGAGCGGGGGCCCGATGGACGCAAAGGCTGTGGAGATGTTGCGCGCGCTGGTGCCTGCGGCCACATCAATTGGTCTCCTGATGAACCCGACCAGCGTGCCGCCAGGCTTTGAGGCGAAGGTGGCATTCGCGCCTTGAGATGGGAATCCCAGGTGTTCGAAGCGAGCACCGACGATGGGCTGAAGATAGCGTTCGAGAACATGGCGAAGAGAAAGGTCGGTGCACTAAGCGTCGCTCCTGACACGTTCTTTAGCGCTCGCCGCGCTCAGCTTGTCGCGTTAGCAGCCAAGATGCGATTCCTGGCGGGCGACTATTTTCGAGAGTTCGTAGTCGATGAGGGCCTGATGAGCTACGGTGCCGATCTCCGGGAACCAAGTCGCGTCGCCGGAATCTTACTGGGCGCATTTTGAAGGGCGAAAAGCCTGCCGATCTTCCGGTGCAGCAGGCCGTGAAGGTCGAACTGATCATCAATCTGAAGACCGCCAAGGCGCTCGGTCCTTTCTGTGCCGCCCAATTTGCTTGCCACCGCCGACGAGGTAATCGAATGAGACGGCGGGAGATCATCGCCGGGCTTGGCGGCGCGCGGCGGCGTGGCCGATAGCGACGCGAGCCAAGCAGCCAACGCGCCGCATCGGCGTTCTGATGGCCGATTGATGGACGGGTTTGCACGCCAGCAGTCATGTGGAGGCTGGCCTTACTATGGTGACCCTGACGGCGGCGCGGTGACTCATTCAACGCGCGCCGGACGTAGAAGGGGTGTTGGCGTAGGAGATGTGTCGGTCCGCACTCGACCGTCTCTTACCCCATCGCTCTTCCTGCGGAGCCGCCACATCGTCTATAACCACAGGTGGTGAAGCAAGCCGCTGAGCAGGAATGACTGGCCGGGGCGCATCACAAGCGGGCGTGTCGAGCGACACAATTTAGGGAGGAGACCATGGAATTTTCGACGGACCGGCGTATCGCTATCGCAACCATTGGCGCGGGCCTTGCGATGTCGGGACTGGTCGAGGCCGCTCACGCTGCCGCGGACACGGGTGTCGAACCGAGCACCGGCAAAAACCTGCGCGAATTCTCTGAACATCTCGCCTCGATTCCGCGTCGCCGCGATTACAAGAGCGTCCCGATGATTGCAGACAAGCCCGACCTCTGGGACGCCGCGGCGCTCAGCGCCCTGACGGCCTACAATGGTGGACCGAAGCATGTGTGGGACCACACCGATATCGCGGGTTCCTGGCTCAATGGCATGCGAAACACGCTCAACGCCCAAACCTACTCGTTCAACGAGCCAAATTTCCTATGCGTCTCCGGGACCCATGGCCCCGCCCATCTCGCACTTTATGATCAGTCCATGTGGGACAAATATCAGCTTGCCAAGATCGCCGGCGGTAACATTTCAAGCAACACATTCATCGTGACGGGTGCTACCGCTTCCCGCGACCCGGCCGATATCCAGTCGGTTGACGGGCCGCTCTCGCCGAAAGGCAACAATATTGCGGTTCTCCAGAGACGCGGCGTAGTGTTCCTTGCCTGTCATAACGCCATCTGGGAGCTAGCCAATCGGCTTATCGCGTCGGGCCAATTGGGACCATGTGTCCCTTGACGCGATGACTGCCGATCTCACCAACCACCTTATCCCCGACGTTGTCCTGACCCCGGGTGTCGTTCCTACCATGGTCAATCTCGCTCGCGCGGGCTTTGTTTACACGCGCTGAGCATCGCTGCACGGGAACTCTCAGCGGAAGTCTGGCCTGTACGACGTGAATGACAGGGGGACGGCTGACTGGCGATTTGAGTCCGCTAGCAGCGCCTTTCGCTTGTCGAACGCCTACGTGAAGAGGTGACGAATGAACCGCGTTTTCGGAAAGCCGCGCCGCCGATTTGGCCTCATCGCCGGTATGGCAACCCTGTGTTTCGCGCTGGCAGCTCCGGGACCTGCTGCACAATCACAAAGCTCTGACGAACCACGGTACGCGCCGGGGGGCGAGCTTGTCCTGCGAACCGGGTTCGAAACAGTGGGTTTTCGTTGGCTCCAATCTTGGATTGTTCTATATGCCCCGAAGTTGCGGCGGCAGCTTCTGCACCGCCGCCGCGCGCGCCCAGGCAGCAATTTCACAATGTGTCGATCAACAAAGCGTCCTACGACTATTTTCTGGCAAACGGTTCGTTCCCTGAAAAAACGGTCCTGGTGATGCAGGTTTTCGAGGCCACCGACAAGGAGCCGAAGAACATTCTCGCCAACGGCTTCTTCAACGGTCGCAGGGGTTGGCCTTGTGGTTTGCCCAGCCGGCGCGCTGGTAGTTTGCTCGGCCGGAGCACTGGCGCGGTGCGCTTTCATGCACTGGGAGAAGTAGTCCTTGTCTATGAGCTCCGGCTTGCTGGCGCTGGCTTGGGTCAGCTCTTTGCAGAGAGCAACAACATCCACGGAAGCCAACGGCGGCTATATCTGACGCGCATCCCGCAAGGATGCCCGCGAGCAGAAATGGAACAATCCGGATCATCTGTCGGGTCGTAGCGGACCCTCGTGGCCCGATTGTGTGCAGCTTAAGGTAGATCGCTGGCCGATGTCGCGCACCAAAGCCTCGGTGCGCAATCCTGCCAGAGGTCATTGAACCGGTTCGGCGCCAGCGCCGTGTAGACGGCGGTGCGCACGCGGCCCATATCGTTCATGGGCGGGCGCGGCTCGGGCGGGCCGAGGGATCAACTGCAAGACATGGTACAAGCAACGCTATGACGACCCTCGCAGACCTGAATTGGCCGCGCCACCCACAACGCAACGCCGTGGGTGTCGACGTCGGACGGGTCATGGACCCGCATGGCCGGCGCAGGCGTTAACCCGGACATTCCGCGGCCCAGCCTGCCGCCCAAACAGGGGCGCCGGGACGTGCCAGCGGGTCCAATTGACCGTGAGACAGCTTTTCGAGACAGTCTGTCCCATTAGGTTCCGGGACTGTTCAAGACGCGAAATCCGTCTCATCTATCGACCCAAGCGACACGAGATGGCGCTGTACCGTGGCGCCCGCGGGTGCGCTTTTGAGCCGCCGAACCACAGACGCGATCGCACATTGGCGGCTTGCCAGCGGACATCGACTGGCCTCCATATTGCAATGCAGCAATTAGTTCCCATGTGCATCGCAGGAGGAGCCGATGTTTGGAATTGACTGGCTTAGGGAAGGGGTTCCCGTTGACAAGGAAGCCTCCGTATTAACGAACGAAGCAGAGGTCGTCGCCGGCGCCCGGGCCCGAGCGCGTGCAATGATCGATCGACACCCCGGCCGAGACCTGACAGCTTTCGTTTGACAGACGCCAGCGGCAAAATATTCGGCGTTTTCCCAATCGTTCAGCGACAGAGGCCGCCGGAGGTCTAAGTCGACAAGGCGCACTACCAGTTGGGGAACTACGGCACCGGCGCTCTTTGGTATCTGAGAAACCGCAGTGGGGCATTCATCCAATTCAATAGCCAGCAGATTGCGAAGCTTGAGCTGGATGGGACGACTTGGGAGGCTCTCGCGCCCGGCTGGAAGGTCGCTACCACGGGATTCCGTGAGCTACGAGTGCAACACGGTTATAGCCGCGCAGTAATTGTCCCACTTCCCAGCGGAAGCTGATGATCACCAGCGAGCGCGGTTCCAACATCCTGCGGCATCGAAGTCCACGGATTGCCGGGGTAGTTCCTTTGCGAACAATCACTCCCGCCAGAAGTCCTTGAACCGGTTCGGCGCCAGCGCCGTGTAGCTGGTGATCGACCGATGGCCGAGCCATCCCTGGATCGCCCGCGTGTCGTGACCCGTGTTGGCAAGGGCGTAGCCGCAGGCGTGGCGCAGCATGTGCCGGTGGGCCTTGAGCTCGAGGCCTGCTTGCGGCCGCAGCGCCGCCGCAGCTCGTCGCTCTACCGTCGCCTTTTACGCTTTACCATTCGACAGCTCAACTACGAGACTCTTGAGGCCCTTGTCGTCCAGCGGCTGCCCCATGGCATTGCGTACGCGGATGCGGAAGATCACATTCTCTTTGCGCTTGAATTGGTTTGCGAGCACGCAGACTGGCCCCGTGTTGCCGCTTGGCGTATTACCGCGCACGATGTCGCCCTCGATGAACAGCCTGGTCTTGCGCGGCAGCCGCGCTGGCACAGCCGAGAACCGCCACCGACAATGCGACAGCGCGCACCATCCGGGCATTCGATGACCTGGCACCCGACCTTGTGGCCTTCATAGACGAGCCTTCCCTTAATCAGGGATCCAATCTCATTCCGCGAGAACATTCGCAATTTTCTGCCCTTCCTGCAAGGTCGGCGCACGGTGCGGACTGCCACCACGCGCCCGGACGCTCACTAACCGCTTTCTCTTAAGGGCCTGCGCGAGCACCCGGCGAACCGCCTCGTGGAGCGTGGGATCCACCCAAGTGCCGCACCACGGCTTCGCTGGCCCGCAAGCGCGCCGCTTCAGACGACGTTAGTCAGTCGGCCCCCTCCGCCTGCCAGCTCGACAATACTGCCAGGGTCGCCCCCTGCCATTGCCATGACGATTGGTATCGTCCGTGTCGCTGCCTTGGCGACCTCAGTGGACGCTGTAGTGTCGGTTACAATGACGGAAGCGTGTGAGGGGATGGCTCGGACGCAATGCGTGTCATGTTCGATTACTACTTCTTCATCATGACCACGACCTGCATCGCGATCTCGGTTAGGGCCTTCAATGACCGCTTGGCCCGGAAGCGGCCCCCCACCCATGCTGAAGAACGTCTGGTGTTGGATGACCGGACATAGCGCATCTCTTCCTGGCTGGTGTTATAGCTCGCAAGCCGGCCGGCCGCGGCGAATACACGCTGGTCACAGATCACGGGAATTTCCGTAGTGAGCCGTCCCGCCAGCGAGATGACCGGTTCGCGCCATTCGACGAAAAACGGCGCGGAGCCGAAGGCGAGTGCCTTGGGCACCCACGAAGAGGTAACGTTTCTATAACCCATGTTCATCCCCGGACCGCCAGGGTATCTGGACGACCGGTTAACGACCAAGCGTTCAACCGGCTCCAAGTATTCAGGGAGGCTTAACCGGTCTGGCAATCTTCGCCATCCTAAGAATATGAACTTCGCTATTTGTCTGATTGCTGCACATTTGGTGTAAGTCGCCGGATTTGGCCGGTGGCCGAGAGATCGGTCGTGTCCTCTCTTGAGAAGGAAGCCGCGATGATCACCCCCCGAACAACGCAAATTTTATGCGGCGGAATGCCTTGGCCTCACGGCCGAGCCCGCGGTTTCGGTTCAGCGCGCTGCGGCGCTATCCGCGATGGCGCAACGTTACACCAACCTCGGCCAACAGCGGACCCGGCACGACGTGATTGTAAAGGCGGAAAGCAGATAGATCCGATGCCGGCGCGCCGATCAGTCCGATGCCCATGCATTTCGGGCAGGCGATCCCCTCGCAAACTATCGCTGAGAACGAGCCACGAAAACTAAACCAGTCCTGAACGAACATCCGATCCGAACCACTCATTGAGGGCCGATCAGTGCTTGGGGCCGAACTCAGAGCCGACGCGCCCCAGCGCGCACCGAATGTGTCTGCTTACACCCGGCGGCTTTACCGTCGGCGTGGCGGACGCAGGAGATCATCACATCGTAGAGAGCGGCGAGTTGGACCACGCTCGCGACATCACCTGCATGTCCAAGCACCCGTTTGCATGACTGCGCTCTGGTGGCAAACGGGTGTGATCTACCAGATCTACCCCCGCTCCTTTCAGGACACGAACGGCGACGGCATAGGCGACCTCAAGGGGATTGAGCGGCGGCTCGACTATCTGGCCGGCCTCGGCGTCGACGTAATCTGGATCTCGCCCATTTACCCCTCGCCAATGGCCGATTTCGGCTATGACGTCGCTGATTATTGCGAAGTCGATTCGCGCTTCGGCACGCTCGCCGACTTCGACGATCTGCTCACGCAGGCCCACGCGCGCGGGCTGAAGGTCCTGCTCGACTTCGTGCCCAACCACACGTCCGACCGGCATCCCTGGTTCGTCGAGAGCCGCTCCTCCCGTGAAAATCCGAAACGGAACTGGTACATCTGGCGCGATCCCGCCCCCGATGGCGGCCCGCCCAACAACTGGATCAGCGATTTTGGCGGTTCGGCTTGGGAGCTAGACGGGGCCACCGGTCAATACTACTACCACGCCTTCCTAAAGGAACAGGCTGACCTCAATTGGCGCAATTCTGCCGTAAAGGCGGCGATGTACGACGTGATGCGCTTCTGGTTCGATCGCGGAGTTGACGGTTTCCGCATCGATGTGCTGTGGCACCTATTCAAGGCAGCGGACTTCCCGGACAATCCGCCCAACCCCGCCTATCGACGGGCGATGGGCGAAATGCACCGCGTGCTCCAGCTTCATTCGACCGACCAGCCCGAGGTCCACGGGATCGCCGCTGAGATGCGCGCCATCGCCGACAGTTATGGCGCCGGGGGACGGGGCGATCGCGTGCTCATCGGCGAGATCTACCTGCCGATCGATCGGCTGATGCCCTATTATGGTCAGGAACGAGCAGAGATGCACCTGCCCTTAAATTTCCAGCTCATCAATGCGCCGTGGACGGCGCGCTCCCTCGCAATGCTGATCACGAACTACGAGGCCGCCCTTCCACCCGGCGGTTGGCCGAATTGGGTGCTCGGCAATCATGACCGGCCGCGCGTAGCTACCAAGCGTGGGCAGGCCCAGGCCCGCGTCGCGGCGATGCTGCTGCTGACGCTCCGCGGCACACCCACCCTCTACTACGGCGAAGAACTGGGCTTGAGCGACGTTGCGATCCCGTGCGCCCAGGTTCAGGATCCGCGCGAACTGGGCGAGCCTGGGCTCTCTTTGGGCCGCGATCCGGTCCGTACACCGATGCCGTGGGACCGGAGCGAGAATGCTGGCTTCACCACGGCACTGCCGTGGCTGCCGATCAATACCGACTGGCCGACGCGCAACGTCGAGTGGATGTCAGAGGAGCCTCGTTCAATCCTGGCGCTTTATGGTCGGCTGCTGGCGGCGAGGCGCGCCCATAGTGCGCTGTCGGTCGGCGACTTCGCGCTGCTTAACACGGAGGGCGATGTGCTCGTTTATGAGCGCCGGCACGGCGCGGAGCGACTGATCGTGGCGCTCAATCTCGGGGGACGGCCGCATCGGCTGGAGTTGCCGAACCGGGCGAGCGAATTCCGACTGCTATTATCCACTGTCGACTCCACTGTCGACGATGCGCCGCTGACCGGAGACCGCGCCCTGCTGCTACGGTCGGACGAGGGAGTTATCCTTATGGCGGGCTGACGGAAACCAGAAAAGGACGATCGCTTGCGTATCGCCATGCTGGCGCCGATCTCGTGGCGCACGCCGCCGCGCCATTATGGTCCCTGGGAGCTGGTGACGAGCCTGCTGACCGAGGCGCTCGTTGCGCGCGGCGTCGACGTCACCTTGTTCGCCACGAACGATAGTCGGACGGCAGGCACGCTCGCCGGCGTCTGCCCGCGCCCTATTCCGAAGATCCCGCCATCGACGCCAAGGTGTGGGAGATGCTTCACGTCGCCCATGTCTTCGAGCGCGCCGGGGAGTTCGATCTCATTCACAACCAGGCCGATTTCGTGCCGCTCGCCTTCTCGCGGCTGGTCGAGACGCCCGATGGTGACGACGATCCACGGCTTCTCGTCGGACCGCATCCTGCCCGCTTCAAGCGACTACAACGATCGCGTCCATTATGTCGCGATCAGCGACGCCGATCGCCGCCGGACCTGCGCTATGCCGCGACGATCCACCACGGCATCCCGCTCGGACGATTTCCCGTTCGACCCGCAGGGCAGCGACGACCTGCTGTTCTTCGGCCGCATCCACCCGGACAAGGGCGCGGTCGAGGCGATCGCGGTCGCGCACGCGACCGGCCGCCGCCTGGTCATGGCCGGCATCGTCCAGGATCAGGGCTATCATGACGCGACGTCGCGCCGGCGCTCGACGGCGATCCGTCATCTATCGACGGCCCGGTCGGCGGAGCCGAGCGGGCGCGGATGCCTGGGCTCGGCGCGCGCGCTGCTGCATCTCATCAGCTTCGACGAACCGTTCGGCCTGTCGGTGATCGAGGCGATGGCGTGCGGCACGCCGGTGATCGCCCGCAACCGCGGATCGATGCCGGAGCTGATCGATCATGGCGTCACCGGCTTCCTGGTCGACAGCGTCGAGGAGGCGGTGGCCGCGATCAGCCGTATCGGCGAGATCGATCGCGCCGCCTGCCGCGCGGCGGTGGCGGCGCGCTTCACCGTCGACCGCATGGCCGATCGATATCTGAACCTGTACCGATCCCTCCTTGGCTGAGCACCTTCGGCTTAGACCAAATTCCTATTTTATTCACCATCCATCCTCACTTTCTGGCGCGAAAGAAGAAAGGAAGAACATTGAAACGAAACTTCGAACTCGTGCCATTGCTGCAGCGATCTCGCCAAATGTCGGGCAAGGCCGCCTCGTTGCCGAGGCGTTGGGATCTTGAAGGCGGATGCTGCTCGGGCGAGGCGGAAATGCCCTCTCAGCTATTTTCCCGACTGGTGAGGTAGCAATAGACGTAGGCGCCATGGAAGACGTCGCCGGCGCCGTTGGTATCGAGCACGCGATCACACGGCACGGCCGCGCCGGAAGTGTGCGACCGGCACCCATGTCGTCGTACAGAGCAAGCCGCGCTCTCCGAGCGTCACTCCACCAAGCCGACAGCCGCGGCTGTTGAGATAATCGAGCATAGATGCCGGGTTGTGCCTCATCTGTTGGCACAGGTGCTCGGCCACACGCCCCGCGGGCGATCCGGAATAAGTCGGAATTATCCTACAGCCTCTCGAGTCCGGCCTTCAGGCCGCCCAATCACGGCGTTTCGACGGGTGATCCAACAACTGCATGCCGTAATCGACGCGCGCCCTCAGCAGCTTTCCATGGCCTGCATCAGCGCGGCGATCTTGATCGTCGCGAAATTGGAAAACGTGTCGGAGACCGCATAGGGCAGAATGATCTGGTCGTTGTGCCGCATGGCGCCGCAGGTGTAGACGACGTTGGGGACATAGCCTTCGCGCTCGGACGGCTCGGGCCGAACCAGCGGCTCGCGCGACCGCGCGAGAACCTTGGAGGGATCCGTCTTGTCGAGGAGCACCGCGCCGATCGAATATTTCCGCACCGGACCGACGCCGTGGGTCAGCAGCAGCCAGCCTTCGTCGAGCTCGATCGGCGAGCCGCAATTGCCGATCTGCACGAATTCCCAGGGAAACTGAGGCTTCAAAATGGCACGCCGCCGCTCCCAAGAATACAGGTCGTCCGAATAGATGAGATAGAGGTTCTCATTGTCCTGCCGCCCGATCATCGCGTACTTGCCGTCGATCTTTCGCGGAAACAGGGCCATGCCCTTGTTCCGCGCGGCGGCTCCCCTCAGCGGCGACATCCGGAAGGATAGGAAGTCGGTGGTCTCGATCAACTCGGACCTGATCGCCTCGCCGCTGTAGGCGGTGTAGGTCGCGTAGAAGGTCTTTCGCCCGTCATCGTCGAATTCCACGAAGCGGGCGTCCTCGATGCCGTTCGACTGGGCTTCGGTGATGGGAAAGATCACCCGCTCGCTGATATCTTCGTCCGGCTCGAAGATCACCTCGACATCATCCCCATCCGGACCCGATATCCGATTTCGCAACTTTGGGAACTGAGGCAAGACGCGCGGTCGGATCGACGGTCACGCTGCCATCGGCCGCGATGGATCCTGATCGAAACGTCAGGGACGAAACATGCCCTTCGCCGACGGCGCGAAGACTGAGGATGAAGCGGCGGCCGCCTTCCGGCGCGCCGGACTGATCGGGATGGGCGACGATGCTCGGATTGAACAACGCCGACGCTTCGAAGGAATATTCGTGCAGAAAATAGGCGCCGACCAGTTGGCGCTGCATCTTGGTGAAAACGGTATGCGCGGCAAAGGCGTCTTCCATCTCGTCGGCGCGCGCCTCGAATGTCTCCAGCAGGTTGCGATGGCGCCCCTGGAAATTCTCGAGAACATCGGCCAGTTGATTGGCCGCCGTCTCGGGATCGAGCGCCAGGACGCGGTCGACGATATGGTTCGCCCGCGTCTTGTCGGTGGGGTTGAGATCGCGCGGTTCGGTCGCCGGCTTGAACGGGCGCACGACCACCCTCGCCGGATCGGGGCGCAGATAGAGAGCCTGCCGGTTCAGGAACGTGGCTTGTGACAAGGCGCCCTCGAGCTCGTTTGAGGTGGGATTCAGGAGTCTCGCGCGCGTAAGCGCAGACGCGGCGCGAATTTCGCGCGACCTTCGCTGAGGCGCGCAAGCTGACGAATTTCCGCGAGGCTGAGAAGATAGGACACGACGGACTCGCCGCCCCTGTTCTCGTTCGCGCGGTCGGGATGCAGGCCATCGCGGCAGCTGCCCGTTTCCAGATCGACCAGCGGCAACGACAGATCATTGTCTGCCGAGAAACCAGGCGAATGCGCGCGCCGCATCGGCCTTCCATTCGGCATCGCCGTCGGCGCGCCACGCCGCGAGGCAGGCCGAGATCGTCGCCGTGGCTTCCAGCGGCTGCTGATCGAACGCCCGCGGCGGCTTCCGCTTGTCGCCGAAACTCTCCGTGCCGACCGGCCTGAAAAAGCCCGCCGGCGTCGTCTGCAGCGTCATCAGCCACCGCAAGGATCTCAGGCCGGCCTCGACATAGGCGGGCGCTCCGGTGGAAATCCCCGTCACGATCAGGGCCTGCGGCAAGCGCGCGTTGTCGTAGGCAAGCCCTTCCTCGAACCACACCCAGTCCTCGGTCTCGACCGCCGACAGAATGGACATCAGCCTGTCGGCAAGCAGATGCCGCACGCGCTCGGCACGGGAGTCCTCCGCGACTGCGGCGCAATAGGCGTCCAACCCGAGCAGCGTGAAGGCCCAGGCGCGCGGCGAGCGAAAGCTCTCCACGGCCGGCAGCGCTTCGGCGAACAGCGCGGCGGCCCAGCGCCGCCGCGACGGGCTGGCATCGCCGCGCGCACATTCGCCCAGCGCCCAAAGCGTTCGCCCGTGACTATCCTCCGAGCCGCTGTCTTCAAGCCAGCGTCGATCGAAGCTCATGAAGTTGCGAAACCGCCTCGTGTCGGGGTTCCAGGCATGCTGGACGAAGGCGGCAAGCCGCGCCGTCAAGGCCTCGGGCAAGCGCTGCTCACCCGGGTCGTTGAGCGCGCAAGCCAGCAGCAGCGCGCGGGCGTTGTCGTCGACGCAATAGCCGTGGGAACGATCGGGCACCGAATGGACCGCATGCTGGAACAGCCCGGTGTCGTCGCACATGGACAGAAGATGATCGATCTGCATCTCCGGCGGCGCATGGCTGTCGCGCGAGGGCACGCTGTCGGTCGAGCCGCGCAATCACCCTGAGCCGATGCCCTCGCCGGGCACTTTCGAAAACGGCGAGGTAGCGCTCCGCGGTGCGCTCCCAGGTCATCGATCGGCTGCTCGCATAGGCGCGCTCGCGCATGGCCTGCCGCCGGGCATCGTCGGTCAGCAATCCCGCGATCTCGCTGCCGATGGCCGTCGGCATCGCCAAACGGAACCAGAACGCCGCGTCCGTCAGCCAGCAGTTCGCGCGCGTGCCAATAGGGCGTCGAGACGACCGCTTTTCCCAGTCCGAAGCTGTAGGCCAGCGTGCCCGACGTCATCTGCGCCTCGTTGAGATAGGGCGTGACGTAGACGTCGCACATCGAGATGAAGCCGAGCAGCGTCGCCTGATCGACGAACTGATCGAGAAACACGACATGGTCCTCGACGCCGAGTTCCCGCACGCGCGCCATCAAGGCTCTCGCGATAGGCCTCGCCTTGATCGCGCGACGAGATTGGGATGCGTCGCGCCGAGAACGACATAGACGGCATCGGGGCGGCTTTTCAGGATCGCCGGCATCGCATCGATCATGACTTCGATGCCCTTGTTGGGAGAAAGAAGGCCGAACGTCAGAATGACGGTCCTGCCGCTGAAGCCGAACTTGGCCTTCGCCTGGTCGGGCTCGACGAATGGGAAGTCGGGAATGCCGTGCGGAATGACCTCGATCTTTTCCGCCGGCACCCGATAGACGGTGCGCAGCAGCTCCCGGCCTTTCTCGGCCATGACGACGACCCGCGACGACACGTCGATGATCCGATCCAAGACGCCGCGCTGCGCCGGTGTCGGCTCGGAGAGAACCGTATGAAGCGTCGTGACGATCGGCATGGTCAGCCGCGAGAGCAGCGCCATGATGTGGCCGCCGGCTTCGCCGCCGAAAATGCCGAATTCGTGCTGGAGGGAAACGACGTCGAACTGGCCGGCATTCAGGAACATCGGCCGCACGCACGTAGTCTTCGATCTTGTCATCGTTGACCTGAAGGCGAACGACGGGCGGATAATCGTAGGCGTGGCCATGGTCGGTCATCGCCACGATGCAGGTCTCCACGTCCGCGCATGACGTCGCGATCGCCTGCTGCAGATCGGTCGTGAAGGTGGCGATGCCGCAGCGGCGCGGCAGCGAATTGCCGATGAACGCGATACGGCTGAGCTGGGTCACGGTCGCGCCTCCGTCGAGCGGACCGGCGAACCCGCCGTTGCTCGGTGATGGAGCGGCGGTCGCGAAACATGCCGGATCGGAGAACTCCGCGTTGGCCATCATCGGTCTGAGCAAGCTCCGACTCGGCTCGGGGCCCAGATAGGCCACCAGGCCCTTCAGGCCGTCGGCTCCAACCTTGACGCCGGCGCAGTCCGCTTCCAGGAAGATGGCTTCGCCGACGAACGCGTTCATCAGCCCGACCCGGGCGTGGCCCTCGAGGACGAGGACCCAGGTCTCGTGCTCCGCATGTGAGCTCCCAGTTCGATTTCGGCGGAAGATCGATCCGCTCAAGGACGAAATACGGGCTGGCGACGAGCAGGGTTCTGGCATCGGTCAAGGCGCCTCGGAACGGATTGGCATTCGGCCGGCCCCGCATTGGCGACCGCCACGGCGTTGTCGACGTGAAGCTCCCGCTGCCGGCCGTAGTCGAACAGGCGAAACGTCGCGTCGCTTCGCTGCTGGATTTCCGCAATCACGAGGCCCGCGCCGATGGCATGGATGGTGCCGGCGGGGACGAAAATGACGTCGTCCTTCAGAACGCGGCGCCAGTGAACCAGGTCCGCAATCGAGCCGTCCTCGATCGAGGTCCGCAATTGCGGGGCTGCGAGCCGCCGCTTCAGTCCGACGGCAACTTTGGCGCCGGGCGTCGCGGAGAGGATGTACCACGCCTCGGTCTTGCCATGCGCCAGACCGATCGATTGCGCGAAGGCATCGTCCGGATGAACCTGGATCGACAGCGGTTCCTTCGTGAACAGCAACTTGAGCAGCAGGGCCGGATCTGGCGCATTCATGTCGGCGCGCTGAAACCAGAGTTCGCCGATCGCGACGCCATCGTGACGAATCTCGCTCCAGGGCCGGAGATCAGTGCTTCCCCAGGGTTTGCGCACGACCCGCATGCAGGCATGTTCGATCGCCATGATATTCTCCTGGTTCGTGCCGCTCAGAATCTGGCCGATGGCAGTGTCCTGTTCGTCTAGTTCCACCGCCGGTATGGCCCCGCCTGAAATCGCAGGACGGGGTCTTCTTCGAAGTCTCCGAGCTCTGCGTCACCGGTCCGAGGCAAAGTCGATCACCCCCACCCCGCAACGCGCTCTGCAGCTTGGCGCGCCACCTCTGACTTGCCTGCAATAGAAGGATGGGCGCGAAGGCAAGTCACTCCGCCGGTCCGGAACGATTGTTCCTCAGCCACGGCGTCTCGGACGTCGGGCCAGCGGATATTCAACGCTCTCGTACAACCGCCGAATTCCGTCGCTGTCGAATCTCTCCTCGGCGACTTTCAGCTGGGCCGCCAGAAGAAATTCAAGCGGCAGCTCCTCGATTGCGAACCTGATTGCGTCTGTCGCGCGAGCAAATCGTCCGTATCCGGTGGGCTGCTGCGACCTCCGCCTAGCGGTGAGGGACAGCCTAACGTCGCCTGTATGCTGGGAGATCTCCGCCTTGGTGCCGCAATCAAAAATGGTCATTCCCAAAGGCCCCCCGTGCACTTGAACATACCGGAGCGCCCCCAGGACCAACGGCGTCGAGACGCGCGGTCCGGCCTCTCCGAAAGCTCAAAAACACGAAAGCTTCAGCGATCAGCGGGGACACGTTAGGCCTTGCGCTGTCGAATGGCGCCACAAGCCGTCCTCTTTTTGTACTGATTATTTTGGCTGCGAAAGCGGATCGTGGATAAGCTGCTGGCTCATCGGGTCAACGGCGCTACGGAACACCAGCCCATTCGTGGTGCCAGCGGACGCACAGTCCTTGGTGTCGGCTTGGTAATTTGTCCACCATGCCCTGACCTTGAAGTGAAATTCAACCGTGAATTATTGGCTCGAATGCTTCAACCGTCTTTCGGTAGCTAAGCCATGACGGGATTAAAACTAGGGCTCCAAAAAAAGAAATATGGCAATGAACGACGCCGCGGGCCATCGCAATCACCGCGGTCTGCACAGCCCTGGCCACCGTGCGGTCGTTGATGGTAGAAGCGGCCCGTCCAGCCTAGGGCAATGCGAACTTGATGCACGGGGTCGCCCCGGCGTATGCGGTCAGGTTGTCAGCCCCAATGCTAAGCGGGAAGCCGGGTGAACCGCCCCGGGTTTGCCGGAGGCATTGTGGTTTGAGTCACGCGGCCAGTTTTTGCTCATTGATCATGGCGTAGTAGCGTGCCTCGGCTTCGGCCGGCGGGATGTTGCCGATAGGCTGCAGCAGCCGGCGATTGTTGAACCAGTCGACGGCCGCAATGGGCGTCTGCCTGTGCCGATCTTCTGAAGTCAGTGTACCGGCAAGGAGGTCGAGAACGTAGCGGGCGTTCTCCGCGGCCTCCTGCCCCGAAATCGGGGCACACCAAGAATGCGGCGAAGTGACCCGCACTGCTGGACTCGCACAGATCGACAATCGGCGCAGAAGCGCGCAACGATGGTTACGCTGAGCGGAATTGTCATCAATCCTTCGGGGCGTTTCCGCGTCCCGCCTTTTGCGAGGCCCCGCTGCGTGCGCAATCGCTACCTAGACGACCGATTTTGAAGTTAGAATCATAATAGAATGCGGCCTTGTCGAGTTTGTAGGTCCATGTGTGAACGACCGGATCGGCGTTGAAATAATCTACGGCGGCCATGAGGCGATCCCTGAGCTCCTGCTTGGACGCGACGCGGATGTGGCGCAGGACGGAACGGGTGAGTTTGGAAAAGAAGCCCTCGACGAGATTGAGCCAAGAGCCGTGCTCTGGAGTGAAAAGCGAATTCGAAACGATGTGCGGGCTGACCGGCGAGCCAGGTTCTGGTCTCTTTGGAGATATGCGCGGAATGATTGTCGAGGATCAGCTTGATCGCCGTCCGGGCCGGATAGGCGTCGTCGAGAAGCTTGAGGAATTCGATGAATTCGCGGCTGCGATGGCGGTCCTTGACCAGCGCATGGACCTTGCCGGAGACGAGGTCGATGCCCGCCAGCAAGGTTACGGTGCCATGGCGTTTATATTCATGCTCACGGGCGAAGGTCGCATGCACGCCAGGTTCGGGCGGCAGGTCCGGGGCAGTCGTGGAGATCGCCTGGATACCGGGCTTCTCGTCATAGGAGACGATCGCCACCGCCTTGCTCGGCTTCTTCTTCGATACCGCCGCCGCCTTGAGGACCTTCACCTCGCGATAGACGCACAACACCTCGGCCATCTTCTCCGCAAAATCGGGATCGCGCTGTTCAAGGTAGTATCGCACTTTGTGCGGCTTCACCTCTTCCTGGGCGAGGATCTTGCACACCGTGCCCTGCGCCAGATTGGCGAGGCACGCGTGTCCCTCCGCCGGTCCGTGGTCACGGGCATGGCGGGCCAAAAGCCGGGTCGTCCAAAGTTCGTGAGGATAACCGAGGCCTTTCGCCTTCCGGCATGCCAGCGACACCAGCCATGCCCTGGCTTCAAGCGTGATCGTCGGCTCGCGACCAGGGCGAGGACGGTCGTCGAGCGCGGCCATCGGGCCCTCGGCCACGGCGCGTTCGACGCAGCGCTGGACGGTCTGATGATGCAATCCGAGCGACCGACCTGCCGCGAAAAACGACGGGTCCTCACGATAAGCCAGCAATATCCGCGCCCGCTCGACCCGGCTCGCCGGCTCCGTTCGCGATTGCGCGATCGATCTCAATTTCGCCGTATCCTCATCTCCGAGCGACAATTCAATCGCCCGCCGCCACGCCGCCATGACCTTCACTCCGCTCCATCTCAGGCACACGCGACCTATATCAGGAGTCAGAAAAACCAGATGAATCCCCTCGTTACGAACCAGCTTTCGTGAATGGGTCGCTAGGTAACCGGCGGAACGGTAAGAGTAGAGACGACGCAGCAAAGCATCGCGCTTTCTGCGATTCCTGGCTGCGAGGGTCTCCGTATGCTCCGCGAAAAGCTGCTTTCATGCTTGGCCCTGCTGGTCGTATCGCTGGTGATGTCTCGGGCTACGTTCGCTCAGAATGTTTCGAAGTCGGACATCGCCAAAGCCGTACCGGCGAATGCCCAATTGAAGCGCTACGGATCAGGGTGGGAATGTAAACCGGGATTCCGCCAGGACGGGGCAGGCTGCGCGGTCATCAAGGTGCCTGAGAACGCCTACCTCACAGATGACACATTTGGTCCGGGCTGGACCTGCAAGCGCGGATTCAAGGTGGAGGACAATAGCTGCACAGCCGTGAAGCTGCCTGCGCATGCCTATCTCACAGACAGCTCTTCGGATGATTGGGAATGCGAGCGCGGTTTTCGACGCGCCGGGGCTGCCTGTGTCGCCATTGTTGTGCCTAAGAACGCGTATCTGTCGGACACCTCCCATAGCGCGGGCTGGGACTGTGAGCGTGGCTTTCGCGCCGTCGACAGTGCCTGTGTTGCCGTAAAGGTGCCGCAGTACGGCTATCTCTCAGATTCATCATACGAGAACGGCTGGCAATGCGAGCGCGGTTTCCGCCAGTCCAATCAGGCCTGCGTGCCCGTCGAGATCCCGCCAAACGCCTACCTTGACGGGTCTGGCAAGGACTGGAAATGCGAGCGCGGCTTTCGCAAGACGGGCCGCGATTGCATCGCCGTTAAAATCCCCGTCGACGCCCACCTAGATTACTCTGGCAACGACTGGAATTGCGATCGGCCGTATTGGCGCCAACGAGATGTTTGCGTGGCGCCCCGATAATCGATGCGAAAATTCGTCGCCTCCGAATGCCGCCGCTCCACCTGCCGCATTGCCGAAAGAATTTGACGTAATTTCCGGAGGCACTTTTCCCTCTCGCTCGGTATTTTGTCGACGGCGTTTGTCAGCCGGTTCGCGTCAATGTTAATTCTGACGCTGCAGCCCCTGCGCGCATGTCATACCTCAGCTTAAATCTTCCGATCGTCTGCCCGAAAGAAACGACCATGAGCGATAGTGCAATCGAACCCGATGCGACATCGGGCAGAAATCACACTTGCACGCCATCGGATTCACCGAATGGAGTGCATGGGCTACCGCGCCAGGTGGTTCTGGTGCTGCAGCGCCCCTGCATTTGCCTGCGAAGGCAATTCTCGGGACGACGTCGGCTTCGCCAGGCCGGGGATTTGCGCGCGCAGGAAAAGCAGGCCGCGATGACGCCTGGCGCGCCCCGAAGGAGCGGGCCTCGGGAAGCGGACATCAACTGACTTATCTTATCGGCCTCGCTCTCCATGATTCGGAGCCGGCGGTGCTGGGGAAAAGGCGCGATGACACCTCTCGGCGGACCGTCGTGCCGCGATCCTCGCTCCTATCACAGCGGCCCTGCGCGCACGCAAACGGCATCAACTCACTGCGCGGTATCGCCGACGCTCTCAACAGCCCGGATACCCGGCGCGGCGCGGCGGGAGGTGGCAGCTAACTCGCGTGCTTCGACTACTAAGCGACTTCCGGACCCAAGGTGGTCGTGTCGATACAATCGGTCGCCACGCTAACCTGGATTATGCGCGAGGCGTGAGATTGATGTGACGGCTGTGGCAGCAAAGGCGCGATTCACGTAGCAAATCGTTGTCGAGACAAGTTGCATCGCGTATCAGCCGAGCGCCACAGCCGCCATGACCGACGATACGCCGCTTCCCTTTGACCTGTCAGCTGTCCGGCGCAAGAAACTCACAGTGGATTTTGGCGGCGGCAACCAATCCTCGAACGGCGGTCTGCTGCTGTTGAGGAGTGCGGAACGCAAGCTCGGCATTTGCGGGCGGCTTGCCGATGCGATGCCGGATCGCCGCGATGCGAGCCGCATCCGGCACGAGATGTTCGAAATGGTGATGGCGCGCGTCTGTGCGATCGCGTGCGGCCATGAGGATGCCATCGACCTCGATCGGCTGCGGCATGATCCGCTGATGAAGGTCGCGGTCGGCCGTTGTCCGCAGAGCGGCCCACCGCTGGCCTCGCAATCGACGATCAGTCGCCTGGAGAATGCGCCGAGCAAGACCGAGGCGGCGCGGCTCACCGCCGTTCTGGTCGACCAGGCCGGCACGACAGTGAAACCGGGCAAGCAGGAGATCCTCGATATCGACGACACGTTCTGCGCGGCGCATGGCGCTCAGCAACTTGCGTTCTGGAACGCCCATCACGACGAGCGCGGCTTCGCGTCGATGCACATCTATCACGTGGCGAGCGGCACCCCGGTGGTGACGATCCTGCGCCCGGCGCGCACCCCCAAGGGCACCGAGGTGAGGACCGTCATCAAGCATGTCACGAAGCGCATGATGAGACATTGGCCGAACACCCGGATTGTTTGGCGCGGCGACAGTCACTACGGCCGCGTCGAGGCGATGGACTGGGCGGATGACAACGGCACCGACTACATCTTCGGCCTCGCCGGCAATGCGGTGCTCGACGCCCTGGTAGTGGAGGCCGCCGACAATCTGCGCTTCCATCATGCGGTCAGTAGCAAAGCGAAGCTGCGCACCTTTGCCAGATTCATGTACCAGGCCAGCAGCTGGAAGCAGCCGCGCCAAGTGGTGGCGCGGCTCGAATGCTCGCTGCAGCCGGTCGCGGGAGAGATCGGTATGCGCCAGGAGGTCGACATCCGCTATGTCGTCACCTCGCTCGCGGGCTCTCCGCAGCACCTTTACGAGAACGTGTACTGCCAGCGCGGGCAGATGGAGAACCTGATCAAGCTGCACAAGGCGCAGTTGGCGTCGGATCGCATGTCGTGTCACAGCGCGACGGCCAATCAGGTACGGCTCGTCCTCCACACCGCCGCGTTCTGGCTGATGCATGGCGTGCGCGCCGCGATCCCGCGGACGAGCCCGCTCGCTGGTTGCGAGTTCACCACGATCCGAGACCGCCTGATCAAAATCGGCGCGCGTGTGATCGAGTACATCGCGCGCATCCGCGTCCAGCTGCCGACAAGTTGCCTGGAGGGGGCGTTGTTCCGAACCGTCGCGCTCGGCCTCATGCGGTCCGGCCCGTGAGCTCCGGGGCCATGGGCCCCAACGAGCCGCCGACCGAGGCAGATCAACCCCAGACGCGTCGCACAGCGAGTGGCCTTACACCGATCCAACCAGACGGGTCGCCGATGCGCGACCGCCAACCAGACGTGAAAAAACGCGCCGCGTGGCGCATGATTGCGGCTAAGCACAGCTGCCGGACTGGCGCGATCGGCCCTGTCAACCTGACTTAGACCGCAGTCTAGCTAGTACCTGAGGTGATGACTCAAAGGAGGAACCCAAAATGCCCACGAAGCCGAAGAAGCCGCGTAAGGAGCCGGCCGAGAGAGTACTGATCATCGATGAATGGGACGAATGGGCTAAGGGGAAAGTCCCGGACGGGGAAAAAGGCACCGACAAGCAGGGACTTGAGTTCCACAATTACCTCGGCCGGGAGAAGCCGCGGCTGCTTGAATTCAAATACGCCGGCAACCGCTGGCACCAAGTGAAGATCTGGCTGCGCGAATTCGAGAGAATTTCACGATGAACGCGCGTTGACCCCGATCCTTTTCATCAATGCCAAGACCCCAGACCCCGACCGACTGAAGCGGGACGACGAAAAACTTCGCGGCGGCGGCTAAGTCAAGCGGCCCCGAAGTAGAGTAGACGGGGCCGCGTCCACAGACCTGTCGCGGCCGCCCATCCGATACGATTTCAATTTTTCGATTGCGGGCGGCGTTTGGAGACAAGCGCCGAGTTGGACTGGCGGCCCGCGCGATCACCGAAGCTTCAGCGCACGAAGACGGCGCCCGTCAAGGAGGTATGACCACGAGGTCGGGTGCCGTCGATGCCGCAGTGATGCACAATAATTATCGCGCAGTCGAACTCCTCTCGGATAGCGTCGCCAGCCTTGATGTAGGCCGCCATGTCCTTGTCGTCGCTTTCGGAGCCATCGATGGAGCGGTTAAGAGTATCGAGCACAACGGCGATCGGCCGCACGGACTTCGATCGTACTGCTCTGATTAGCTCGAGGTGATCTTTGACAAGACTGATCCTGGCGGCGACCAAGTAGAATGGCACGGGATCGGTAACTTCGCGGAGGTAGCGCTGTCGGAATGCTTCGGCACGCTTGCCGTAACCTTCCTGGCCAGCTTCGGCTCGTGGTGAGCCCTCGGGAACAATGACGTCGCGGCAGCGTCGATGCGGTGTCTTGCTCCACGGCACGGTAACGACAGACGGTGTCGTGTCACCATCCGAGGCGTGATCTTCGCTCAGCCGCGTGACGGCGATTTCGGTCCGCCTCATCTCGATCCGGTGGACCATCCCGGTGATCAGCTCGGCGTCGTCGCGGGGCGCATCGGGTCCGATGTACGCACGGACCGCCCCGACGATGGCGGCCTCAATTTTCACCGCCGGGATGCGAGCGACCGAGCCTGCCGCCTGCGGCCGTCCTTGGATCAGGGCCGAGGAGACATAGTAGCGATGCCGCGTCGCCCCCTTGCGGCTGTGGCTCGGGCTCATGCGATTACCGCGGTCATCGAAGATGCGCCCCGTCAACAGATTGTCTGGACTTGTGCGGGCCGCACGGTAGCCGTTGCGCTGCTCTGCGAGCTTGCGCTGGACAGCCTCGAAGAGGTCCCGTTCCAGGAGTGGCGGATGCTCTGCCGGGCAGATCTCGCCCTTGAAATCGACCTCGCCGATGTAGAAGCGGTTACGCAGGAGTTGCGGATCCGCTCACCGGTGACCTCGCGCTCGAACTGGGCAAAGGACAGCAGCACATTGAGAGTGAGCCGGCCCATGGAGGTGGTGGTATTGAACTGCTGGGTCACCGACACGAAGGAGACGCCATTTGCGTCGAACAGCTCCACCAGCTTGGCGAAGTCCGCCAACGAACGGGTCAGGCGGGTCAGCCTTGTAGACGACGATAACATCCACCCTGCGGTCCTGGATGTCGGTCAGCAGTCGCTGGAGTGCGGGGCGCTCGGTCGAGACACCGGAGTAGCCGCCGCTAATTCCGGCGAGTGCTGCCAATCTGTCGATTTTGACCCAAACCACCCGCTCCGCGATCCGCCCCACACGCCGTTTGGGCCGGCGTTGCCGGTGACACAATACCAATACGCAATATGCCGACGCCGCTAGGGATCACGCAACTTACGGACCGATTCTGTGGCCAAAGCCGGCATCGCGCGCCACCGCGACCGCCTGAGCGCGGCTGTTGACTCCTAGTTGCTGAAGATAGTTGAAACATGATTCCGGATTGTCTTTTCGCTGATCTTGAGCCGGGTGGATATTCGGGTGTTGTCCAGACCCTGCGCAACAAACTCCAGAACCTCACGCTCGCGTGAAGTCAGATCGTCGAGCGCTAAAGCGGGCACGCCGACCGACGGCATTGGCAGGAAGTCGTCGAGCGCCTCGACGAACTGCTGCCAAGCCGGCTCGCTCTCCAGCAAAATGTGATTGCGGCTCTCGAGCGGCACGAACCGCGCAGCGGGGATGGCCGAAGCAATCGCGCGGCCTTCCTCGAAGGGTTGGATCGCATCCTGACGGGAGTGCAACACGAGCGTGGGGCAGCGGATGTGCGGCAATAGGTCGTGCACGTCGGATTCCCAAAGGGTTCGCAACAGTCGGGCGGCGTTGCCGGGTGACGTGGTCAGACGGAGCAGATCGTTGTGCGAGCGGGACTGCTCGGCATTCGCATCCGGTATGTGCAGCGATGTAAAGAATGGACCGTAGCCCGGGGTTTCCTGTGGCCAGCCCAACTCCATCGCCTTGAGTTCTCGTTTGCGTTTCCACAAGTTGTTCGCGGGGCGGGTCGCGCGCCAAGGGTCCGCAAGCCGAGGTGCCATATAGCACGAGCTGGCTCACCGCATCCGGATGCCGAAGCAGATAGGACATGGCAATTCTAGCGCATCCCGTCATTCCGAAGAGAGCGAAACGCTCGACGCCGACAGCCTCGACGACTGCTTCGAGGTCCTCGACCAGCTTGCCAAAGGTAAATTCGACACCTTCGCGGTCTGACAGGCCGCACCCGCGCAGATCGTACCGGATTAGCGTGTGATGCCGTGCCAGCGCGGTCAACCACGGTCGCCAAACGGGGCTATCCCAATCAAACCTGAGATGGTGGATCCAATGGGCCGCCCAGATGAGCGGTGGGCCAGTCCCATAGGTCGCGTAGGCTATGCGTGTACCGTCGCGGCTTGTACAGAATTGAATTCTGTTGCGCGGGATGAGCCATCGAAGCTCATCATAGCGTCTGCGCGTTTCATGGGCGAGCCCGACAGGTGGCAGGACGAGGGGCGCGAGCGGATTGTGCCCTAACCACAACGCGCGCTGATAGCGTTGCCATCGATGATGCCACCGGCGCCCAATTCTCGCATGATGATTTCGTGCCGCGGATCAAGGGCGCCGCAGTCGTGCGCTCGTCGTGCCTGAGCTGCGCCTCGACATGATCGCCGATCCGGCGACCACGCGCGACGAGCCAATTTCCGAACCGCCGGCGATCGGAATCGTAGCACTTGAGCCCCGCCTCGAGATCGCCGTGGGACGCAGCGAGCGCCTTGGCAAGGCTCTGCGCATCAAGCGCCGCCGGGCGCAACGTTTCGCGGTTGGTTGAAGTGCGCGGGGGTTCGACAACCGAGCCCGCGTGGCAAGCGTAAGCCCACCTTTGGCGCCACCGAACCAACGATTACAGCGCGCTCGAAAAACCGAAACTAGCAACAGGTTCCGATTGCCATACGAGGCTGCTCGCGGACTAGCGTTTTTCGGACATCTTTCGGACAAAAACGCAGGGCGCCGGGGATGATGTCCCGGCGCCCTCTACAAGCCGTTGCTCTTACGACATAATTTGGTTGCGGGGATAGGATTTGAACCTATGACCTTCAGGTTATGAGGCTGCGCCGCCTGATGGGCAGACAAGCGTTGCACGTACCCCCGGCTTAAACCGACGTCTGCCAAGAGCTTAAAACGTTGATTTCTTTGGCTCCCGGGGCCGGATTCGACCCAGCGACCCACCGATAAATCGGATCGGGAATCACGACCAAATCATCCGACTAAGTTCTTGGGTCGGCTCTTAGCGATTTTATCCCTTTCCTTCTCGTTCCTTTCCAGTGCCGATCACCGCCGCACGGCTACAGAGTGAAATCAGGCTCAAGTCGGCGGATGGTGACCTTGCGGCCTTTCGCGTCGCGTTCGCCGACCAGTACCTCACATCCGCGAGGGCGGAGCACGGTATTGGCGCGATCGATCTTGCCACTGAGCGCTGAGGCGCTCTTAGGCCATCCACGTGCCTTTACGCGTTGCTCGCCAACACGCTCGTTCAAGGTCGCAAGAAGGTCCGTCGCCGATCCCTCCCAAGGCAGCGTTCCGGTGCGTGCACAGGCTTCGAAGAAGTCAAATATCGACTGTGCCACGATGTCAGCATCAAAGACCGCCCCGGACAGCGCCTTCCCGGTTCTGGCGGTAAGCCTTGAGAACCTCGTCTGCACCGTAGCCAAGGCCCGGCGCAGCCGCGTAGATCCATCGCTCGAAATCTGCCATCCGAGAATAGCTGTCCAATTTCACCGAGCCGATGCGGCGCATCGCTGACGCTGCGCCGTCGAGCAGCGCCGCCAAGATGTTGGGCTGAACGACGTGAAAGTCGGCAGCAATCTCTTCTTCCGCTCGACGCCTTTCTTGCGGAATTAGGTCGAGCGCGACGACCAGACACCTATCCGCAAGGTCGGACCTGTTGGCTAGAGAGCCGATGCCGTTAAATAGGACCGGCCTACACGCATCGAAGCTCTCTTCATCGCGATCGCGGTAGAGCGTGCGCACGGTCATTCCGCCGCCGTGAGCGATCCGGCACAGCGAGTTCGACAACCAATCATCGATGTGGCTCACGTTGTCGTAGGCGAGAACGTAGCAATTGTCGGCGCCGACCCATAATGCCGCGTCATCTCTCGGCAGACTGCGCAGTAAGACCTTGTTCGGATCAATGAGGCGCCGAAGGAATTGACATGCCGACGACTTCGCAGTGCCAGCCTCGCCGCCGACGGCAAGAACGGCGTACGGGCCTTGAGGCCGCAGCGCCGCCACCAGCCAAGCCACCATCAGCATGCGATCGGCCGCCGTCTTGGCATTGAGAAACGGCGCGAGCAACTCATCGATCGTGCGATCGGGGTCGTGCTCCGGAACTGGTAGTGCTCGCATCGCCGCAGTCCGGATGAACTTCGCCGGCGGGTTCTCGACGACGCGCCAGCCGTCAGCGTCGATCTCGACCGCGCGCCACGCTTCGTCGCAGAGGTCGACGTAGTTCTTGCCGCCGTGTGCCGCAGTCCGGATAAAGACCTCGTATTCGGGCCCATCGAAGACGGCGCGAGCTTCCAGCCCACCAAGCGCGTCTTCGAGGGCTTGACCGCCGGGTTGGCCGTCTTTTGACTTGAGATAGAAATAGCGCAATAGCAACTTCATGTCATGAGAACGGATGCGCCAGTTTTCCTTATGGCCGTTGATCTGGATTGTAGCGTAGGCGACGCGCTTGGAGTCATGCCAGAGCTGGGCGTCGTCGAGGAGGGCGGCGATCTCGTCGCGCCGCGGAATGCGGCCGCCTTTTTCCGACTTTGGACCGGCTACGACAACGGACTTGGCGCCACGAACAAGATCCTCCATGACCCGTTCGGCGTTCCAGCCGAGACCCAGCGCATCGGCGGCGTCGAACCCTTCGGGTGCATTGGCTGGCGGCTCGATAACCGCGACAGACTCAGTGATCGACGTCACGAGGCCCGCAACAGCTTTGGCGTAGGCTTTGCCGGAGATATCAGCATCCGGCCAGATCGTGACCGCGCGTCCGGCGAGCGTCGTCCAGTCTGCCTTGGCAGGTGCCTTCGCGCCGCCCGGGCTGGTCACCACCACGAAGTCCGGCAGGAGCTTTCTGGCGGCGTCACAGGATTTCTCGCCTTCAGTGACGAGCACCCGCGCATCGGGCCGTCGGGCGAGCTCGGCGAGCCCGTAGAGCGGACGCTGCGGCGGCCAGGTCTCCCATCGCCATTCAGGCTGTCTGGACGCATTGCGGCGGCCGTAGGTGAGCGGGCGATATTCCTTGCCGCCGTCCTTGGCGTCGAAGCGACAGACGTATCCGAGCAGCCGGCCGGCGTCGTCGTCGTAACGCCACCGCTGAGACGGGCGACCGAGCTTCGGATGGGCCGGAAAAGGCGCCGGCGCATGCTCCGGCACCGGCACGATGACATTCCACTTGGACGTCTTCGGTGCCGACGACGCGGCGTCGTTGATTGGCGCGAAAGGATTATCGGTGATGGTCGAGGATCAATCCCGAGCATGACGGCGATACGCTCGGCCGCCTCTGCCTGGCTGAGGCCGAACAGAAAGGCTGCCAGGCTCACGAGATCGCCGCCGTGGGCGGCCAATCGCAGGAGCTTCGGCCCGGTCGCCGGTGCGCAGGTTGACTTTGAAGGAGCCGAGCTTGCGGTCAACGGCGCGTAGGATTCCGCGCCACCCATCCTGCGGGCCGTCGCGCCGACCATCCGGCAGCCACCGTCTCCACGATCACCTTCTCGGCGTTCCCGAGTGCCGGCGGCCGCGACCTCTCGTCGAAATCGATACGAGTTCACGCGCGCAGCTCCGCGTTTCGAGCTGCTCACGATGAAGTGCGCGACCACTGCGTGCGTTCATCATTGAAGGTCTCGCCGAATGTTATGAATGGACCGTCGCCAAGCTGCAGGGCGCACAAGCCCGCACCGCTCGACGACGCGGCACCACGGTGGGTGAGCGCGGTCACGTCACTGCCAGCCCTGCTCGTCGGGACGATCGGCGGGACGGGTGAATCCGGACCTCGCAGTGCCACGCGAGCACCGGCTGCCGGAAAAGGGTGCTGTGCATCCTCAAGGAAAGCCGACGTTCCAACCCGGGTCAGCCGGCATGATCGAATCCGCAGAAAGGTCCTCGTACCACGACGGCCTCCCCTGTGTCGACATCGTGCACGTTGGCCTCGACGTCGACGGAAAGGTCAGCGAGCCTGTAGCGCACACTACAGGCTCAGCTTCACGAACGGCGGCCCGCCGCCCGTGACGCGACGGGCCTGGAAAGTCTTCACCTTTTCGGCAGAGGTATTCCGCCGCTTCCTTCTCGGTGAGTAATCGGTGGAATGTTCATGTCTCGCTCCTTTTCGATAACAACTTGACGGTCAGCCATCACTTCCCAAGAGCTACGCGCAGCCCGCGGCGAAACAAATCGCCATACTTTCAAAAAAGGCGCAAAATCTTACAAACGGCTCTGCGGGTTTCGGCAGCCTGAGCCAGCGCCTGGCCGCGACCGGCGCCTGTTCGGCCAGGACAGGCCTCTAGCGCTTCCGGGAGGGCGGACGGCGCTTGCGCGTGAGCGCTGACGCCTGGGCTTCGCGGCCGGCAAAGCGACAAGGGTGCGATTGCGGCAAGGCCGGCCAGGAAGCCGCGGCGACCGACGCAGGCCTTCCTGGGCCTTCTTGGCGAAGAGGGATCAAACGTCTCCCGACGAGGAGGTTTTACGCCGTGGCGCGCTCGTCCGCAGCGCCAGAGGCGATCGAAGCGTCGGATTTGTGAGTGTCATCATGGCTCGCTTAGCGTCTCGAGCTTGTTAAGGCCGTCGTTGGTGGCAGATCTCGCCGGCCGAGACCGCTCGTCGCGCTGCCTGAAACCCATCGCGATAAATGCCACGCGTCATGCACGATCCGTGGTCTATCGTTCGACGAAGACCCATGGGCGCGCATATGAGCTGGATTCGCCTCATGTGGCTTTAGCTGCTTCTCGTCTTTGAAGCGTGCGCAGCGGCTCGATCGCATAAACGGCCGTCTTCGAACTCAAGGTCTTGGCAAAGCAGATGAAGAGATGAGGAGCGATGTGTTGAGTATAGGCCATTCCCGATTAAGACCCTCTGGCGTCACGATGATGATACGCACTTTGCGGCAAGCAGCGGTACGATCACAGCGAGATTGTTTCTCGTTCTCTTGCTCTACACAATAAAATTTCCGGGCAAGAGCAATATCGATCGGCGGCGCAATGTCTCGAAATTTAGGATCGTAAACAGTACTGTCGTTTTCCGTCGCGATCGGTGATCACGATTACGTCGTCTTCCATCATGGACTTCAGGAAGTCTGTGAAAAGCGAATGAACTTGTTCTCATCTTTCCGCCAAGAAGAGGAATGTTCAAGAACCAAAGGCTGCTTCGAGCTCAGCTTGCGCGAGCTGCAGGTCGAGATTTTGCTCGAGTCGGCGGAGCTCGGCTACCCGGGCCAGCCGGCGAAACCCTATCCTCCTTTCAATCTCCGTCTGCTGACGGCTGGTTACGGTCGAGATCGCACAGCACAACTTCTTAATGCGGTCAGGCCAATGGTCAGGATAATCTCTTTTCATGTCGCGCCCCGCCGGCGCGCAAGAGGAGAATGCGCGGCGCCGGGTTGCGATGCCGGTTTTCGGGGATCAGCCGAGCCCTGCACATTTTGGCCTGGTACAGTGATCACGCGGAGTTCGTGCAAATCAACCGAAGCGCGTTTCGCAGCACGGGTTTGTGTTCCGAGCCCGGCAGCTATTCGGTCGCCGACGGCGTCGCTCAGAGCCCGGAGCGCGGCGTCGTCCCTATTCACGTACCGGCTCGCTCATCGCGACGTCCTGGTGCCGGAGTAAATGCGCTCGACGGATCTCGAACGCATTGGCGCCGGTCAGGCTGGCGTGCGTGCCGCAACTCGCGTCCGGGGGCGACACGGCAGGCGAACGTCTTCTTGAGCCCGGCGGCGCGCCGGATGCGTATCCTGGAAGCCATCGGCGCAGCGCTTCCGCGGGCGAGGGGGCGCTCGGGTGGGGCTTCCCGGTCGAGCGGCGATGCCCATGGTGCCCATCGCACGCGGCCCGAAGGGCATCGAGGAGCTGGCGGCGGGGGCATTGAGAAGCACTCGCCGTAGACCTGCCGGACTTCGTGTCGGGCAGGGCGATCGTGCCAGCGGAGAAGTCAACGTCGGACGAGCGCAGGCCGAGCGCCTCGCTTCTGCGCAACCCGGTGAAGAGAGCAGCAACTCGATCGCCGCGACGATCACGCCTGAAACGCGCGTGCGCTGGCGCTCCGGCCTAGGCAGGTGCTTCGACACGACAGGCCCCGTTCGCCACGGCAGGCCGTCGGTCTCGGCAACCCGCAGAGCGGCGCCTAGGCGCCCGAGTTCCTCGTCGCTCAGGAAGCGTTCGCGCTCAGCCTCATCGAAGCGCTCGATCAAGCGGCAGGGATTGCCGGCACCGACCGAACGCCAGCACCAACTTTCGGCCAGAGTGAACGCCTTGCTGGCAGACGGCGAGCGCGAAATTGGCTTGGCGCGGCGTATCCGCCATAGCCGAGTGCAGCCGTGCGACGTCGTTGCGGGTGACCGCTTCCACCTTGTGGCGACCAAGTGCCGGCCGGATGAAGCGCTCCACCAGCGCCGATACCTCGACGCGAGTCGCGGCTTGTTCTTCTTCGCGACATGCTCCGCCAGATAGCGGTCGAGCAGATCATTGACCGTGGGCGCCACGCGGCGCGCGTGGCGCTCGGCGATCGGATCGGCGCCCTCGGTGACCTTGGCAAGTAGTCGGATTGCGCGCTCGCGGCCTCATGGGCCGTGAGGACGCCACAGCGCCCGATCGTTATGCGGCGCTTCCGACCGTCGATATTACGGTACTGCACGATCCACGAGCGCGCGCCGCTCTTCATGATGCGGACACCGAACCCGGAAAGCTCTTCGATCCCAGACGATGACCTGCCGAGCACCGGCCGGCGCGATGTCGACGAAGCAAAGTCGCTCGATCACTTGAGCGGTTAGCCTCATCGTGCGCCGCGCGGCTGATGGCCCAGCGTCGGCACGGACGATCGAGAGCTGCTGTACGGTCATAGCTTAAGTCGTGCATTCTGTGATGGAATTGACGGCGTTATGACGGTGATTGACGGCGCGCATTTTCGATAACCCATTCGCCCGATTACATAATGACGGCGATGACAGAGATGACGGCGTTTTCCCTTACTTTCTGTTCTCACATCCAGCATCGGCCTCTCGTCGTGCCGCGCGGTGTCACCACTGTGTCACCAGATTTCACCGAACGCACCAGTATCCCGTAAAACGTCATGGTGCAAGTTGCGCCCATTCGACGGGCCTCAATAGAACTACGTAGTATGTCGTGGTAGGTGACAGTAACGCTGAACACCAGACTACGAATCTGGGGGTCGGACGTTCGAATCGTTCCGGGCGCGCCACTTTAAGCAACGACTGGGAAAAGCAACGACCGGGAACGACCCCCGTTTGTTGGATCGACGCTGTGCTGAGCCTCAGAATTGAGGTTGATGCGACGCGGCGTGCCCTTTGGCGATCTCGTTGATTGAAAACCACATCCCCCCAAAGATCGCGTACATCACCAACAACATCAGGGCCAACGTGACAAGTCCGTCGAGCAAAGCGCCAAGTCGTTTGTGCTTCACGAAGTGAAACGGTGTGAGTACACCGGTGGCGACATATGACAAGCAATAAAGCGCAATCGCGACATAGGCCAAGATCGAAAATATTTTCAGCGTTATACTATCGCTCACGTCGGCAAGATACTGCAGAAAGCCGCAAATAACGATATTGCGCAGTAGCGAAAAAAACCAGACAAAGAGAGATTGAATCAGCTGAGCGACCGCCGCCTCTTGCGGTATCGGGTGAAAGGCGCTTCTGAGATAGCTCTCGAACCGGGTTGCAAAGGGCTTGGCAGAGCCGACGGTGGTCACGGCTGAGTTCTCCTTTTGGATGAGCAGGTGCGAATGCTCATGCCGAAGAACCGCCTTTGCGTTGGGCTTTGCAATACAAAATTGATCGCACCTATTGCCTGAAACTCGACATGGCACCCCATGATCGGGCCGGGCGCGTCAAGGTCAGCCACGATAATTCCGTGGGCCGGACATCTTCCGGATTGCGCCGCTGTCGGCGCGGCCGTCCTTCAGCCGGTGCTGGAAACCGGGTGAGCGCTCCGGTCGCCGCCATAGCGCGGCGGCACCGATTAACACCTCGTCTCAGTCCTCGACGTTTCGCCGTGCCCATTCGAGCTGCCAGCGGCACTCTTCCTGGTCGGCCTGCTGGTCCGACAAGTCCTGGGCGCGAACCGGCGCTTGTTCGGAATAGACCGGACGCGAGTGCGGCTGCGGGATATTGGACGTGGTCGACATGACTGGCTCCTGGCGTTGATCGGCGGAACCAAGTGTAAGCCGCGCCCCTCGGCCGCAATGTGCGCGATGTCACAGTTCCTTCGATCGCCATGCGCAGCCGCTCTGTCCCGCCGGGAATCCTTGAAGCAGTGCGGTGCCGGCGCTGTGTAGACGTTGCGCCGGCGACCGACTGATGGCGGCGTCCGCCCGGAGGAGGCTGCCGGTTAACGGATCGGAAACCATGCGCAGGCTCGCACCTTGCCCTGCCCGGCTGGATTGCTCAGTTTTCTCCTGTTCTGTTCAGTGGGAGTAAACCATGGGTGGACCGGTTGAGGTTGCGGGTGACCAGTTGCGTACCATCGTCGAGCGCATCGAGCGCGTCGAAGAGGAGATCAAGGAACTCAACGAAGCGAAGAAGGAGATTTACCTCGAAGCCAAGAGCAACGGCTTCGATGTGAAGGTCCTTCGCGAGGTCGTCAGGTTGAGAAAGCAGGACCAGCAGCAACGCGAGGAGCACGAGTCGTTGCTCGACACTTATCTGAACGCGATCAAAGGGCCTTCTCGCGTCTCCAAGGCGGCTTAGTCCATGAGCGCGATGGCGGGCGCAATGTCCGCCATCGTGATATCGCGCCGCTCGTGTTATCGCCTGGCTCGATGCCGGCCGTCCAGCCGGTGGCGGCTTGCGGACAGGCTCTCGGATGATGATCGCTGCCGGCGATGACATCGAAATCCGGGCCTTCGCGCGGGATGACGCTGTCGGCGTGCGCGAGCTGTTCGTTCGCGTGAATCGCCTGTTGGCGCCAGCGAACATGAAGGATGTGTTCGAAGCCTATATCGTCCGCTCGCTCGACGAGGAGATCGACAGGATCTCCGACTACTATCGCGAGAGACAGGGCGGTTTCTGGGTCGCCGTCGATAGCGAGAAAATCGTCGGCATGTTCGGCCTCGAATCGTCGGGCGAAGATGCCATGGAGATTCGTCGCATGTACGTCGACCCTGACCTGCGGCGGCGCGGGATCGCGCGACGGATGCTGCAGCTCGCGGAGCAGGAATGCCGGCGCCGCGGTCGAGTGCGGATCGTTCTGAGCACTTCGGAGCTGCAGCGAGAGGCGCTCTCGCTTTATCGAAGCGCGGGGTACGAACTCGTCCGCGAAGAGGTGGCGGACGCCGCCAGCAACAAGACGGTCGGTGGCGGGATTCGCCGCTACCATTTCGCCAAAAGCGTTGAAGAATGAGCCATCCTTGCTTGCCGCCAATCGCCGCGCTCGGTGCGGCGATCCCGACAACGTGGCCCGGCCGCGGTTGGTCTCGAGCAGGCCGATCGGGTCTTGGCCCTTGGTCGCTGGCCCGGCGAAGCACCTGCCAATTCGTCGGCGCTAGCGATCGCAATGCCCGGTGGTGGCGACGACGGCGCCACCGCACCCGTCCCGACCGGCGGCCAAGCTTCGACAATCGCTCTTCCATCGTAATATTCGACAATATACAACGAGAGCAAGCGCGATCGGCGGCGCCGGGCTGCAGGATGACCTGAACGGCGGCGCGCGCTGATGGCCGAGCCCTTCACGATGTCGGCACCCGGGCGGTTTCCCAAATCAAACCGCCGAAAGGACGGGGCCGGCGCCGGGCCGATACGGGACTGGCATTGCGGAGGACTTGATGACGACCGATGACAAAACCCGGATCGAGCTCGAGGCGGCGGTTTTCCGCCGCCTGGTCGACCATCTGCGCAGCCGTACCGACGTCCAGAACATCGACATGATGGACCTCGCCGGCTTCTGCCGTAATTGCCTGGCGAGTTGGATGTTCAGCGAGGCCGACGCCATGGGCCTCGACATGACCAGGGACGCGTGTCGCGAAGCGGTTTACGGCATGCCCTATGCCGAATGGAAAGCCAGCCACCAGCGCGAGGCGACGCCCGAGCAGGTCGCCACGTTGGCAAAACGGGCGCCCAAGCATTGAAACCGCGCGCCTGCGTCGCGTCGCAATCCGCGCAAGGCACCGCGATCGCGACCCCGACGGTTTTCGACCGATCGATCCGACGGGTGCCGTTCGCGGGACAGTCAAAGTGGCCGACCACCGACGGTGACCGAGCGTCGGCGAAGCCCTGGTTGCATCCGCCGGCCCACATCACTTCCGATCTTTTGACGATCCAGCCAAGCGTGCAATGATGGGGCATCCCTCATCGGGGGCGGGCCGTGCGCGATCAAGCTGGAAACACACCCGCGCGGCACGAAGAGATGAGCAAATGGGAGGTCCGTCATGAATCGTTTGATGTTTATTCCGTTGTCGATCTTATGCGTCCACGTCGCCCAAATCGCCCACGCCGCGTCCCCAGCAGTCGCTGACGACGCATATGTGGCCGACGCCATCGCGCGGAACGCGATCATCTGGGACGTTCGCCCGGCCGGCGCCTATGCGGCGGGACACATTTCCGGCGCCATCAACATCGGCGATGCTCCGCGCGTATTGCGCGACGACAATACCGAGGATTTCATCGCGACCGACCGCATCGAGAAAATCCTCGGCGCGGCAGGTCTCGATCCGAAGCGCGAGATCATCGTCTATGGCAGCCGCGGCACCTGGATGCCGTATTTCGGTCATTACACGGTACGGTATTTCGGCGGCGACAACGTGCGCGTTTATCACGAAGGCATCGAGGGATGGACGGCGGCCGGCCGCGCCACCAGCCGTGAAGCGCCGGCCGCGGCACCCGTCGCCCTCAAACTCGAGATCGCTCCGAACGTTGCAGCAACGACAAAGGACGTGGTGGAGCGGCTCCACGACCCGAACGTGCAGATCATCGACGCGCGCACGCCCCAGGAATTCGCGGGCGAAGACATCCGCGCCATTCGCGGCGGCCATGTCCCGGGAGCGGTCAACATTCCTTATGAGCAGAACTGGGTCGATCCGGAAACCCCGGCCAAGCTTTCGCGCAAGCAGGTGACGAGCAATGCCGGCATGTCGCTCAAGTCGATCGGCGACCTCAAGCGCTTGTATGCGAAATTCGATCCCGCCAAGGAAACCATCGTCTACTGCCAGAGCGGCGCGCGCGCATCGGAAACCGCGGGCGTGCTCCAGGAGCTCGGCTTCACCAAGGTCAAGGTCTACGATTCTTCGTGGCTCGGCTACGGCAATACGCTCGACGCGCCCGCGGAAAACGTCACGTTCTTCAACGTGGGTCTACTCACGTCGCGAGTGTCGACGTTGCAGGACCGCATCAACCAGCTCGAAAAGGAGCTCGCGGAGACGAAGGCGCGCAAGTAACCGTCCGCATGCTCGAAGTTCTGGGCCACCGTGGAATGTGACTTCGGAGAGAGCAGTCCATCGTCGCGTTGGTGCGACGCGCCCCGAACCGCCGTCATCGCCGGGCTTGACCCGGCGATTCCGATAAAATTTGCACGGCCGTGCCTTATCGAGCGGGATGGCCGAGCTTGGCCCGGCCATGACGATTCCATCGCAATCGAACGGGCTCCTAATTCGCCGGCACGAACTTCTGCACGCGCTTTCCGGTGTCGACTTCGCCCGTATAGAAGTTGCCATGAGAGTCGAACGCGCCGGCGTGCACCCAATGGAATTCGCCGGCCTGGCGCCCGGGTCGTCCGGTGGTGGCGACGACGGCACCGTCGGCGACGCGCACCGTCTTCATCTCGTTGTTGGTGCCGTCGAGCAGAACGAAGTGGGTCTGCTCCTTGTCGAGCGGCGAGAAGCCGACGCCCCAGGACGAGCCCGAGCCCAGCGTCTTCGGATCGAACACGTATTGGCGCACGAAGCTGCCGTCCTTGTGGAACACCTGCACCCGGTTGTTGCGCCGGTCGCACACATAGACGAGGCCGTTCGCGGCGAGGGTGACGCAGTGGACGGGGTTGGCGAATTGCTTCGATTCCGGATCGAAGTCGGCGATCTTCTCGTCGGTCGGCGGCTTGCCATAGGCGCCCCAGATGCGCTTGATCGCACCGGTGTCGGCGTCGATGACTGCGACTCGGTGATTGCCATAGCCATCGGCGACGTAGATTTCGTTTGCGCCGGCGTCGAGCGTCAGCGCCGCCGCCTGGCCGAACTGGGCGAGGTCCGTGCTGCTGGTGAGCGGACCGCGCTTGCCGAGTTGCTTGACGAATTTCCCGTCGGTGGTGAACTTCAAGATCATGCCGTCATTGACGCCGCTGCCGGTCAGCCAGACGAAGCCCTTGTTGTCGACCAAAATGCCGTGCTCGACGGCCGGCCAGTCATAGCCCTCGCCAGGGCCGCCCCACGCTTTGACGAGGTCGCCGGCCGGTGTGAACACCAGCACCGAAGGCGCCGGCACGCAGCACTTGGACCGCGGGGGCGAAAGCGCGGCGCCCTTCTCGTCGTCGGTGAGCGAGCGCGGCCGCTGGAACACCCAGATGTTGTCCTGGGCATCGACGGTGATGCCGCCGATCTGGCCCATGATCCAGTTGTTGGGAAGCGGCTTCGGCCACTGCGAATCGACCTTGAGCCCCGGCCCCTCGGCGTTTGCCGCGAGCGGCGCGAGAAGCAGGGCCGCGAATGCAAGAGCCGCGCATGCGAGCGCGCGTGCGATGTTCATTGAGATCCTCCGTGCTGCTTTTGGTCGATCATCCGGCGTCGGCCTGAGATGAACGTCGGGCCGAATGTAGCGGCTTTCGCAGTGCCGCGTCAGCCCACCATCCCTTCGTGGGGCCGAGCCCAACGCCGGGCTGAAATTTCGTAAAGACCGGGCGCCGACCAACCTGATAGCCTCTGCATCACATTGAACGGAAGAACCAAGGGAGGAAGCCATGCCCTTCAAGCTGCGGACAGCCGTATGTCAGCCTGCCGATGCGCGTCCACGCAAGGCGTCGGCAAAGAGCGTGAGCTGCCGGCTCGCCGTCGCGCTTGGCGCGCTGTGCGCAGCATGGCCGGGAGTGGCTGCCGCGCAGGGGCAACCGGCCGAGAGACAAGCGAGCCCGGTCGTCCAGACCAGGGAAGGGCCGGTGCAGGGCCTGGTCGCGAACGGCGTCACCAAGTTTCTCGGCATTCCCTATGCGGAGCCGCCGGTCGGCGATTTGCGCTGGCAGCCGCCGAAGGATCGCGCGCCGTGGACCGATGTCCGCAAGGCCACGGAATTTGCGCCGATCTGCGCGTTCGTCACGACGCTCGGCGTGTTCTCCGGGCCGCCGAACAACAATGAGGACTGCCTCTACCTCAACGTCTTCACGCCGGACGTCGCTCCGTCGGCGCGGCTGCCGGTGATCGTGTGGATACACGGCGGCGGCAATTTCGACGGCGAAACGCCCGGCTATGACGGCAGCAAACTCGCGGCGGACGGCAAGACGGTCGTCGTCACCATGGAGTATCGCCTCAACCTCATGGGCTTCCTGGCGCATCCCGCTCTCGACAACGAAGGCCACTCATTCGGCAACTACGCCATTCTCGACCAGCAGGCCGTGCTGCGATGGGTCGCGCGCAACATCGCGAGCTTCGGCGGCGACAAGGACAATGTCACGGTCGGCGGTCAATCGGCGGGAGCCGTCGATACCGGCGTCCATATGATATCGCCACTCGCCGCCGGCCTCTTTCACCGGGGAATCTGCCAGAGCTTCTGCTCCGCCTTCACCCTGCCCACCAAGGCAGAGGCCGAGGCGACCGGCGTAGCGTTCGCGCAGGCCGCCGGTTGCGGCTCCGGCACCGGTCCGGAGGCCGCGCGATGCCTGCGCAGCCTCCCCGCGGCGAAGATCGAAGAGCTCGCAGGCACGGCGAGTGCGGTGGGCAAGTTCATCGTCGGGCGCGGTCTGGTCGACGGGGAGATCATCCCCGATCAGCCGCTGCGCCTCTTCGCCGGCGGCCGCTTCAACCGCATGCCGCTGATCAACGGCAACACCGCGGACGAGGCGAATTTCGGCCTCGCAATCACGGAATACTTCTCCAGCACGGAGAACGCGCGTCGTACTCCGCCGACCGCGGAGCAGTATCTCGCCTACGTCAACGCGACCTACGTTCCGCCGGCCTATCCTGAGGGCACGGCGGCCAAGGTTCTCGCCGTCTATCCGCTCGCCGGCTTCAAGACCCCGCAACTCGCCTGGGATCGCGTCGGCACCAACTCAGGCATTTGCAACCAGCGAAGGCTCGACAAGATTCTCAGCCCCCAAATCCCGCTCTACACCTACGAGTTTGCCGACCAGACGGCGCCGTTCTTCTTCCCGGACATGCCGGGAATGGAGGCGCTCGCCTACCACACCGCCGATATCCAGTACGTGTTTCCGCTCTGGCATGGCGGACCGCTGGGGACGCCCCATCCGCTGAACCCGCAACAGGCGAAGCTCTCCGACCAGATCGTCTCCGCCTGGACGAATTTTGCGAGGACAGGCAATCCGAACGGATCGGGCGATCATCCGTGGCCGCGCTTCACCAAGGACGCGCCGGCCTGGCTGATCCAGGACGTGTCGGGTCTCACGACCTTGACCGATGCGCAATATTCCGCGCGCCGCCATTGCGACTTCTGGGACTCGGTGACACCGGCCTTGTAGCGCGAGGAAATTTCGTCGCGGCGGAGCGTGCTCAAACGCCTCCGCCTACTCGGCATTCGTGGCCTGGATGGTCCAGGTCAACGGAACGATGCCGAGCGACACGGCCTGGAGGACGAGCGCGCCGTTCATGAACCAGATCGCGGTGTTGCCCGTGGTGTCGCGCCAAAGAATATCGCTGTAGCCGTCGCCGTTAAAGTCGCCGACCTCGATGATGGACCAGGCCAGGGGGGCGCTTCCGATCGAAACCGCCGCCGAGACGGTCGCGGCGTTCATCATCCAGATGGCGATGTCGCCGCTGCTGTCGCGCCACAGTATATCGGTGGTGCCGTTGCCGTCGAAGTCCCCGGTGCCGGCCACTTGCCAGTGCTGCGGGACGCTTCCGAGCCCGGTAACGGACGGGACCTGCGGTCCGTTCATGAACCAGACTCCGAGGTTGCCGGCATTGTCGCGCCAGAGCAGGTCGGTGATCTGGTCGGCGTTGAAGTCGCCTGTTCCGACCAGCGACCAGATGGTCGGAATGGTGCCAAAGCTGGCGCTCGTCATGAGCTGAGCGCCATTCATCAGCCACAACGCGACATCGCCTGCGGCATCGCGCCAGAGAATGTCGCCCTTGCCGTCACCGTTGAAGTCGCCGGTTCCAATGATCGTCCAGTCGGTGGGGATGTTCCCGAGGCTCGTCGCCGGGTTGCCGTCGAGGAACCAGATGCTCGTGTTTCCGCTCGTGGTGTCGCGCGTAAGCCAGTCGCTCTTGGTGTCGCCGTTGAAGTCGCGCTGTCCCGCGATCATCAATGACGGCGCGACCGGGCCGGCCGGACTCGTCGCGATTACGCTACTTCCCTGCAGCAGCCAGATGCCAAGGTTGCCGTTGGTGTCCCTCCAGACGAGGTCGCCGAAGCCGTCGCCGTTGAAGTCGTGGGCGACGCTGGGCACCACGGTCAAAACCAGCTGACGCGTCGCGACGAGCGAGAGATTGGCCGCATTGGAGAAGTCGATCGAGGCGATGTACCGGCCGGGCGGCAGGCTGAAAGCCTGCGCGTTCGGGGTCAGCGTCAAAGGGCTTGTCGCGCCCGGGCCCAATGTCGGCACCGCGCCCACGGTGATGAAGGGTGTTCCGCTCGGGAAGTAGGGCGTTGCCGCGAGGTAGACCGCGCTGCCGCCAACATTGGCCAGGGTGAAGGAGCCGCTCGGCGGCGCGCCCAACCCTCCCTTCATGATTCTCGCGTCGAACTCGCCCTGCGAAACCGACAGCGATGGAGGCGCACACTGCGGTGCGAATGCAGAAGGGGTGATGACGGAGGGTGTGGCGCCGGTCGCCGTCCACGTCGTGTTGTTGTTCGGCTGCTCGAACGGGATAAAGATCCCCGACGCCAACGAGGCGATCAGGGTACCGTTGCCGTCGGCGATGCTGACCGAGCCTGCGCCGCTGAGGGTTATGCCCGTCACGGCATCGCAGTTCGGGGTCGCGGAAATGCCGGTGACCGACAGCGTCTGCGCCTGCACCGGCGACGCGGCGAGCCAAATGAGGCCTACAGCGAGGAGCGAAAAGGATTTGCGTGCGAAGCGCGACGAGCGATCGGCCGCGAAGTTCCGCAGCCTGGTCAGCGAATGCGGGTTGAAAAAACATGGGTCGCGTCTCCCCAGAGAAAATCGGCGGGCGAACGCTATCGCAAGCGGCGCCGCCCGTGAAGCTCCGCTTTGCGAAGCGGCATGCACCGCGCCTCGGGTGCAGCTTCTACTCGGCAGCCAGTAGGCGAAAATGGAAGATCGAGGGTCGCGCGACACGGAAATCGATTTGAACGGCAATCCCGCTGGGGTAGCTTAGCCCGCGTGGTCTGCAAAAAGGGCGACTGATCGTGAGCCAGCCGTATGTCGGGGAGATCCAAGTCGTCGGCTTCAATTTCGCCGCCGTGAATTGGTCCTTCGCCAACGGCGCAGTAGTCGGCGATCAGCCAGAACGAGGTGCTGTTTAACTTGATCGGTACAACCTATGGTGGCGACGGCAGTGAATACCTACGCTCTGCCCAACCTGCAGGGCCGAATGCCGATGCACATGGGCTCGGCGACAGGGTTGGCGACGCGTATCCTCGGTCAGGTGGGCGGCGCGGAAAACGCGGTGTTCAACGCGGCGCAGGTTCCTTCGACGCCGCAGACGCCCATTCAGGCCCTGCGCCTCGCCGAGTTCGGCACTTGGTTCGATTTCACCGTTCCTGGTTGTCAGCTTCATCATTTCTCTTTTTGGAATCTTTCCTAGCCAGAACTGAAGATTTGGGGCGCGAACCGAGGGAGAGACAATCGCTCGAACGCCTTCGTGATTTCGTTGTCGATGACATCGAGAGATGGGACGGGAAAATCGATGGGAACTCCATTTCTTTCCGAGATAAGGATCGTCTCTTTCGGCTTTGCCCCGAAGGGGTGGGGTCTGACCAACGGTCAGGTGCTGCCGATCAATCAGAACCAAGCGTTGTTTTCGCTGCTTGGAACCACCTATGGCGGTAACGGGCAAACGAACTTTCCAGCTGCCCAACCTTCAGAGCCGATTTCCGATGCATGTCGGGCAAGGTGCTGGGCTCTCTGTGCGCAACCTCGGCGCCTATGGGGGCGTCGAAGGCATCACCCAGCAGGCGACGCCGATCCCTCAAACGCCGGCATCGCCGAAGACCGCATTTATCGGCGTGCAATCGAGGTTGCCGACCGAGTCGCCTTTCCTGGTGCTCAATTTCGTCATCGCATTGGTGGGAATTTTCCCGTCGCAAAGCTAGGAAACCGTAAGCGCGACGGCTGCAACGGGAGAATGGGATGACGGACAATTTCGTTGCTGAAATACGATTGTTCCCTGGCAATTTCGCTCCGCATGGCTGGGCGATGACCAACGGGCAGCTGATGGCCATCAGCCAAAACACGGCGCTGTTTTCGCTCGTCGGAACGTTCTACGGCGGCAACGGGACGAGCAATTTCGCGCTGCCGGACTTTCGCAGCCGCATGCCGATAAATCAGGGGCAGGCTGCCGGATTGAGCTCCCGCGTCATCGGGGAGGAGGGAGGCGCCGAAACCATCACCCTTTCGGCCTCTCGCGATTCCAGGCGCTCCGCTGGCGCCCACCGTAGTTGCTTCGGTCGGTTTTCGACCACAGCCGCAGACGGTGTCGCCGTTCCTCGTCCTGACTTTCATCATCGCTCTTCAAGGGATTTTTCCGGCGCGGAGCTAGTCGAACGGATGTTTCGCGCGAGCGGCGGCGGACTGGCGAGCGCGGCCCGCGGAGTGGACTGGTACGCTCGCGTTCGAATGCGGTACTCAGGAATGACGACAGATCAATCCCGCGGATATTTCCTTGCGGCCGGCGCGAGGACGGCGACGAGGCGTTTCTCAAGCGCGTCCACGACAGCGCGCGGCATTGGGAGTTCGCATCGCTGCTGCAGACAGGCGAGACCGATCTCTATCACAAGGTGATGGCCCAGCAGTACGATTCGCAGCATCGCTTCTACTTCGCGAACTACGACAGCTGCGCATTACGGTGTCATCCAATGGGCGGGGCAGGCGATCGGGCGCCTCTATGTCGACTACCGTGACGACGAGGTGCGCGTTCTCGAAATCGCGCTCCTGCCGGAGTATCGCGGGCGCGGGATTGGCCGCATCGTCATGATGGGGCTCTGTCTCGAAGCGGCGATGCGGCACAAGCCAGTGCGCCTCTATGTGCATTATCTCAGTCGCGCGCAGCGGTTCTATCGGCAGCTCGGGTTCCGCGAGATCGCCGTCGAGGGACCGGACCGCCTGATGGAATGGCGTCACCCGCAGGCGCGAAGGGCACGGTCAAATTCTCCAGGGCTCGACCGTACAAAGCTGACGACGGACACCGCAAGGATGACATGGTCATGACCGAACATCGCACGATCACCAGCCGACGTGAGGTGATGCAGTGCGCTTGTCTGCGGCCGCGCTCTGCGGCGGGGCTGGTCGTTTCGTCGTCGCCCGTAACCGCCGAGGCGGCGATCCGGCGACGGGTCTTGCATGCGGTTCAAGGGAGAAGGGTCGGGTCGACATGACGCAGGATCTCGCAAACCTCGCTCCGGAGCACTTCGAGCCGCTGATCGGCCACACCTTCACCATCGGTGAGCACGAGGTCACGCTGCGGGACGTGCATCGCCGCGAGCGGACAACGGCGCGGTTCCGCGAGCCGTTCTCGCTCGTATTCTCGCTGCCGCACGAGGTGGCGATCAGTTCCGAAGTGCTCGCCGGTGTCGCATCCGACGATCGGCCAGTGCGATCTTCTGGTGACGCAGGTTATCGACGCAGCCGAAGGTTCCGCGCTCGAAATCTGCTTTTCGTGACGAGCGCCAGGGTTTTCGTCGCGCAAATCGACGCGCGGCGTGATGTGCGCGCGAGACCTGCGAACCGCTAGAGGCGCAGCGCGTTGAGACTGCGCATAATCGGCATCGGCTCAAACGATGTCGATTTCCGCAGCATCGTTGCGCCCGCAAGGTTTGACGCAGGGGCGCGTCAGGACGACAGCGCATAGCTTCACAAATCTGAAAGCGCAGCAGCGACCTCGCGGCCCGACTAACCAAATCGAAAGCGTTCGAGGCGATGGCGTAGAGCTTTACATATTTTCAAAAGACATATTTCAAAATCGGAAACATCCGGCCTCTTCCGACGAACGAACTTGCTCTTGCGCCATCGGTCCGCGATTCCAACAACATCGAACGCCGAGCGACAAGGCGTCACATTGCGGTCCAGTTTGCGAGAGACAAGCCGCCGCCCTTCGGCTAAACACCCCTCGCGAGACCGAGCATGATTCATCAGGCGGATACCACTTCCGCGATTTCGTGCATCGATCGCTCCGCCGAGCGATGACTTTCGCAAGCCGAACGATGTACGTCCGGCCTCAATCACGCTTGTCACATCGAGTACCGATACAAACCGAACCGAATCCTTCGTCGAGGACAACAGAATGTCGAACATGACACGCAGGCATGCCATCAAGCTCGCCGCAGCTGGCTTCGGCGCATCGCTGATGGGCGGCCTCGTGCCGAAGGTGCTGCATGCGCAAGAGCGTCCGCAGCTCTTCATCGGCACCGCCAGCAAGGGCGGCGTGTTCTATCCGCTCGGCACGGCGATGGCCGACATCATCTCGAGATACGCCGACCTCGATGCCATGGCGCCGCAGACGAGCGGCACCGCCGAGAACATGAAGCTCCTGCAGGAGGGCAAGATCGAGCTTGCGCTGGCGCAGGCCGACATGGCCTGGGCCGCGACCCAGGGCCGGCTCGCCGGGCTGCCGAAGCGCGTCGCGATCCGCAACCTGCTCGGTGCCCACACGAAGCATCTGCATCTCGTGACGCTCGCCGACCGCGGCATCGCAAAGGTGCGCGATCTCAAAGGACGCCGTCTCTCCATCGGCATGGCCGGAAGCGAGACCGAGCTCAAGACGCTGCGCATGCTCGAGGCCCACGGCGTCTCGCCCTACAGTCTCGCTGCGCGCGTGCAGCTCAACGACCGCGAAGCGGCGCAGCGGCTCCTCGATGGCAGGCTCGACGCAATCGCGGTGGACGATGCGTTGCCCTCCGCCGTCGTGCTCGAGATCGCGACGCGCCGCGCGCGGCTTCGGCTGGTGCCGACCGGGGACGCCGTCGCCAAGATCACCGAGCGGGACGGCCCGTTCTATTTCGTCGGCGCGATCCCCAAGGACACCTATCCCGGAGTCGACCGCGACGTCTCAACGGTGGCGGCGGAGACGCTGTTCGTCGCCCACGAGCTGATGACGGAAGACCTCGCCTACGAGATCACCAAAGTATTGCTGGAACGCAGCCAGGAGCTCGCTTCGGCGAGCGGCGCGGCGCGCGAGATCACGCCGGTGACGGCGGTTCGCGGCTCGCCGGTGCCGTTTCACCCGGGCGCGCTGCGCTACTACCGCGAGGCGGGCATCGCCATCCCGCAGTCCTGAGGGCCGCACCGCGGCGGCCGGACTTTCCAGGCAATACGCAAAGAGCAAAAGATCAGTCGCAACGCTCCCAGCCTGGCGGAAGGGGCGGCAGGGCGTCGAGCTTTGCCGATGGGCCGTTCTCGCCCAGCGTGGTCAGGTACTTGCGCCCGTTATGAACGGCAACGACGAGCGGCACGGCTTCACCGCCGCTCCGGAGGAAGAAATTCCACGCCCGGGTCGCCTCCGGTAGCTCCGCCTCGACGATGAGGTTGCGTTCCGACATGTACCAGGGGCGGTCGCGAAACATGCCCCCCAGCCCCTCGATCCGGCGAGGCCGGGAGGGGACGTCATCGCGCACTTTGACGAAGGAAATCTCGACCGGGGTCGGCATCCTCCCTCCTCAGGCGGTAAACGCATCATAGAACAACCTGAAGAGGGAAGTAAGTCAAAAACACAACTATAGAGGGAATAGATTCGTCGATTAGCCGGATCCGCCTCTCCTACCGGCCAGCCGGACTCATTTGTTCTCGTTGAAATGCTTGAGGTCCGGGCCTGGCTGACCCTTGCGGAACGGCATCAGCAGGCCGTCGCCGCCGATCATGTACTGCTCGCCGCCGATGCTGACATGCACGTTGCCCTCCGCACAGATCAACTCCACCCAGATCGGATGGCGCTCCCGCTTCATCGTCTTGAGGATGGTCCAGGGCCTGGTGAGCGCGTGGTCGACGGTGGTGATCTCATCGTGGAGGATATCGGGGTTGCTCTTGTCGAGGGAGAAGCGTTCCTTCACGACGGTCTCACCATCCTGGTGGACCGGCAGGCCACTGGGATCGAAGGTGCGCGGGTTCTTGAGGTTGCGGGTCTCGACCTCGAGCGCGTCGTAGCGGCCGTCGCCGTCGTCGTCGACCCACCGGCCGATCGAATAGCCCATCCACGAGGGATCCTCGTCGGCCGGGAATGGGCGCCCATCGGTGTAGATACGGCGCAGCATGCTCAGATATTCCATCAGGATGTAGGTGGTGTTGGGGGTGATGATCACCTCCATCGGGAGCACGAAATTCATCGCCCGCGGCATGCCTTCGGGAATGCAGGTGTGGACGGGGTCGTCGCCCGACCCGCCTTTGGCGACGTCGGCGAGATTCGCTTCGAAGATCTTCTGGTACTCCGGCGTCAGCGGGGCCTGCTGGCCGCGCGCCGGGGGCTTCGTCGAATCGAACACCCCGAGCGGGCCGACCCGCTGCCACTGCCCGGCGATGTCCGGGTACTTCTTCTGGTCGAACGGCTGCTGCGCGGCCGCCGTGCCGGCGAGGAACGCGCTGGCGAGTGCGATGGAAACGGTGATGCGTCCGAACGGCATGTCATTCCTCCCAACGTGACGGCTCATGCATGAAGGCCGGACGCCGCGTCGCGGAAGCATTCCGCGAAGCGCAGCACCCCGGGCGAGCCGCCTGAAAACGCTACGCGCGGCCTATTTCGGCGTTACCACCGGGCGGCCGTCCTTGAACTTGAGCTGGATCGGCTGGTAGGAGCCGCCCGCGGCGCCGCTGTGCAGCGGATTGATCTTGGCTGTGATCTCGTCGCCCGGCTTGAGGCTCTTGCTGGTCATGCCGTCGCGCACGAGGAGGCCCGGCGCGCCGCCTTCGAGCATCCATTCGGCGGTGTTGCCGTCCTTGCCCTTGACCTCGAGGATGAGGAGCGTGTGCGGACTGACGAACCTGAATTCCTTCACCACGCCGGAGACTTCGATCGGGTGCTCGGCGTCGAACATGGCGAACGAGTGGTGTGCCAGTGCGACGCCCGTGCCGGCGACCAGCGCGAGCGCGGCGAGCGTAGTGACCGATTGCAATTTCATGATGTCATTCCCCTGATGGTCTCGAGCCACGGCGGCAACTCGACGGACGGTGGATTTCGTGTTGTTCACCGTCAGGCCGGCGCGGCATTTCTCCGTTGTGCGGCGACGGGGCTACGGCCCATCCGGTCGAAACCGGTTGGGGGCAGGGCCGCGATCGCCCCGCGATCCGCGGCTTGCAAGATAGACAAGCGGATGGGTGGAGCGCAACCGTTCACGGCAGCGCCCGCAGCCACCGCTCGACCGCATCGAGAATGAAGTCGAACACCGCGGGCTGTGACAACGGCGCTGTCTTCCTGACCTTGAAGGAGTGGTCGCCGTCCTCGATCACGCAAATTTCCGCCGGGGCCTGAAGCGCCTCGAGGATCGGCGCCAGCTCCTGCGGTGTGCCGAAGGCATCGCGCGAGCCCTGGACGAACAGCATGGGCGTGCGGATCTGCGGCAAATGCGCCGATCGCAGCTTGTCGAGCCGTCCGGGCGGGTGCAGCGGATAGCCGAGAAACACCAGCCCGGCGATGCCGCCGCTGTCGGCGGCGGCAACCTGCGAGGCGATACGCCCGCCCATCGACTTGCCGCCGATCGCGAGCCGCCGCGCCCCCGCACCGATTTCGCCATCGCGGCAGGCCGCGATCATGCGACGCCATGCCGCCTCCAGGCGATCGTTGCGATCGGGCACGCGGCGCCCGGCTTCGGTGTAGGCGAAGTTGAAGGTGATGGTCTCGATGCCCCGCGACGCCAGCGCGGCGGCGAATTTCACCATGAAGGGGCTGTTCTGGCCGGCCCCGGCGCCATGGCCGAGGATGAGCGAGATGTCGGCGCCCGGCAACGGGGCTTCTGCGCCCCGTAGACGAGCGCGCTGATCGGCTGGGACGGTGCGATCTCGAAGACGAATCGATCCGGCATTGCGGCCTCACCACAGACTGCGCGCCAGCATGTAGATCGCCACCGCGACGATGATGCCGGCGAAAATCATGTTGAGGGCGCCGCGCCGCGCGCCGAGCGCCTTCGCGGCCTGCCCGCCGCCGAGGCCGCCGAACACCCCGCCGACGATGAACAAGACGGCGAGCCGCCAATCGACGAGTCCCGAGCCCGCGTAGTTGAAGGCCGCCGTGGCGCCGAATGCGGTGACGGCGACGAGCGAGGAGCCGACGGCATTGATGATCGGCATTGCCGTGGTGAACATCAGTCCGGGCACGATGAGAAAACCGCCGCCGATGCCGAAGAAGCCGGACAGCGCTCCGGTCAGGAAACCGGTCCCGACAAGTCTCGGGAGGTTCCTCCGGGTCAGCTTGACATCCTTCTCGCCCTCAGCCGAACGGCGCATGAACATCACGGCGGCGATGATCAGCATGAGAAGCGCGAACAGCACCAGGAGCTTCTGGCCGTCGACGATCTTGCTCAGGCTCGAGCCGCCATAGGCGCCGACCATGCCGGCGAGCGCGAATGCCGCCGCACAGGACCAGATCACCGTCCCCATGCGGGCATGCGACACGAGGGTCGCCGCCGCATTGACCGCCACGGCGAAGGCCGTGGTCCCGATGGCGACATGCACGTTCGGCACGCCGACGAGGTAGATCATCAACGGCACCGAAAGGATCGAGCCGCCTCCGCCGACGAGGCCGAGCGAAAATCCGACCAGCATGCCGGAAACGACACCCAATGCGTCTGCCGCCGTGTCGATGGGCATGTTTCCTCGGATTGCCGCCGTGCGGTCCGAACGGTCCGTCTTGCGGCACCCTTACAGCAGTCCGCGACGCGCAGCGAAAGAGCGGATTTGCAACGGCAGGGCTGGTCTGTCGCTCGATCGTGGAAGCGCGCGCATATGACGGCAAGCAGGAGGGCAAGTCTTAAGCGAGCCCCTGGAAGGCAAAGGTGGAGAGCAGCGACCTCCCTCCCCTGAAAGGGGAAGGGGAGGGTCGGGGAGGGGGTCACGGGCGGCAAGAACCGCGGGTCAGAGGACCCCCACCCCAACCCTCCCCCTTTCAGGGGGGAGCGCGCCCGTCGCTGCTGACTGGTAGGGCTTGATGCTCAGCGCTGGACCTGGGCCTGCGACACCATGTTCACCACCTCGACGCGGCGGTTCTCGGCGGCGAAGGGGTCGCTCGAGTTTTTGAGCCGCGCCTTGCCGTAACCGACGGTACGCAGGTTGGACGCGGAGAGCCCGAAATTGTCGACGAGATAGGTCTTGATCGACGCCGCGCGACGCTCGGAGAGCCGTTTGTTGAAGGCATCGCTGCCCTTGCCGTCGGTGTGGCCGTTGATCGATATGGTCGCGCCCTTGAGCTTGGAATCGGCGAGCGCCTTGCCGAGCTCGCGCAGCTGGCCCTCGGCTTCCAACGTGATCTCGGTGGAGTCGAAATCGAAATAGACCTGGAGATCGATCGCCGGCATCGACTGCGTGCTGGCCACCTTGTAGTCGCGGTCGTCGAAGGTCGGCGAGCGCGTGGTCCGCAGCCGGTCGGTGATCGAGGTTGCCTTCGGCCCCGCGGTCAGGGCATCGAGAATCTGCTGGCTGGAGACGACATCGCCCGCTGCCGCCGTGCCGATGGTGAGGAAGCCCAAGGAAATCGCAGCGAAACCCGTGGCCAGAATGCCGCCCAATACGCCATTCAACCGGTTCATGACGACCCTCCGCTGGTTTTTCCCCGTAGGGATTGGTTGCAGGACCATGGCGTCAGGTTCTCTCGGAACGCGCTTTTGGTCCGTGACCTTCGTCACACAGAGAGCCGGCCCAATGCGGGGCCGGTCAGCGTCGCGCCGGCCAGCCCGGTGGCGTCGACAGGGCGCCTGTCAGTGCGCCCGTCAGTGCGGCGCCCCTTCGCCGGCTACCTCGAACGGCGCCCACAGCGCCGGATAGGGGTTGAGCGGATCGGAGGTGTCGGCGATGTAGGCGAGCATCGCCCGCCGCAGCGCCTCGGCAGGGCCCGTCTTGGCATCGGCCTTGAGGAAATCGAAGGTCGAGGTGGTGAGTCGCGTCGCCGCGCCGGAGGCGACCCTCCAGTGGGACACGAGGAGGGCGCGGGCGCCGGCATAGAAGAACGCGCGGGCAAGCCCGGAGAGCGCCTCGGCGCCCGGGCGGTCGCCGGCGACGGTGTTGCAGGCGGAGAGAACCGCCCAGTCGGCGTTGAGCCTGAGCTGCGCCACCTCGCTCGCCGTCAGCAAGCCGTCGTCGAGAGTGGTCGGCTGCGCGGGAAGCGTCAGGGCGAGCGAAGGTTCGGCGACGTCCTTGATCTCTCCGGCGACCAGGCCGTGGGTGGCGAAATAAATCACCCGGTAGTCGGCGAGCTTGGCCCGCTTGACCGCGGTCTCGCTCGCATCCTGCCGCAGATGCACGTCGCTCGACGGCGCGCCGAGCTTTGCCGCGACCGCCTTGAGCTCGTCCGCGGTGTCGTCGAGCTGGGGCAGGGCCTCCGAAAGTCGCGAACGGTCGACGTTCGCGCCGCGCCAATAGTCGGCATAAGCGCGGGTCTTGCCCTGCTGGCCGCGCTGGGTAGGCGCCGGCGTCGGCGCACCGCCTTTGAAGACGGGGTCGCCGTAGCCGGTCATCGGCAGCGGCGCGTTGCTGGTGCGGGCGAAGGCGCGCAGCGCCTGCAGGCTCTCGACCGAGGGCAGTACGCTGACCGCTTGCCGTTTGATGAGCCAGGCGGCGTTGCGGTAACTCGCCGCATCCTCGAGCGGCGGGGCGGGAACCGGCGGCCGCTCCGTCACCAGCACATGGAACGGCAGGGCGGTGAGCGCGCCGGTCGGAACCGCGAGGACATGCCGCTTCGCCTTGATGACGTCGTCCACCGGGCCGAGCAGCGTCTGGTAGAGATCGTAGGCGACGCCGAGATTGAACAGCACCGGCTTGCCGGCGTCGATCGATTTGAGGAGGTCGTTGACGTCGAGGCCCTGGCGGAGCTGCATCACCTTCGCCGCGATGGCGTCGGCGCCGAGCGGGATGGTTTTCCACATGAACCGCTCGCAACTCACCGCGAAGACCTGGGTGTCGGCCTGGCTCGAGAGGAAGAACACCAGCGCCTCGTCGGCGCCGAGGAGTTCCTGCACGCGCGTGACCGCGATCGGCTTCGGGCTCACCAGCGAAGCATATTCGGGATACTTCGCCGCGATGTCCTTGTTGAGCCGCTCGACCTCGGCAGAGAGCTCGGACGCCCGGCGCCGCATCGTCTCCTCGCGCCTGGGATCACGCTGGTTCTCGGGCTTCGCGATCTCGGCAGGCAGGCTGCGGTCGAGAATGCGCAATTCGCTGACCGCGTCCTGCTGCTGGCGCACCAGCGTCGCGAGTGGATCGTTGCCGGCGCCGAACCGCGCCGCCATCTGGGCGAGCGCCGTCGCCGCCGTCGACTGGTTCGCCCATTGCGCGCTCGCGAACGCCTCGGTGCCCGCCTCGGGCCCGATGAGCCGTTGCTCCGAGGCGCGCTGCAGGGTGGCGATGTTCTGGTCGAAATAATCGCGCAGCGAGGCGATCTCCGGGGCCGAACGGCTGCCGGCATCGCGGTTGAGGCGATTGACCACGAGGCGCACCGCGCGGCGCGAGGAATCGATCAATTCGGTGGTGCGCCCCATCAGGAGTTGCAGCCGCGCGAGATAGTTGATGACCGAGGCGACATCCATGTGGTCCGGCCCGAACACCTTGAGACGGATGTCGAGCGCACGCAGATAGAGCGGCTCGGCCTCCTGGTAGCGGCCGAGATTGACGTAGGCGTTGGCGAGCGGAATGAGGTGGAAGGCGACCTCGGGGTGATTGGGCCCGAAAATCTGCTCCTTGATGGCGATGGCGCGCTTAAGCAGCGGTTCGCCGTCGGCGGCGCGGCCCAATTGCCGGTAGGCCACGGCGAGATTGTTCAAGCTCTGCGCCACGTCGGCGTCGCCGGCGGGAAGGATCTTCTGCTGCAAGCCGAGCGCGCGTTGGGTGAGTTGTTCGGCCTCCTGCGGCCGGCCGACCTTGAGGTCGACAAGGGCGAGGTTGTTGAGGCTCACCGCAAGCTCGCGCCCGGCGCCCGCGGCCTTCTCCTCGATCGCGATGGCGCGCCGGTGCAGCGCCTCGGCATCGTCATAGCGGCCGAGGCGTTCATAGATGCGGGCGAGATTGTTCAGGCTGATCGCGACGTCGCGATGGTTTCGCCCCAGCGCATTCTCGCGGATCATCAGCGCCCGCTCGTTGAGCGGCTCGGCTTCGGCGTAGCGGCCGAGGAGGTAATAGGCCATGGCGAGATCGTTGAGGCTGCTGGCGAGGCCTACGCCCTTGTCGCGCCCGACGGTCGCTTCGCCGAGCGCAACCGCGCGCTTGCGCAACTCGATCGCCTCGACATAGCGGCTCTGGAACTCGTAGGTGCGGGCGAGATTGCTCAGGGTGTCGATGAGATAAGGGCGGTTCTTGTCCGGGTCCTTATCCAGGATGGCGAGCGCGCGGCGGTAAAGGTCCGCCGCCTCGTCATAGCGGTGCTGCTCGATACGGGTACGCGCCTGCGACACCAGGGGGTTCGCGGCAGCAAGGCCCTCTTGCGCGCGCGCCGGGGCAAGGGTCGTGGTTGCAAGAGTTGCGGTTGCGAGAAAGAGCCAGACGGCGAAGGCGGTTACGGAACGGGCCGGCACCGGACACATGGGGTTTTCCTTTCCGCGGCAATTCGCGGCGTGCGGCCCCCCAATGCGCGAATTTTACCTGTTGTGGCGCGGCCGGCCACCCTTCGCGGCTGGACGTGCGGCCATCGACTTTGGGATCGATCGGCCGGTCGAGGTTCAATCCCCTGTGTATCGAACCTTATGCGCGGGGTGACCGGTATCCGGCGTCGCTGCGGCAACATGCGCAGACCCGTAGCCCGGGTTGAGCGGGAGCGAAACCCGGGGCTGTTCGGAAGTGCACCCAACAGCGCAACACGAGGCAAAGTCGCCGGATTTCGCCGCCGCTGGGTGCGCCGCTGTGCATGCAGTGCCGAAGAAGAAACCGCGGTCCAATGGGACCGCGGTTGGACCTGACAGCGCTAACGCTGGCAGTCGGTCAGAAGTTGTAGCCGACTCCGACCCGGACCGCCTGGAAGGTCGGGTGCAGGTTGATCGATGCGCCGCTCGAGGGCGAGCCGCAGGCGCCGGCGCATACGGTGGAGATCGGCACGGTCTCCGAGAACCGGCCGAGATCGGTGTAGCGGTATTCGAGGCGCAGCGTGAGCGACTGGGTGATCAGGGCCTCGATGCCGCCGCCGCCGGTCGCGCCGGTCCGGGTGGTGCTCCAGGAGCCGCCGCCGGTCGCCGAGGCGAAGCCGAAGCCGTCGATTTCATGGGCGCTGTAGCTGAACGATCCGCTCACGCTGCCGAACGCAACGCCGCCGGTGCCGTAGACGAGCACCGAGGGCGTAACCAGGAAGCCGAGGCGGCCGCGGATCGAGCCGTCGGCGCCCTGCTTGACCGACCCGGTGAAGGTCTCCGCGCGGAACGAGTTGCTGTCCGACAGGCTGTAGGAGCTCGAAGCGCTCTTGGCGTTGAGGTCGCCTTCGATGCCGGCCACCATGCTGCCGAACTGGATGCGATAGCCGACGAAGCCACCGCCGGTCACAGACGTCTTGTTACCGGAGAAGCTGAATGGCGTCTCGTAGCAAAGGCCCGGTGAAGAGCACAGGGCGGGGAAGAGATACGCGCCGGGCTCGGCAAAACCTTGTGCCATGGGAGAGACGCCGCCCTGGCCGCCCACCTGCCCACCGGTCCAGCTCGGATTTGACTGGGCCGGGGCGGAGCGCGCCGGCGCAGCGCGAACGGGTGCTGCGTGCTCGACGTGCCTTACGGGCTTCGGCGCGGGCGGAGGTTCGTCCGCAAAGGCCGGCACCACGGACAGCACCGCGGCAGCGGCTGCCGCTGCGACAATCACGTTCCTCATATTCTTCGCCCCCCAGCCGCAAAAATATGAACGCAGAGTTCTGGACGGGGATGATCTCATTAACCGTGCGCGCCGCAAATCCGAAATATCGGTCTAGCTACGGTTTTCGGGACTGTGTTGCCGGGACACCACGACCGCTTCGTCTCTTTATCGAGCACGACTGCCGGCGCCCGTATTCAAACGACTTTACTTCTCGGCGAGCGTGCCGTCGCCGTCGTATTCGTCGCTGCAAAACGGGCCGCCTTGATACCAGTCGGCTATTGGGTCGGGCGGACGGCCGGCGTCCGCGGCGAGCGCAGCGTCGCGGTGAGCCTCGCCGTGACCGCTCGGCCGGTAGCCGAAGCGGCGGGCGTTCGAATTGTCCCACCAAGCGGCCGCGTTGTCCGATGCCCCATAGAATACCTCGAACCTGATGTCCGGGTGTTCGAGGCCGATTCGAATGAGCTGCGCAAGGTCGGCCGGGCTGAGCCAGATCGACAGGCGGCGGCGGTCGACCGGCGCGTCCGCGACATTGCCGATGCGCAGGCACGTCACCCGCATCCCGTGCTTGAAGGCATAGAGGCCGCCGACCGCCTCCCCGAACGCCTTGCTCACCCCGTAGCGCGTGTCGGGCCGCAGGGTTACGTCGGTGCCGATCTTGTGGCTGCGCGGATAAAAGCCGACCGCGTGGTTCGAGGACGCGAACACGACGCGTTGCACCCCGTGGCGGTGGGCCGCCTCGAACAGGTTGTAGCAGCCGACAATGTTCGCGGAGAGGATCGTCTCCCACGGCCCCTCGACGGAATAACCCCCGAGGTGGACGATGCCGTCGATGCCGGCGACCGCCGCCTCGACCTGGGCGATATCGGCGAGATCGGCCTTCACGAACTCGGTTCCGGGCACCATCCCGGCGGGTTCTTTGAGGTCGCTCAGCCGCAGGCGGTAGGAACCGGCGAGCAAGGGAGCAAGCCGGCGGCCGACATCGCCTGCCGCGCCGGTGATCAGGATGGTCTTCACGGGGCTTGCTCTTCGAGTTCGGCGAGGCCGCGATAGCGCTTGCGGCTATTGAGCATGTGGCGCTGCATGGCGGCGCGCGCGCCGGCGGGCTGCCCGGAGCGCAAGGCATCGAGTATCTCGCGGTGCTCGTCCTGGATCTTGCGCAGATAGGCCCGGCGTTCAGCCGGACGATCGGCGCTCCGGATCGTCTGCCGAGGAATGATGAAACGGCCGAGGTATTCGAGGAAGCTCACGAATTGCGGATTGCCCGTCGCCGCCGCAATGCTGCAATGAAAGGCGAAATCCTGGTCGATGCCGCCATCGCCGCTCGCGATCGCCTGCTCGATCGCCTCATAGGCCTCCCGGACGGTGGCGAGTTGCGGCTTCGTTGCGCGTTCGGCGGCGAGCCCGGCGGCTTCTATCTCGATGCCGGTGCGCAGTTCCATCACCTCGATCACCTCCCGCAGCGAATGGAGATCGCTGGTCTCGATGCGGAACGGCCGACCGGGCGTCGCAGCGACAAACGCGCCGACGCCCTGGCGGGTGACGACGAGCCCCTCCGCCCGCAACGCGGCGACCGCTTCGCGCACCACGGTACGGCTCACGCCGAGCGAGGCGATCATCTCCTGCTCGGTCGGCAACCGCGAGCCGGGCGCGAACTTTCCGCTGGTGATATCGGCGGTTAGCCGCTCGACCAGCGCATGCGCGAGGCTGCGCGGCGCGGGAAGCGGTCGCAATGCTGCAGGGGCGCCGCGATCGGAAACCGGTCTTGCCATGATGGGTGGTATGGTCATATGATGACCCGACAACTAGCATGCCGGCGCTGCGGCATCAACCAGTTTGGTTTTCTGCGCGATCCCGCATTGAAAACGGCCGCGAAGAGCCGACAAAGTGCCGACGCCAACTAAAGTGCCGACGCCAACTAAAGTGCCGACAAAGAGTTGACCGGGAGGAACCATGCAAAGACGAACAGTGGTGCTCGGCGCCTTGAGCGCTGCCGCAGTCGCCAGCCTGCCGCGCCGAGGCGGCGCGCAGCAGAAGCTCGTGCTCAAGTCCTCGGACGTCCATCCGGCCGGCTATCCCACCGTCGTCGCGGTGGAAAATCTTGGCAAGAAGCTCGACCAGGCGACCAACGGGCGGCTCTCCGTGCAGATGTTTGCCGCCATGCAACTCGGCGGCGAGAAGGAGGCGATCGAGCAGGCTCAGATCGGCGCGCTCGCAATGGCGCGGGTCAGCGTCGGCGCACTCGGCCCGGTGGTCGATGCGCTCAACGTCATCAACCTGCCGTTTCTGTTCCGCAACACCGCGCATATGCAGAAGGTGATCGACGGCCCGATCGGCCAGGAGCTGCTCGATGCCGTCACCAATGATCCCAAGGCCGGGCTCGTCGGCCTGTGCTGGATGGATGCCGGCGCCCGCAGCGTCTACGATACCAAGCGGCCGATCCAGACCCTTGCCGACCTCAAGGGCCTCAAGATCCGCGTCATCGGTAACCCGATGTTCGTCGACATGATGAATGCGCTCGGCGGCAACGGCGTCGCCATGGGCTACGACCAGGTGTTCAGCGCACTGCAGACCGGCGTCATCGACGGCGCCGAGAACAACCCGCCGAGCTTCGTGTTCGACAACCATTACCAGGTCGCCAAATACTACACGCTGACCGAGCACCTGATCGTGCCGGAAATGCTGGTGTTCTCGCGCCGGACCTGGAACACGCTCCCCAAGGCCGACCAGGACCTCCTCCGCAAGCTCGCCCGCGAGGCGCAGCTCGAGGAGCGCACCCTGTGGGCCGCCTACGAGAAGCAGGCGATGGACAAGGCGAAGGCCGCCGGTATCCAGGTCTTCGAGGTTGCCGACAAGAAGCCGTTCCAGGATGCGGTGAAGCCGGTGTGGGACAAGTACGGCCCGCGCTTCGCCGCGATCATCAAGCGCGTCCAGGCGGAGTAGCATCTTCTCCCTCCCCGCCTTCGGGGAGGGCCGGGGTGGGGTCTTTTCCCACGCCCGGTGTCGCCAAAGTAAGGACCCCACCCGCCCTCCCCGAAGACGGGAAGGGAAAGAAAGGCCCGCGGTCATCTCCTCGAACGCCGAACGTCAGCACCGATGATCGCCACCTACCGCAAGGCGATGGACGCGCTCTACCTCCTGTGCGTGGCCGTGGCCGGCACCTCGCTGGTGCTGATCTCCGCGGTCATCCCGTGGGCGGTGTACACCCGCTACGTCATCAACCAGGCCGCGTCCTGGCCCGAGCCGACTGCCGTCCTGCTCACCATCGTGCTGACCTTCTTCGGCGCTGCCGCCTGCTATCGCCGCCGCCAGCACATGAACGTCGCCTTCTTCGTCGACCTGCTGCCGCCGATGCCGCGCCGGATCGCCAATCTTGCCGCCGAAGGGTTGGTGGGGCTGTTCGCAGCGTTCATGGTGATCTGGGGCGAGAAGCTCGTGGAGGCGACCTGGAACAACTCGATTGCCGACTTTCCCACGCTCTCGGTCGGCGTCACCTACCTGCCGATCCCGCTCGGCGGCGCCGCTCTCTTCCTGTTCGTCATCGAGCGTCTGGTCGCACCGCCGCCCGCCGACGCGCCGGCCCACGCCCACTCGCACTGACACCGGTCGAAGCGCGCCATGGACATCTTCATTCTGCTGATGACGATGTTCGCCTGCTTCATCATCGGCGTGCCGATCGCCTATTCGCTGGCGCTCGCCGCCATGGCCGGCGCGATCTACATCGGCATACCGCTCGAAGCGGTGATGCTGAAGATATCGGACGGCGTGAGCAAGGTGGCGATGCTCACCATTCCCTTCTTCGTGCTCGCCGGCGCCATCATGGCGGAAGGCGGCATGGCGCGGCGGCTCGTCGCCTTCGCTGACGTGCTGGTCGGCTTCACCCGCGTGCGCGGCGGGCTGTCCGTCGTCAACGTGCTCGCGACCACGTTCCTGTCCGGCATCTCCGGCTCTTCGGTCGCCGACACCTCGGCGATCGGCTCGGTGATGATCCCGCAGATGGAGAAGGCCGGCTACCCGCGCGTGTTCGCGACCAACGTGACCATCACCGCCTCGGTGCAGGCCCTGCTGGTCCCGCCGAGCCACAACGCCGTCATCTATTCGCTCGCAACCGGCGGCACCATCTCGATCATCAGCCTGTTCATGGCGGGCGTCGTGCCGGGGTTGCTGCTCGGCTTCTCCATCATGGTGCTCTGCGTCGTGATCGCCTATCGCGACGGCCACCCCCGCGGGCAGAGCGTGCCGTTGCGCGAGGCGGCGAAGATCACCTTCGACGCGCTGTGGGGCCTGGTCACGCTCGCCATCATCCTCGGCGGCATCCTTGCCGGCGTCTTCACCGCGATCGAAGCCGGCGCCGTCGCCTGCGTGTGGGCGTTCTTCGTCACCATGTTCATCTATCGCGACTATCGCTGGCGCGACCTTCCGGCGCTGGTCCACCGCACGGTGGGCACCGTCGCCATGGTGATGACGCTGATCGCCTGCGCCTCGAGCGTCGGCTACATCATGGCGCTCACCCAGATGCCCGGGAAGATCACGGCGTTCTTCCTCACGATCTCGAGCGACAAGAACGTCATCCTGTTCCTCATCAACATCTTGCTGCTGATCCTCGGCTGTCTCGTCGACATGGCGCCGTCGATCCTGATCTCGACGCCGATCCTGCTGCCGGTGATGACCAATTTCGGCGTCGACCCCGTGCATTTCGGCATGATCATGATGCTCAACCTCGGCATCGGCCTGTGCCACCCGCCGGTGGGTGCGATCCTTTTCGTCGGGTGCGCGGTCGGCAAGGTGACGATCGAGGAGGTCATGCGCCGCATCTGGCCGTTCTACGGCGTCATGTTCGCGGTGCTGATGCTCGTGACCTATGTGCCCGCGATCTCGCTGTGGCTGCCCAAGGTCGTGCTGGGCAAGTAGCTGATCCTATTGGAGACCTCATCCTGAGGAGCGCCGCGAGCATGGCGTCTCGAAGGACGGCCCGATGCGCAGCGGTCTGGGGCCATCCTTCGAGACGCCGCGCTGTCGCGCGGCTCCTCAGGATGAGGTCCGTAAGGCCGACGGAACTCTTGCCATAAAGTGTCGTAAAATTGTTATGTTCGGCCACTCGGCGCGGCGGGCGACCTTGCGACCGCGGCACGGAACTCGGATCGCCATTGGCGGAAGGAGATTTGTGGAAATGCATGGCCAGATCGACATGCGCACCTTCGCCCGGGGTGCCGGCGCGACGGTCACCTATCAGGCCGGCGCCATCATTTTTAACAAAGGCGATCCCGGGAGCTGCATGTACATCGTGCAGTCCGGTGTCATCGAGATGGTGATCGGCGAGACGGTCGTGGAGACCTGCGGCGCCAACGAGGCGATCGGCTTCATGTCGATGATCGACGGCGCCCAGCGCTCGTCGACCGCGCGGGTCAAGGAGGCCTGCGAGGTCTCGCTGATCGACCAGCGCCGGTTTCGCTTCATGGTCGACGAGGTGCCGAACTTCGCCCAATACATCATGGGTGCCATGGCGCGGCGCATCCGCGGCATGGGCGAGGCGATGTAGCTCCAGAGCATGCTTGGACGAGGTGCACCTCCCCGCCGTAGTTAAAGACCGAACGCTCTGCAGAGGACCGGTGGGGATGCCGGGAATGTGCTACCAGCGTTTCGTGCCCGGAATTCGGAGACCATGATGGCAGAAAAGCTCACCGGATCGTTCGTCGCCCTAATCACGCCGTTCAACAAGGACGGATCCGTCGATTTTGCCGCGTTTCGCGATCTCCTCGCGTTCCAGGAGCGCCACGGCACGTCGACGGTACTGATCATGGGCTCGACCGGCGAGACATCGATGCTGTCGCCGGAGGAGAAGAAGGCGATCATCGTCGAAACGGCGAAGATGAAGACGCCGCGCATGCCGGTCTTCTACGGCTGCACCGGCAACAACACCGAGGCGACCATCGCCAATGTGCGGTTTGCGAAGGCGAACGGCGCCGACGGTGCGATCCTCGCCGCGCCCGCCTATATCTGCGCGCCGGAGGCCGATATCGAGCGCTTCTTCCTCGACGTCGCCGATGCCACCGACCTGCCGCTCGGCATCTACAACAATCCGCCGCGGGTGAAGAGCGATCTGCACTGGGATCACCTGTTGCGCATCTTCAAGCATCCGAACTTCGTCGTGCACAAGGAATCGACGGCGCGGGTCGGCCAGGTCGCCCAAGTGCTCGCCGCGCGCCCGGATGTGTCGGTGATGTGCTGCGACAGCCCCAACCTCGGGCTCGTCGTCCCGACCATGAGCCTCGGCGGCCACGGCACCGCCAACATGACCGGCAACGTCGCGCCGGCCGAGCTCGCCACCATCTCGACGCCGTGGACGAGCTATGCGGAGGCCGAAGCCTTCAAGAACGCTTATCTCGGCCTGCTGCCGCTCCTCCATTTCACCTATTCCGCCATCAACCCGGTCGCGGTGAAGTCGCTGATGAAGGCGCTCGGCATGCCTGCGGGCGACCTGCGCAAGCCCTTGACCAATCTCGAAGGCGAAGCGCTCGCCAAGGGCTTGCGCATCGTCGCCGAGCTCGGCCTCGACAAGCGCTATGGGTACAAGCTCAAGCCGCTGTCCGCGGTGGCCGCCTGAGAGATGCTTGGAGCAGCGGCCCAGTGCTCCCTCTCCCCGCGCGCGGGGAGAGGGTCGGGGTGAGGGGGCGGTTTCGCGAGTCTGAGCCTTGTCACTGACGCTCAGACTCGCGAAACCGCCCCTCACCCGGATCGCTGACGCGATCCGACCTCTCCCCGCACGCGGGGCGAGGTAATCCCAGCCACTCCGCAACGTGTGAATCTCGTAGGTCGAGCCCGGCCGTGACCGTTCCAATCGAATCGAACAGGCTCTAGCCCGTGGACCTCGGCATCCGCGGCCGAAAGGCAATCGTCTGCGGCGCGAGCCGCGGGCTCGGTCGCGCTTGCGCCGCGGCGCTCGCGCGCGAAGGCGTGGCGCTGACCATCGTCGCGCGGGGCAGCGCGGCGCTCGCGGCCGCGGCGGCAGAGATCGCAGCGGCGAGCGGCGTCGCCGTCACGCCGGTCGCCGCCGATGTCACCACCCAGGAAGGCCGTGCCGCGGTGCTCGCGGCATGCCCCGCGCCCGACATCCTCGTCAACAACGCCGACGGCCGCCTGCCCGGCGACTTCCGCACCTGGACGCGCGAGGACTGGATCGACGCCCTCGACACCATGATGCTGTGCCACATCGAGATGATGCGGCTCACCGTCGACGGCATGATGGCGCGCGGCTTCGGCCGCATCGTCAACATCGTCTCGCGCAGCGTGAAGATTCCGCAGATCGAGCTCGGGCTGTCGAACGGCGCCCGCTCCGGCCTCGTCGGCTTTGCCGCAGGCCTTGCGCGCGAAACCGTCGCGCGCAACGTCACCGTCAACAACCTCCTGCCCGGCATTTTCGACAGCAATGCCCAGCGCGAGCATGTCGAGGCGATGGTCGCGGAAAGCGGCAAGACCTTCGAGGAGTTGTGGCGCGCCCGCGCCGCCGGCAATCCGGCGCGGCGCTTCGGCCGCCCGGAGGAGATCGGCGACTATTGCGCCTTCCTGTGCGGCGCCAATGCCGGCTTCATCACCGGCCAGAACTTGTTGATCGACGGCGGCAGCTACCCGGGGACGTATTAGATCGGCGAAGCGACGGCGCGCACACCTGAGCGGAGACTGCTAGACTGCCGGACGGGTTGGCGCCAACATCGACCCGGAAACGTCTTCTGAAGGGGAGTCTCTTATGACAAGGCCTTGGCTTGTTGTGGCTGCGCTCGCGGCATCCGCCGCTCTTCTGCCATTCGCAGTCGGCGCGCAGGCGCCCACGGACGAGGCGCCGCCGCCTTACCGCCCGAGCCTTGCCGACCTCATGTCCACCACCGTCCAGCCGCGTCACGTCAAGCTCGCGTTCGCGGGCCGCAACAAGAACTGGGCGTTTGCCGGCTACGAGCTCAAGCAGTTGTCGGACGCGTTCGATAAGCTGTCGGTCCAATGGCCGCAGTGGCGGCGGCAGCCGATCGTGGAACTCGTCGAGACCATCGTGCGAGACCCGCTGTTCGAGCTCGACAACGCCATCAAGAACCAGAATCAAGCCCAGTTCATCATCGCCTATGCTCATCTGACCGATGCCTGCAACGCCTGCCATCAGGCCGCGCTGCAGACGCCGATTGTCATTATTGATCCCAAGGAACCGATGTTTCCGGACCAGGATTTTGCGCCGAAGCAGTGACTACCGGGAACAAATTTGGCCACGGCAAACCCCTTCCAAGCCGCGTTTCTGCGCGATAAGCTTTGACGAGTTGACGGCGCGTTAGACGCACGAGGCTGGAAGGGGACACCCGATGAAAATGCGGACAATTGCAGCGATCGCGTTATCCGGCTCCATTCTGGGTTTGGCCGGCGCAGCACAGGCCGAGATCACCGGCCCGGCCAAATTGTTCTTCGAGGGCGACATGGTGCGCGGCGGCCAACCTGGCGCGCCCGGTCCCGTCTGCGTACTCGATAATCAGTTCAAGCACCTGGAAAAAGTTGTCTGGCGCTTCCGGATCCTCGACCAGAATGGAAAGGCGTTGGATGGGTCAGGGCTGAAAAGCCTCGTTGTCGAGTTGCCCGACGGCCAGAAGGTGAACGCCCAATACGGACCGCATCCCGGTGCCGCCAATCCTACCGATTTTTTCTGGACCGCGATCTGGATCATCCCGTCGGCTTATCCGAACGGTACTTTGGTTTATAAGGCAACTGCGACCGATGCGCAGGGCCAGACCGCGACCTGGGAGCCGTTCAAGCGGACGACCTCGCAGTTGCAGGTTGTCGCAGGCGACATCGAGATCAAGAAGCCCTGATAGCAACGGAAGTTCTCTGTCATGAGATTTGACGCCGCAGATAGGCGGCCGATGGCGTTTGCCTGCGCCTTGGCCGGGTTGCTCGCATTTTCCCAGCATGGCATTGCCGCGCCGCGCGCCGCCGAGCTAGGTCCGCCGGCGCCGCTGGCGCAACCGTCCGGCGGCTATGTCGGCCAGATCAAGGTCAGCCCCGTCCATGGCCCGGTCGGCACGCCGGTTACCGTGACGGGAGAAGGCTTTGCCCCCGGCCAGGACTTCGATCTCGTGTGGAGCACCGTGACCGGCCGCTGGAAAGTCTCCAACGCGGAGTACTTCGGCCGCGAATACACGCCTGCTGCGTATCGCATCGCGACCGTAAAGAGCGATGCCGGCGGACGCATCGCCGCGACATTCACCGCGCCGGACGATTTCGGCTTCCAGCACGACGTCATGCTGCAACAGGGCGAGCGGCTGCTCACAAAGGACGCCTTCAGCATCGACATGACGGTCAAGCTGCTGGCCGACAACGTGCCGGTCGGCACCCCGATCCCGATCGAGGTGCAGGGGATCGGATGGCGAGAGCTCGAAGGCAGCTGGGTGATGCTGTACGACAACCGCTTCACCGGCTGGATGTCGACCGTCACGACGGGCGGGACGGCGCGCTTCACGCTGCCGGCCGCCGGCCAGCCGGGGCGCCACGTGATCGAGGTCGTGCATTCCGACTTCACCTTCCCCTATCGCAACATGCAGCAGTCGCCGGCGCCGGATCGGCCGCAATTCAAGGTCGGCTTCAACATCATCGAAGGTCCGCCCGCGTTGCCGCTCGCCCCGCCGGAGCAGCGTCAAACGCAGGTGCGCCGGTTGCCACCGCAGGGTGAGCTTGTCGCGACGCCGGCCTTCTCGGGCGTCGGCCAGCCCGTGGTGGTCAAAGGCTCGGGATTCGCGCCCGGCAGGCCCGTCGCGCTCAACTGGACGACCGTCACCGGAAACCGCATCAGCGGCGGCCAGACGAGCTCCATTCAGTCTCGCATGACGACGGGCAGCGGTGACCGTTCGGCGGCGACGGGCGGCTGGGAGGAGCGTGCGCGCGTCGTCGCCGAGGCGACGGCGGATGCCTCCGGTCAGGTCGAGTTCCGCTTCGCCACGCCCGACGATCTCGGCGGCTCCCATGGACTGTGGGCCGACACCGGCGCCGGGGAGCGTCGCACCGGGACGCTCTGGATCGCGCCGACCGCATTGCCCCTCGATGTCTCTCGCGGGCCCGTTGAGACGACGTTCAAGATCCACATCAAGGGGGTGGGCTGGAGCGAATCGGCCAACATCTACACTGTCGTCTACGACAACGGCCACAGCGGCTACGCCTGCGGCTTCAACAGCCAGGGCGATGTCGAAATCAACATGCAAGCCACGGGCGAGCCGGGCTGGCACTTCATCGACCTCTATCCTGCGATCTACAAGGGCAAGGAGACGCGGCCGGTCAACTACCGCCTGCCGCAGCTTACCGCCGAAGAGGACCATCCGGGCGAAGACCTGCCGATCTTCCACTTTGCCTTCGAAGTGACGCCGTCCGGCATCCGCGCCTCCCGCGCGGATTAGCCGCTCCGGTCTCAAAACTCGGCAACCGCGGTGAGCAGGCGCTCGATGTCCTCCGGGCGCGACAGCCGGTGGTCGCCGTCCTTGATGAGCGAGAGCACGACATCGTCCTGGGCGAGCCGCGCGACGAGCTCGACGGCATGGTTCCAGGGTACGTCGGGGTCCTGCACGCCCTGGAGAATGCGCACCGGGCAGCCGGTCTCGATGAGGCCGCCGAGCATGAGATGATTGCGGCCGTCCTCGATCAGGCCTTTGGTGATGAGGTAGGGCTCGTCGGAATATTGCGACGGCCGCGACCACACCCCCTTGGTCTCGATCTCCCGTTTGATCTCCTCGGGAAACCGCTTCCACATCAGCGCCTCAGTGAAGTCCACCGCGGGGGCGATGAGCACCATTCCGGCAACCGTGGCCTTGGCCGAGGATGCGCGGCGCAACTCCCGGGCGAGGAGAAGGGTGATCCACCCTCCCATGGAGGAGCCAACCAGCACCTGGGGCCCCTCGCAGCACGCCGTGAAAACGGCGAGGCTCTCGGCAAGCCAGCGGGAGATGGTGCCGTCGGCGAAATGGCCGCCCGACTCTCCGTGGCCCGAATAGTCGAAGCGCAGGCAAGCGCGGCCGTGCGCCTCGGCCCATTGGTCGAGCGCCACCGCCTTGGTTCCGCCCATGTCCGACTTGAAGCCGCCAAGCCACACGAGGCCGGGGCCGTGGCCCGGGCGCTTGCGCACGGCGATCCGCCGCTCGTCCGTTCCAACCTCGAGGAATGTCGCTGGTGTCATCTTCCGCCGTCCGGGTCCGTGGTCACGACGTGATTCTGTTTTTTTAATGTGCATCCCCGAAAATTCTTATTCGGTGAGGCCGTTGCGCGACAGTCCTGCACGGTTGTATGGTGCAGGCTGGGGATGGAATTCGGCTTTTAGCGTGGCTGCGGTCGGCAGCTCCGGCGCCACGTGATCCACGAACGTCCAGGAACGTTCTGGGCCGATATGAAGCGGGGTGGGGGAAGTGGCCGACATTACGACGGTGTCGCGTACGTTGCTCGACGGACGCGCCAAATTCGCGGGGGTTACACCCGCGTTCTCGCCGGCATTTGCCCGGCTTCCTTTGACGGTCATGATTGCAGTCCCGACGCTCGAGGGCGGCGCGGCCGATGAGGATGCCGTCGAACTCGCCGGCACTTTGACGGCCGCGGGGCACCGCGCGCTCGTGGTTTCCGCCGGTGGACGGCTCGAGGGCGAACTCGCCGCCCGCGGCGCGCAGTTCGTCGAGCTCGATATGGCGAGCCGCAATCCGGCAGTCATTGCTCACAATGCCATCGCGCTGGCCCGGCTCATCCGTGAGCGCCATTGCGGGGTGGTGCATGCGCTTGCCCGCGCTCCGGGCTGGAGCGCCTTTGCCGCTGCCCGTGTGACCGGAGTGCCTTTCGTCACCACCTGGTACGCCGAATTCCGCGACCAGAACCGGCTCAAGCACGCCTACAACAGCGTAATGGCCCGCGGCGAGCAGGTGATCGCGTTGAGCGACCAGATCGCCGAGATGATTTCCGAGCGCTACCAGGTGCCGGCGGACCGCCTCGTCGTCGTGCCCTCCCATGTCGACATGGCGCGCTTCGATCCCGCCTCGGTTTCCGTCGATCGGATCGCCGCCGCCCGCGCCGCCTGGGGCACCGGGCCGGACACCCGCGTGATCATGGTGGTCGGCCGCATCCTGCGCCGCATGGGACACCATGTCGTCGTACGGGCCGCGAGCCGGCTCAAGGAGATGGGGCTGCGCGATTTCGCCTTCGTGCTCACCGGGGAAGATACCGGCCATTCGAGCTACAGCGGCGAGTTGTGGGACCTCGTCATGGCGACCAAGACCAGCGACGTGTTCCGCATCGCCGGACCTCCCGCCGATGCGCCGGCCGCCTATATGGCCGCGACCGCGGTTGCTTGCGCAGCGGTGCAATTGGAGAGCCCGCAGCGTGGCTTGCTGGAGGCGATGGCAATGGGGCGCCCGGTGATCGTATCCGACCTCGCCGGGTCGGATACGGTGGTGGCGCCGCCCGCAGTCGCCGAGGACCGCATGACCGGCTGGCGCTTCCGCAGCGGCGACGACAATGCGCTTGCCGCGGCCCTGATCCGGATGCTGTCCGCCTCCGAGGCCGCCCGCCTCGCCGTCGGCCGTCGCGGGCGCGAGCGCGCCCGGGAGCTGTTCGCGAATCCGGCGGTGCCGGAACAGATGCTCTCGATCTACACCGAGATTGCCCGCCCGCCACGGTGAGCCTCGCGGCGGCACGCCTTGCGAGAATTTCGGGCAGTCCTGCCCGTTGCCGCACTGCAGCGTGGGTGCTTGGTATCAGACTGCGCAAAACCGTTGACTATTCGGTCGTTTGCACCAATCTTCATGGGCTTCCGCGTAACATGACGGTCGGCGCCGCGTCCGTCGTGCGGGTCGCGGGGAAATATCTGTCGCAACAGCAAGAGGAGAGTTGAGCCATTCGTCGCCCGATGAGATCTACAGCGCCCGCCCCGAAGGATGGGCCGCGCACCAACGAAGAGATCCGCGTCCGCGAGGTCCATTTGATCGACAAGGACGGATCGAACCGGGGCACCGTACCGGTTTCCGAGGCTTTGGCCATCGCCCAGGAGGCGGGCCTCGACCTCGTCGAGATATCGCCCAACGCCACCCCGCCGGTCTGCAAGCTCCTCGATTTTGGAAAGTACAAGTTCCAGGAGCAGAAGAAGCAGGCGGAGGCTCGCAAGAAGCAAAAAGTGGTCGAGGTCAAGGAAGTCAAATTCCGGCCGATGATCGACGATCACGATTACGAGGTGAAGATGCGCTCCATGCAGCGTTTCTTCGAGGAAGGCGACAAGGTCAAGGTGACGCTACGCTTCCGCGGCCGCGAGATGGCCCACCAGGAGCTGGGAGCCCGGCTTTTGGAACGCGTCAAGGGCGACACTGAGAAGCTCGCCAAGGTCGAGATGGACGCCCGTTTCGAAGGGCGGCAGATGATCATGATCCTGGCCCCGCGCTAGAGCGTTGCTGGTAGCCCGGATTGAGCGAAAGCGAAATCCGGGTCAACGTTCGATTTGACTTCAGCGACTGCTCCCGGGTTTCGCTTGCGCTGAACCCGGGCTACGGCTGCGTGAACGCTTGGCCGGTCCGCGACCATGCGGCCGGGTTGCCATTTTGCGGGCTCTCTGCCATAACGCCGCCTCCCCGCTGCCCGGCTGAAAGGGCTGCCGTGGCGGCGGCGAAGTGCTCAATCAGCACGCTCGAAACGAGCATCACCGGGAATTCCCGGTTTGCGGCCCATTGTGCCGCTAAAGGAGAGCCAAATGCCCAAGTTGAAGACGAAGTCGGGCGCCAAGAAGCGCTTCAAGGTCACCGGCACCGGAAAGGTGCTGTTCGCCCAGTCGGGCAAACGTCATGGCATGATCAAGCGGTCGACCAAGCAGATCCGCGACCATCGCGGCACCAAGGTGCTGTTCAAGACCGACGGCGACCGGATCAAGAAATACTGGCTCGTCGAAGGCTAACCGCCTTCCGGCCGCGCCCCGCGCGGCAAAGCCAAGCCATTTCATCGATCGTAAAGGAGACCGGCCATGGCCCGGGTCAAGCGCGGCGTCACCGCCCACGCCAAACACAAAAAGGTCCTCAAGGCTGCCAAGGGTTATTATGGGCGCCGCAAGAATACCATCCGCATCGCCAAGCAGGCGGTCGAGAAGGCGAACCAGTACGCGTTTCGCGACCGCAAGCGGCGCAAGCGCACCTTCCGCGCCTTGTGGATCCAGCGCCTCAATGCGGCGGTCCGCAATTTTGGACTGACCTACAGCCGGTTCATCTCCGGGCTCGACAAGGCGGGCGTCGTGGTCGACCGCAAGGTGCTGTCCGATCTCGCGATCCACGAGCCGGCCGCCTTCGAGGCGATCGTCGACAAGGCGAAGGCCGCGCTCGCAGCCTGACCTACTTCGGTCCTGGAGAGAAACCGGCTCAACCTCCGCCATCGCGGCGGAGGAAGCCGCATGTCTGCATGCCCGTTTGCGAGGCATCGATGAACGACACACTCGACATTTCCGCCCTCGAAGGCGAGCTGACGCGCATGGTCGAGACCGCCGGCGACGAGGCGGCACTCGAAGCCGTGCGGGTCGCTGCGCTCGGCAAGAAGGGCTCGATCTCAGCGCTGCTCGCGACCCTCGGCAAGATGTCGCCGGAGGAGCGCAAGGAGCGCGGCCCGCTGATCAACGGACTCAAGGATCGCATCACGGCGGTCATTGCGGGGCGACGCGAGGCGCTCAAGGGCGCCGCGCTCGAGCAGCGGCTTGCCGCTGAGACCATCGACGTCACCTTGCCGTTGCCGGAGGCGCCGGCGGAAGCCGGCCGCATCCACCCGATCAGTCAGGTGGTGGACGAGCTCACTGCGATCTTCGCCGACATGGGTTTCGCGGTGGCCGAAGGTCCGGACATCGAGACCGACGACTACAATTTCACCCGTCTCAATTTTCCCGAAGGCCATCCGGCGCGGGAGATGCACGACACGTTCTTCTTCAATCCGAAACCGGACGGCTCGCGGCTCCTGCTGCGCACCCACACCTCGCCGGTGCAGGTGCGCACCATGCTGGCGCAGCAGCCGCCGATTCGGGTGATTTGCCCCGGCCGCACCTATCGCTGCGACAGCGACCAGACCCACACGCCGATGTTCCATCAGGTCGAAGGCCTCGTCGTCGACAAGGGCTCCCACCTTGGGCACCTGAAATGGATCCTTGCCGAGTTCTTGAAGGCCTTCTTCGAGATCGAGCAGGTGAAGATGCGGTTCCGGCCGTCGTTCTTCCCGTTCACCGAGCCGTCGCTCGAGGTCGATATCCAATGTCGCCGCGACAAGGGCGAAATCCGCTTCGGCGAGGGCGACGACTGGCTGGAGATTCTCGGCTGCGGCATGGTGCATCCCAATGTGCTGCGCAACTGCGGCATCGATCCCGACGTCTACCAGGGCTTCGCCTGGGGCATGGGGATCGACCGCATCGCCATGCTCAAATACGGCATGCACGACCTGCGCCCCTTCTTCGAAGCCGACGTGCGCTGGCTTTCCCACTACGGCTTCCGCCCGCTCGATTTCCCGACGCTTGCCGGAGGGCTGAGCGGATGAGAACGGTCGACAGGTCGTCTCCCCGTGTGCCGCGAGACATGCATGCGGGCGACGTCTCTATCGCCCCCTCTCCCGCTTGCGGGGGAGGGTCGGGGAGGGGGCTTGCTGAGTCTGCCTCTCGCTCCGGGCGACGAGAAATCGCTGCATTCCCCCTCCCCAACCCTCCCCCGCAAGCGGGGGAGGGGGCACACCGCTGCGGTGGAGTGCAATGCGCTGGGGTCGCGCCATGAAGTTCACGCTGTCCTGGCTCAAGGAGCATCTTGCGACCGACGCGACGCTCGCCGCGCTGGTCGACCGCCTGACCATGATCGGGCTCGAGGTCGAGAGCGTCACCGACAAGGCGGCGGCGCTCGCGCCGTTCACGATCGCCCGCGTCATCTCGGCTGAGCAGCATCCCAATGCCGACCGGCTGCGCGTCTGCATGGTCGACACCGGCTCCGGCGCGCCGGTGCAGGTCGTGTGCGGCGCGCCGAATGCGCGCTCCGGCATGGTGAGCGTGTTCTCGCCGCCGGGCACGTTCATACCCGGCAAGAACATCATGCTCGGCATCGGCACCATTCGCGGCGTCGAAAGCCGGGGCATGCTGGTGTCGCCGTTCGAGCTGCAGATCTCGGACGATCACGACGGCATCCTCGATCTGCCGGCCGATGCACCGCTCGGCGCCCGTTACGCCGAATGGGCGCATCTCGACGATCCCGTCATCGAGATCAACCTGACGCCGAACCGTACGGACGCGACGGGCGTGCGCGGCATCGCCCGCGATCTCGCTGCCGCCGGCATGGGTACGCTCAAGGACGCGCCGATCAAGCCGGTCCCCGGCAATGGGCCATGCCCCGTCGGCGTGCGGCTCGACTTCGGCGCGACGCCGTCGCTGTGCCGCGGCTTCGCGCTGCGCCTCGTGCGCGGCGTGAAGAACGGTCCGAGTCCGGAATGGCTGCAGCGGCGGCTAACGGCGATCGGGCTGCGGCCGATCAATGCGCTCGTCGATATCACGAACTTCATCACCTATGACCGCGGCCGGCCGCTGCACGTGTTCGATGCCGCCAAGGTCAAGGGCGATCTCGTGGTGCGCCGCGCGAGGGCGGGCGAAACTCTGCTCGCGCTCGACGGCAAGACCTACGCGCTCGACGACACGATGTGCGTCATCGCCGATGATGCCGGCGTCGAATCGCTCGCCGGCATCATGGGCGGCGAGGCGAGCGGCTGCTCGGAGACGACGACCGACGTGCTGATCGAGTCGGCGCTGTGGGACGAGCTCGCCATCGCCCACACCGGCCGCAAGCTCAACATCAACTCCGATGCCCGCTATCGTTTCGAGCGCGGGGTCGATCCGTCATTCATGATTCCGGGCCTCGAGCTTGCGACCCGCATGGTGCTCGATCTCTGCGGCGGCACGCCGACGGAGACGGTCGTCGCCGGTGCGATGCCGATCGCGGAGCGGCTGATCGATTTCCGTCTCGACGAGATCGAGCGGCTCGCCGGCATTTCGTTGCCCGCGAGCGAGGTTGAAGGCGTGCTCGGCCGGCTCGGCTTCGGGCTGCGTGGCACCGGCCCGGTCATCCGCGCCACGGTGCCGACCTGGCGCCCCGACGTGCACGGCTCCGCCGACCTCGTGGAAGAAGTCGTGCGCATCGTCGGTGTCGATGCGGTGCCGCTGGCGCCGTTCGAGCGGGGCGAAGCCGCGCGCGAGCCGGTGCTCACGCCGCTGCAGATCCGCACCCGCAAGGCGCGGCGCGCGCTCGGCGTGCGCGGCCTCGTTGAAGCGGTGACATGGTCGTTCATCTCGCATCCGGCGGCGGTTCTGTTCGGTGGCGGCAAGCCGGAGCTCGCGCTTGCGAACCCGATCGCCGCGGAGCTTTCGGATATGCGGCCGAGCGTCATTCCCGGCCTCGTCGCCGCGGCTCAGCGCAACGCCGATCGCGGCTATCCCGACACGGCGCTGTTCGAGGTCGGCCAGATTTTCCTCGGCGACCGCCCTGAAGACCAGAAGACGGCGGCGGGCGGCGTGCGCTGCCGCCTCGCCAAAATCTCCGGCGCGGGGCGAAGCTGGGCGACCGGCAGCCGCAGCGTCGATGCCTTCGACGCCAAGGCCGATGCGCTCGCGGTGCTCGCTGCCGCCGGCGCGCCGGTGCAGGCGCTTCAGGTGGTGCCGGGCGGCCCCGCATGGCTTCATCCCGGCCGCAGCGGCACCATCCAGATCGGGCCGCAGAACGTGCTCGGGTATTTCGGCGAGCTGCATCCGAAGGCGCTGGAGACACTCGGCGCCGAAGGGCCGCTCGCGGTGTTCGAGGTCGTGCTCGATCGCATCCCCGAGGCGAAGGCGAAGCCGACCGGCGCCAAGCCTGCCCTCGAGCTGTCGCCGTTCCAGCCGGTGACGCGCGACTTCGCCTTCATCGTCGACCGCGCCGTGAAAGCCGCCGACCTCGTGCGCGCCGCCCAGGGCGTCGACCGCAAGCTGATCACGGCAGTCACCGTGTTCGACGTCTATGAGGGGCCGGTGATCGACGCAGCCAAAAAGTCGGTCGCGATCGCGGTCACCTTGCAGCCGCGCGACAAGACCATGACGGACCAGGAGATCGATGCGGTCGCCGCAAAGATCGTGGCTGAGGTCGGCAAGCGCACCGGCGGCGTGCTGCGGGGGTAGACGTGCCTCGGCCGTAGCCCGGATTGAGCGGGAGCGAAATCCGGGAGCTTGGTCGCGTCGCGGCGTCGGCCCCGGGTTTCGCTTCCGCTCAACCCGGGCTACGTGATCGCATCACAAGGTGGCGTTGCCTAGCGCCGCCGCCTGCCGCCGCCGGTGACCTGCGGCTCGGGCGGCGGTTCGGCGACGGCGCCGATCTTGCGCAGCGCTTGTGTTGCCGCGCGGTCGCCGGAGGCCCAGGCGCCGCCGACGGTGCCCCACAGCGTCTCGTGGACGGCTTCGCCCGCAAACCACAGCCGGTCGCGGAACGGCTCGGCCAGCGCCATGCGGGACGGCTGGCCGCCCGGCGCGGCGGCGGAAAAGGCGCCGAGCGCCCACGGCTCCTTGTTCCACTGGGTGGCGTGGGTGCGCTTGACCGCCTTCTTCACCTCGGAGCCGTAGAGGCCGGTGAGCCATTCGAGCGCGAACTCGACCATCGCCGGCTGCCCTTGGCCTGAGAGGTCGCGGCCGAACTTGCCGCCGACCTCGACCATGCACAGCGTCGTGCCGGAGACATTGGCGAGGATCGCGCCGGTGCGCGTCGAGCTCGATTTCTCGAACACCACCTCGTCGCGCGCCAAGCCGAGCGGATTGCCCGGCAATTCGAGCGCGATGTGGTCGTAGCTCCCGAGCGTCAGCTTCTGCAAGGCGTCGGTGTAACGGCGCGGCAGCTCCGGCTCGAACCGGATGCGGTTGTCGAGCAGCACGCCGGTCGAGGCCGTGACGATCACCGCGCGCGCGGTGATCGTGCCGCGCGCGGTGCGGATCTCGACATAGGCGCGGCCCGAAAGGTCGATCGCCTTGACCGGGTTCGACAGTTGCACCGGCACGCCCTGGCCAAGCTTCGAGAGCAGGGTGCCAAAGCCTTCGCGGCAGAACGCGTCGACATCGCGCTCGGCCGATTTCGCAAAATCCGCCGCCGAGATTTCAGCGAGGTTCTTGCCGCAACCGAATGGGCCGAGCACGAACTCGATTGGGGGCTGCCAGTCGGCGAGATCCTTCGGCAACGCCGCTCCACAGGAGATATCGATGCGGCCGCGCCCGGCCTCGAGAATGGCGCGGTTCGCGCGTACCACGGACGAGAGGTAATCCTCCATCTCGATTTCGCGCGCATTGCGGCGGCCGATGCGCAGCTTCTGCGCCGGGGGGGCCGGATAGACGTCCAGCCCGACGGTCGACGCGAGCACCGCGATCGGGCTGAGCTCCGGCGTGTGGATCCAGTGGGCGCCGCGATCATACGGCACGCCGAAGGTGGTCGTGTCGGTGAAGCAGCGGCCGCCGATGCGGTCCGAGGCTTCGAGGACGATGACCCGCGCCCTCGTGGTGGCGACGCGGCGCGCCGCGGCGATGCCGGCGGCGCCGGCGCCGATGACGACGATTTCCGCATCGGGACCGGTCGCACCCCAGGCGGGAGCGGCCGCACCGGCGGCAGAGGCGGCGGACGCTGCAACGAACCGTCGGCGGCTGAGCTTCGGCATGATCGTTGAGGGGCTGATTTTCAGTGGCGCACCATGCCCCAAGCCGTGTCCGCACGCAATTCGCGACGTTGCGGGCATGGCGTCACAGGCGAAAAATATCGATTGTGCAGCGACGGCGGCGATCCTTGACACCATGGCGGCCGGGCCAGTAAATGGCCGCCTCTTGCGCCCGCGGCGTTTCCGCGCGGCCGGCAGGGGCCGTAGCTCAGTTGGGAGAGCGCCGCAATCGCACTGCGGAGGTCAGGGGTTCAAATCCCCTCGGCTCCACCAAGGCCAGCTCCAAGGCCAAGGCCAGTGCGCCTGGCGCGGGGTTCGCACACTGCGATATTGTGCGGAACGGGCGACCGTCTATCCTTGATCCATCTTCGGCCGCGCCCTTTATTGAAAGGGTTGCCGAGCAAGGCTGCTGCTTATTTCCGAGCTTTTTGCCGTGACGTAGAGCGCACTATGCCCGAGCAGGCGACGAATGTTGTTCCTTCTGGCTCTCGAGCCCGAGAGGATGGTGCGCGTCAACGGAAGCGATCACCGTCAATCTAGGGTCGACAATGGCCAGTAAAAGCCTATTCCGAAGTCGGGCTGCGACGATCCTGCGGAAACTATGGACCGTCGACCGGAGCGCTGAGCTCGCGAGCCTCCGTGGAACCCCGATCCCCGTTCCTCCGCAGGAGCTCAGGACGCTCGTCGGCGGACAACCAATCAGCGAAGAGTATCATGCTCAGATTGGTTCGCATCTTTTCGAGCTTCTCAGGGATCGGTGCGACCTGCAACATTCATCGACTGTGCTCGACATCGGATGTGGTTGCGGGCGCGTTGCGACGCCATTAGCACCTTTCCTCACCGACGGCGTCTACCACGGGGTCGATATCGTCCTGCCGATGGTCAAGTGGTGTCAAAAGAACATTACAGTGCGGCATCCGAACTTTTACTTTCACCACGCCGATCTGACGAACACGTACTACAGCCGCAGAGGGCGGCAGGCGAGCAAATATGTATTTCCTTTCGGGGATGAAACCTTCGATGTAATTTTTGCGACTTCAGTATTCACACATTTGGTTCCAGCATCAGCGCAGCAGTACGCACGGGAGATATCCAGATTGCTGAAGCCGAAAAGCGGCCGAGCGCTGCTGACGTTCTTCCTGACCAACGACGCTGTTCGAGCCCGGCAAGAGGCCTTGACGATGAAATTTGCGTTTGAGCGCGACGGCTACAGCGCCGGTTACGCAGACAACGCGGAGGCATGTCTAGCCTATGAGGAGAGTGTCGCGCGACGCATGCTCGAAGACGCATCGTTGACGATCGAACACTTGTCGTTGGGTTGTTGGTCTCAAAATCCCGGCTGGACAGGGCAGGACGCATTCTTGCTGAGCGTCCAACGTCAGTAATTCTGTCCGCAACCAGAGCTGACCGGTCAGCGAAGTCCAAGCTCTGCGGATTGCCCGCGCCGCGGGCGCTGCCCGATACGAAATCAGCGATGACGAACGCGGTTCGCCTACTGTCCCGCGACCATCTCGAACGGCGACACCCAGGTGACGGGCTCCTGCACACTCTTGCACCTCGGGCAGGTGAGGATCTGCGTTCCGGTCAGGCGGCTGCCGTCGCCGGAGCGCCAGAGCGACACGTTCATCTGCCACGAGTTGACGCAGGACCGTCCCGGGTTGCAGTAGCCGAAGGTGATCGAGCCCACCACATGGCAGGCGTTGTCGATGCTCATCACGCCGGAGGGGAGCGGAGATACGGTGATGCTGCTGCCGAGCGTGCATTGCCCGGCGGTGACTTTGCCGTCGGCGGCGATGTTCAGCGGGCAGGAGAAGCCGTTGTTCTGCGCTGTGCCGTAAATCGGCGCCCCGTAACCGAACGCCGCCTGCCAGGTGCCGACGATCATCGAGGTGTTGCAGGGGGGGAGCCGGGCGCCAGACCCGGAGGGCTGAACGGCGATAGGCGTGGCGGTCGGCTGCTGGGCGGCGGCCGGCGCCAGCATGCCCAGGATGAGGAATGCGAGAGGCAATACACGGATGAAGGACATGAGCTTCCTCCCGAACGGGGGATCGTCCGGAAGAGTTTACTACGCCGAAGTTGACGTTTCATCTCTGTGCGAGGTGAGTTTCTTCCCCCTTTTGTATCGGTTTATTTGCCGTTTCGTATGGGTTTCTCACCCTTTCGTATCGATCCCTTGCGTATCGGTCTTGGCCCGTTCGATCGCTTCGGAGATCAAGCGGCGCGCTTCCCCGGCGTCGCCCCAGCCGAGGATGCGAGCCCATTTGCCCGGTTCCAGGTCCTTGTAATGGGCGAAGAAGTGCACGATCTGCGCGAGCGTGATCTCGGGCAGGTCGGTGTAGTTCATCACATGGGCGTAACGCTTGGTGAGCTTCGGCGTCGGCACCGCGAGGATCTTCTCGTCGCCGCCGCCGTCGTCCTGCATCTTGAGGACGCCGATCGGCCGCACATTGATCACCGCGCCCGGTACGATCGGCCGCGTGTTCGCGACGAGCACGTCGATCGGATCGCCGTCATCGGAAAGCGTGTGCGGCACGAAACCGTAATTGCCGGGATAGCGCATCGGGGTGTGGAGAAAGCGATCGACCACGAGGGTACCGGCCGCCTTGTCCATCTCATACTTGATCGGCTCGCCGCCGATCGGAACCTCGATGACGACGTTGACGTCCCCGGGTGGATCGTAACCGATGGAAATGGCATCGAGGCGCATGGCGGGTTCCGGGAGAGGGGCTTGCAGTCAAGCCGTCCATACCCGAAATCGCGCCGGTTGCCGTCAACTTTCTTGAGACCGGGCCGGGCAACTTTCTTGGGGGCTCCGATCGCGGCGAGCTCAACCAGCGCTATTGTGCGGTCTTTTCCCGTGTATTAAATAGCGCCGCCGCCTTGCGGTTCGAGAGAACCGCTTCGCCACTGGCGCCGCCGGCCGCCACTACTCCCGGCCCGGATGAGATCACCTATCTCTGTCCGAAGAGAGCGTCAAGCACCAGATCCGCTCCACTAGGAGAGTTCGAATGGGACTCTCCCAATCAGGATGTCTGAGCCGTGGCCTTCGATCACAACAACCCGCTTCCCGGCGTGCCCCTTGTGGAATCGCCGTTTTTTGCCAGATGGTTCTCACCCGATTTAGTCGGTGAGGAAACCTATCGAATAGCGAAAGACATCCATGAGCAGGGCTACGCCGTAATCGACTTCCCAGATCCAGATTTTGATGCCCTGTCGGAGCGCCTTAAACAGAAGCTCGTAGGGCGGTATGACTTGGATGCCTTCCGACAGGGAAAGATCCAAGGTCTTCGCATCCAGGACGTCTGGCACGAAAACGAAGAGTCGTATCGGATCGCGACCAACCCGGCTGTGCTCAGCCTGCTTGAAACGTTGTATGGGCGAAAATCATTCCCCTTCCAATCCCTCAACTTTCCAGTCGGCACACAACAGCACTATCACAGCAACTCCTTGCACTTCTCGTCGATGCCAGAACGTTTCATGTGCGGCGTTTGGGTGGCGCTCGAGGACATCGACGAGGACCAGGGCCCGTTGATCTACTTTCCAGGGTCTCATAAATGGCCGATCTACACCGGCGAGCATATTGGCCACACCTACATGTCCGATTTCGGGACCTACCAAGCTCGCTACGAGGGAGTTTGGACGCAGCTGGTGGAGGCGGCCGGGCTGCCCGCAAAGCAATTCAGCGCGAAAAAGGGGCAGGCGCTGATTTGGGCGGCGAACCTGCTGCACGGCGGCGATATTCACAGGGACAAGTCGAAGACGCGATGGTCTCAGGTCACGCACTACTTCTTCAAAGACTGCGCCTATTATACGCCAATGCATACGGATTTGGCGCTCGGAATTGTTTCGTTTCGCGAGCCGTATAATATCTTGACCCGCGGAACCGAGAAGAATTTCTACAACAGCATCCCAATTCCCGATGATGTCGTGCTAGCCGCAAGCCCTGCGCACGACCGTCACAGTTGGGCACGTAAGATGCCAACCGATTTCGATCCTGAAACCTACCTCGAGCTTAATCCCGATGTCCGCGCGGCGAAAGTCGACCCATACAGGCACTTTCTCGTTCACGGCATCGGCGAACGACGGCGCTACAGGCGTTGATCGGGCATCGGAGGGCTTCCGCGCATGCTGTCCGCTCGGGTTACGTGGCATCTCCACCGTTAGATCGACGACTGCGTTGCTACATCCAAAACAAGCTGGTCACGGCATCGAATGTCGGGCGGCGGGCCATGGTGCGCACCCGACGGAAAGCGCACCAGTTCCGAGCCGAACGTGCCCGTCTCTGCCTGCGCGGATCAGAATTGCCGGGATAGCGCGTCGGCGTGTGGAGGAAGCGATCGACCACGAGAGTCGAGGGCCGCTTTCCTCAAGCATTCAGGTGTGCGCGAACAGGATTTCGACCTTTGTCTTCATAGCCGCCGGTCGGTCAGCAAAAACCTCACGGCGGGCGCACGTGCTCCGCGCCAGCGTCGCCTCGGGCTAGTTGGCATTGACGTTCTGCACGGTCCAGGTCGTCCCGACATTGGCGACCGGGAGAGCCTGGGTCACCGTCGTGCCGTTCATCAGCCACATGGACACGTCGCCGACACTGTCCAGCAGCAACAGGTCGGTCATGCCGTCGCCGTTGTAGTCGCCGAGCGGACCGATGGTGATGATGTGCCAGTTGCCCGCCGTGGTGCCGACCACTCCGACGGAGGTCACCGTCTGGCCGTTGGTGAACCAGATCGAGATGGTTCCGGTATTGGCGTCGCGCCACAGAATATCGGAGTAGCCGTCGCCGTTGAAATCGCCGACCCCCTGCACCTGGAAATTGGACGTCACGGTCGCGATGACCGAGGCTCCGACCACTTGCTCGCCGTCGATGAGCCAGATGGCGACGTCGCCGCCGGTATCTTGCCAGAGAATGTCGGTCTTGCCGTCACCGTTGAAGTCACCGGTTCCGACGATCGACCACGTGGGAGGCACCGAGCCGAGCCCGCTGGAATCCATTGTCGCCGTGCCGTTCATCAGCCAGACGGCGAGGTCGCCTGCGGAGTCGCGCCAGAGAATGTCGCCATAACCGTCGCCGTTGAAATCGCCGGTGCCGACCACCGACCAGTTCGTGGGAACATTGCCGACGCCTGCGGACGACGCGATCGCCGTGCCGTTCATGAACCACATCGCCACATTGCCGCTGGTGTCGCGCCAGAGTATGTCGGCCTTGCCGTCACCGTCGAAGTCACGCTGACCGACAATCGACCAGGTGGCCGGCACGGTCGCCAGCCCCGCAGATTGCAATACCGAATTGCTGTTCATCAGCCACAGGGCAATGTTGTTGCCGTTGCTGCGCCAAAGTATGTCGCTCTTGCCGTCGCCGTTGAAGTCATGGGTGTTGGTCAGATTTTCGGATGGCGCCGGCACGACTTGAATTGCCGCCATCATGCCACCGTCCTCGTGGGCGAGGATGTGACAGTGGTAGACGAACTGCCCGAGTTGCGTGAACGTGTTCTGGACGACGATCGGCGTCGACGTACAGTCGCCGCTGCGCCATTGCGCGATCGTGCAATAGCCATTCTGATCATTCGCCACCTCCGGCACGTGTGCCGTCGAAACCGGCAGCGGGACGTTGTCCTCCATGACGCCCGCTCCGACCGAAGGATCGAGTGCGGGTGCCAGCAGCGAGCCGGGCGGCGCTGCGTCTTCCACGTAGCGGAACCGGGTCTGGTGGATGTGAAAGTTGTGATTTTCGGTCGCCAGGTTGATGAGCTCCCAGGTCTCGGTGACCGGCGTTTGTCCGGGCCCGAGAGGGACGCATACGGTGTTCGCCGAAGGATCGAATGCCATCAGCGGCAGCTCGGTGCCAGGCACCGGCGCGTCGTTCTCGTCGACCTCCTCGTAGCCTAGACCGAAGACGTCCGGATTTGAGGTGTCCGGGAAGCCGAAGAAAATGCGCCGACGGTGACCTTGCGGCAGCGGCTTGCATCCGGCGGGCAGCGGCGCGGGCTGGGCATTGGGAACCTGCGCCCGGAAAATCCCGCCCGGCTTGTTCGCTGCGAGCGCGTCGCCGTGAACGTCGATAGCGCTGCCGACGATCGCGCGGGGTCCGGTCTGGTTGAACAGGACGGAAGCGAGCTGCACCGCGGGCCAGGGGTCGCCGACCGGGCCCATGGTGATGGGGACCATGTTGAGCGTGGCGCTGGCGCCGGGGGGCGGGGTGACGACGTTGCCGTTCTGGTCGCGGTAGGTGACGTACAATTCGGCCCGCGAGCTCGGCATCATGACGAGGTCGTCGATGCAGACGGGCGCCGAGCTCAGCGTCGTCGAAAGGGTCGGGCAGGCGACCACGCGGAAGCGGGCGCCGGCGGCCTGCGCCACGGTTCCGAGCGGCGTGCCGGGTGGGATATCGATGCTCACGCCGTCGACCGATACGAGCTGCATCATCATCGGCATCTGCGTCGCGTTGTCGGTGAGCTGCAGATCGTACGAGAGACTCCCGGACGCATTGGTGAGCCGCCACAGCTCGCCGTCGGCCTCGGTGACGTTGATCGTCGGATACAGCTCACCGCTGACGGTGAAGTACCAGACCGCACCGGGAAAATAGCCGCCACCGCCGCCCCAGGTCGGCGCCGATGGGCCGCCCTGCTGCGTGCCGACGGTCGATATGCCGGTACATTGGCCGAGGCGAGGCGGCTCGTTGAAAATCGGAAGCTGATTGCAGAACGGCGAGGCCTGCTGGTTGAGCACCTCGCCATTGGCGACCGGCGCGTTGCCGTTGGCGAAGAGCAGGCTGGGCATCTTGGCCAGCACTTGCAGATCCTTGAGGATAAGGTGGCGTACGTTGCCGGCGGGGAACGGCGTTTGGGAGAGGTCGCCGATGGAATAATCGCCTGCCGCTCCGACCGATATGATCCCTGCGAGGCCGCTCGACACCTGATTGAGCGCAATTCCATGAACGTGCGGGTGGAACCAGAAGGCGCCGGATGGATGGTTGGCCGGAATGTCGATCCGATAATCGACGTAGTCCTTGGCGATCGATCCGTGCTGGTGCGTCGATTGCGGCACCGGTGTGCCGTTCGCAGAGTTGTAGATTTCGACGAAGACGTAATCGCCGAATGTCGGATCGTCGAGCGTCGGCGCGCGCGCCGGAACGATCAGGCCGTGGGTGTGCAGATTTGTCAGGTTGAGCGGCAGATTGGCGCCGCCCGGATTGATCGAGTGGTTGACCTTGATCGGATCGAGCGCCGGCAGCCTGTTCACGAGGCGAATCTTGAGACTGTCGCCCTTTTGCAGGGCGAGGCGGACGCCGCCATAGGTGGCCACCGTTGGAGAGCCCGCCGGGCATTGATTGCCTGCGAGGCTCGCGGATCGCGGGCACACCGCATAGACCCAGCCGATCGGGTTGAGCGGCGGACTATGGTCGGGCGGCGTGTAGACGATGCTCGGCACCGGCTGGGTTTGCGCGATCATCAGAAGATCGAGCACGCCGTTGGAGCTCGCGAACACCGGCGGCTCGACGAAATCGCCGGCGAATGCCGCGCTTGCACCCAACGTCAGTGCCGCTGCGGCCGCCATGTTCAGCCATCGACAATTCCGGATTCGGCGCATGTCCGCCTGGTTCGGGGTCGGCTCGTCGTCGGTCGAAGACATCGGAGGCCAATCATCTCGTTGAGGATACGGCACCAAGATTATTGTCTGCTACAGACAAAACAAGCTGCTCATGGCGTCGAATGTTGCGTAGGCCCGAGTATCTAACATTGATAACGGGACAATCCGCGCATCATTCTCTTCGCGCAAAGTGATATCCTTGTACTGTTCAACCAATTGAAAATACAGATCGGATAGTATTCGTGACGCCGGATTCAGGTTGGTGATCGCCACCAGCCCGGTCGGATGGGCGTCAAAGACGACAACGCGCAGGTCGGGTCTGTGGATACGCAGAATCGACAACACCTTCCACACGTCGCCCGCCCACCAGTCGACATGTGTTGAGTGTTCTCGCAGCCGATGATCCGCCTGGTTCCGCCTGGCAACGTAATCGTCTGGGGGTACGCAATCATGCATCAGCACGACTGACTCCCGTCGACAGTGACGTTCGACGTTGATGAAATCGCGCAGCAGGAATTCAAACAGGTGCATGCCATCGAGGAACGCCATGTCGATGGGTTTGCCGAACATTGCCTTCGGGTCGTGGTTTTCGAAGAACCTATCGCTGGGCATCTGAAACAAGCAGCACGTCGATTTGCGGTTTACCACCGGCCGATCGATCTCAAACTGGGGGTCTATTCCAATTGTCGGGCATTCCGCCAGCGCCAGCGTAGCCCCTTTGGAAACTCCGATTTCCAGGTAGGTGCGAGGCCTCACAAAGGCGTGCAGGCGCGCCAAGACCGTGTAGTAGTCCTCGCCATGTGGTTCGGCTCTCGACCAGATCGCCGCGGGCGCCGTTGCGTCGCTTTGCGCGTCCATGCATTCTCCACAAGCACAATCAAGTCGTCGGAACCTTACCTGCAAACTGCTCGTGGGGCACCAACAATCGCGCACCCGGCTTCCCATTGGAAAGTCCGCCTAGCCCCCCGTGACATCCCGCAGATGCGACAACACGTTCTCGATCGGAATGTTCAACGGTGCGTCCCACACGGTCGAGCCGCCAAGCTCGTGGATCTGCTCGCTGCGAATTTCCCGATAGGTCAGCGATCGATGGGTGCAGAACTGACAATAGAAAAGGTCCGGCATCAAGGCGGGAACGAAGGTGGTTAACGTGCCGCCCGGCCGCATGAACATCAGATTGGCAAGACCCGCGCCGTTCACGCCTGCCATGTGGTGGGCGCCCTTGGCCACGGCTATCTGCTCTCGAAATGTAAGAGTGCCAGGTCGAATAATGGTCCAGCCCGCTGCTTCCAGCTTTTGGTGCTGCTCCGCCTCCTGAAACAATGACCGTAATTCTCCGGCGCGGCTCATCCATAGTTTCGCGTACGACAGCGCTGGCACGCGTGCCCCGATGTCGTCCATCGCCTGAAGTCACGAGGGGAGAATAGTAGTGCCCATGATGGGTCAGCCCTGTAACGAGTACCAGTTCGTCCACATGGCACGGGCGGCCGTCCCGCAATATGCGCTGTTCCGGCCGCACATCGAGTAATTCGAGCGCCCCCGTTACGACCGGATTCATCCAAGCGTAAACGCGCGGCACCAGTACTTTCCAGCCGCCAAGCTGTTGGACCCACTGCCGCGAAAGCCAGACGAGGGGCAACATCTCGCCTAAAAAGTGGCCGTAATTGTTTAACCCCGCCTTGCCGCAAAGCAAGGCGGGACCGATGTGATAATCGATCAGACCCGCGCAGCGGGCGGCCTTCAGCGCGTGGAACGCAGCATCGACGTCCGCTTGGGGGGTTTGGGTGATGCTGGGTTCGATCAGGTTCAGGTCGCGGTCGAACACTAAGCCCTCATTCACCACGAATGCGTCGCGCACACTGTGAAAGCGGACTTCCCGTGGGGGGTGGCTCGCATTACAGCCGTCGCGTAGATAAGCGGCAATGTGAGGGGGGATGAGGTGGGAATTAATTATTGGGGGCGGTGCTACTGAAAACCCCGGCGAGACAACAGTATGCACGAGGCTGTCGGCGGGTAGCGACACGCGATGCGGAGTCACAAACGTCTCCGAGTTCCCGCAGGCCTCGGGCGACGGACCATCGTGCGCGCCCGACGGTAAGCGTACCATTCCCAAGCCGGACGCGCTTGCATCTGCCCGTCTCTGCCTGCGTTGATCGGATCAGCCTAGGTGCCAGTCCACTTCAGCTTGACGACCCGCGGATTCATGCTCGTCGAGCATGCATTGTCAACTCGGAGGGTATGATCGATGCCGTGTTGTTGCAGCAGCGGACTGTAGAACGGATCTCCTTCCTTGAAGAAGGCGCGCCAGCGAGAACGCAGCCGCTCATCGTCCTGCGGGTGAGCGAGGTTCGCGCTCTCCCGGCGAGTTTGGCTCTCGTGATGAAAAAGAACGGTATGCCCATCGAACAGCACCTTGTAACCGGCATCGCGAATCCGTAAGCAAAGATCGGTGTCGTTGAAGCCGACGACAAACTTTTCATCAAACCCGCCGACTTTGCGGAAGATGTCGTGCCGCATGAGCATGCAGGCGGCGGTGACGGCAGAGTAGTCGCGCACGCTGGTTAGAATGCAGTTATATCCGTTGTAGCGCCCTCCGGTATGGTCATAGGCCGATGCGAATTTTCCGACATGGTCGGCGGCGCCGTTGAACCCCATCAGCACCCCGGCATGCTGGACGTTGCCGTCAGGATACAACAAAAGGGGGCCCGCGATCCCGACCTCGGGCCTCGCAGCGAGGCTGCGCAGGCGCTGGATCCAGCCCGGGTTGATCGCCTCGATATCGTTGTTGAGGAACAACAGGTATTTCTCATCTCCACCATAGGCTCGGACGGCCGCGTTGTTTATCTTAGCGTAGTTGAAAACCCCTTTGTATGGCATCACTGAGTGACGCTCCGATATGACCTTCAGGTAATCAAGCGTCTCTGGGTCGGTCGATTCGTGGTCAACCACGAGAATGCGGCAATTTGCTCCGTCCGCCGTCCGTTCGATGCTTTCGATACAGGGCCGCAACAAATCGACGCGATTGCGGGTTGGTATCACAATCAATACCCCACCGCCATCGTCTTCCCAGTCGATACGGAATTCATTGAAGCCGAGTCCACGCGAGGCCCTGGACTTTGTGAACCCAAGACGTTCGAGGTGCTTGTTGAGGATCCCTGTCATGGTCTCCATCACTTCGGACGCTTTACTGTGGCCGGTGCTGGTGGTGTGCGTGCGCCAGCGATATAGCACAGCCGGCACATGGGCGACAGCAGTGGCGCGTTCAATTACACGCAGGACGAAATCGATGTCGTTCGAGATCGTGAGCTGCTCGTCCCAGCCCTTCAGTGAGCGGGCCAACGCGGTGCGCACGGCCACCATATGCACGAAATATGGATGGCTCAGATAATAATCGTAGCTGAATGCCGGCCGGGCCCGAACCTCCAGCACGACCCCCGCGTCCTCCCCGACCAGCACCTCGTCGCTGTAAATGAGGTCAGCGCCGGTCGTAAGCGCCGCCTTGGCCAGCTTGTGGACTGCGTCCGGTTCCAATATGTCGTCGTGGTCCATAAAGGCGACATAATCGCCCTTGGCGGCACCGATGCCGAGATTGACCGCTCGGCCGACACCGACGTTAAATGGCGAACGGATCACCCGGATGCGCCGATCCTGACGGGTCGCGGCCTCCAGCGACGCGCGCACATGCGGCTGCGTTGAACCGTCGTCCACGCATATCAGCTCCCAACCAGCCGACCATTGTCCCATTACGCTGTTTAGGGCTTCAGTCAGCCAATCCTGCCTGGTGTTGTAGACCGGCATGATAATCGTGATTGTGATGCCGGTAGTCTCGGACGTCATGCGTCGGGCCAGGCGCTGGCGTACTGCGGTCTTGATAGAGTCGGGGCGAGTTAGAAACCGCACCAACGTGTCGTTTTGATCAATACGTTTAGGACAGCTGCTCAAAGTCCTTTTGCTGCGAGCATCGCGGACATAAATGTCCTTGTTGATCATTGCGGCGAGCGGCCGATACAGCATGATACGAAAGCCGCAGCGAGCGGTGGGTAGGCCTGCCTTCGCCACATCCTCACGCAGATGATCGGCGACGCCAATGGCGATCACCTCGTCTTCGCAAAGCACTTCGACCGTTAACGGCGTCTGGGGCGCCGAGTGATCAAGCGCCCATCCGATCAAGCATTGGCCCGCAATCTGGTCGAAAGAACCGACGATGGGCGGCAGGGGCGGCAGAACGCGGGGGCTTTCGATCAATTCCGTTTCGGTGCCGGCAATGAAGGCCTGTATGATAGATTCCTCATATTTGCGCGCGCCCGTCGGAATCGGAAGGCGGAAGCCACTTGGTCCGTTCGAAAGGCCCAGTTCGCGCACGTCATGCCGTTCGACGTCGGCTGTCGTGGTGCCGACCGGTTCGTGATCGACTCGGATTTCGATCTCGATCTGCCGCGCGGGGTCGCCGATCGGCGCAACCCAGCCGATTGCTTCATCCTGAGCGCTTAAATCGAGATAGCCGAACGCACCCATCCGCGCCGGAGTGATTGTCAGGGGTTCGTCGAGCCGGATCCCGGCGACGATCGGCAGAATCTCGAAGCTCTCGCCAGGACGCAGCAGGCGCTGGCCTGCCCCGCGGAAGCGGAACAGGTTGTATTCGTCAGACACGGCGAAGGTCCGCATAAAGAGCGCGTCGCCGGATACAGCCTGGACAAGCAATGGCTGGCCAGCGGTCCAGCGCGACGCCCGCGGGACGCTGAAGGCGCCGCTGATCCAACCCTGTTCGCAGGACCATCCAAGCCACTCGATTGCCTGCGTCGTGCCGATTGCGAAGGGCTCGGTCAGCATCGGGCGGCCGGTTACGACGTCAAGCACCTCGGCGAACGTGCCAAGCGTATGCGGAGGAAGCGAGAACGCGAAGCTGCCGCCCGCACTGGAGCGGCAGGTCGCGGTCAAAACGCCGTCGATCAGAAGCGCCAGCAAGGATCCGCGAGCTGTGCCGGGCCAAGTGCCGGCAAAAGTATCGCCACACAGGCGAAGGCTCGATGCTGACCGCAGTTTCGGATTCGAGCGACCTGCTGCGCGGCCGATACGAAGAAAATGCTCGAGTGGTCCCATTCCCGACGCCGCCACGTCAGGCCAAGCTGCAGCATAGGAGCGGCTGTCAAACGACGGACCAGGTGGTCGACCTTCGGCCTCGCCGAACCTGAGGAAGTGATATAGCGGGTCGACACCTGCTTTTCCCACGTCGGGGTTCTTGTGGACATACCACTCTGGATCGAATAATCCAGAATTCTCAACTGTCTGACGCAGCTCCTTAGGTATCCGCGGCCACTCGAAAAAAAAAGATCTGATGGAGCGAAGCAAACTAGTCCTGCGGTGAAGAGCCATGCTTGTCGTGTCTCGCCGGTGTCGCAGGCCGTGAGTGACAGCCGCCCTCGTAGCACTATACGCGCCTGTCCTGTCGCCGAAAAGACGCCTTCCGTCTTGGTGGACTGCAATGTCGAACGTCTATCGATGGCGCTGCCAGTTGCGTGCGCGATGGTGACATGGCAAAGGACACGATGGCATCGGCGCCATAAGAGTTCGTCTAATCGAACTCGTCACCCAATCTCCCGCAAAGATCGCGGTACGAAGACGATGGACTGTGCCGCGATGGTGATTTGCTCGCCGCTTTCGCGAATGCAATGAGCGAGGATCGCCCAATTCTCCAGTTCCGCTGCAATCGAAGACACCTAGCGACATTCGAAAACGGGCATACGCAGAGACAGCAAAATGAAACCGGCACTTCTAGGCATCGACCGATTTTGGCGCGAAGGTGGTGGGTGCTATTTGTCGGGATGGATGCACGCAAATTCTGCGGAAATTGTCGAAGCGTATTTCTGCCAGGATGAGGGTGGTACCGTTGACGTGTTGAATACGCATCCAAGGCCCGATCTTTGCGCATATTTCCCAGCCGTTTCTGCAGAAGCCGCCAATCGCGCTGGGTTTGTCGCATTCCTGCCACGTCATTCCGGGTCCAATTTGCAGGCCATGCTGAAAGACAATCGTGGGGAGACATACTCGGCGAGCTATGTTCTGCCTCCAATGGAGCCAGACGGAGCATTGACGTGGCCCGACCACACCAAGCTGGCCATTCAAGCCGAATGTGCATGGCAGTCTTTTGTCGCGGAGGTAAACCGCCCCGACCGTGATGTGCTCCAAGTCGGTGGCCGCCTTGTCACCCCGGGGGCTCCCGATCTTCGCCCCATCTTTTCATCTGCCCGTCGCTATTCGGCGTTGGATATTCATCCTGCTCCGGGCATCGATTATGTCGGCGACGTCCATTTTCTCTCCCGTGTAGTGGGGTGTTCGGTTTTCGACGCGATCTTCTCTTCGGCTGTGTTAGAACATCTTGCCATGCCATGGTTCGTGGCCGCCGAAATGAACCGCGCCTTGCGATTGGGCGGCATCGTATATCACAAGGCCCCGCAGTGTTGGCCGATCCATGAGCGTCCTAACGACTTCTTTCGCTTCAGCGACCAGGCTCTTCGAGTTCTTTTCGGCCCGGCATACGGGTTCGAACCAATCGATGCCGGCATGATGATGCCGATGGCCGTGTACCAACGAGACAAGTCCATTGCGACTTTCGATCAGACGCCTTTGCACCCCGCTTTTGGAATGTCCTGGATTCTCTCCAGAAAAGTGGTGGACCTTCCTCCAACCGCCGCTCCCGATTGGCTCGAAACTCTCAGCCGCCAGTATCCTGCCCCCGTTTGAGATAGAACCGGGGGTCCGGCCTGCTCAACCGCGCGGGGAACGTCGTTTGAAACTGTGAGGAGAACCGGCTGCCCGAGAAGTCGTGGCTGCGTTTTGAGCGGTCCGGCCGATATCCAGCGATCGCCAGTTAGCTATGGTTCCGGACAGAATGACTGTGTTCAGCGCTCAGCAAGATTGCGTCCTGATATGTCCAGCCGGGATTTTGAGACCATTGGCCCAACGACAAGTCTTCGATCGTCAATGATGCGTCTTCGAGCAAACGTCGCGCGACACTCTCCTCATAGGATAAGGCCGCCTCCGGGTTGTCTGCAATCATGGCGCTGTAGCCGTCGCCCTGAAACGGAAATCTCAGTGGCAAGGTCTCTTCCCGGGCTCGAACGGCCTCATTGGTCAGGTAGAACGTTAATAGCGCCCGACCGCTTTTCGGTTTCAGCAATCTGGAAATCTCTTGGGCATATTGACGCGCCGTAGCTGGAACCAAATGTGTGAACAGTGAAATTGCAAAAATAAAATCGAATGTTCCGTCACGAAAAGGAAATACATATTTGCTGGCCTGCTGCCGTCCCTTGGTGCTGTATAGCGTGTTGGCCAAATCGACGTGGTGAAAATAAAAGTTCGGATAACGCACCGTAATATTTTTTTGACACCACTCGATCATTGGCAGGACGATATCGACCCCGTGGTAAATCCCGTCAGTGAGAAAGTTTGCTAATGGCGCCGCCACGCGCCCGCAACCACACCCGATGTCAAGCACGACCGATGAGGGCTGCAAGCCGCACCGATCCCTGAGAACCTCGAAAGAATGCGTGCCAAGTCCGACATGACCCTCACCCTCGTCGAGTGGACTGCCGACCAGCGTCCTGAATTCCTGTGGCGGAACGGGTATTGGGGTTCCACGGAGACTGGCGAGCTCAGCGCTCCGGTCGACCGCCCATAGTTTCCGCAGGAATGTCGCAGCCGAACTTTGAAACAGGTTTTTACTGGCCATTGTCGACCCAGATTGACGAGACCGTTTCCCGTAAGATGCTGGGCACAATAGGTTCGCCTCAAGTTAAAGTCTACTGGTGGTCGAGCCGACCATCCACCACGACGGTGTCGACTCTTAGCAGAGCTGTCGACGCCTCGGCGAGCGCTGCCACTGGTGGCTCCACCGTGCCAGGGCGCGTCATGACGATGGGAAGCGTCGAGAGAGCCTGAGATCAGGTCGGCTCTCCATGTGTCCGAGACGGAGCACGCCAGACACGAGGCCCGACCACACCAGACTGGCTATCCGGCCGAATGTGCATGAGAAGGGGAGCTGCCGAAGCCCCAGTGGGAGTTCCGGCAGCTCGCGGAAAAGCAAAGCGATTTTCAGCGAACGGGAAGCGATGCCGTTGCGGCCTCTCAGTCGACGTTCGTTCCCTGGATCGACCAGACGGTGGATATGGTGCCAATGGTCGCAGTCGAGGAGATCGTCGTCCCGTTCATGAACCACATCGCCGTGTTGCCGCTCGTGTCGCGCCACAAGAGATCGCTCTTGCCGTCGCCGTTGTAATCTCCGGTCTGAGCAATCGACCAACGTGGTCGCGACGTTGCCGAGCCCGCCGGCCGACAACACCGCCGCGCCGTTCATCAGCCAGATCGCAACATCGCCGGCGGTGTCGCGCCAGACGATGTCGCTCTTGCCGTCGCCATTGAAGTCGCCGGTGCCGACGACGGACCAGTTGGCGATTTGCCGACAGGCGCCGTCGACGCCACCGTCGTGCCGTTCATGAACCAGATCGACATGTCGCCGCTGGTGTCGCGCCAGAGGATGTCAGCCATGCCGTCGCCGTTGAAGTCGCCGGTGCCGACCACGCTCCAGGTCGTCGGCGACACGTTGCCGAGCCCGACCGCAGACGTCACCGTCGCACCATTCATGAGCCATATGGCGTAATCGCCGGCGGTGTCGCGCCAGAGGATGTCGCCGAGGCCGTCGCCGTTGAAATCGGCGACGCCGGCCACCGACCAATTGGTCGGGATGGTGCCGACGGTCCCGGTCGAACCGACGGCCGCACCGTTCATGAACCACATCGCGATGTTGCCGCTCTGTGTCGAGCCACAACAGGTCGGCCTTGCCGTCGCCGTTGAAGTCTCGCTGTCCGACGATCGACCAGGTGGCCGGGCACGCCGCTGACGGTGCCCGTCGAAGAAACCGCCGCTCCGTTCATCAGCCAGAAGGCGATATTGCCGCTGCCGTCCCTCCAGGCGATATCGCTCTTGCCATCGGCATTGAAGTCGTGGGTGTCCGTGAGACAAGAAGGCTTCACCATGATCGGAGTGCCGGCCGACGCGATGCCGGCCCCAACGTCGTACAGCTTGCTGGCGCCGAGCGCGGTGCCACTGGCCACGGTGAAATTCGTATGCACCACGGCGTTGGGCGCGATCGACCGTGTGCTGTGGTTGAAGGTCTTGGCGTAGTAGACGTTTGAACTGCTGTTGTTGACGATTCGCACAACCGGGAAATTGACCGCCGCGTTCACGTCGTCGCCGTAATACGACCCCTCCGTCAGCCCATTCAACTGGGTGCCGCTCATCAGATAGGTCTTACCGGGAGACACGCATCCGGGGGCCGAAGTGATCACCGGCACCCAGCTCGCCAGCGGGCTCCCCGCGAGGGGCTGGTAGATTTGGATGTTGCCGAGCTGGCTCACGCCGAGCACCTGACCGGTCGGCAGCAACAGGAAGTTCTGTACATACGCGCCGCCGCTCGATGCGTCCGCCGTGTCGCCCACCTGGGTGAGGGTGCCGGAGCTGAAGTTCAGCTCAAAGAAGTGCGTCGGCGGTACAAAGGCCTGATAATTCGGGCTCACGGCAATCAGCACGTTGCCATCCGGCAATACCGCAGCCGGCGCGTCGGCCATGTCGTAGTAGTAGTTCTGGTTGCTCGGCGAGGTGACGATCTGCGGCATGGTCGTGAGCGTCGACCAGGTGCCGGCGCCGACATTGTAAAGGTCGATCTTGGGGACCACGACGAACCCGGCAGCCTGATTGGCGCAGTTCGTATTGGCAACATCGGAGCAGAGAACGCCAGGGAAGATGACCGCGCTGCCGTCCTGCCGGACTACCAACGGCCCGAGCTCGAAGCTCTTGCTGTTGCCGGGATTGCTGCAATCCGCCTGCTGGTCAGGGGTGCTGCCGGTCGCCGAAAACGTGCCGGTGCTGGCGTTGTAGAGTTCGGCGGCATTGTTGCAGGCGACCGCAATGTTGGCGTCGACGACGAGAAGGTTGCCGTTCTGCAGCTTGGCGATGCCCTCCTCGTCCCACGGGTCGCGCTTGCCGGAGCCGGTCGCGGTCCATGTCAAGGTGTTCGGATTGAGCAGCGCCGAGAGGCCCGATGGGTTGCTGTTGCTCACCGTGTAGCAGCAGGCGCTCTGCATGTAGGTGCCGTTGTCGAGGATGACGCCGGCGGCATCGCCGATGGTCGAAGTAACGAAAATCGAGGTTGTCCAGAAGGGCGGTTGAGGAACGTTCGTCCAGGTGTTGGCGACGGGATCGTAGATGGCGCCGAGACTGGTATAGTTCTGGGGGTTGGGACAATTGCCGGACTGGGTCGAATCGTTATATTCGCCGCCTTCGAAAATCACGCGGCCGTCGGGCAACACGCCGGACCCGCCGAACAACGGCGCATAGCCGCTCGGCATCGTCGCAATCGCCGTCCAGGTCCCGTTGAGGTAGCTGCCGGTAATGTCCGGGGTCAGCTTGTACCAGTGCCCCGAACAGGCTTGCGTCGCGATGACCGTCCCGTCCGTGAGCAGGATGGGGTTCTGCAAGGCGACCCCGGGGCTGTGGGTCAGCGTCGTCCAACCGCCAGCCGAGGGCGTTGACACCGGCGCGGCCGGCACCGTGGGCGTGAATTGCTGGGCCGCCTGCGACAGCTCGTTGAGCAGCTGTTGCAGCTCTTGCGGGTGCTGCTGGTAGTATTGCCCCTGCGCCGCGCTCAGCGGCGGGGTGATTTGCGGCGACTGCGCGTCGGCCGGTGCCGACATGATGCCGACCACAGCGGCGATCAGCCCCGCTGCGAAGAAACGCAACGTCCCCATTTTGGCTCTCCCTTATGATTTGGGTAAGATGTCCTAAGCTTCTGGTGCAACGACGCGCCGATGCTTCGCGTCCCCACGCAAAGGATCGGTAGTTGGAATCTTCCGAATCAGGGTGCCACCGCCCCGAAAACGATACGCATGCAATTCACGAGAGCGGACACTATACCCCAGGACAGTCCCGCGGGAAGCGCAATCTTGTTGCCCGCTCAGCAACACGCAAACGGACGCGAGACCGAGAATGAAGCCCAGGCCAAAAACCGCGTTGATCTTCGGCGTGTCCGGGCAGGACGGCGCCTATCTCGCGCAATCCCTGCTGCGGCGCGGCTTCGAAGTGCACGGGACGTCGCGGGACAAGGAGAGCTCGAGCTACGCCAACCTGCGCCGCCTCGGCATCCACGGCGAGGTGACGTGCCACTCGGCAGTGCTCGGCGACTTCCGCAATGTCGTCACCGTGATCAAGAACGTGTGCCCGGCCCACATCTACAATCTCGCGGCGCAGTCGTCGGTGGGCCTGTCGTTCGAGCAGCCGGTGGAGACCATCGACAGCATCATGCACGGGACGATCAACATCATGGAGGCGATGCGCTTTCTTCCGCTGGATGCGAAGTTCTACAACGCGGCGTCGAGCGAGTGCTTCGGCAACACCGGGAACGATCGGCCTGCGGATGAGCACACCACCTTTCGGCCGCGCAGCCCCTATGCCGTCGGCAAGGCGGCCTCGTTCTGGGCCGTCGCGAACTACCGCGAGGCCTACGGCCTGTTCGCCTGCTCGGGGCTGTTGTTCAACCACGAATCGCCGTTGCGGCCGGGGCGCTTCGTCACCCAGAAAATCATCCGCGGAGCGATGGACATCGCGAGTGGCCGGGCGGATTCGCTCAATCTCGGCGCCCTCAATCTGGCGCGAGACTGGGGCTGGGCTCCCGAATACGTCGAAGCCATGAGCCGTATGCTCGAACGCGAGACGCCCGAGGATTTCGTCATCGCCACCGGCGAAACCAACACGCTGGAGGACTTCGTGTCGACGGCGTTTTCCTGTTTCGGGCTCGACTGGCGCAAGCATGTCGTGCTCAACCCCACCCTTCTGCGTCCGCTCGACATCACGTTTTCCAGCGCAAATCCGGCCAAGGCGGTGCGGCTACTCGGCTGGAAGGCCGCAAAGAAAATGCGTCACGTCGTGGCTTCGCTCGTCGACGCCGAACGCGAAGGCGCCCGCATGTCGGCATGAACCTGCCGGCCCGGCCCGCCAGGCGGTGGCGCTCATCCTCGCGCGGTTCCTGCGAGGCCGAAGTCCACGACGCTTCGACGCGTGCTGGATTTTCGGAAGCGATGTCGCGCCGCTGCAGTCACATCTGCCGTGGCCGAACATTTCGGCACGGCGCGGCGCGACAACCTCTTGAAGTCGAGGCGCAGCTTCGCCAACAGTGCCTCATCCGTCGGCCGCATCGCGAAGCGGTGCGACTGCGGCGAGGAGGGTTTTGTGGACACCAAGACACGTTCGGGGACGACGCTTCTGGTACTGCCCGGCGACGGCATCGGTCCGGAAATCGTCGCGGCCACCATGGAGGTGCTCGACGCCGCCGACCGGCAGTTCAAGCTCGGCCTCGCTTACGAGACCGCCGACATCGGTTTCGCCGCGCTCCGCGCCTGCGGCACCACGACACCTGACGCCGTTGTCGAGCAGGCGAAGCAGGCGGCGGGCGTCATCCTCGGGCCGGTATCCCACAACGAATATCCGCCGGTCGCCGAAGGCGGTCTCAATCCGTCGGGCGAGCTGCGCCGCCGGCTCGACCTGTTCGCCAACATCAGGCCAGCGCGGTCGCGGCCCGGCCTGCCGGCGCGCTGCGGCCGCGACATCGATCTCGTGATCGTGCGCGAGAACACCGAAGGCTTCTATGCCGACCGCTCCATGCATGTGGGTCCTGGCGAGTTCATGCCGACCCCCGACGTCGCCCTCTCGGTGCGCAAGATCACGCGCGAAGGCTCCGAGCGCATCGTCGAGGCGGCGTTCTCGCTCGCGGCGCGGCGAGGCAAGCGGGTGACTGTCGTCCACAAGGCGAACGTGCTGCGGCTCTCCGACGGTTTCTTCCTCGCCTGCGCGCGACGGATCGCCGAGCGTTATCCCGACGTCGCCTGCGAGGAGCGCCTCGTCGATGCGATGGCGGCATTGCTGATCCGCGACCCCTCGCTGTTCGACGTCATCGTCACGACCAACATGTTCGGCGACATTCTCTCCGACGAGGCTTCCGAGATTGCCGGCAGTCTCGGCATCGGCGCTTCGCTCAATGCCGGCCACACCTACGCGGTGGCCCAGGCCCAGCACGGCTCGGCGCCGGACATCGCCGGCAAGGATATCGCCAATCCTTCCTCGCTCATCGAGTCGGCGGCGATGCTGCTCTCCTGGCTCGAGGAGCGCGGCGCCGGCGCCAATTTCGCCGCCGCCGGGCAGGCGATCGTCCGTGCGGTCGATGCGACCATCGCGGTCCCCGCCCAGCGCACCCGCGACCTCGGCGGACCGCTCGGCACCAAGGCTTTCACCGCACGCGTCGTGGCGAACCTGAAAGGGGAGGGGTGACGGCGCCACCCCGTCCCCACACCCGGCGATGACGGCGAGGAAAATTCGACCTCGTGCGAATCTGCGCTAGCTGCGCGAAGGCGATGCGGGCCGATTGTCCGCGCTCTGGTGGCGCCAGCGGTCGAGGAAATCGAACAGCCAGGTGCGGATCGCGAGATCATAGACCGGGCGATCGACGAAATGGTCGGCGCGCGGCTTGGCGCCGGGCAGCGCCATGCGCTCGTGGCCGCGCGTGGTCCAGCGGCACATCATGGCGTGAGTGACCTCGGCGTGGAATTGGATGCCATAGGCCGCCGGCCCGTAACGGAATGCCTGGACCTTGAAGAGATCGCCTTCAGCCAGGAGCTCGGCACCGGCCGGCAGCTCGAAACCTTCGCGGTGCCATTGGTAGACGACGGCAGGCCACGTATCGACGACGCCTTTCGCCGCCGGCGTGACGCGGATCGGGTAATAGCCGACCTCCGCCATTCCGTTGGGATGAAAGGCGACCGTCGCTCCGAGCTGGCGCGCCAGCATCTGCGCACCGAGGCAGATGCCGAGGAACGGCTTCTCCTCGCGCAGCGGCACCTTGATCCAATCGATCTCGCTGCGCACGAAGGTGTCGGGATCATTGGCGCTCATCGGGCCGCCGAAGATCACGGCGCCGACATGGCCGGCAAGCGTGTCGGGGAGGGGATCGCCATAGCGCGGCCGCCGGATATCCATGGCGACGCCGCGCGATTGGAAGTAGTGGCCGACCCGCCCGGGTGTCGAGTTCTCCTGATGGAGGACGACCAGGACGGGCTTCGTCTCAGCGCTCACGGCGCTTCCCGTACGGCCTTCTTGAGAACGCGGTTGGTCCGCCGCCGCCGCACGAGCTGCGAATGTGCCACCGCCTCGAGGACGAGGCGGCGCGGCAGCAGCCGCGCGATGGTCGTCACCGCCTTGTTGGCGAGGCCGGGCACCACCACCCGCCGCCCACGCATCAGCCCCTCATAGCCGGCTTCGGCGACTTCCTCCGCCGTGCAGGTCAGCGCGTTGGAGCCGACCACGCGCGGCATCCCGGTGCGCGGGAAGGGAATACGCGGAATGCCGGCACGCGCCTGGAACTCGGTCGGCACCGGTCCGGGACAGAGCACGGTCACCCGCACGCCGCGCCGCGCCAGCTCGTGATGGAGCGCCTCGCTGAACGAGAGCACATAGGCCTTGCTGGCGTAGTAGACCGCCATGCCGGGGCCGGGGATGAAGCCCGCCACCGACGAGACGTTGAGGAGGCCGCCGCGCAGCCGAGCGAGCGTGTCGGCGAAGGCGAGCGACAGCTCGGTAAGCGAACGGATGTTGAGGTCGATCATGGCGAGCTGCTCGGTGTGATCGAGCTGGGCGGCCTCGCCGACAAGGCCGAAACCGGCATTGTTGACGACGTATTCGGGCTCGAGCCCATGCGCCGCGAGCTCCGCCTTGATGCGGGCCCCGGCGTCGGGCTGAGAGAGGTCGATCGCCAGCACCAGCGGCCGCGGCCGGCCTTGGGCGGCGATATCGTCGGCAAGCGCGTCGAGCTTGTTTTCGCGCCGGGCGATCAGCACGAGGTCGTGGCCGTGCGCGGCGAACACGCGCGCGAGCGCCGCTCCGATGCCGGCCGATGCACCGGTGACGACGACCACCCTTCGCGTCGTGGGGGCAGGCTGCTTCATTTGTCCTCCGCGCTCGATTGTTCGCCGGCTACACGCTGGCGCAGAGCAATGCGGTCACGCGGCGAGATGGCCAGAAGATCAGCCACGCGCCACAGCACATTGTCCTCGAATTCGCTGACGCCCCCGTCGACGAATACCATTTCCCACAACATCTCCACCACCTTCAAGCGGCCTTCCTCGTTCAGACTGCGCATCAGCAGATGGGTGAAATGATAAAAATCGACGGCTTCGCGGTCGGCCGTCACCGCGGTGTCGATGAGCTCGTCGGTCAACGCATCGTCCAGCGCGAATTGCGACTTGAGCAAGGCGCGAAGCTTCGCCCGCGCCGGCTCGGACAAATCGCCTTCGAGGGTCGCAACATGGACCAAGAGGGCGGCGGCCGCGACGCGGTAATCATCGCTGTCAAAATGACTGGTCTGCTTGCCGCCGCCGCTGAGCTCGGCAAACAACCGTTTGATTTCTTCAAGCATGACCATCCCGACGCTATCGCGCGCGTCGCCTCGAAGTCTAAAGCGGTTTTAGAGCGAGTAAACTGGCAAAACCGGCATGTGGATTGGATTTACCGTGGGTTCCGGCAGCGACAACGACAATCCCATTCCGGCAGGTGCAGGCAGGGTCGTGATGCCATTGCGGTATCAGCGGGTACGGACAATGCCGTCCCGATTGCGCGGGATAACGAGCTTCCAGCATGCAGCTTCTTGCATTTCGCAACTTCCTGCATTTCGCGTGCCAGCGCCCCACCGGCACGCGCGCCGGATGCCATGGTGTCTACGATTAGCCGAAGGCCGGCGCAAGCCTCTGCTTTCGCGGGGCCATGCGGGGAACTCAGGGCGCCAGTGCGGGATCAGGTCCAGAGGGCTCGAACGCCGTAGAAGGCCGTGTCCTTCACGCGACGCGCGGCCGCCTGCCACCAGTGGGCGCGCGGGTCGTTGCAATAGGTCATGCTCAGCATCACGCGCCGCTCGCCCTCGTGGATCGGGGTGACGTCGTGTTGCACCAGGGCGCCCTCGAAGATGACGAGGGTGTTCGGCGCCGTGCTGATCTCGATCTCGCGGCCGCCGAGCCGCGCTCGCAACATGGCATGGCTCAGGCCGCCGGCCGCTTGGCCGGTGTTGACGAGGGCAAGCAGCAGCGTGAAGTGACGGCCGCGATAGAAGTTGTGGTCGAAGTGCCAGCCGATGTGATCGCCGGGCTTGTTGTAGACGAGGAGTGACAGCGAGCTCTGATCGTGGATCGGCGTCGGCCCCACCCAGACGCCGACGAGCCGGGAGGTCAGGCCGAGAAGGTCCGAGGAGTGATAGAGCGAGACGATGCCGGGCGCCGCCTGGATCAGCGTCTCGTAGGCGATGGTGCCGCCCTTCTTGTGGGTCGGAATGTAGTTGCGCTCAGGGTCGCTCAGACGCTCCGCCTCGGCGCGCAGGGCGGCGAGGGTGTGGGGCGGCAGGAAGTCCGGCAGCACCGCGAGATGCTTGTCGAAGCTCGGAAGCACCCGGCGCTGCGCGGCTCCCATGTCCAGTGAATGAGTGCCGGTGACCGCTGCAACACGCCGGGACAGTTCGCGGTAGAGCTTCGCGCGGCGCGTACGGCTGAAGGCAACCCCGCCGACGGTCGCGGCGCCGGCCCCAATCATCATTTCTGTGATCACGGCGAAACGCGCCCTCGTCGCGCGCTCCCTCTGACGTCTTTCAATTTCCTAGAGGGCTAGCTGACTCGTGCGACAATACGAAGAAGGCCTTGCGGTTGCCAGTCGATCGCCAGATGCCGGTTGCGCGTTACCGGCGTTTGTCCCACGGGAACTGATGCCGCAGATGCGCCGGCCGCGCCTTGAGTTCTTCGAGGCTGCGTCCGGCGGCGCCGGGTGCTAGTCGATGCACGCGCGCATGGAGTTCAGCGGTGAGAAGATTGCGGTCGGCGCGCGCTTCCAGCGCCGCGAACGGGACGACTTCGCCGACGTGGGTCCTGATGGCCGCGCCGACGCAATAGCGGAACTCGGAGACCAGCAAGGCCAGCCGCAGCGAGAGGCTGTAGCGGCTCACGAGATGGAACAGCGCGCTGTTCTGCCCCTCGAAATAGACCGGCAGCACCGCGGCTTGCGCGAGCTGGACGAGCCGTGCGGTGAACGACTTCCACGGCAGCTCCTCGGCCTTGCCGAACGGCCGCTCGGCGGTCGCCACTCCGCCACCCGGAAAAACGACGATGGTGATGCCGTCCTGCAGGAGCCGGCGCGCCTGGCGCCGCGTTGCGACGTTGGTCTCGGTCGCCTCAGGCGCGCCGGAGAAGTCAATCGGCAGCGCGACGGGACGGATTTCCGGCACGCGCATGAAATCGCTGTTGATCAGGATGCGGTACGGCCGGCCGAGTTGCTCGGCGAGCGCAAGGAGGGCGATGCCGTCGCCGATGCCGAACGGATGGTTGGCGACGATGACGAGCGGCGCATCAGCCGGCAGTGCGGGCGGCCACGCCGGCGCGTCGAGCGCGATCGTGGCGCCGACCATCTCGAGAAGCTCGCCCATCATTCGCGGGCTCTTGCCGGCGACGTCGCGGCGCCAGCGGTAGTAGACCGGAAGCAGGCCGCGGCGCCCCGAGAGGTCCTCGATGGCGCGCATTGCCCAGCGCTTCCAGAGCGAGTCGCGCGGAGAGGAGTACGTGAACGATTCGGATTGCACGTGGGTCCCGTACCACAGCCAGCAGCCACCGGCGTTCTAACGTCGCCCGCTTGTCGGTCAAGGCTTGACACGCGAAGTCGTTCCGTTCGCGGCATCCAGCCTTCGAGCCGCGAGGCGCGCTTATCCGTGAATGGTCACGCTGTCCTGCGGTGCCTCTTCGCGCGCGTCCATGCCGTAGTCGCGGATGACACCGGTGATACGCAGGCGATAGCGCGCGAAGATCTCGTTGCGTCCGCGCGCCTGGGCGCGGCGATGGGCGTCGAGCTTGCGCCACGCCGCCACCGCCGCCTCGTCGCGAAACACCGAGAGCGAGAGGATTTTCCCCGGCTCGGTGAGGCTCTCGAAGCGCTCGACCGAGATGAATCCGTCGACCTCGGCGAGCAGCGGGCGCAGTTCGGCGGCGATATCGAGATAAGCCTGCCGGCAACCCGGTTTCGGCCAAACCTCGAAGATGACGGCGATCATGCTGGTCTCTCCACTATGCACGATCAGGTTTGTAGCAACCGGCCTGCGGAATCGATATCAGGAAACGGCCGAAGTATCGGCGACTACCTCCAACAGGAACCCAAGATGACCGACGCCTTGATCGCTTCCGCCATTTCGCATTGGGGGCCGCGGTTCGTCGCCAACGGCGTCTCGCTCACCGACTTCGAGGAGGTGACGGCGTCGATCACAAGCTGGGACGACTGGTGCAAGGCGTGGTCGGCGCGGGCCGCTGTTCACGAAGAGATGGGCCGCGCGGCGCTCGCCGCCGGCAAGCACCTGAGCGCCGGCGAGCATTTGCAGCGCGCCGGCGTCTACTATCATTTCGCGAAATTCCTGTTCGTGCACGACGTCGCGCAGATGAAGACGGCGCACGTGAAGGCGGTGGAATGCCGCCGCATCGCGCTGCCGCATCTCTTGCCCGCAGGCGAGCGCGTCGCGATTCCTTTCGAGGGCCGCGCCCTCGGCGGCATCCTGCGCAAGCCGGCCGGAACGGGATCGGCCGGTATCGTGCGCCCGCCGGTGCTGGTGATGGTGTGCGGGCTCGATTCCTGCAAGGAGGAGACCGCGGCCTACGAGCAGCCGTTTCTCGATCGCGGTATCGCCACGCTGGTGTTCGACGGCCCCGGCCAGGGCGAGGCCGAGTATGACTTTCCGATCCGAGGCAACTACGAGACCGCAGTGACCACCGTGATCGATTTCGTCATGACTCGCAGCGATCTCGATACTGCGCGGATCGGGCTATGGGGTGTGAGCCTCGGCGGCTACTACGCGCCGCGCGCTGCTGCCTTCGAGAAGCGGCTCAAAGCGTGCATCGCGCTGTCCGGCCCGTTCGACTTTCTCGATTGCTGGGACCGGCTTCCGGAGCTGACCCGCGAAACGTTCCGCGTCCGCAGCCATTGCGGCGACGAAGCCGCGGCGAAACGCAATGCGGCGAGCCTCTCGCTCAAGGGCGTCGCCAAGTCGATCACCTGTCCGCTGTGCATCGTCGCCGGCAAGCAGGACCGGCTGGTGCCCTGGCAGGATGCCGAGCGTCTCGCGCGCGAGGCCTCTGGGCCTGTCGAGCTGATGCTGATCGCCGACGGCAATCACGTTGCCAACAACCGGGGCTACCGCTGGCGCCTGCAGACCGCGGACTGGATGGCCGATCGGCTCGGCATGTGACCTTGCTGCGCGGCTTTGTTGCGTGACTTGGCAGCGCGACCGGCGGCATGAGTTCGCCGCAAGGCTTCGTTGCAAGCTTTCGCTGCGAGCTTTTGGCTGCAGGACTGGCCGCGTGAATTACGGCAGCGACGCCTCGTTTGTGCTATTTCCTCAAGCCAAGCCGGGACAACAGGAACCTCCATCATGAGTTATACGGTTGCGATCATTGCGGCGGGCGACATGGGCTCGGCCGTGGCCGCGCGGCTCCGCGAGCACGACGTGCGGGTGACGACCTCGCTCGCCGGCCGTTCGGCGGCGAGCGCGGCGCGCGCCGAGAAGGCCGGCATGGTGCCGGTCGCCGACGACAATGCGCTCGTCGCCGATGCCGATTTCTTTCTCTCGATCTGTCCGCCGGGTGAGGCCGTCGCGCTTGCGCAACGGATGAAGCCTGCGCTCACTCGCGCGGGCAAGAAGCCGATCTATGTCGACTGCAACGCCGTCTCGCCCGAAACCGCGGTCGAGATCGGCGCCGTGCTCGAGGGCTCGGGCGCGCGCTATGTCGACGGGGGCATCATCGGCCTGCCGCCGCCGCCCGGTCACACCGGAACCCGCATCTACGTTTCGGGTCCGGCGGCGCGCGAGGTGTCGAAGCTGAGCGATTTCGGCGTGCCGTTTCCTTTCCTCGACGGCCCGATCGGCGCTGCCTCGGCGCTGAAGATGTCCTATGCCGGCATCACCAAGGGGTTTACCGCGGTCGCAGTGGCGATGGTGCTCGGCGCGACCCGCGGCGGCTCGGCGGCGGCGCTCCACAAGGAGCTGGAGATGAGCCAACCGCAGCTTCTCGGATGGCTCACCCGCCAGGTCCCGCGGATGCCGCCGAAGGCCTATCGCTGGGTCGCCGAGATGGAGGAGATCGGCCATTTCGTCGGCGACGGCACGCCCGGCGGCGACATGTATGCAGCGATCGCGAAGCTCTATGAGGACCTCGCCGCAGCGCTACGCGCGCCGCAGACCACGGACAATCCGGTGGCGCAGCTCGCCGAATTTTTCGCGCCGGCGGAGTCGGCCGAGACCAAGGAACGCAAGCGGGCCTAGCCAAATCCACCGCGTCATTCCGGGGCGCGCGCAGCGAACCCGCAATCCAGACGGCCGATCAGCTCGTCATAAAATCATCGCCCGGTCGAGGCCGGGCGATGAGAGTTGCGAATGGGGGTGTCGCCCCGAACGACGACGCTAAGCGAGCTTCGCGTTCTTGAGCGGCAGGCTGCGCACCGGCTTGCCGGTCGCGGCGTAGACGGCGTTGAGCACGGCGGGCGTGACGACGCAGATGGTCGGCTCGCCGACGCCGCCCCAGAAGTCGTAGGTCTGCATGATCATGGTTTCGACCTTCGGCATCTCCGCCATGCGCACGAGCTGGTAGGTGTCGAAGTTGTTCTGCACCATGCGGCCGTCCTTGACCGACATCTCGCCGTAGAGCGCGGCAGAGAGGCCGAAGGCGACCGAGCCTTCCATCTGCGCCGCGATCTGGTCGGGACATACGGCGTGGCCGCAATTGATCCCGAGCACCAGGCGGTGCACCTTGAGCTTGCCGTCGGTCACCGACACCTCGGCGACCGCCGCCGAGTAGGTGGCGTAGCCATGGAACTGGGCGATGCCGCGATAGACGCCCGCCGGCAGCGGCTGGCCCCATCCCGCCTTCTCGGCGACCGCGTCGAGGCAGGCGCGATGGTTCGGATAGTTGGCCATCAGCGAGCGGCGGAACTCGATCGGGTCCTTGCCGGCCGCGTGGGCCACCTCGTCCATGAAGCATTCCATGTAGACGGCGTTCTGGTTGGTGTTGACACCGCGCCAAGGACCGACCGGAACGTGGGTGTTGCGCATCACGTACTCGATCAGCATGTTCGGCGCGCCGTAGCCGAGCTGCGCCTCGCCGGGCTTGACGTCATAGCCCTGGAGCTGACGCATGTCCTTGCCGCCGGTGATCAGCGCCGGATTGAGATAGGCGTTGATCGACTGGCCGGAAATGCGCGCGTGCAGGCCGACGAGGTTGCCGTTGTCGTCGAGGCCGGCCGAGAGCTGGCATTGCGAGATCGGCCGGTAGAAGTCGTGCGTCATGTCCTCCTCGCGGCTCCAGATCATCTTGATCGGAACGTCGGGGAAGTTCTTGGCGATGGCGACGGCCTGATGGACATAGTCCTGCGTGCCGCCGCGCCGGCCGAAGCCGCCGCCGATATCGGGCCGATAGACCTCGCACTTGTCGAGGGGGAGCCCTGAGGCTTCCGACAGCGCCGCGAGCGAGGCTTCGGCATTCTGCGACGGTACCCAGGCCTCGGCCTTGGTGGCGGAGATCTTGGCCGTGCAGTTCATCGGCTCCATGGTGGCGTGGGCGAGGAACGGCGTTGAATACACCGCCTCGACCTTCTTCGCCGCTTCGGCAATCGCCTTGACGGCATCGCCGTTGGAACGGTTGCCGTTGTCGGTCGCCGCGGAGAAACCGTCGACGAGATGCGCGGCGATGGTCGCATCCGAGGCCTTCGCACCCGCGCCCTCGTCCCATTCGATCGGGAGCGCAGCAAGCGCGGTCTTCGCCCGCCACCAGGTGTCGGCGACGACGGCGACGGCGTTGTCCTTTACTTTCACGACGCCGCGCACGCCCGGCATCTTGGCGACCTTGGCTTCGTCGTAGCTCTTGACCGTTCCGCCATAGACCGGACAGGCCGTGATCGCCGCGCACAGCATGCCCGGCAGCTTGAGGTCGATCGCGAACACTTTGCTGCCGTTGAGCTTGTCGGCGGTGTCGAGCCGCTTCACCGGCTTGCCGGCGATCGTCCATTGCTTGGGGTCGCGCAACTTGATCGACTTCGGATCGGGCGGGGTCACCTTGGCGGCGGCCGCGGCGATCTTGCCGTAACTCGTCGAGCGCTTCGACGCCGCATGGGTGATGACGCCATCGGACACCGTGAGCTCATCGACCGGGACCTTCCATTGGTCGGCCGCGGCCTGGAGCAGCATGATGCGCGCAGCGGCGCCGCCGCGGCGCACGTAATCCTCCGAGGTGCGGATGCCGCGGCTGCCGCCGGTTCCCATCTCGCCCCACACGCGCTTGCGCGACAGGTTCTGCCCCGGCGTGACGGAATCCGTCGCGACCTTGTTCCAGTCGCAGCGCAGCTCTTCGGCGACGAGCTGGGCGAGGCCGGTGCGGGTGCCCTGTCCCATCTCGGTGCGCGCGATGCGGATGATCGTGGTGTCGTCGGGCTTGATCACGACCCACGCATTGACCTCGGTGCCGGCGGCGCTTTGCGGCTGTGCCGCGGCGGAGCCGAGCGGCAGATAGAAGCCGAGCGCAAGGCCGCCGCCCGCAGTGGCGGAGCCGACGACGAACGTGCGGCGGGAGAGCTTGGTGTTCTTGGCGGTCATGGCGAGCCTCCCTCTCAGACCTTGGACTTCGCGGCGGCACGGTCGGCCGACTTGCCGCCCATGTCGGCCGCCATGTGGACGGCCGTGCGAATGCGCTGATAGGTGCCGCATCGACAGATGTTGGTCATCGCCTCGTCGATGTCCGTGTCGCTCGGCTTCGGGGTCTTCTTGAGGAGCGCGGCGGCGGCCATGATCTGGCCGGACTGGCAGTAGCCGCATTGCGGCACGTCGATCGCCGCCCAGGCCTTCTGCACCGGATGGGAGCTTGTCGCCGAAAGGCCTTCGATGGTGACGATCTTGTCGCTCGGCTTCACGTCGCCGACGCGGATCGAGCATGACCGCGAGACATCGCCATTGATGTGCACCGAGCAAGCACCGCATTGCGCGATGCCGCAGCCGTATTTGGTTCCGGTGAGCCCGACGTGTTCGCGGATCACCCACAAGAGCGGCGTGTCAGGCTCGACCTGCACCACGCGTACCCGTCCGTTGATATTGAGCTTGGCCATGGGGTTTCCTCGTCACGGCTGTTGGAGGCGAATGTGCGCTTCGCGACGCAATTGGCGAGGGGACGACAAATCGTCGCCCGCGCCCGAAAACAATATCCGAGAGCCGTTGGCCTGCCTACGGCCGATCGAAAGCCCACTCGCGCGATCCCCCGCAACAAGAGGTAGGCTTCTCGACACGCCGCGGCGTTTGCCCAAAGCGTTTAAGCTGTTGATCCAAAATTCTTTTAGATAAGGTTCCGGCGGCGTCGACAAATGGCGGTCGTGCCGTTCCGCCGTCTGCTTATTGAGCCCATGAGCTCGTCACGTGCGGGGCCCGCCCGGGGGATTCGGGCGAAATTAATCCCGCGATCGTGCAGCAAATTACCATAATTGCCTGCGCTAGTTCGGGCCGGGAAGGCTAGGGGTGGCATGTTAGGGGCAACTGGATAGCCGTTTCATGTCCGCAGCGACCGCTCGCTGTTCGAGCGTTGCGACGGGGGCAGGGCAGCCATGAAACTGCGTCGAATGTACATCCTTAGTTGGTTTGTATTGACGCGGCGGATCTTCGGATCGCCCAACCGTCGCGAAACCAACAAGCGTTTGCGGATGATGCTGCGACAGACTTGGCTCCTCACACTCGGCGTCTTGCTGCTGATCGGCAGCTTGATCGGCGCCGGCCTGTACGTCGAGTCGCAGCCGACCACCTTGCGGATCGCGGTCGGTCCGCCGAGTGGCGAGGACGCGCATCTCGTCCAGGCGATCGCGCAGCAATTGAACCGCGACCGCGCCGGCATTCGACTGAAGCCGGTGCTCAAAGACAGCGCAACCGACAGCGCCGCCGCCGTCGATTCCCATGATGCCGATCTCGCCGTGATCCGGCGCGACCGCGGCTATCCCCGCGAAGGCCTCGCGATCGCGGTGCTGCGCGAGAACGTCGCGGTCGTCATCGTGCCGGCCGCGGGCTCGCTGGCGGCCGTCGGTGGCGGCACGGCAAATGCCGGCAAGCGCACCGCGAGGACGCGGACGCCGCCGCCGCCGCCGAAGAAGATCGAAAAGATCGAGCAGATCGCCGGGCGCACCGTCGGCGTCATCGGCCATAGCAGTGGCAACGCCGAGCTGCTCGCCATCGTTCTCAAGCAGTACGAGATCCCCGCCGACAAGGTGAAGGTCGTCCCGCTCGATCCCGACGATGTGAAGGGCGCGCTGCGCGCGACGCCGGTCGACGTGATCTTCGGCGCCGGGCCGGTGACGAGCGCCTACTTCGCCGATGCGATCGCCGCATCCGGCAAGGGCGACGACAAACCGAAGCTCCTGGAGATCGACGCCGCCGCGGCGATCGCCAAGCGGCTGCCGGTCTACGCGTCGGCCGAGATCAAGAAGGGCGTGTTCGGCGGGCATGCGCCGCTGCCCGAGGACGACCTCGATACCATCAGCGTCTCGCATTACATCGTGGCGCGGAAGTCGCTTTCGGAGGGCGTGGCCGGCGACATCACCAAGCTCTTGTTCGGCGTGCGCCAAAGCCTTGCGTCCGAGTATCCGGCGATCGCCCAGATGACGAAGCCGGACACCGACAAGGATGCCGCTGTGCTGGCCCATCCCGGCGCCGCCGCCTTCATCGACAACGAGCAGAAGACTTTCTTCGACAAGTACAGCGACTTCATCTACCTCGGCATCATGGTGTTCTCCGGCCTCGGCTCCGGCGCGGCCTGGCTCACCAGCTATTCGCGGGCCGATGACCGCATCCGAAAATTGAAGGCGCTGGAAAATCTGCTCGACATTGCCGGCGCGGTGCGCCTCGCCCAGACCCACGAACAGCTCGACATACTACGCGCCGACATCGACGAGCTCGTCCGGCGCACCATGCGCCAGGTCGAGCGCAACGCGCTCGACGAATCCGCCATGGTCGCATTTTCGATTGCGCTCAACCAGGCGCAGAGCGCCGTCGCCGAACGCCGGGCGCTGTTGACGGCCCAGGGCGTAATGCCGGTTCCGGCGGTCGCCCAAGCGGCCCCGCCGGCCGAAACGCCGGCCCCGCCGACCACACCCGGAGTGATGGCCGCGGTAGTCCCCTTTCGGCTAGCCAGCGAATGACGGAAAGATGACGATTTCACCGGCTTTTTGCGTTGCACAAAGGCCGTAGAACACTATATTCCCGCCGATCAGAAGGTCTTGGAACGAGTTCACGTCGGGGACGGTGGGCTCCGGGCCGAAAACCTTTGCGACGAGAGACTGGTCGATCCGAAGCCCGTGCCGGAGACATCCGGCCGGTTTGCGGCAGAGGCCGGATTCGCTCGTCTTCCCGATTCGGTCGTCTTTTACGAATTGAGATTTCGTCATGAACCTGCGCAACGTCGCGATCATCGCCCATGTCGACCACGGCAAGACCACGCTGGTCGACCGTCTCCTGCAGCAATCGGGCTCGTTCCGCGAGAACCAGCGCGTCGCCGAGCGCGCCATGGACTCGAACGACCTCGAGCGCGAGCGGGGGATCACGATCCTCGCCAAGGCGACCTCGATCGTCTGGAAGAACACGCGGATCAACATCGTCGACACCCCCGGGCACGCCGATTTCGGTGGTGAGGTCGAGCGCATCCTCAACATGGTGGACGGTGCGATCGTCCTCGTCGATGCCGCCGAGGGACCGCTGCCGCAGACCAAGTTTGTCGTCTCGAAGGCACTCAAGGTCGGGCTGCGTCCGATCGTCGCCATCAACAAGGTCGACCGATCCGATGCCCGCCCGGCGGTGGTCGCGGGCGAGGTGTTCGACCTGTTCGCGGCGCTCGACGCCACCGAGGAGCAGCTCGACTTTCCGGTGCTCTACGGCTCGGCCAAGGAAGGCTGGATGGCGCAAAGCGTCGACGGTCCGAAGCAATCGATGGCGCCGCTGTTCGATCTCATCCTCCAGCACGTCGCGCCGCCGAAGGTGGACGACGGCCCGTTCCGCATGATTGGCACGATCCTCGAGGCCAACCCCTATCTCGGGCGCATCGTCACCGGGCGAATCTCGTCCGGGTCGATCAGGCCGAACCAGGCGGTGAAGGTGCTCGACCGCCACGGCCGGCTGGTCGAGCAGGGCCGCGCCTCCAAGGTGCTCGCCTTCCGCGGCCTCGAACGCGTGCCGATCGACGAGGGCAATGCCGGAGACATCGTCTCGATCGCCGGATTGCCGCTCGCGACCGTCGCCCACACCATCTGCGCGCCCGAGGTGACGGAGCCGCTGCCGGCGCAGCCGATCGATCCGCCGACGCTCGCGATGTCGTTCCGCGTCAACGATTCCCCGCTTGCGGGTACGGAAGGCGACAAGGTCACCGGCCGGATGATCCGCGACCGCCTGCTGCGCGAGGCGGAAGGCAACGTCGCGCTGCGCGTCACCGAGTCCGACGAGAAGGACGCCATGGAGGTCGCCGGGCGCGGCGAGCTGCAGCTCGGCATCCTCATCGAGACGATGCGCCGGGAAGGATACGAGCTCAGTGTCTCCCGTCCGCGCGTCCTCATCGAGGTCGATCCCTCGACCGGCGAGTTGAGGGAGCCCATCGAGGAGGTGGTCATCGACCTCGACGAGGAACATTCCGGCGTCGTGGTCCAGAAAATGTCGGAGCGCCGGGCCGAGCTCGTCGAGATGCGGCCGTCCGGCGGCGGCCGGTTGCGGCTCGTCTTCCACGCCCCGACCCGTGGCCTGCTCGGCTATCAGGGTGAGCTCCTGACCGATACTCGCGGCACCGCGATCATGAACCGGCTGTTCCACGGCTATGCGCCGCACAAGGGCACGATCCAGGGGCGTCGCAACGGCGTGCTGATCTCGACCGACGACGGCGAGGCGGTCGCCTATGCGCTGTGGAATCTCGAGGACCGCGGCCCGATGATGGTCGAGCCGGGCTGGAAGGTGTACCGCGGCATGATCGTCGGCGAGCACACCCGCGGCAACGATCTCGAGATCAACGTGCTCAAGGGCAAGAAGCTCACCAATATCCGCACCACGGCGAAGGACGAGGCGGTGCGCCTCACCCCGCCGATCAGGATGACGCTCGAGAAGGCGCTCGCCTACATCGAGGACGACGAGCTCGTCGAGGTGACGCCAAAATCGATCCGCCTGCGCAAGAAGCTGCTCGATCCCAATGAGCGCAAGCGCGAGGAGCGACGCAAGGAATCAGCCTGATTCGATTTGCGCGACGTGGTTTGCGTGGAATCTCGCTCGCGATCCTGTCTGGTGCGCTTCGCTTCGTCATGACGCGGGCGTTCGAAAAATGTTGCGAATCAGCCACATTTGTTGCCGGCTTTGCGCCACGAGGGGTGCGGCTAGTTGATTTTGCCGCCATAGCCGCGATAATCGCCGTTAAGGGATCGTTAAGTTGACGGGGAAGAGGGGAGCGGCCGTGGGGCTGATCCGTACATGAACACCAACCTCATCGAAATCCGCCGCGCCAGGACGGTGGATGCGGTTGCGCTGGCATCCGCCCATGACGAGGCTTGGCGGACTGCCTATCGCGCGATCATCCCGGGCCCCGAGCTCGACAAGCTGATCAACCGGCGCGGCGCCGAGTGGTGGGAAGGCGCGATCCGCAAAGGCAGCCGCATCTCGATTCTCGTGTTCGGCGATACCGTCGCGGGCTACTCGAATTACGGGCGCAACCGGGCCCGCAGCCTGTCCTATGACGGCGAGATCTACGAGCTTTACCTGCGTCCGGAGTTCCAGGGCCTCGGTTTCGGCCGCCGCCTGTTCAGCGCGGCGCGGCGAGACCTTGCGCAGAGCGGAATCCGCAGCCTCGTGGTGTGGGCGCTCTCGGACAACGAGCCCGCAGTCGAATTCTATCGCGCGCTCGGCGGCCGTCCGGTCGCCCGCTCCTGCGAGAAGTTCGGCGCCAAGACGCTCGACAAGGTGGCCTACGCCTGGCAGGCGTGAGCTGTTTGTAGCTCGTAGGGTGGGCAAAGCGTACCGTGCCCATGTCGTGCGTGTCACGGATTGAAGCTTGTTGGTTGGGCGGAGTGGGCCATCAGCGGCTGTGCCCAAGCTGAAAGCTGCGCGTGGGCGCGCTTCGCTTTGCCCACCCTACGTCATCCTACATGATCGTGATCACAACACCGGTGCTGGTAGCCCCGCCTGCGCACAGGCGGCGCGCAGTGTGTTGGAGAGCAGGCAGGCGATGGTCATCGGGCCGACGCCGCCGGGCACCGGGGTGATGGCGCCGGCCACTTCGCAGACTTCCGAAAAAGCGACATCGCCAACGACGATGCGCTTGCCGTCGCGCTCGATCCGATTGATGCCGATATCGATCACCGTGGCGCCGGGCTTGATCCAGGCGCCACGCACGAATTCGGGACGCCCGATCGCGGCGAACACGACGTCGGCGCGCCGGCTCAACCCCGGCAGATCCCGGGTCTTGGAGTGTGCGATCGTCACCGTCGCGTTCTCGGCGAGCAGCAACTGGACGAGCGGCCTGCCGACGATCGTCGAACGTCCGATCACCAGCGCCTCGAGGCCAGTGAGCGAGGCATGCACGCTCTTTGCGAGCGTCACGCAACCGAGCGGCGTGCACGGCGCGAACGCCGGCAGGCCGATCGCCAGGCGCCCGACGTTGACGGGATGAAATCCGTCGACGTCCTTTGCGGGGTCGACCGCCGCAATCACTTCTCCGGTATCGATCTGCGGCGGCAGCGGCAGCTGGACGAGAATGCCGTGCACTTGCGGATCGCGATTGAGGGCGTCGATGAGCGCGAGCAGCGCCTCCCGGCTGGTCGATGCGTCCAGCCGGTGATCGATCGAGCGCATGCCGCTCTCCGCCACCATCTTCTTCTTGGCGCCGACATAGACTTCGCTGGCGGGATTGTGGCCGACCAGAACCACCGCGAGACCGGGCACCAGGCCATGCTGCGCGCCGAGGTCGTGAACGGCCTCAGTAACACGCTCGCGCTGCGCGGCGGCAAGCACCTTGCCGTCGATCAGCGCCGCGGTCATGGTGCCGCGCCCGCGACGCGGGCGAGCGCCGCGTCCAACGTGGCGCTGTCGCCGTCGATGTGAAGCCGCTTGAGGCGCGCCGTCGCGCCGTTGACGAGACGCACCGCGCGCGGCGCGACGCCGGCGGCACGGGCAAGCAGGTGCATCAGCGCCTCGTTCGCCTCACCCTCGGTCGCGGCCGCCCGGACCCGCGCCTTGAGCACGCTGCGCCCGTCGGCGAGGCGCTCGACGCCTTCTATCAGATCGCGCCCCCCGCGCGGCGTGAGCCGGATGTTGACGAGAAGGCCGTCGGCACACGCCGCCCACGGCCGCAGCGTTGCCATCACTAAATGAAGGCCCGCGCCAGGATGGGAAGGAGGACTCTTTGGATGAAATAGATAATCAGGATGACCACGATGAAGGAGACGTCGATGCCGCCGAAATTCGGCAGGCGGTCGCGGATCGGCCGCAGCACAGGCTCGGTCACCCGATAGAGAAACTCGCCGATCATCGCCACCGCCGGATTGCGGGTGTTGACGACGTTGAAGACGATCAGCCAGGACAGGATCGCGGCGGCGAACAGCACAAATATGTAGAGGTTCAGCAGAAAATCGATGAAACTCAAGATCTCGATCATACGCGCGGTCCGTGCGGTTGTGTGATTAACATCTACCGATCCGCCGTCCGGACGGCAAGGGAATCCAGCACCTTGCCGGGCGGCCGGCGGCCGATTACCTCTGCGGTTCGACGCGGAGAGCGATGCGATGCTTGCGGCGGTTGCCAAGGCCCTCGACCAGATGTTCACGCCGCCGTTCCGTGCGGTGCTGATGAAGTCGGTCGGGCTCGCGGTCGCGCTGATGATCGTCCTCGTCATCGTGCTCTTCCGCGTTCTCGAATGGCTCTCGGGCTCCGGGCTCGGCTGGCTCGAAATGGCGCTCGGCCCATGGGCCCATACGCCCATCGCGGTGCTCGGCTGGGTGATCGCCTTCGCACTCGGCGTCGGGCTGCTCGCGGGCGCGATCCTGCTGATGCCGGCGGTGACGGCAGTGGTGGCGAGCCTGTTCTCCGACGAGATCGCCGAGATCGTCGAGCGTGAGTACTATCCGGGGGACCCGCCGGGGCGTCCGCTGCCGCTCCATGTCGCCGCGATCGAGGGCACCAAGATCGGCCTGTTGTCGATCGTCGTCTATCTCGCCGCCGTGCCGTTCCTGCTGTTCGCCGGGGTCGGCGTCGTGCTGTTCTTTCTCGCCACCGCCTGGCTCCAGGGGTTGCAATATTTCGAGCTCGTGGCGATGCGCTTTCATCCCGCGGCGGACGCCAAGGCTCTGCGGCGGGCCAACCAGACGACGGTGTTCATCGCGGGCCTCGCCATCGCCGGCTTCGTCTCGATCCCGATCCTCAATCTCGCGACGCCGCTGTTCGGCACCGCGCTGATGGTCCACATCTACAAGCGCCTCGCGGGCGTGAACCGCGAGGCCGCAAACGCGTCCCTGCGCGCGCCTAGAGCATGATCCCGAAAAGTTGCAGACTTTTCGGGCAAGATCATGCTCCAGACTAAAAGCGGCTAGAGCGCGATCGATTCAACTTGAGTCGATCGCGCCTAGCCCGCGGCCATGAAAGTCGTCTTCTGTGGCCAGCGGCAGAGGTCGTTGATCACGCAAGTCTCGCACAGCGGGCGCTGCGCTTTGCAGACATAGCGGCCATGCAGGATCAGCCAGTGATGGGCGTGGACGCGGTAGGGCGGCGGCACGATCTTTTCCAGCTTCAGCTCTACCTCGAGTGGCGTCTTGCCCGGCGCCATGCCGGTGCGGTTGCCGACCCGGAACACGTGGGTGTCGACCGCGAAGGTCTCCTCGCCGAAGGCGACGTTGAGGACGACGTTCGCAGTCTTGCGGCCGACGCCGGGCAGCGTCTCCAGCACGGCGCGCGCCGCCGGCACCTCGCCATTGTGCTCGTTGATGAGCTTCTGCGACAGCGCGATGACGTTCTTCGCCTTGGTGTTGTAGAGCCCGATGGTCTTGATGTACTCGCGCAGCTTCGCTTCGCCGAGCGCGACCATCTTCTGCGGCGTGTCGACCACCGCGAACAGCGGCTTGGTCGCCTTGTTGACACCCGCGTCGGTCGACTGCGCCGAGAGCACGACCGCCACCAGCAGCGTGTAGGGATTGATGTGCTCGAGCTCGCCGCGCGGCTCCGGAATCGCGGCAGCGAGCCGCCGGAACGCCTCCGCGACCTCGGCGGCGGTCCACGGTTTCGAGGCGGGCGCTTTGTCCTTCGGGGGAGCCTTCGGCGCCGCCCGCTTCGCCTTCGGTTTCGCCGGGGTTTTGACCTTGGCGGACGATGGAACGGATGAAGCGCGAGATGAATTGGTCTTGCGCTTCCTCTTTGCGCTCGCTTCAATGATCTGCCGGGCCATCTCCCTCCTATAGTCAATCCCTATGACCGACTGCAATGCCAGCCCTGATGCCCGTCTCGACCCGGCACTGTTTGCGGCGAGGCTCACCCCGCACCGTTCGCTCAGCCGGACAGGCTTCGTTCTCCTGATGGCGGTGCTGGGTGGCATCAGCTTCGCGGCGGGAATGGCGTTCCTGCTGCAGGGCGCCTGGCCGGTGTTCGGCTTCTTCGGGCTCGACGTGCTGCTGGTCTATTGGGCGTTTCGCGCAAATTATCGCGATGCGCGCGCCTATGAGGACGTGATGGTCACGACCTCGGAGCTGCGGGTCCGCAAGGTTTCGGCGCGAGGCCAGGTATCGGAGTGGACGTTCAATCCGTTGTGGGCGAAGCTCGATTACGAGATCGACGAGGAATTCGGCCTGCAGCGCCTCTATCTCGTCTCGCGCGGACGCCGGCTGCCGATCGCGAGCTTCCTGCCCCCGCAGGAAAAGGAAAGCTTCGCCGCCGCCCTTGCCGCGGCGATCACCGAAGCGAAACGTGGCCCGACGCAGACGGTGTTCGAGTGAGACTTTTCTCCTCCTCAGGTGGGGAAGGCTGAACCGCCGGTTTTGCAGGAATCGGGTGGTGACCTCGCGGCTGCCGGCCTAGATGGAGGCCATGAACATGACCTTCACCCCCCCGATCTCGCCCGTCGTCGCGACGAGCTTCGCGTCAACCTGCCCCGACGATTATGAGGTCGTCCGGCGCGCCCTCGCCTATATCTCCGAGCATTGGCGGAGCCAGCCTGAAATCGAGGCGATCGCCCATGCCGCCGGGGTCACGCCCGACGAGTTGCACCACCTGTTTCGCCGCTGGGCGGGGCTCACCCCCAAGGCGTTCCTCCAGGCGATCACGCTCGACCATGCCCGGCGCCTGCTGCGCGAATCCGCCAGCGTGCTCGACGCGGCCTATGAGGTCGGTCTCTCCGGACCGGGCCGGCTGCACGATCTCTTCGTCACCCACGAAGCGATGTCGCCCGGCGAATGGAAGACCGGCGGCTCGGGCCTCACGCTCGATTACGGCTTCCATCGCTCGCCGTTCGGCATCGCACTTCTGGTCGCGACAGACCGCGGGCTCGCCGGCCTCGGCTTTGCCGATCCCGGGGAGGAGCGAAGGGCCCTCGATGACATGCGCGGGCGCTGGCCGGGCGCCGAGTTTCGCGAAGATACCGCCCGCACCGCTGCGCTGGCGCAGCGCGTGTTCGACCCGAAGCTCTGGCAGCGCGACTGCCCGCTGCGCGTCGTCATGATCGGCACCGATTTCGAGGTGCGAGTGTGGGAGGCGCTGCTCAAGGTGCCGATGGGCCGCGCCACCACCTATTCGGACATCGCGGCGCGCCTGCACGTTCCCAAGGCGGCGCGTGCCGTCGGCGCCGCGGTCGGCAAGAATCCGATCTCCTTCGTGGTGCCGTGCCACCGCGTGCTCGGCAAGAGCGGCGACCTTACCGGCTATCACTGGGGTCTCACCCGCAAGCGCGCCATGCTGGGCTGGGAAGCGGGACAGGCGGCGACGATCAACTAGATCGGCCTTCGCTCGCTCCACCCATTCGATTGTCATCGCCCGGCTTGACCGGGCGATCCAGTAACCGGACTCCGGATGTGGCGCAGTTCGCGTCGCATCGGTAGGGGTTACTGGATTGCCCGGTCAAGCCGGGCAATGAGCGTTATTGCATTCGAGACTGAGACAATTCCTCCCCATGCGCAGCGTGCGCGATCGTGGCATATAGTCGCCCGCGCTCCGAGCCTTGGGCCGAGGCGCCGGGCGAACATCAGCCACGAGTGACGGGAGGATATCGATGAAACAGATCACCATCGCCGCGCTGGCGGGCACCGCTTTGCTGTGGACCGCTGCTGCCCAGGCGCAGCAGCCGGATTTCTCCAAGGTCGAGATCAAGGCCATCGATCTCGGCCACAACACCTACATGCTGGAAGGGCTCGGCGGGAACATCACCGTCGCCGTCGGCTCGGACGGCATCATCATGGTGGACACGCAGTTCGCGCCGCTCCACGACAAGATCAAGGCGGCGATCGCGAAGATCTCGCCGCTGCCGGTCAAATACGTGATCAACACCCACTATCACGGCGATCACACCGGCGGGAACGCGCTGTTCCACAAGGAAGGCGCAACGATCGTCGCGCAGGACAACATCCGCGTCCGCCTCGCCGCCGGCACCACCAATGGCCTCACCGGCGCAAAGAGCCCGCCGCTGGAAGCGGACGGGCTTCCGACCGACACCTACCAGGTCGGCGGCAAGAAGATCGAGGTCGGTGGCCGGGTTGCCGAGATCAACCACGTCATCAACGCCCACACCGACGGCGACAGCTGGGTCTACTTCCCCGACGCCAATGTGCTTGCGCTCGGCGACACCTTCACCCGCAACTATCCCAACATCGATTGGGCCAACGGCGGCGGCATCGACGGCATGATCCTCGCGAACGAGCGCTACCTCAAGGCGGCCAACGACACCACCAAGATCGTGCCCGGCCACGGCGGGCTCGCGACCAAGGTCAATCTGCAGGAATTCCACGACATGCTGGTCACCGCGCGCGACCGCGTGAAGAAGCTCTTCGACGAGGGCAAGACCGAGCAGGAGGTGCTCGCCGCCGACCCGCTCGCCGAGCTGAGCAAGAAGTGGGCGTCCACGCAGGGCCTCGGCACCGGGCCGACGTTCACGCGCAACGTCTACAACTCGTTCCGCAACCACAACTGAGGTCGTTCCATGCAAGGGTCATGGCCGGGCCTGTCCCGGCCACCCCGATCAACATGGCACGGCCGTGCCACGATTATCGGGGTCGCCGGGCCAAGCCCGGCGATGACGCTGTGGGGATTAACGGCAAATCAGCCCGCTCTGATGCTGCAACATCACCGCACCGCCGGCGGCTTGCGCCCCGGCGGTGGCAGCTTCTGCGTCCGCGCGCTCGCCGCCTGGGGCACCGCTTCGATCTCGCGCACGACCTCGGCGCGGATGCGCGGATTCTCGGCAATGTTGAAGTGCGAGATGCTCTGATCGCCCGCCAGGTTGTGGTTCGCGAGCGCGCCGCGAAAGCCCTGCCCGGGGGTAAGCGGCGAGCCCCAGCCGCCCGCTTGGTAGTAGTTGATCGCCCGCGCCACATTGGCCGGGACCGGCTTCGGATAGACCGGCGCGAGCGTCACGATGAGGTCGACGGGGACGTGACTCACCGAGAGGGCCGTTGCGATCTCGATTGCATCGTTGCCGCCCTGCGAATGGCCGACGAAGGTGAGCGTGCCGATCTTGCCGGCGGCGCGGTCGCGCAGGATGTCGTTGACGACGTCCGTCCAATAGAGATGCTGGCGCACCTCGACGTCGAAGCCCTTGGCCTTGAGCTCGTCGGCAAGCTCGTCGAGGCCGCTGGAGAACAGGCCGAGGTAGCCGCGCAGCAGGATCACCCGGTGCTCGGCGGCGAACGCATGGTGGCACCAGACGAGCGCCAGCGCGGCGATAAGAGCGATCGAGCACCGCCGAGGCAGACTGCCGGCCGGCAGGCGAGATCGCCCCGCCGTCCCTGTACCCGCCGGCATGCATTCCGCCCGACCCAAGATCATCTCCGCACCGGCCCCGGGTCACGAGATGTACCATAGGACGAGGGGGTCACCGCGCCGCTTGGGCCCAATCTTGCCGGTGGCGAATCCCGTCTGGGCGCATTACATTCGGTCGGGCGGGGCTGCGCAGTGCGTGAGGAGCCTAATTCCCCGGGGCCTTATCGATCCTGAAGGGAGCTGTCCCTGGCCGGGCTCGTGGGTCCGGACATATGGCGCCCACCTACTTTCGTAGGGAACCCGGGATCGTAGCTCCAACGGCTCGTGCGGCTCCGCGCTTTATTCTTCATGTCCGACCTCGAACACATCAAAGACCTCAAGGCCGCGCTCCGTCGCGAGGCGATGGCGCGCCGCGAGGCGTTCCCCACCGTTGATCGCGTCGCGGCGGCGCAGACCATCGCCGTGCGCGGCCTGCCGGTGAAGGTCATGCCGGGGAATGTCGTCTCCGGCTACTCGCCGCTCAAGAGCGAGATCAGCCCGATGCCGCTGCTGCGCCGCTGTGCCGACGACGGCGCCGCGCTCGCGCTGCCGGTGGTGGTCGGCCGCGGCCATCCCCTGACTATGCGGGCCTGGGCGTTCGGCGCGCCGCTCACCTCCGGCGTATGGGGCATCCGCCAGCCGCCGCCGGCGGCGCCGGAAGTCTTTCCCGACATTCTCCTCGTGCCGCTGCTCGCCTTCGACCGGACCGGCCACCGCATTGGCTATGGCGCCGGCTATTACGACATGACGCTCGCGAGGCTTCGCGCCATGAAGTCGGTGACCGCGATCGGTATCGCCTTCGCGGCGCAGGAGGTCGATAAAGTGCCGACCACCGCGCGCGACGCACCCCTCGATTTCGTGCTGACCGAGCGCGAGATCATCGACCTGGGGGCGTGAGCGACGTGCGGATTCTTTTCATCGGCGACGTTGTCGGCCGCAGCGGCCGCGCCATCGTGATGGAGCGCCTGCCGGGCCTCGTGCGCGACTGGAAGCTCGACTTCGTCGCGATCAATGGCGAGAATGCCGCCGGCGGCTTCGGTATCACCGAAGCGATCTACCAGGACCTGACCGGCGCCGGCGGCGACGCCGTCACCCTCGGCAACCATGCCTGGGACCAGAAGGAGGCGCTCGTCTTCATCGAGCGGGCGCCGCGGCTGATCCGTCCGGTCAATTACCCGAAGGGAACGCCGGGGCGCGGCGCTGCGCTGCTCGAAGCGCGCAATGGCGCGCGCGTGCTGGTCGTGAATGCGATGGGCCGCGTCTTCATGGAGCCGCTCGACGATCCCTTCGCCGCGCTCGAGCGCGAGCTCGCGGCCTGCCCGCTCAAAGTCGCGGCCGACGCCATCATCGTCGACATCCATGCGGAAGCCTCGAGCGAGAAGCAGGCGATGGCGTTCTTCCTCGACGGCAAGGTGAGCCTCGTGATCGGCACCCACACCCATGTGCCGACCGCCGATCATCAGATCCTGTCCGGCGGTACCGCCTTCATGACCGACGTCGGCATGACCGGCGACTACGATTCCTGCATCGGCATGGCCAAGGAGGAGCCGCTGTCACGCTTCCTGCGGCGCATTCCGGGTGCCAGATTCGAGCCGGCGCTCGGGCCGGCGACGCTGTGCGGCCTCGCGGTTGAAACCGACGATGCCACCGGCCTCGCTCACCGCGTCGCCCCGGTGCGCCTCGGCGCCCGTCTCGAAGAGGCGCGGCCCGCGTTCTGGTGAGCGTTGACGAACAGCGCCGAGCCGAGATCATTTTTCGACCGCCAGCTCTTTCTCGAACACCATCTCGCCTCGCGCATCGAGGCCCTTCGCGAGCCAGCCGTTTCGCAGATAGAAGCGCTCCGCTCTGGTGCCCGGGTCCGTGCTCAGCGACGCGATGCGATGACCTGCCGCCGCAAGCGACCGGCATGCGGCCAGGATGAGCGCCTGCCCGATGCCGTGGCCTTCGAAGGCCGGATCGACGAACAGTGCAAAGATGCTGCCATCCCGTGGATCGCCCGCCGAGAAGCCCTTGATGACGCCGCGCTCGTCCCAGAGATGGATCGGCGAATGGGCGATATGCCGGTGCAGGTCGGCGGCGGTCACTCTGCTCGGGTCGGAGAGGCGGTTTTCGCGGACCGCGCTACGAATCTCCATGATTCTCGGAATGTCAGCCGACGTCGCGCGGCGAAGCATCGATAAAGCTCTCATGGGGATGAACCGTTGCAATGCACCACGAGGCCATTGGCACGGCGGCACGGTCCAAGCTAACCTTGTTTCAATGCCTCCGCATCGTGAGGCTTCACCCAGGGGGAAATCCATGAAGAGGGCACTTCTCGCGTTCGCGTTGCTTCCGCTCGTCCAGAGCGGCGCTTGGGCTCAAGCCACCGGCAGTCCTGTGGCTGGAAAAGCGTACTGGGAGCGAGTTGCACCGCGAAACACCGACTGCAGAAATTGCCACGGCGGCATGGGAGAAGGCGGTTTCGGTCCGGATCTTGCCGGGCGCGGATTGAGCGCGGCGCAGGTGTTGCGCGCGGCGCGCCAGCCTTGGGGGGTGATGCCCGCCTTCGACGCCAGTCAGGTCAGCGAGCAGGACGCCGCCGATCTGGCCGCGTACTTCGCCTCGCTGCCGAAGCTCGAGGAGCCGGGCAAGTGGAGATTTGAGGTTCCGCCCGGCGCTCCGCCCGGGCAGGCGACCATGATCAACATGGGCTGCGGGCAGTGCCACACACCGGCGTTTCAGGGCCCCCGCAACAACATGGGCGGGTACGGCATGAACTTCGATTACTTCGCAAACCTCGTCTACAACCATACGACGGCGATGCCGGCCTATCGGGCCGAGATCGGAAACACCGCGACGAATCTCGACATGGGCAATTTCTCGCGGGCGCGCCTCACCATCGGGCAATTGAGTGAAATCTACTTCTGGGCACGCGACGAAATCGGTTTCCGCCCACAGGTGACGGCCACGGTCGGCAAAGGAGAAACCGGCCCCACGGGCGTGACGTATCCTGTGACGATTGCGAACATCGGGGTCCAGGGTAGGGGCCTTATCGCAGAAGGCTTGACGGTCAGCCTCAACATCCCGGCGGGCAACACAGTGGTCGCCGCGACCGGACAAGGCTACCAGGGCGTCGCCAACAACATCGCCACCTGGAAGCTCGCGCGCAGCGCTCCGAAGGACCAGGAGAAGGTGACCATAACGCTCGCCCAGCCTCTCACTCAAACGTCCAACGTCCGCGGCTCGCTGGTGTGGGCGAAGCCCGCGCCCAAGACGGGCACCGACGTGCCGGTCGCCATCGCGGGGGCGCCGCTGTGACCGCTTCGGGCGGAGCCTGAGCGGCGCCAACTCGACTGGCGGCGGATCGACTTTCACAAATCCAGCGGCGTCGCGGCGCGCAATCACCTCAATTCGGTTGCGCCGCCGCGATCACCGGCGTTGCAATGCGTCTTCGCTCGGTGCGCCGGCGCGCTACTTGTCGCTCGCCAGCAGCGCGCGGATCTGCTTGAGCGCGAGGTCGACCTTCAAATCGAGATAAACCTTGCCGAGCTCGGCTGACGAAAGTTGCGGATGGCCCTGCACTCCCGTTTTGGCGTCCGCGAGCGCGACCTTGTCCTTGCGGATCCACGCATCCTGCGATTGGAGGTAGAGGAGCGAAGAGGTATCCGGAATTCCGGCGTGGTCGTCGGTCGTCGGCAGACCGCGGCTCGCGAGAATGTCACGCATCTGTGCGCGCGACTTGGCGTAGAGATCGCCGATGAACAGCACGCGCGCTCCGTCGGGACGCGCCTGTGCGTCGAGCTCCTTCGCGGCCAATGCGAGCTCGTCCTGTCCGCCGCCATGATCGCCCATCAGCAGAACGACCTTGAAGCCGGCGGTCAAAGCGCTTTGCGCCACGCCGCGCATTACGCCCAAGAACACTTCCGGCGGCAGCGAAACCGTCCCGGGGAAGCGCATGTGACCTGTGCGAGTGAGGGCGTTGCCGGCGATGGCATATGGCAGTGTCGGATAGACCAGCGCATCGCCGAGTTGCTCGGCGATGCGTTGGGCGAGCGCCCGCGCGATGAAATTGTGTTTTCCGAGCACCATGTGCGGGCCGTTCTGCTCGGTGCTTCCGGCATAGATGATCGCAGTCCGCTTGCCCGAAGCGATCGCGTCGCGCACCTCTGGCCAGGTGAGATCTTCGATCCAGACACTCGACGTCTGGCTGTGCGCCGGCAGCGCGACCAGCAGCAATCCGAGCAGCAGGAAAATCCGCTTCATCAAGGCCTCCCTCCGTTGGTCTCGTTGGTCCTCGACTATTTTGCCGGGCTTCGTCCAGCGAGGCGAGGAATATAGCAGCATCCGCTTTTCCACGGCGGATTGGATCAATCCACCACCGAACAGAAGAACCGGCCGGCCGCTTCCCCTCATCCGCACCGCGATTGCAATGTGCGTTGTGAGGTCAGAATGACAAAAATGTCAGACGACGGGAACTCGGCGGCCACCGATGTGCGGGTCGTGTGCCGTCGCGATGCGGCAGACGCGGGAACCGCGTCGCTCCCTGCATAGCCGGCGGTTTCGTAGTTGCCGCACGGAGTAAGACAGCGTATCCGCTCGAAGCGTCGAAGTGTAGCGTTCCGCTTCAGCGCTTGGAAACCATCGAGCCGATGTTAATTCGCGATGTCGCAGGCGACTTCGCTCTTGCGCGTGCTCCTCGGAGCGCCGTTATATCGCGAGGCAGATCGCCCGGCGTCTTCGGTGGGGAATCATGATCGAAAAGAAGTCCTCTGGCAGCGCTGATCGCAATGGCCGTCATTCCGGGCCCGGCCGTACCTACCAGCTCGACCGGCTGCCGGCGGGGGAGCTCAGAGAGCACCTTGCGCTGCTCGAAACTGCGATCAACAACATGTCGCAGGGTTTGGTCATGTTCGACGCCGACGAACGCGTCGTCATCTGCAATGATTTCTATATCGAGATGTACGGGCTCTCGCGCGACGTGGTGAGGCCGGGCTGCGCCTTGATCGACCTGTTGCGCCATCGCGTTGAGACCGGCGGCCATCTCAATCTCGACCCCGAGCAGTACCGTGTCGAGCTGCTGCGCGGTCTCGCCCAGGGCCACGTCACGAGCCTGATCGTCAAAACGGCGCAAGGCCGCGAGGTTCTGGTGAAGAACTCGCCGATGGCTTCGGGCGGCTGGGTCGCGACCCACGAGGACATCACCGACCGGCGCCGCGCGGAGGCGCAGATCGCACAGCTGGCGCATTACGACGCGCTGACGGGGCTGTGCAATCGAACGCGATTCCAGGAGGAGCTGGCGCAGGTGGAGATGCGGGTGAAGCGCGGCGAGTGCTTCGCCGTGTTCTGCCTCGACCTCGATCGCTTCAAGGTGGTCAACGATTCGCTCGGCCATCCGGTCGGAGACCTTCTCCTCAAGGCCGTTGCGAGCCGGCTCCGAGACTGCGTGCGCGAGTGTGATCTCGTCGCGCGCCTCGGTGGGGACGAGTTCGCCATCCTGCAGACCGGCGCGGTCCTGCCGACCGAAGCGACGGCACTCGCCTCGCGTCTGATCGAAACCATCAGCATTCCCTATGAGCTCGCGAGCCATCAGGTAGCGGTCGGCGTGAGCGTCGGGATCGCGCTCGCGCCCGACGACGGGCTCGATGCGAACGCGCTGCTGCGCAGCGCCGACATGGCCCTCTATCGCGCCAAGGCGGACGGCCGCAATCTCTACCGCTTCTTCGAGGCGGAGATGGATGCACGCATGCAGGCGCGCCGCAGTCTCGAGATCGACCTGCGCAAGGCGATCGCCGCCGGAGAGTTCGAGCTGCTCTATCAGCCCATCATAGACCTGCGGACGCAGAAGGTTTCCGGTTTCGAAGCGCTGCTCCGATGGCCGAGCCTGACGCGTGGATTGCTGGTGCCTGCGGATTTCATCCCGCTCGCGGAAGAGACCGGCCTGATCGTCCCGCTGGGCAATTGGGTGCTCCGGCAAGCGTGCATGGACGCCGTGGAGTGGCCGGGCGACGTCACGGTCGCGGTCAATCTCTCGCCGGCGCAATTTCGCAACAAGCAGCTCATCCCGACCGTCATGTCGGCGCTCGCGGCGTCGGGATTGTCGGCCGACCGGTTGGCCCTCGAGATCACCGAGACTGTGCTGCTGGAGGACGCGGAGACGACTCTTTCGGTATTGCAGAAGCTCCGTGAGCTCGGCGTCAAGATCGCCATGGACGATTTCGGGACGGGCTACTCATCGCTGAGCTACCTGCGGAAGTTTCCGTTCGACAAGATCAAGATCGACCAGTCGTTCATCCGCGACATGTCGGACCATGGCGAGAGCCTCGCGATCGTGCGCGCAGTCGTCGCCATGAGCAGCAGTCTCAGCATCGGAACGACCGCCGAGGGCGTCGAGACCCCTGAGCAATTGGAGCGGCTCAAGAGCGAGGGATGCACCGAGGCGCAGGGCTACCTGTTCAGTCCGCCGAGAGCGGCCGCCGATGTCAAAGCTTGGCTCGCCGCGCTCGTTCGCGATGCCGAGGACGGAACCCCGCGCGGGAGCTTCCGCGGCCATTAGATCACGTTCGTCGCGCGGCTCATCGCACCGCTTCCGGCCGGCGCCTGATGCCGAGCTCGAGGAGCGCCGAGGAGACGGCACGGTCGAGCTGCGTGAACGGAATGTCGCCGATCACCGCGGCGAGCCGAGTGCCGTCGATCGCATGCGGTGTCGACCACAGGTACGCCACCTCGGAAAGCTCGCGGAAGATCGGCACCACGGTGCCGAGGAGGCGCAGCATCGTCCACGGCATGCCGCTCACGTTGAAGCCGCGGCCGCATGCCCGCGAGATTGCGCCGACCATCTCCCGTCCGGTGGCGGCGTGGCCGGGAAATCCGAACTGCGCGAACGGCGGCAGCGTGGCGCGGGCGTCGACGAGACGCCGCAGCGCCTCGGCGAGATCGGGGAGGTAGGCCCATTCGTGCACGACATCGAGCGGCCCGGGATAGCTGAGACGCCCGGAGGCTATGTCGCGGATGAGCAGGCGGTCGAAATAGGAGCCGGCTCCGGCGCCGAAGAAATCGCCGCTGCGCAGGACGATCACGCGCGTGCCTTCCTCCGCGGCCGCGGTGCGCAGGCGCGCCTCGATGGCGGCGCGGATTTCCCCCTTGCGCGAGGTGGGCCGAACCGGCGTCGTCTCGTCGACGATCGCCGGCATCCTCGCGCCGTAGACATAGAGGTTGCCGGGGAACACCAGCGTCGCGCCATTTTCGCGGGCAGCGGCGATGGCGGTCTCCGCGAGCGGCATCGTGCCCGTCGCCCATTGCGTGAACGGCACGTTGAGCGCATTGAGCACGACGTCGGCGCCGCGGGCCGCCTCGATGACCGCCGCGCCGTCGCGCGCGTCGACCTCGATCAGCTCCGTGCCCGGCGCAATGGCGCTGCCGGAGGCTCCCCGCACGAGGCTTGCCACGCTCCAGCCGGCAGTGCGAAAGGCCTCCGCCGCGGCCCGGCCGAGCTGGCCGGCGGCGCCGAGCACCAGGATACGAGGTTGCGGCAAACTGTCTGCCGGCGTTTCATCGTCCATCTTGAATTGTCTCTTGGGTGGGACATTTGGGGGAGGGGGGCGGGCCGTGGCGGCCCGGAGCTGCCGGTGCTAGAAGGCTCTCATGGCGAACATCCTTGCAAACTACATCGTTCCCGTCGCGATCGGAGCCGTGGCGGTCGTGCTCGTGCTCGGCCTCTTCAACATGCTGCGCGGTGGCTCGCCCAACCTGTCGCAAACTCTGATGCGCTGGCGCGTGGCGCTGCAGTTCGTCGCCATCGTCATCATCATGATCACCGTGTGGGCGATGCATCGCTATTAGTTTGCACGACAGACCTCGTCCTGAGGAGCCGGCGCAGCCGGCGTCTCGAAGGACGGCCACGGGCCACAGCACATGGGGCCATCCTTCGAGACGCCGTGCTGCGCACGGCTCCTCAGGATGAGGTTCCGAACAGATTTGAGACAACTCCAGCAAGGCCACACATGGTCGTTCTCAACCGCATCTACACCCGCACCGGCGACGACGGCACCACCGCGCTTGCGACCGGCGAGCGGCGCAAGAAATACGATCTGCGCATCGCCTCCTACGGCACGGTGGACGAGCTCAACGCCGCGATCGGCGTCGCCCGCCTCGCCACCGCCGGCGATGCCGAGCTCGATGCGATGCTCGGCCGCATCCAGAACGACTTGTTCGATCTCGGCGCCGATCTCTGCACGCCGCAGACCGCCGCCGGCAAGGGGCCGGGCGGGGAACGGCTGACGGTGACCGATGCTCAGGTCGCCCGGCTCGAAGCGGAGATCGACAGCCTCAATGGCGAGCTTGCCCCGCTGCGCTCATTCGTGCTGCCGGGCGGTTGCGCCGCCGCGGCCTACCTCCACGTCGCTCGCACTGTCTGCCGCCGCGCCGAGCGGATGATGGTCGAGCTTGCCGACCGTGCCGACGAAACAGTCTCGCCGACCCCCATTAAGTACATCAACCGGCTATCGGATTTCCTGTTCGTGGCGAGCCGTTTCGCGAACGCCAAGGGGGCCGGCGACGTGCTCTGGGTCCCCGGCCGCAACCGCTGACCGCCCTTTCCTTCGATGCTGCAATGCGGCAATCTCGTTGACACGCTCCGGCGCGGGTCATAGTTTGCGCGCCGCTCCTCCTCTCCCCGCGTGGAGAACGACCAAAAATGAAGGTTTTGGTGCCCGTCAAACGGGTGGTCGACTACAACGTCAAGATCAGGGTCAAGCCTGACGGAACCGGCGTCGAGCTCGCCAACGTCAAGATGTCGATGAATCCGTTCGACGAGATCGCCGTCGAGGAGGCGATCCGTCTCAAGGAAGCGGGCAAGGTGACGGAGATCGTCGCCGTGTCGATCGGCCCCGCACAGGCGGCCGAGACGATCCGCACCGCGCTTGCCATGGGCGCCGACCGCGGCATCCTCGTCAAGACCGATGGCATCGTCGAGCCGCTGGCGGTCGCCAAGATCCTCAAAGGCGTGGTCGAAGCGGAAGAGCCAGCGCTCGTCATCCTCGGCAAGCAGGCGATCGATGACGACTGCAACCAGACCGGCCAGATGCTCGCCGCGCTGCTCGGCTGGCCGCAGGGCACCTTCGCCTCGAAGGTCGTGATCGACGGGGACGCCGTCGCGGTCACCCGCGAGGTCGACGGCGGGCTCCAGACCGTTCGGCTCAAGGCCCCGGCGATCATCACCACCGACCTTCGGCTCAACGAGCCGCGCTATGCGTCGCTGCCGAACATCATGAAGGCGAAGAAGAAGCCGATCGCCGACAAGACGCCCGCCGACTACGGTGTCGACACGACGCCGCGGCTCGACGTGCTCAAGACCACCGAGCCGCCGGTGCGCAAGGCCGGCGCCAAGGTCGGCTCGGTCAACGAGCTCGTCGACAAGCTCGCCGAAGCGGGGATCATCTGAGATGACCACCCTCCTCGTCGCCGAGCACGACAACAAGAGCCTCAAGGACGCGACTGCGAAGGCCTTGACCGCGGCGGCCGCGATGGGCGGCCCGGTCGACATTCTCGTCGCCGGCAAGGATTGCCGCCCCGCCGCCGAAGCCGCGGCCAAGCTCGCAGGTGTCGGCAAGGTGCTGCTTGCCGAGGGCGGCGCTTATGAGCATATGCTTGCGGAGCCGACGGCGGCGCTCATCGTCTCGCTGGCGCCGAGTTACGACGCGATTGCCGCGCCGGCCACCGCCAACGCCAAGAACTACATGCCGCGGGTCGCCGCGTTGCTCGACGTCATGCAGATCTCCGACATCGTCAAGGTACTCGCACCCGACACCTTCGAGCGCCTGATCTACGCCGGCAACGCCGTCCAGACGGTTCGCTCCAAGGACGCCAAGAAGGTGATCACGGTGCGCACCTCGACCTTCCAGGCCACCGGAACGGGCGCCTCGGCCACGATCGAGACGGCCGCGAGCACCGCCGATCCCGGGGTCTCGAGTTTCGTCGGCGAGGAGCTGTCGAAGAATGACCGGCCCGAGCTCACCTCGGCGCGCATCATCATTTCCGGCGGCCGTGCCATGCAATCGCGGGAGAACTTCAGCACCTATATAGAACCGGTGGCGGACAAGCTCGGCGCTGCGGTGGGCGCCTCGCGCGCGGCGGTCGATGCCGGCTACGCGCCGAACGACTGGCAGGTCGGGCAGACCGGTAAGGTGGTCGCGCCAGAGCTTTATGTCGCGGTTGGAATCTCCGGCGCGATACAGCATCTCGCTGGTATGAAGGACTCCAAGGTGATCGTGGCGATCAACAAGGACGAGGAGGCGCCGATCTTCCAGGTCGCCGATTTCGGGCTGGTGGCCGATCTCTTCAAGGCGCTGCCCGAGCTCGCCGAAGCGCTCGGCAAGCGCGGGCGCTGACGAGCAGCAGGTTACGTAAGGTTAATGGCATGAGGCCGAAAGGTCGCACCCTTTTCGGACAAGATCATGCGAAAGACTGAGGCGAAAGGTAGCGGGGGCGCTGCCGGGTTCGGAACGACGGCGCTCCCAGGAACGGCACAAGCGGGGTCACTACGGGCAGGTGTCACTACGGGCAATGGTGATGCGACCCGCTTCGCAGTAGAATCGCTCGGCGCGTTTTTCGGGATGGCCCGCAAGGCCAGCGAACGGACATGGACATTCACCGGGTAGGCGTCATCGGCGCCGGTCAGATGGGCAGCGGCATCGCCCACGTATGCGCGCTCGCCGGCTTCGAGGTTGCGCTCAACGACGTGACGGAAGAGCGGGTCAAGGCCGGCATAGCCACCATCAATGGCAACCTGGCGCGCCAAGTCGCCAAGAACGCGATCAGCGAGGGCGACCGCAAGGCGGCGCTCGAGCGGATCATGCCGGCGCCCCGGCTCGATGCGCTCGCCGAGTGCGACTTCATCGTCGAAACTGCGGTCGAGAAGGAAGAGGTCAAGCGCAAGATCCTCGCCGCGCTGTGCCCGGTGCTCAAGGAGAGCGCGATCATCGGCACCAATACATCGTCGATCTCGATCACGCGCCTCGCCGCCTCGACCGACCGCCCCGAGCGCTTCATCGGCGTTCACTTCATGAATCCGGTGCCGGTGATGGAGCTCGTCGAGGTGATCCGCGGCATCGCGACCGACGACGCCACCTACGAGACGACCAAGGCCTTCATCCAAAAGCTCGGCAAGAAGATCGCCGTCGCCGAGGATTTCCCCGCCTTCATCGTCAACCGCATCCTGCTGCCGATGATCAACGAGGCGATCTACACGCTCTATGAGGGCGTCGGCTCGGTCGACGCGATCGATACCGCGATGAAGCTCGGCGCCCACCATCCGATGGGCCCGCTCGAGCTCGCCGACTTCATAGGCCTCGACACCTGCCTCTCCGTCATGCAGGTGCTGCACGAGGGCCTCGCGGACTCCAAGTACCGTCCCTGCCCGCTGCTGGTGAAATACGTCGAAGCCGGCTGGCTCGGCCGCAAGACCAAGCGCGGCTTCTACGACTACCGCGGCGAGAAGCCCGTGCCGACGCGGTAGCGGTTTGGCGAAGGCGTCGAACGAATCCTCTCCGTCATTCCGCGGCGGTGCGCAGCACCGAACCCGGAATCCAGCCCTACTCGCATTGATTTTCGGTACCGCACCGCATGCTGGATTCCGGGTTCGCGCTGCGCGCGCCCTGGAATGACAAGCGTGTGCGGGGTGACGCCGCGCCCTACTGCGACTTCGCCGCGGGCTTGATCCCCATCTCCTTCGCGATCGCCGCGACGGTCCCGCGCTGCTTGTCGATCTCCGCGGCAAATTCCGCGGCGTTGCCGGGGCTGACGACCTGGCCGGTGGTGAGCAAGCGCGCCGAGACGGCGGGATCGGCCGCGGCAGCCATCACGTCGGCGCCGATGCGCTCGCGGATGTCGGGGGCGAGCTCGCGCGGCGCGAACAGGCCGACAAGCCCGTCGAAGTTGAGCTCCGGGAAGCCCGCCTCGGCGACAGTCGGAACGTTCGGCTCGTCGGCGAAACGTCTGGTGTTGCTGAACGCGATCAGCCGCGCTTTGCCGGCCTGGATCTGCGGCCGCACGATGGCGAAAGCGCCCCAGTAGAACTCGATGCGCCCCTCGGCGAGGTCGGTCGAGGGCTGCACCGGATCTCGATAGGGCACCTTCGACATGTCGAGGCCCGCCTTCTTGAGATAGGCGGCCATCAGGAAATCGCTGATGCCGGTCGCGGTTGCCCAGTTGAGCTTGCCGGGCCGCTCGCGCACCGCCGCGAACACGTCCTTGAGCGTCTCGAGCTTCGAAGAAGCGGGCGTCACGATCGCCACCATGGTGTTGGAAACCCGCGCGACGGGTATGAGATCGGCGACGTCATAGGGCAGCTTGTCGTGAAGATAGGGATGTGCGCTGAAGGTCGAAGACGGCGCGAACAGCAGGGTGTGATCGTCGTGCGCGCCTACGAAGGCGCTGATCGCGACGATGCCGTCGCCACCGGGCCGGTTCTCGATCACGACCGGCTTGCCCCAGCGCGCGGAGAGCCGCTCGGCAATCAGCCGTGCCGCAATGTCGGCGCCGCTGCCGGGCCCGAGCGGCACGATGAAGCGCACGTTGCGCTGCGGCCAGGTTTCCGCCCGGGCCGGTATTGCGCCGGCGATGAGCATCAGCGCAGCTGATATCGCCGCGATCACGTGGCCTGCGCGCATGCGTGTCCTCCCGTCGGTCCGAAGAGCCCGGCCGCGGGGAAACTAGCACAGGGACGAATGTCGCAAAGGGGCCGGCGTGTCACAGGCCGGTGCCGCTCATCGCCGGTGAACTCACCGGTGCTTGATGAAGGTGCCGTTGTTGAGCTCGGTGACCGCCTGTTGCAGCTCCGCCCGCGTGTTCATGACGATCGGGCCGTACCACGCGACCGGCTCCTGGAGCGGCTTGCCGGACACCAGCAGGAAGCGGATGCCGTCCTCGCCGGCCTCGACCGTGACCTCGTCGCCGCGGTCGAACAGCACCAGCGATCGGTTGCCGGTGCGCTCGCGCACCAAGGTCTCGCCGTCGGCGGTATCCTTCTCGGTGAGCACGCCGAACGGCGCCGATGCGCCGGAGAATGTGCCGGAGCCCTCGAACACATAGGCGAAGGCGTGGCGCTCGATCTCCACCGGCAGTGTCTTGCGCCGTCCGGGCGGAACGAAAATGTCGAGATAGCGCGGATCGGCGGCGATGCCGTCGACCGTGCCGCGCTTGCCGCGGTAGTCGCCGCAGATCACCCGCACCCGGGTCCCGTCGTCATCGACGAGCTCGGGGATTTCGCCGGACGGAATGTCCTGGTAGCGCGGCGTCGTCATCTTGAGTGAAGCCGGTAGGTTCGCCCACAGCTGGAAGCCGTGCATGCGGCCGCGCGGATCGCCCTGCGGCATCTCTTGGTGGAGGATGCCGCTGCCGGCGGTCATCCACTGCACGTCGCCGGAACCGAGCTTGCCCTTGTTGCCGAGACTGTCGGCGTGCTCGACCGTGCCGGACAGGACATAGGTGATGGTCTCGATGCCGCGATGCGGATGCCACGGGAAGCCGGCGCGATAATCCTCCGGCCGGTCGTTGCGGAAATCATCGAGCAGGAGAAACGGATCGAAATCGCCGGTGTCGCCGAACCCGAAGGCGCGGTGCAGCTTGACCCCGGCGCCCTCCGTGGTGGGTGTCGACTTGACGATACGCTTGACCGGACGAATGGACATGGTGGCCCCTTGAGCTCCAAGACGCCGCTTATCTGGGGATCACCGGCCATCTCGTCCACTCAGGCAGAGCGCCGGACAGCGTTGCGCCTCCCGCCGGAAAGCCGGCAGGAGGCGCGAACTCAGTACAGACTGATTCAGGAGCGACGCTATTCGGCAGCGCTTAGTAGTAGCGGCGCGGACCCCAATGGCGCCACGGACGGTGCGGCGGGCCGTAGCCATAGCCTGGCGCGTAGACGACCGGCGGCGGCGCGACGACCACCTGGACCTGCGGGTAGATGATGCCGGGTGCGGGCTCCACAAAGGGCGGCGCAATGTATGTCGGGCCGACGTAGTAGCCCGGTCCGCCGCAGCCGCAACCCCACCAGCCGTCCAGCAAGCCGGCGGAAGCCGGTAACGAGGCACCAACGAGAGCGACCGCGGACAGCATACCCAAAGCAACGCAACGAACACTCACGGGGAACCTCCATGTGGCCGCGGGGGCGGCCGAATCAGCAGAACAAGGGTGCATTAAGGTTATTGAAGGGGACTCGCCCCAAATCAAGGAAGAGGAGAAATCATCATTAATTATCAGTAACTTCGATTTGACTTTGAATCTTTATTTGGGGATCGCGCGGCGGCCTCAACCGGTTCTTAATCTCTTGGTTGGCACCGGTGATGCCGAATCACAACAGCCGACCCCTTTTCGGTATCACCATACATTTTGGGGTGGAAATGACGGAACTGCCACAGCCGATTTTCAAAAACCTGTTATTATCTAAGCCCGTAAGGGGTGGGGCGTATGATGAAGCAGGGATTGGCCGAGCTTGCTCGTTCGCGCATGGCGCAAGCGCAAGCCGAAACTGCGCATCCGGCGATTGCGCATTCGGAAGCACTGATCCTTCGTCAGCGTGAGCTGATCTCGCGCCTGCACGCTCAGGGCCGGCCGACTGCCGCCGAGGAACGCGTGCTCGCGCAGATCGAAACCAACATGCGCCTCATGCACAAGGTCCAGCGGTTCCTCAAGACCGGCCAGCCGCGCCGCGAGGCAGGCGACGCACGATAAGCGGCACCGTGGAGAGGTTTAACCCACGGTCATCCGGGGCGCGCAGCCCGCGAAGCCGGAATCCAGCCTGCATTTGATAAGACGGTGCTTCTGCAGTTCGGTTCGTTGCCGCGTGCCGCCCCGAAAATGAGGGGACCACGCGTACCGAACCAACCCGCTAGGACCGCTTCTTGCGTTCGACCTCGCGCGCCGGTGTTTCCGGGGTGAGGCCGCCGCGCCGGCGGGCGTAGGTCTCGGTGCCGCTTTCGGCCCAGCGGCCTTCGACCGCCCGCTCCGCGTAGCAATCCCACATCGGGTCCCATTCGCCGAGGCCGTAGCCGTGCCAGGGCGGCCGCGGCTTGAGGGCGGGCAAGCCGAGTTCCTCCCACATGACGCGGGCGCGCTCCATGAAGGGACGTGCCGGCAGCGCCAGCGGCGGCATCGCATGCTTCAACGTGGCGTCGATCAACAACGTCGAATCCTCGCGCCGCCCGGACTTCGGGCCGTGGCCGCCCGACCGGTAGGGGACCACGTGCAAATCTTCGCCGATGTTGGCGCGATAGGCGATCGACCAGAACACTGCGTCAGCGTTGCGGGGATCCACGTCCTCGCTCACCGCGATGACCACCTTGCCGGAATCGGCCTTGAGCATCGCGGCTCCGTTGAGGCCGCGCCACACCTCGCTTTGCGGGGTGCCTGGCGCAAACTTGAGAAAGATCACCGGGCGGATGTTGCTCAGCGGCTCGTGCAGTACCACCCCGCGGATGCCCTTGATCGAGAGAGTGTCGCGCAGATGCGCAAGGTACATCGGCTCATAGGCGACGCGCTTGATCACGCTCGATTCGCTCGGCGTCACCTGGCTCACGATCGACACGAACACCGGCGCCCGCTTGTGAGTGATCGCGGTCACCCGCATCGACATGTTGAAGTCCTCGAGCGCGACGTAGCCGTGGCTCTCGCCGAACGGTCCTTCCGGCTCGAGCAGCTCGGGATCGATCAACCCCTCGATCACGATCTCGGCGTCGGCGGGCACCTCGACGTCGATGGTCACGGCCTTGGCGGTGCGGATCGGAAGCCCGGCGAGACCGCCTGCGACCTCCATCTCGTCCTGCCCGACCACGAGCTTCTGCGGGCCGGTGAACGCCACCACCGGCGCGCATCCGACCACGATCGCGCACGGCATCGGCTCGCCGCGGGCGCGGTATTTCTGCCAGTGCAGATAGCCGCCTGCGCCGCCGATGCGCGAGGCCATGCGCACACCGAGCCGGTCGGTCGCCTTGAGCTGGGCGCGATAGGTGCCCATGTTGCGCACGCCGGTCTCGGGGTCCTTGGTGATGCAAAGCGTCGCGGTGAGATAGGGCGCCGCGTCGTATCCCGGCGTCGACACCGGCACCGGCAGTGCCGCGAGCCCCTTGCCTTCGCCGCGCAGGTCGTCGCCGGTGATCACCACCTCCTGGCACGGCGGCGCCGTGACCATGAGCGGTTTTACCGGATGCGCGACGGCCTCGTTCCATGCCCGGCCGATCTCCTCGACCGGGCGCCCCATTCCGATGGCATAGATGTCCGCCGAGGCCGACAGCGCGCCGACTGCCACCGGCATATCGAAGCGCCGCCCGTCGGCCCCCACCACATTGGTGAACAGGAAGGCGCGGCGTTCGGCCTCGTCGAGGCCGCCCTGGAACTGCCAGCGCACCAGCGGGTGAAGCTCGGTGTCCTTGTTGACCTCGCGGTCGATGCGCACCAGCAGCCCGGCGGCATCGAGTCGCGCCAGGTGCTCCTGGAAATCGGCCGGCGCCCGGCTGCGCTGCGGCGGCTGGTCGGGACGCTGATTGGTACGATCGAGCATTCAGGGAAGACCTTCTCGGGCGGGGGTCCTCTGGCTATACAGGCGGACGGCGCGGCGAGCAACAAACGCGGCCGATCTGCAACACCGCATCAGCGGCGCCCTTGGCAGCGGCAGCGGAAGTGGGCAATCATGGCCGCCGAAGAACGGCCCGTGCAATGATCGCGGGCTTCGGGAGGACATCGATGCGATTCAAAGGTTCGGTCAGGGCGGCCGTCGTGGCGGCGCTGATGTCCCTGCCGTGTCAAGTGTTGTTGCCGTATCAGGCTTGGGCTTTCGACGACACGCTCTATCCCGACCTGACCGGACAATGGGTGCGGGCTGATGCTTCGCCCTCGTTCGATCCGGCCAAGCCGCCGGGCCGCGGCCAGCAGGCGCCATTGACTGCGGAATACCTGGCGAAGTTCGACGCGATCGTCGCCGACCGCGTCAAGAGGCAGCTCACCGACGTCCTGTCGACGAGTTGCATCGCCCCGGGCATGCCGATGCTGATGCAGGCCTACGAGCCGATGCAGATCACCGTCCTGCCGGAGACCACCTACATCCTGATCGACCACATCCACGAGACGCATCGCCGCATCTTTACCGATGGCCGCAGTTGGCCGAAGGAGGTCGAGCCGACCTTCACCGGCTACACCATCGGCAAATGGATCGACAGCGACGGCGATGGCCGCTTCGACGTGCTGGAGGCGGAAACCCGCCATTTCAAGGGTCCGCGCTTCTTCGACGGCAGCGGCATTCCGCTGCACGAGGACAACGAGACCGTCATCCGGGAGCGCATCTCTCTCGACAAGTCCGACCGCAATCTCCTCCACGACGAGATCACCGTGACCGACCACGCACTGACCCAGCCGTGGTCGGTGACGAAGAGCTATCGGCGCAATCCCGATCCATTGGTGGACTGGCCGGAATTCATCTGCAACGAGCGGCTTCCCTACATCAGGCTCGGCGACGAGGACTACCGGCTCGCCGAGGATGGTCAGCTGGCGCCGACCCGGCCGGGCCAGCCGCCGCCGGACATGCGCTATTTCGCGCCGGCAAAAAAATGACCGCGTTTCCCGACAACGATCGAACCGCATAAACGGGGCCCCGCATGCCGCTCAAAAGCCCGATCACCGCCATCACTCTCCTCGCTTCGCTGTGCGCGACGTTTTCCGCCGCGCTCGCCTTCGACGAGACGAAGTATCCGGATTGGAAGGGCGCGTGGCGCCGCGTCGCCGTCCCCGGCATCACCGGTCAGCCGTCCTATGACCCGACGAAACGCAATGGCTTGGAGCAGGAGGCGCCGCTCACACCTGAGTATCAGGCGATCTTCCTGGAGAACCTGAAGGACCAGGCCGCTGGCGGGCAGGGCACCGATCCGACCTACACCTGCCTCTCGCCGGGCATGCCGCGGGTGATGACGACCTTCACGCCGTTCGAGATCCTGGTCACACCGCAGATGACCAATTTCCTGATCCAGCACATTCACGATTCCCGCCGCATCTTCACCGACGGGCGCGAATGGCCGAAGACGATCCCCCCGACCTTCGTCGGCTATTCGATCGGCCGCTGGATCGACACCGACGGCGACGGCCGCTTCGACACGCTGGAGGTCGAGACGCGGAGCTTGAAGGGGCCGCGCTCGTTCGACCCGGCCGGCCTGCCGCTCGCCTTCGACAACACGAGCGTCTTCAAGGAACGGTTCTACTCCGACAAAGCCGATCCCAACGTGCTCTACGACGAGATCACGACGATCAACTCCGCGCTCACCCGGCCGTGGACCGTCACCAAGAAATACGCCCGGCTGCCGGTGAAGCAACCGCAGTGGACCGAGGAAGTCTGCACCGAAGGCAACAACGACCTCGAGATCGGCGGGCAGGGTTTTTTCCGCAGCGCCGACGGCTTTCTGATGCCGACGAAAAAGGGTCAGGCGCCGCCCGACCTGCGGCATTTCAGGCCGTAGGGATTTCAGCGCGGCAGGGCCCTCGTGATCCGTGCGGCGACCGCCGCTGCTTTCAACTGCTCCGGGGACTGGCGAAGTCGATCGGCCGCGGATAGTGTCGCCGCGCGCAGACAACTGCAACTCGACTTCGTAAAAGCGGATTAGGATCGTGCCGAGCGAGCGGCAGCGCTCGAGGCGTCGCTGCGAACTCTGGATCGAAGGACGATCATGACCAGCAGACGACATTCGCGTTCCCTGTCTCCGATGCTCGCCATTGCTGTGGTGCTCATCGCCTGGCCGGCCGCGGCCCAGGTGGTGGATTTTGGAAAATATCCGGATTGGAAAGGCCAGTGGACGCGCGCCCCAATTCCCGGCGTGACATCCTTTACCTACGGACCGCCCTGGGATTCGACGAAGCCCGAGGCACTCGGCCAGCATGCGCCGCTCACGCCGGAGTATCAGGCGATCTACGAGGCAAACCTCGCCGACCAGGCGGCCGGCGGTCCGGGCACCTGGTATGGCCACACCTGCCGCGGCCATGGTGTGCCGGCAATCATGACCGTCTACTTCCCGATGGAGATCGTGGTTCAGCCGGACACGACATACATCATCGCCAATGATGTCCACGTCTACGTCCGCCGCATCTATACCGACGGTCGTCCCTGGCCGGAGAACATTGTGCCCGCGTTCCTCGGCGGCATGTCGCTGGGAAAGTGGATCGATGAGGATGGCGACGGCCGCTACGACACACTGGAAATCGAGACTCGCGGCTTCAAGGGCCCGCGTGCCGTCGACCTGAGCGGCACTCCCCTTCACGAAGACAATCAGACCGTGATCAAGGAGCGGCTGTCGCTCGACAAGGCCGATCCGAACCTGCTGCATAACCGGATCACGATCGAGGACCACGCGCTGACGCAGCCGTGGACGGTGACCAAGAGTTATCGTCGCGGCCCCAATCCCCGCCCGTACTGGCCGGAGCAGGAATGCGCGGAGGGACAGATGCACGTGCAGATCGGCACGGACACCTACATGATGAGCGGCGACGGCCTGCTCATGCCGGTCAAGAAGGGACAGGCGCCACCGGATCTCCGATATTTCGCGCCGCCGGCCAAATAGATTACGCGCTCGGAAACTGTAGCGTGTCAGGCCGTCGCGTCGCCGGCAACCCACGTATCGCAAATGTCGATATCACCTGGATCGAGCGCCACCATGTCGGCCCGATAACCGGGTGCGAGCCGCCCCAGCTCTTTCCCGAGGCCGAGAAACCGCGCCGGCTCGGTCGAGGCAAAGCGCAGCGCGTCGGTCAGCGGCACGTCGAGCATGCGCACGCAGTTGCGGACCGCAGAGGCCATGTCGAGGGCCGCGCCGGCGAGCGTGCCGTCGGCCCGCGCGCAGCGGCCGTTGTGCACGACGATCTCGTTGCCATAGAGCGTGAAATGCGGCGCGCGTCCGCCGACCGGCGGCATCGCATCGGTCACCAGCATCGGATGCGCGGCGCCGCGCAGTGCGAGCCTCAGCATGGCAGGCGCGACATGAACGCCGTCGACGATCATCCCGAACCACGCAGCCGGTGTCTCGAGCGCCGCTGCGATCGGCCCTGGCTCGCGCGACTCGAGCTGACGCATGGCGTTGAAGAGATGCGTGAAGCCGGCCAGCCCCTCGGCGAGCGCCGCCTTGGTCTGGGCATAGGTCGCCATCGAATGACCGAGACACACCCGGACGCCGGCGGCGGCGAGCCGCGCGATAAATCCCGGCGGCGCCTCCTCCGGCGCCAATGTCACCACGGTGCAATGAGCCTGCGGCGCACAAAGCAGCGCGGCGTCCGCCTCCTCGGGCCGACGGATCAACGCGGGATCGTGGACGCCCGGCTTGCCGGGCGACAGGAACGGGCCTTCGAAGTGAATGCCGAGCACACTCGGATTGACGGACGCGGCGCGGCGCACCGCATCGAGCGCGGCGCGCATCTTCGCGGGCGTGTCGGTGATCAGCGTCGGCAGCAGCGCGGTGGTGCCGAATTTGCGGTGTCCGGCAACGATCGCGGCGATGCCCTCCGGCGTCGGCTCATCGTTGAACAGGACGTCGCCGCCGCCGTTGACCTGCACATCGATGAATCCCGGCGCGAGCCACGCGCCGGCCCTCAGTCTCCGCGTCGGCATCCCCGCCGGCACCTCGCCGCGCGGGCGAGGACGGCGGCGATGCGGGCGCCATCGATCACCACGGCGCAATCGCGATGTACGACCTCGCCGTCGAAGACGGTATCGGCCAGCACCGCGTGGGGGCGTGCGCTCATAGAGTCCGGGTGATCTTCTGCAGATGGCGCGGCTGATCGACATTGGTGCCGAGCCGATGCGCAAGGCCGATCGCCATGGCGTAGAAGCTCTGGATCAGGCAGACGGCATCGGTCTCGGCGTGGTCGGGTTCGAGCGCCGGCAGCCGTCCGGCCGCAGCGGCTCCGGCCTCGGCGACGAACAGCGCAGTGCCCATGCGGCGCAGGTCCGCCGCAAGCGTGTGCATCCCGTCCGCCGCCACATCGGTCGGCATGAACATCAGCACCGGATATTGCGTCGAGACGAGGGACATCGGCCCGTGGCGAAACTCGGCGCCGCTGAACGCCTCGGCGTGCAGGTTGCAAGTCTCCTTGAGCTTGAGCGAGGCTTCGCGGGCGATCGCGAGCGTGGGACCGCGGCCGATCATGATCATGCTCACCGCATCGCCGAGCGCATCGAGCGCGGCGCTCCAGTCGAGCTCGGTCGCGGCCGCGAGACGATCCGGCAGCCGATCGATCGCGGCATCGAGCTCGGCATCGCCGGTCCAGGCGGCGGCGAGCCGCAGCAGCGCGGCAAGCGTCGCGACGAAGGTCTTGGTCGCTGCGACGCTGAGCTCCGGGCCCGCCGCGACCGGCAGGACGATGTCGCAGGCCGCGGCAAGCGGCGAATCGGGAGCATTGACCACGGCAACGGCGAGCGCGCCCGACGCCTTGGCGCTGCGCGCCAGCTCGATCAAGTCGTCGCTGCGGCCGGACTGCGAGACCGCGAGGAAAAGCTGGTCCTTGAGCACGAGCGGCCGGTGATAGACGCTCGCGATGTTCGGCGCCGCCGCCGCCACCGGCACACCGATGAAGCGCTCGATCAGGTGCTTGCCGAACGTCGCGGCATGGGCCGAGCTGCCGCGCGCGCACGTGACCACGACCTGCGGCGGCCGGCGCTTGAGGCGCGCCGCGAGCTCCGCGACCGGTGCCTTGAGGTCTGCCGCCTGCCGCCGCACCGCCTCCGGCGCCTCGCGGATCTCATGAGCCATCCTGACTTCAAATTCGCTCATGCCCTACCTCGGAACGACGGGACCTCGGAACGCGGATTGGCCGATGCGCCGCCCATCCGGCCGCCGAAATTCCGTGCCGCCGGCCGCGCCACATGCTAACCGCCGCGGGGCGGCCGGTCTGGCAGCTTCCACAACCACGGTGCATAATGGGAACCGACGGTTTTTCATACTCTAATGCTATGTCAGTCCGATGGATACCGAACGTCTGAGCCCCCGCTATTCCGGCATCGACACCTGGGACCCCTCGGACGTGCTCGATGCCATGATCGACGGCCAGTTCTCCGCCGTCGCCGCCGTGCGCGCGGCGCGGGGGGCGATCGAGCGGGCGGCGCTCGCGGTCGAGGCGCAACTGCGCGACGGCGGCCGGCTGGTCTATGCCGGCGCAGGCACCTCCGGGCGCCTCGCGGTCCAGGACGGCGCCGAGCTGATGCCGACCTTCAGCTGGCCGAACGATCGCCTGTTGCTGTTCATCGCCGGCGGCGACGAGGCGCTGCTGCGCGCCAAGGAAGGCGCCGAGGATGAGTTGGGCAACGCCGTCGATCTCGTGCGGCGCAACGGCATCTCGGGGAACGACGCGCTGATCGCGGTCGCCGCCAGCGGAACCACGCCCTTCACGCTCGCCTGCCTGCGCGAGGCGAAGGCGTGCGGCGCGCTCACTGTCGGCATCGCCAACAACCCCGGCACGCCGATCCTCGAGGAGGCCGAGTGCCCGATCTGTCTCGAGACCGGGCCGGAGCCGATCGCCGGCTCGACACGGATGAACGCGGGCACTGCGCAGCGCATCGCGTTGAGCCTGATCTCGAGCCTGGTGATGATCCGCCTCGGCAAGGTCTATGCGGGCCTCATGGTCGACGTCCAGGCCTCCAACGCCAAGCTGCTCGATCGGCGCGAGAAGATGGTGCACCACCTTACCGGCGGCACCAGCGACGAGGTCCGCGACGCGCTTGCCCAGGCGCAGGGCAGCGTGAAGCTCGCCGTGCTCCTCCTCAAGGGCTGCGATCTCGAAGAGGCCGAGCGCGTGCTCGACCGCGCCGGCGGCCAGCTCCGCGCCGCGCTCGCGGTGGTCGCCGAGGACCGCGGCGACGCGAGTCCGCTGCAGCCCGGACAGGCGCGCTGACGCAGCCGTTGGGTTCGACGCGAGGATTGTGCGGCGGGCGCGCATCGCCGAGAGCCGCTGCTGCCCTTTTGGCGGCGCGCTTCGTACGCTGTGATTTGTCTCTCGGCCGCGGCCCCCTCCCCACCCTCCCCCGAGAGCGGGAGAGGGGGCGAAAGAACCTCGACCTTGCGCAAATGAACCGGGTCAGTGAAGCGCAGGGACAAGCCACGCTGCACGGCGCACCCCCTCTCCCGCTTGCGGGGAGGGTAGGGAGGGGCCTGCTGCGCCACGGCACGATCAGCGCATGTGGAACGCGCGCTATTCCTCAGGCCCGCCCTGCCAGCGCTTCACCACCGAGGTGTCGATGTCGAACAGGTCGAGCAGGCGGCCGACGGTGTGATTGATGACGTCATCGAGCGTCTTCGGCCGGTTGTAGAACGCCGGCACGATGGGAGCGATGATCGCTCCCATCTCGGCGAGCTGGGTCATGGTGCGCAGATGGCCGACGTGGAGCGGCGTTTCGCGCACCGCCAGCACCAGGCGGCGGCGCTCCTTCAATACGACGTCGGCGGCGCGGGAGAGCAGCGAGCTCGTGACGCCGGTCGCGATCTCGCTCATCGTCTTGATCGAGCACGGCGCCACCACCATGCCCACTGTGCGGAACGAGCCTGACGAGATCGACGCGCCGATGTCGGAATTGGGATGGTTGACGCTCGCGAACGCGCGCAGCTCCTTGGTGGTGAGGTCGGTCTCGTAGGCGAGCGTCATTTCCGCCGAGCGGCTGATCACGAGATGAGTCTCGATGTCGCTGCCGCGCAAAAGCTCCAGCATGCGGATGCCGTAGACCGTGCCGGAGGCGCCGGAAATGCCGATCACGAGCCGGCGCGGGGTGTCAGTCGTCATTGGTCTCCTCGATGGCCCGGGTGGGCGTGTTGGGCGCGATGCCCTTGCGGCGCCGCTGCCGGTAGAACTCGCCGCGTTCGAACGCGTGACCCAGCGCGGCGCGTTCCGCTTGTTTGTCGAAGCGCTCGTCCCAGTCGCCGAGCGAATAGCCGTGCCACGGCATCTCCGGCCGCAGCGGCGGCAGGCCGAGCCGCTCCCACAGACTTTTCGCGTGCTCCATGTATTCGCGCTTGGGCAGCGCGAGCGGCGGCATCGGATGTTTCATGGTGGCGTCGACCAGCATCGCCGAGTCCGGCTCCCCGTCCGCCGCGCGCGGGCCATGTCCAGCCTCGCGATAGGGAACGACATGGGTGTCCTTGATGGGATTGCAGCGATAGGACATCGCCCAGAAGACGGCATCGGCATTGTCGGGGTCGATGTCCTCGTCGACCGCGACGATGAATTTGCCGACGATCGCCTGCAGCGTCAACGTCCCGTTGAGCCCGCGCCAGATCTCCGGGCGCGGCGTGCCGGGCGCGAACTGCAGGATCACCAGCTTGCGCAGGTTGGTGAGCGGCTCGTGCAGCGCAACTCGCCGGATGCCTTTGATGCCGAGCTTGTCGCGCAGGTGGGCGAGATAGAGCGGCTCGTAGGCGAGGCGCTTGACCACGCTCGACTCGCTCGGCGTCACCTGACTGATGATCGACGGGATGACGGCGTCGCGCCGCCGCGTGATCGCGGTGACCTCCACGGTGAGGTTGTACTCCTCGAGCGCGACATGGCCGTGGGATTCGCCGAACGGGCCTTCGGGCTCGAGGTACTCGGGGTCGACGATGCCCTCGATGACGAGCTCCGCCTCCGCGGGCAGCAGGAGGTCGACGGTGCGTCCGCGCACGACGTTGATCGGCGCGCCCGCGAGCCCGCCGGCGACGGTGATCTCGTCGACGCCCTGCGGCAGCTTCTGCGGGCCCTGATAGGCGACGACCGGCGGACAGCCGACGACGATCGCGACCGGCATCGGCGTGCTGCGGTCGCGGTGCTTCTGCCAATGGGAGAACCCGCCGGCGCCGAGCGAGATCAGCGTCATCATGCCGAGCCGGGTCGGGGACTTGAGATGCCCACGGTAGGTGCCGATGTTCTGCACCCCGGTGTCGGGATCGCGGGTGATGACGCAGGTCGCGGTGAGATAGGGCGCAGCGTCGAAGCCCGGCGTCGAGATCGGGATCGGCAGCGCCGCGAGACCACAGCCCGGGCCATCGAGCGCTGGGCCTGTGATCACGACGTCATGGCACGGCGCACGCTCGACGAGACGTGGCGCCACCGGGTTCGCGATGGCGCGCGCCCAGCGCGGGCCGATCTCGTCGTCGCGCGCGACATTCATGCCGATACGGTAGATCGCGGCATTCGCGGCGAGCGCCCCGAGCACCACGGGGATGTCGTAGTGCCGTCCGGCCGTATCGACGATGTTGGTGAACAGGAACGCCTTGCGGTCGCGCTCCGGGATGCCGCCGCGGAACTGCCAGCGCACCAGCGGATGCATCTCGGTGTCTTTGTTGATCGGCGCATCGATGCGCCGCAGCAGGCCGGCCTTGTCGAGACGGTCGATGTGGTCGTGGAGGTCCGCGTAGCCGCGCTCGGACATCAGGTGGTACCGGCGTCGCGCCGGGCGAAGCTCACGAGCGCGGCGAACAGGATTTCCAGCGGGCCGGGCGTGAAGGCGACGGCGAGCGCCTGCTCATAGGCGAGCACGTTGGCGCGGGCGGCGGCGTCGACCGACGGCGCCGCTGTCGTCTTGATGCTCGGGATCATCGCGAACAGCGCTTCCTGCTCGAGCCGCTCGGATTCGAGCTCGACCGCCTTGATGCGGGTGCGGAAGAATTCGGTGGTGTCGCGCGCGACCAGCGGCACGCCCTCCTTGAGCTTGCGACGTACGCCGCGCAGGGGTGCCACCACGTTGTCGCGCCACAGCGCTGCCTGCTCCCACACAGCGCGGGCCTGCTCCGGCGACACTTCCTTCTGCTGCGTCGCGAACCACAGGAAGAACATGAGCACGTTGACGTCGACGCCGCATTCGTCCTGGAGCGCAATGCAGGCATCGGCGACGCCCGGCTGGCGGTAGAAGCCGAGCGAGAACCGCCAGAACGGCGAGCCCTGCGCAGTCTGGGTGCCGACTTCGGTCATGGTCGCCCTCGCGCTTTATTTGCCCGCCGAGGATAGCACCGCGGCAAGCAGATTGCCTGCATAGTCCGCGCATCCGCGCGGGTCCATATAGGGTGCAGCGCGGAAGAAGTCCTTGACCGCGACAAGCGCTTCCGGGCTCCGTGCGGTCATGGTGGCGAGAAGCTTCGCGAGCGCGGTATCGAGCTCGGCGAGCGGCACCACCTGGCTGACGATGCCGATCTGCAACGCCGTCGCGGCGTCGATCTCCTCCATCGCGTAGACGAGGTGGGTGAGCGCTTTGCGCGGCACGCGCGCCATGAGCGCGGAGATCGCGAGCGTCGGCGGCAGGTCGCGCTGCATCTCCGGGAGCTGGAACCGCGCGTTGCCGGCGGCGATGGTGAGATCACAGGCGCCGGCCATGGCGGCGCCGAAGCCGAGCGCCGCGCCCTGCACGCGCGCCACCACCGGCTGACGGATGCCGGCGATGGCATCGTAGACGTCGAGAATGGGATCGCAGACATTGGCCCGCATCTTCATCGCAGTCGGCGGCGGCGTCGCGCCGGGCGCGCGGCCGCGGCAGAAGTCGGCGCCCGCAGTGCGCAGCACGATCACCTTCGCGTCGGTCGCGCCGGCGGCGCGGACCGCGGCGGCGAGCTCGCGCAGGTCCTCGACGGTGAGCAGGTTGCCAAGCGCTGCCTTGTCGATGGTGACGGTCGCAACCGCGCCGTCGCGGCTCGATGTGATTGTGGTCATGGCGGTTCCTTCGGACAGCGAAACGGAGGTGAGGGCTCTGACAACAGGGTAGGGCGAGACGGGCGACGCGGTAGCCCGCGGCAATGCGCGCTATCTCATGGCGTGCTCCGGTCGCGGTCGTAGGCACCGGCATTGCTGAGCGCGGCGACGATGCGCGCCGGCGTGAGCGGCATCTCGGCGAAACGTACGCCGAACTCCGAGAGCGCATCCTCGATCGCGGCGATGATCGCGGCCGGTGCCGGAATCGTTCCGCCTTCGCCGGCGCCCTTGACGCCGAGCGGATTGAGCGGATTCGGCGTTTCCACGTGCTCGATGATGCAGCCCGGCACCTCGGGCGCGGTCGGCATGAGATAGTCGGCGAAGCTCGTGGTCAGCGGCTGGGCATCGGCGTCGTAGCGCATGAACTCGAACAGCGCATTGCCGATGCCGTGGGCGACGCCCCCCTGGACCTGGCCGTCGACGATCATCGGATTGATGACGACGCCGCTGTCGTGCCCGACCACGTAGTTGATGATATGCACGCCGCCGGTCTCGGGATCGACCTCGACTTCGACGACGTGGGTGCCGTTGCAATAGGACGCCTGCGGCGGCGTGAACCATGCGGTGTGCTCGAGCCCCGGCGTCTGCCCCGGCGCCATCGAGAATCCCGGCATGCCCTGGGCGAGCCTGGCGAGCTCGGCGAAGGTAAGCGTCGGCCGGTTGCCGGTGCGGGCGATGGCGCGGCCGTCCTCGACGTCGATCTCGCTCTCCGGCACGCCGAAGCTCCTCGCCGCGAGCGCGACGATCTGCTGGCGCACGGTGTCGCCGGCGATCATCGCCGACGAGCCGGCGTTGATCGCCTGCCGGCTCGCAAACGCGCCGACGCCCTGGCTGATGGCGGCGGTGTCGCCGGCGGTGAGCACGATGTCCGCGATGGCGCATCCCAGATGATCAGCGACGATCTGCGAGAGCGTCGTGTGGGTGCCTTGCCCCTGGGTGGTGGCGCCGGTCGCGACCGCGACCTTGCCGTTGCGCAGGATACGGATGGTGACGCCCTCATAGGGGCCGAGCCCGGTGCCCTCGACGTAGTTGCCGATGCCGATCCCGATATAGCGGCCGGCCTTGCGCGCCGCGGCCTGGCGGGCGCGGAAGCCCTCGTAATCCGCAAGCGCCATGGCGCGGGTCTGGCTCAGCGGGAAGTCGCCGCTCGCGTAGACGAGCGGCTTGCCGTCGCGAAACACGAGGCCGACATGGTACGGCATTTGCGCCGGCGTGATCATGTTGCGGCGGCGCAGCTCGGCGCCGTCGATGCCGAGCGCGCGCGCCACGCGATCCATCAGCCGCTCCATCGCGAATACCGCCTGCGGCCGGCCGGCGCCGCGCACCACCGTGGTCGGCACCCGGTTGGTGAGCACGACCGTGGTCTCGAACTTGAACGCCGGCACCACATAGGGGCCCGGGAACGTGGTCGAGGCGATGTAGGGCGCGATGATCCCCCACGGCAGGTAGGCGCCGTTGTCGTGGATCATGGTGCCGCGCAGGCCGAGGATCTTGCCCTCGCCGTCGACGGCGATGGCGACCTTCCAGTACTGGTCGCGCTCCTGGGTCGACGAGAGGAAATGCTCGCGGCGGTCCTCGATCCACTTCACCGGCCGGCCGAGCCGCAACGCCGCGACCGGGATGACGATCTCCTCCGGATAGAACGGCGCCTTGGTGCCGAAGCCGCCGCCGACGAAGGGCGCGATGACGCGCACCTCGTCAGGATCACGCTCGAGGAGATCAGCGATGGTGGCGCGGCAGATATGCGGAGTTTGCGTCGCCGACCACACGGTGAGCACGCCCGACGCCGGCTCCTGGTGCGCCAGCACGGCGCGGCCTTCGAGCGTCATCGCGGCGCCGCGGTGCTGGAAGATGTCCTCCTCGAACACGTGCGCGGCCGTGGCGAAGGCGCGCTCGACATCGCCATAGGCCATCGGCACGAAGGCGGCGACGTTGCGGGCGAGATCGCTGTGGGAGGTCGGCGCGCCGGGCGCGAGAGCATCGCGGCAATCGCTCACCGCCGGCAGCACCTCGTAGTCGACGGCGACGGCCGCCGCGGCATCCTCCGCGAGATAGCGGCTGTCGGCGACGACCACAGCCACGGTCTCGCCGACGTAGCAGACCTCATGGCGGGCGAGCGCGTACTGGGTCCGCAATGCCGTGATGGCGGGATTGGGAACCGGCATCGGCAGCGGGTCGACCGCGAGCCTCCCCGGCATGTCGGCGATGGTGAGCACCGCATGAACGCCCGGCATGGCGCGTGCCGCGCTCGCATCGATCGCCCCGACGCGCGCATGGGCATGCGGGCTGCGCACGAACGCCGCGTGCAGCACGCCCGGCAGCTTGACGTCGTCGACGAAGCGCGCGCGTCCGGTGAGCAGGGCGGGATCTTCGACCCGCGGCACGCGGGCGCCGAACTGCCGCGCGCCCATGTCTAGGCGGCTCCGTACATGCCGGCGGCGCAAGCTGGGGGACAGGCAGGATTGTTCATTGCGGCATTTGGTTCGGGCTTGGCGGCCTCGTGGTGGACGGTATCGCCGAGCCCGTCAAGCGGCGCAGCCGCACGCAGAGCAGCCAGCCGTTGCGGCCATGCGTCCGAGCCAGAGCGCTTGACCCGGCGGCCCCGGAAACCAACACTGTACGCGACAAAGCCGGCGCGGACACTCCGTCCAAAACGATAACGGCGACCCGGGAGATTCGACCCATGCTCATGCTTCGCCCCGCATTAGGCGTCCCCCCTCTCCCCGCGTGCGGGGAGAGGGTCGGGGTGAGGGGGCCGTTTCACGAGTCTGAGCCGCCGAAGTTTTCCTCCGACGCTCAGACTCGTGAAACGGCCCCCTCACCCGGATCGCTGTCGCGATCCGACCTCTCCCCGCGTGCGGGGAGAGGTGGCGCCGGCCGCGCGCGGAGTGGTGTAACCCGATCGGCCGTGCGGGCGTGCGTGTCTCGATGCAGTCCTTTCCTCGCTGCGCTCGGCCTTGTCACCGCGGCCGCGCTGAGCCCCGCCGCTGCCGAGGATTACCCCGCCCGCCCGGTCACCCTCATCGTGCCGTTTGCACCGGGTGGCAGCACGACGATCGTTGCCCGCATCATCGCAGAACGCATGGCGGAGACGCTCGGGCAGCAGATCATCATCGACAACCGCCCCGGCGCCGGCGGGACCGTCGGCACCCGGCAGGTCGCGAAGAGCGCGCCCGACGGTTACACGATCGTGCTCGGCTACACCGGCACGCTCGCAATCGGCCCGTCGCTGTTTCCCAATGTCGGTTACGACGTGCGCAAGGACTTCGCCCCGATCGGCCGCATCGCCAGCGCGCCGAACACGCTCGCGGTCCATCCGTCGTTCAACGTGCATTCGGTGCCGGAGTTGATCGCCTATGCCAAGGCGAACCCCGGCAAGGTCAATTACGGGTCGGCCGGCGTCGGCACGGTCGGCCATGTCGGCGGTGAGCTCCTCGCGACGCGGGCCGGCATCAAGCTCACCCACATTCCCTACAAGGGAACCGGACCCGCCATGACCGATCTCCTCGGCGGCCACATCCTGATGTCGTTTGCGCCGGTGCCGGCGGTGCACGAGAGCGCACGGAGCGGGCTGCTGCGCCTCATCGCGGTGACGAGCCTCGCGCGCTCCGCGCTCGAGCCGGACGTGCCGACCGTCGCCGAGAGCGGCCTGCCGGGATACGAGGCTGTGCTGCGCTACGGCCTCGCTGCGCCGGCCGGAACGCCGCGCCCGATCATCGACCGCCTCAACAAGGAGCTCAACGCCGCGCTCGCCTCGAAGGAGGTCCGCGACCGCCTTGCCGTCGAAGGCGCCGAGCCGCTGCCGAGCACGCCCGAGGAATATGGCGCCGACATCGACCGCGAGGAATCGCAGTGGTCGAAGGTGGTCAAGGCGTCGGGCGCGAAGCCGGAGTGAGCTTGCCGGCCATGCGCCTCAGCGCAGCAGCAGGTAGTCGGTCGGATTGTCGGGACACAGCCCGCCCGCGCATTCCAGCACGGTGGAAAGCCCGTTGCCGAGCACGAGCAGTCCGAACAGCACGAAGGCGACCTTCGAGAGCGCGGTCAACCGGTCCGCGGACTCCTTGTCCCCGGCGAATTGGCGGTCGAACAGCAGCATGATCGCGGTTCCCAGCACGATGACCACGAAGATGACGAACGCCCAGCTGTAGAAATGAAGGCCGAGCAATGCGTGGCCATAGGTTCCGGTCCCGGGCACGATATGGATGAGGATCTGCCGGCTGGCGATGACCGCGCCGGCGAGGGCGCCGATGAGCAGGAGCGCATAGTGGCTCGCGCGCGGCCCGAACCGCAGATTGAGCGCGAGCCCGAATCCGGCGACGACAAAGGCCCCGCGCTGCAGGATGCACAGCGGGCACGGCAGGTCGGCGAGGAAAAGTTGGTCGGCAAAGGCAAAGATCAGCACGGCGCTCACCGCGAGCAGGCCGACGGCATTGAGACGCAGCGACAATGCGGGCGTCATCGGCGCATCCTCTACAGGACGAGGTTGAGCACGTCGGTGGCGTGAGCGCGGAACAGCAGCAGCAGGGCGAGAAGTCCCGCCGCCCAGAACGCCAGCGACGCGTGGCGTTGTCCGAACCATGCCGCAGCAAGGGCGGCGACAATGAGAAAGAAGGGAATGCTCATCATGGCGCTTCAAATCATACAACAGGATTGCGCCCTCACAAACGGCTGCTGTTGCGGGCGCATGCGATGGTGACTGGATCGGCGGCGGACTATGGTGTCGACAAAGGAGCGCTCGAAAGCCGTGGCGGCCGAAGCGCGGCGCTCAGCGAGGGAGGCGATCGCATGATGTCCTGGCGCATAATGTCCCGGCGCATGATGTCTTGGCACATGATGTCCTGGAAGGCCGCGGCCACCCTTGGACTGGCAACGTGCTTCGGAGCCGCGGCGCTCGAGGCTCAGGAGTTCCCGACCCGCCCGATCACGCTGATCGTTCCCTACACCGCGGGCGGCGGCAACGATGCCATGGCGCGCGTCGTCGCCGACACCATGGGCACTACACTCGGCCAGCAGATCGTCATCGAGAACCGCGGTGGCGCCGGCGGCTCGATCGCGACCCGGCAGGTCGCCCGCGCCATGCCCGACGGCTATACGCTCGGCCTCGGCGGAACCGGCACGCTCGCCATCGACCCGACGCTCTATCCCAATGTCGGCTACGACCCGCGCAAGGATTTTGCCCCGGTCGGCCTTATCGCCACAAGCGCGCTCATCGTGCTCGTGAACCCGTCGATCCCGGCAAAGACGCTGCCGCAGTTCATCGCGTTCGCCAAGGCCGAGCCCGGCAAGATCAACTACGCCTCCGCGGGCAGCGGCAGCGGCATCCACCTCGGCACCGAGCTTCTTGCCTATATGGCGGGGATCAAGATGACCCACATCCCGTACAAGGGCAGCGCGCCCGCGCTGACCGACCTGATCGGCGGCCACGTTGCGCTCTATTTCAGCTCGCTGCCGCCGGCGATCGGCCTCGTGCGCGACGGCAAGGTGCGCCCGCTCGCCGTCACCGGGCCCACGCGCTCCGAGGCCTTTCCCGACGTTCCCACGGCGGCGGAAACGCTGCCGGGCTTCGAAGCGGTCCTACACTACGGCATCGTCGCCCCGGCCGGGACGCCGCGGCCGGTGATCGACAAGCTAAACGCCGCGATGCGTAACGCGCTCGCGACCCGCGCGGTCCAGTCCCGCATCGAGGCCGATGGCGCAGAGGCCTTTCCCAGTACGCCCGAGCAATACGCGGCCGACATCGACCGCGAGGAGACCAAGTGGTCCGAGATCGTCCGCCGCTCGGGGGCGAAGGCGGAGTGAGCCCGTTCGTCCCCGTGGCGCTCAGGCGACCAGAGGCGCATCGACGATCGACTGGACCTGCTTCAACAGGGTGTCGGCTTGGGAGGTAAGTTCCGCCTCACGGACGTTGATCGGTCCCCAGTGCTTTCGCAGCACCCGCAGGCCCAAGGCTGCAAATTCGGCTGCGAAGGCGGGACAGGCCTTTGAGAGCTTCTGAAAGTCCTCGCCTTGGCCGTCGCCATAATTCGCCCAGTCGCCGTGTGCGCAGGCGACGCCCTCCTGGAAAACCGACACGAAGCCGTCGCGACCGTCCGAATACTCCGTGAACAGGGTCGGAAGCATCGGGCTCGATGCGTGGGAGTTCCAGCTCGTCTGAAACAGCCCGGCCTCCGCGGTGTCCGCCGTGACGTTGTCCGCGGTGGTGTCTCTGCCTTCGCAATAACGCCCGCTGCTTTCGCGCATGCCGAGACCGATCAGGAGCACGAACAGATGACGCAGCGTGTCGGCGCCGGCGGTGCTGTTGCCCATGTTCAGCATTTGGAAGCGCCCCTGGTACCAGGACAGCGCATCGGTGGGAGGCTCGTTCGTGTCGGCCGCCGCCATCCGTGTCACGATGGGGTCGCCTGCTTTCCACTTCTGGTACGCGAGGCCGAAAACGACCGCCATTCCTTTGGTGTAGCCGAGCGGTGCCCGGCCACGTTGCGCCCAGTTGTAGCGTGCAAGATCGGATGTGGCCGCAGCCTGGCAAATCCGTTCGACCATCTCGGCCGGCAGCACAATCGGCGCCGGCGCCGCCGCTGCAACGGCCGCCATCGGCGCCACCGCCATCGGCGCCATCGCCATCGCAGCGACCGCCATCGGGGCCGCTGCCACCACGGGAGCCGCGAGCTCGGCCATCTTCGCCTGCACGCGCGCCACGACGTCGGGCTTGCGCACGAAGCTGCCGGGACAATCATGATTGTCCCGTTTGCACTCGACGTGGAAATGCAGGCCGTGCTGATCGTAGGCGTAAGGCACGGGCGTGATGCCGATCTTGTTGTGCAGCAGGGCCATCAGATAGATCGCGTTGTCGGCGACCTGTGCGCCCGGTCCGGTGTCGAAGCGCTCGTTGTCGAACTCGCCCACCATCTCGATGCCGATGGAAAGGTTGTTGAAGCACGATGCATGCGTGCCGGCTGCCATCAGGTCGTTGAAGCCGAAGGCGCAGATGTCGTCTTGCGGCGGCACGAAGAAATGGGGACCGCCGCGCCAACCCAAGCCCTCGTAATAGGGCTGCATGTTCCGGATGTATTGCTGCCGCTTTTGCGGCAACCACGACATCCACAGCCTGATGTCCGGCGACGAGGTGTTGTGGAGTGTGATGAAGGCCGGCCGACCGATCGTTCCGTCCTTGCGTTTCCACTTCGAGAAATCACAAGCGTTGATATGCGCCGCAAGCTCGGCGCGGGTGTAGGGCTTGCCATCAAAATTGGGCCACATCGGAATACCTCTCGGCTCGATGCGCCACCCTAGATTGTAAGATATAAAAGATGCAATCAAAAAATGTGAGAGTGGTTATCTTCCCGTATCCCGTGCGGGAGCTCCAAACGGCGCGCGTCGCTCGCCGCAGACCCGCGCGGGCGAGGACCACAGGGCGGAGAGACGCGCCCGCTTCAAAGATGTATGGCTATCGCTGTCTCCCCTGATGATCCGAACGCCCCAGCGCCACGAGACCCGGATGAATTTCGACTTTACCGACGAGCAGAAACTCTTCGCCGACGCCGTGCGCAAATTCGCAGCGGCGAATCTCGAGAAGGGTTCGCTCGAGCGCGCCCATGATCCGCGGTTTCCCTTCGACGTCGCCGCCCTGATGAGCCGGCAGGGTTTGCTCGGAATCACGCTGCCCGAGGCCGACGGCGGCCAGGGCGGCACGCTGATGGACGCGGTGATCGCGATCGAGCAGGTGGCCGCAGCCTGTCCGCGCAGCGCCGACGTCGTGCAGTCCGGCAGCTTCGGCCCGATCCGCACCTTTGCCGAATACGCTTCACCCGTACTCAAGGCGAAATACCTGCCGGCGCTGCTCGAAGGCAGCGCGGTCATGAGCCTCGGCATGTCAGAGCCGGAGGCGGGCTCGGCGGCGACCGATCTTTCGACCACGGTTCGGATTGACGGCGGCTCGGCGATCGTCAACGGCACCAAGGTGTTCTCGACCTTCAGCGCCGACGCTGCGGTGTTTCTCATCTACGCGCGGTTCGGTCCTGGCGTGCGCGGCATCGGCTCGGTGATCGTCGAGCGTGGCGCGCCGGGTTTTGGCATCGGCAAGCCGTCGCGCTTCATGAGCGGCGAGGAATGGTGCGAGCTTCACTTCGACGACTGCCGGATTCCGGCGCAGAACGTGCTGCTCGGTCCCGGCGGCTTCAAGAAGCAGATCGCCGGCTTCAACGTCGAGCGCATCGGCAATGCCGCCCGCGCGCTCGCCTTCGGCCGCTATGCCTTCGCCAAGGCGCGCGACCACGTGGCGACGCGGGTGCAGTTCGGGCGCCCGCTGTGCGAGTTTCAAGGGTTGCAGTGGAAATTCGCGGACATGGCGCTCAAGCTCGAAGGCGCCCAGCTGCTACTCTACCGCGCCGCCGCCAACGCCGACAACGGCCTGCCATCCGCCTACGAGACCTCGCTCGCCAAGGCGGCGTGCAACCTCGCCGGCTTCGAGGTCGCGCACGAGGCGGTGCAGGCGATGGGCGCGGCCGGCTACAGCCAGGATTCGCTCGTCGAATACTGTATGCGGCGCTGTCGCGGGTGGATGATCGCGGGCGGCTCGGTGGAAATCTTGAAGAACCGCATCGCTGAAGAGATCTTCGACCGCCGTTTCGACCAGCGCGCGCCCCGCCAAGCCGATGCCGCCGAATAGCATGAGCGGTCAAGCTTCGATCCGCCACCCGGCCGAAGGCGCACGATCGCTGCGCGAGGTGCTGTTCGCGCCACGCTCGATCGCGCTCGTCGGCCAGTCGAATGATGCCGGCAAGACGGCTGGACGGCCGCTCAAATTCCTGCGCCAGGCGGGATATGCCGGCCGCGTCTACCCCGTGAATGCACGACGCGACGAGGTGCTCGGCGAGCGCGCCTGGCCGTCGCTCGAGGCGCTGCCCGAGGTTCCGGAACACGCCTATATCGTTGCGCCGACCGAGGCCGCCATGGAGGCCATCGAGGCTTGCGGCCGCGCTGGCGTTGCCGTCGCCACTGTCCTCTCCGACGGCTTTGCCGAGGCGGGCGAAATCGGGCTTGCACGCGAAAGCCGACTCGCCGAGATCGTGCGCACCACGGGCATGCGCATCGTCGGTCCGTCGAGCCTCGGCATCGTCGATCTGCGCAACGGCGCGTTGATCACCGCGAACGCCGCGTTCGACGAGCCCGGCCTGCCGATCGGAAGAATCTTCGGCGCCTCGCACAGCGGCGGCATGATCGGTACCTTCCTGTCACGCGGCCGCGCCTGCGGCATCGGATTCGCCGGCCTCGTCTCGGTCGGCAACGAGGTCGACCTCTCGCTCGGCGAAATCTGCCTCGCAACCCTCGACGACCCCGACATCGACGGCTACCTCCTGTTCCTCGAAACGCTGCGTCACGCCGACACGCTGCGCCGCTTCGCCGAGCGCGCGGCTGCCGCCGGCAAGCCGGTGCTCGCCTACAAGCTCGGCCGTTCGGCGGCGGCGCGCGAGCTCGCGCTCACCCACACCGGGGCACTCGCCGGCGAGGACGACGTCGCCGACGCGTTCCTGCGCGATTGCGGGATTGCGCGGGTCGAGAGCCTATCAGGTCTGCTCGAAGGCCTGCCCTTGCTCAAGCGCGTGCCGGCGCGGCGCGGGCCGGGCACGCCGCGGGTCGCGGTGATCACGACCACGGCGGGGGGCGCCGCGACGGTGATCGATCCGCTGGCGAGCCGCGGCATCGAGGTCGGTCCGCCGAGCGAGGAGACCTATGCGCGGTTCGAGGCCGCCGGCATCAAGGTCGCGCGCGCGCGCCTCATCGACCTCACGCTCGTCGGCACCCGTTACGAGGTGATGAAGGCTGCGCTCGACATCCTCACCACCGCGCCGGAGTTCGATCTCGTCGTCACCGTCGTCGGCTCCTCGGCGCGGTTCTATCCGCATCTCGCGGTGCGTCCGATCGTCGACAGCGCCGCCGCACCGAAACCGATCGCGGCATTTCTTGTCCCTGAGGCGCCGCAGGCGCGTGCCGAGCTCGCGAAGGCGGGCGTCGCGAATTTCTACACCCCGGAAGCCTGCGCCGACGCGGTTGCTGCCGCACTGTCGCGCCGGGTGCCGCGGACGATCGCGACGGTCGCGCGGCCGCCGCGCGATATCTCGATGGATGCGCGCGGCGTCGCCGGCGGCGCGCTTGATGAGCTCGAAGCCTATGGCGTGCTCGACCGCGTCGGCGTGCCGCGGGCGCCGTCTGTCGCGCTCGACATCGACGCCGAGGTGCCGCCGCTGCCGTTCGCCTATCCAGTGGCGGCGAAAGTGCTGTCCGCTGAGATCACCCACAAATCAGACGTCGGCGGCGTCGCGCTTGGTCTCGCTGATGCGGCGGCGCTTGCCGTCGCGATGGCGGAGATGCGGGCGCGGCTGCCCCAGGCGCGGCGTGTGCTGGTGCAGCCGATGATCGCCGGTCTCGGCGAGGTGCTGATCGGCTACCGCGTCGATCCCGATGCGGGTCCCATGATCATGCTGGCCGCCGGCGGCCTCTACACGGAAATCTACCGCGACCGCAGCCTGCGCCTCGCCCCCGTCGACCTCGCGACCGCCCGCGAGATGATCGCCGAGGTGCGCGGGCTCAAGGCGCTCACCGGCTACCGCGGCAAGCCCGCGGGCGATCTCGATGCCGTCGCGCGCGCGATGGTGACGCTGTCGCAGCTTGCCGCAGACCCGACGGTCTCCGAGGCCGAGGTCAATCCCCTCGTGGTGCGCACCGACGGCGTCGTCGCGGTCGACGCAGTGGTGCGGCTCACGTAAAGCCCGTAGGGTGCGCAAAGGCGCGTCGTCGCGCCGCGTCCACGCGGTAATGGCGAACTCCTTTCGGGACGTGGGGGCGTTCGAAGGACGGCCTCGCTCGGTGCTGGGCCACCCTACGAGACGCGTCCCGACGCTCTCGGGCAAGCGGGAGCTTTCGTCGGGCCGGTGGAGCGAGCCCTTGTGGGAGATCGACATGTCGCATGCCGAAGTGGTCCACAGTCTGCAGCCAGCGGCGGGAGCCACGGCGGCGCTCGTCGCTTTCATCGATGGCCTGCGTTATGGCGCGCTCGACGCCGAGGTTCGGCATTATGCGCGGCGGCATCTCCTCGACACCATCGGCGTCATGATTTGTGGCGCCGCGGGCGACGTCGCAAACCGCGCGGAGCGAATGCTCGCCACGGTGCGCGGGGCCGGCAGCATACCGGTGCCCGGCCGCGCGCGCCGCGCCGACCTGCTCGATGCGGCGTTTCTCGGCGGCACTGCCGCCCACGGCATCGAGCTCGATGACGGCTATCGCCAGGGCTCGGTTCATCCGGGCTGCGCCGTAGTGCCTGCCGTGCTCTCGGCCGGCTACGCGCGCGGCGCGAGCGGCACGCAAGCGATCGAGGCGATCGTCGCCGGCTACGAGACGTCGGTCGCGATTGCGCGCGCCTGCCATCCCGAACTGCGCCAACGCGGCTTTCATCCCACCGGAGCCTGCACCGTGCTCGGCGCGGCGGCCGCGGTCGCGCGGCTCCATGGGTTTGCCGCGCCGATGATCGCCGACGCGTTCGGCATCGCCGCGAGCAGCGCCGCCGGCCTGTTCGCCTTCGTCAACGGCGGCGCCGACATCAAACGGCTGCACGCCGGCCATGCGTCGCGCGAGGGCCTGCAGGCGGCGCTGCTGGCGGTGCAGGGCGTGCAGGGGCCGCCAGACGTCATCGAAGCACGCGACGGCTTCATGCAGGCCTTCGCGTTCGAGCGCCTTGACCGCGCCCGTCCGCTGGCGCTGCCGCCGGCGAGCTTCGGCATCACCGATTGCTACATCAAGCCGTATGCGTGCTGCCGACACATCCAGCCCGCAGCCGAGGCGCTGATCGAGCTGTGCCGGGACGAGAACATTACGCCGGAGGAGGTGACTGCGATCGAGGTCGACACCTATCGCATCGCCGCCGAGCACGCCCGCACCGGCTGGGATGACTACGCCAGCGCGCAGCTGAGCTTCCCCTATCTCATCGGCCTCGCCCTGCGTTTCCGTGCCATCCGCCTTGCGCATTTTGCCGACGAGGTGCGCCGCGATCCTGCGTTCGCGGACATCGCTCGCAAGCTGCGCGTTACCGCAACGCCGGAGACCGATCGCCTCTATCCCGAGCTGCGGCCGGCGCGCGTCGCCGTGACAACGACGCGAGGCGTGTTCCGGCGCTCGGCCGACGAGGCGCTGGGCTCGCGCCTGGTGCCGCTCGACGACGCCGGCCTGAAGGCGAAGTTCCTCGAGCTTGCGGGCACGGTGCTGCCGCCGGCGCGCGCAGCGGAGCTCTGCGAGCGGCTTTGGGAGATCGAGAGCTGCGGCGACATCCGGCCGGTGGTGGAGATGGCGGCGTTGTAGGTGCAGCGCGTAGCCCGGGTTGAGCGGCAGCGAAACCCGGGACGGACATCGCGTTGAAGGGCGGCTGCCCCCGGGCTACGGGCGGTGCAGAGTCGATCATGCTCGCCCTCGCACCGGCTGTACGCCGAGGTCGCGCGCGAGCGCATCGAGCTGCGCGAGCAACGCCGCGGGGAGCGGGACGCCGTCGCGCAGGCGTTCGGCGCGGCATTCGCGGCGACGGTCGCCCGGCAGACGGATGTCGTCGACGCCGGGCATGCGCTGCAATTCACGCAGGTCACGCAAATGGCGGTCAGTCTCGGCCGTGAAGGTCGCGAGCGGCACGAACCGCGCGATGTCGAGCGCCACCATGAAATGGCCGGTGTTGGTCGCGCTGGCATCGTCGGCGTTGAAATCGATGACCTCGCGCCCGAACGTGGCGCCGTTGAGCACGCCGGCCAGCAACCCGAGCATGATGGCGAGCCCGCTGCCCTTGTAGCCGCCGATCGGCAGCAGCAGGCCTTGTGCGCTCATGCGCGGATCGGTGAGCGGGCCGCCGGTGTCGCGGTCGATCAGCCAGCCTTCCGGCATGTCGCGGCCGGCGAGCGCATATTTCTTCACCGTGCCGTAGGAGACGATGGTGGTCGCCATGTCGAGCACCACCGGCCCGTCGCCGGAGGGCACCGCGATGCCGAGCGGATTGGTGCCGAGCAGCAGCTCCGAGCCTCCCCACACCGCCATATGGTTGGCATTGGCGACCGCCGAATAGAGACCGATCATGCCGTGCGCGACCGGCATCGCCGCGTAGAGGCCCGCGGTGCCCGCGTGGTTCGAGCGCCGCACGCCGACCCAGCCGACGCCGGCCTCGCGGGCAAGCGCGATCGCGGTGTCGGCGGCGCGGCTCACGACGAGATGGCCCATGCCGTTGTCGCCGTCGACCAGCGCAGTGGCCGCCGCGGTCTTCGTCACCGTAATGTTGGGTTTGGTGTTGAAGCCGCCGGCGCGGATGCGGCGGACGTATTGGGGCAGGCGAAAAATGCCGTGGGCGTCGGCCCCGGTGAGATCCGCCTCGGTCATCAGCTCCGCGACCTTGCCGGCATCGGCGGCAGGAAGCCCGACGGCGCCGAGCACGTCGGCGATGAAAGCGGTGATGGCGCGTGGGGCGATTCGGTCGTCCGCGTCCTGCTCGCGGGTGCGGTCGTCCATCAGCGCGCCTCGGTGCCGGGTACGTGAAAGCGGATCATGCGTGGGCCTCATGCTAGGGGCAAAATTTTCACTGTCATCGCCCGGCTTGACCGGGCGATCCAGTAACCACCGGCCTCTCGGTGGGGCAAGGTATTTGCCACACCGGTGGCACAGGGGTTACTGGATTGCCCGGTCAAGCCAGGTCAAGCAGGGCAATGACAACTATGTGGGGCGCGTCCGCACTTTCGATTCGCCGTGCAAGTGCCCGGAACGACGACGCTCAGGCGCCGTCCCCATTCACTCCCACATCCGCGCGCGCGCCTCGCGCGCCGCGTCTTCCATCGTCATGAACACCGCGCCTTCCCGGGCCAGCCGGTCGACCAGGTCCTCGAGCGCCAGCATGCGGTAGCCACGGCCGATCACGTAGGGGTGCATGGTGTAGGTGAGGATGCCCCACTCGACCGACTTCTTCATGTAGAGAAACTCGTCGAGCCAGTTGCCCATCACCGCACGGGCGGGCTGCAGGCCTTGCAGCACGGTCTGTGCGGTACGCATGAACTCGAAATGGGGAAAATCGTCGAGCGACCAGCTGATCGGCATCTCGATCAGCGCCGTCTCGTCGCCGAAGCGGTAGGGCTCGCCGAGCTTCGCGACGTCGCCGCGCCGCGCCCGGTACGGCCAGTAGTCCGCCCCCATCAGGCTCGAATCATAGACGAAGCCGTGGGCGACCAGGAGGTCGATGGTGCTAGCGGAGAGGTCCCAGGAGGGCGAGCGGTAGCCGCGCGCCTTCCTGCCCGTGAGGCGCAGGATCGCCTCGTTGGCGCGCACGAGATCGGCCTCCTCGGCTTCGCGGCTCTGCTCGGCCGGCGGCACATGGGCCCAGCTGTGATGGGCGATCTCGTGGCCCGCCTTCACCACCGCCTCGCATTCGCGGGAGAAAGTCTCGATGGTGAAGCCGGGCGTGAACCAGGTTGCGCGGATGCCGCGGCTTCCCAGCATGTCGAGGATGCGCGACGAAGCGCGGGCGCCGAACTCGCCACGCGACAGCGGCGTCGGCGTCGTGAGCCCGCGCGCGATGAAGCCCGACATTGTATCGAAATCGAAGGTGAGACAGACGATGTGCCGCGGCAAGCTGCCATCCCGAGCTGACGAACGGGCGCGACTATAGCATTGCGTCTATAAGGGTATATTCGTCCAGCTCGCTACGAGGATTAAATCTTCCCATTTCGAACCTCATCCTGAGGAGCGTCCGCAGGACGCGTCTCGAAGGACAGCCACAGGCCGCAGCCTTTGCGGCCATCCTTCGAGACGCCGTGCTGCGCACGGCTCCTCAGGATAAGGTCTGTGAAGACACACAGGGGCTTCCGGAATCCGCATGGCCACCCGAACAGTCGGCATCATCTTGAACGGCGCCACCAGCCGGATCGGCTCGACCCAGCATCTCAAGAATGCACTGGCGCCGATCCGGGCCGAAGGCGGCCTTGCCGTCGGCGCCGACCGGGTGATGCCGCGCGTGCTCCTTGTCGGCCGGGATGCCGATCGCCTCGCTGCGCTCGCGCGCGAGCACGGGGTCGAGAGCACGACCGACCTCGATGCCGCGCTGGCCGATCCGGCCTGCGAGGTGCTGTTCGACGCCGCGGTGACCCACCAGCGCCAGGCGACGCTCGATAAGGCGATCGCGGCCGGCAAGCACGTCTATTCTGAAAAGCCGGTCGCCGCGAGCGTCGCCGTCGGGCGCGCCCTCATGGCGTCGATGGAGGCGCGCGGGCTCAAGCATGCCGCCGTCGAGGACAAGCAATATTTGCCGGGGCTCACCAAGCTCGCGCGCCTCTCGGAGGCCGGCTCCTTCGGCCGCGTCGTCGGCTTCCGGCTCGAATTCGGCTGGTGGGTGTTCGACGGCGTCGAGGAACGCTGCCAGCGGCCGAGCTGGAACTATCGCAAGGTGAGCGGCGGTGGGCTGATTCTCGATATGTATCCGCATTTTCGCTACATGATCGAGAACATCCTGGGCCCGATCGAGCGGGTCGCCTGCGCCGCGACGACCGCCGTCCCGGAGCGCGTCGACGAACGTAGCGAGCGCTATGCGGTCGATGTCGAGGACCACACCGCGACACTGGTCACGCTCAGCTCCGGCGCCGTTGGCTCGATCCTCGCGACCTGGGCGACGCGGGTGCGGCGCGACGACCTCATGACGTTCCAGATCGACGGCACGCGCGGCTCCGCCGTCGCCGGGCTGCACCGTTGCTACGCCCAGTCGATCGGCGACACGCCGAAGGTCGCGGCGTTCAATCCGATGACCGATCTCGGTATCGACTACGCGAGCCGCTGGCAGGAGGTGCCGGCGGCGGGGCCTTATCCCAATCCCTACCGGGTCGGATGGGAGGATTTCCTGCGCCACCTCGTCGCCGGGACGCCGCTGCGCTCGGATTTTGCCGCCGGCATCCGCGATGTCGCCTTCGCCGAGGCGTGCTACCGCAGCCTCGCCGGCGGCACGTCCATCCGCCTCGACGACGTGCTTTCGTGATGATGGCCGAACCGATGCCGCCGCCCGCCGCCGCGCCGACCGCTCTCGTCACCGGCACCTCGACCGGCATCGGCCGGGTAATCGCGCTGGCGCTCGCCCGCGCCGGCTACGATCTCGCGGTGACCGAGGTAGAGATCGGGCGGCTCGACGCGCTGCTCGGCGAGCCGGACTTGCGTGGCCGCAAGGTGGTGCCGATCGCGCTCGATCTCGCCTCGCCTGAGAGCGTCGCGTCGGCCTTCGCGCAGGCGGTCGCCGCATTCCCCCATATCGACGTGCTCGTCAACAATGCGGCGCGTGCCCTGATCAAGCCGGTGGTGGAGGTGACGCGGGCGGAGTGGGACGCGGTAATCGACGTCAACCTCGCCGGCACGTTCTTTCTCACCCAGGCGTTCGGACGCCATGCGATCGCGCGCGGCAGCGGCAACGTGATCACGATCGCGTCGACCCATGGACTGACCGGCATCGGCGGGCGCGCGGTCTACGGCATCGCCAAGGCCGGGCTCATCCAGATGACGCGCATGCTCGCCATCGAATGGGCGCCCCACGGCGTCCGCGCCAACGCGGTAGCCCCGGCGACCGTGCTCACGCCCTCCCGTGCCGGCATGCTGGCCGACCCGCAAGCCCGCGCCCGGATGCTCGCGCGTATCCCGAGCGGTCGGTTCGTGACGCCGGAGGAGGTCGCCGCAGCAGTGGTGTTTCTCGCTTCACCCGATGCGGCTGCAATCACCGGCCAGGTGCTAGTGGTGGATGGCGGGTTGACGGCGCAGTGATGCGGTGCGGGCGTGCCCTCGTGCGCCGCGGCGTTGATGCTACAGCGTGAGCGTTCAACCATCTCGCAGTCATCGCCGGGCTTGTCCCGGCGACCCCGATAACGGGGCACGGCCGTGCCAATTGATCGGGGTGGCCGGGACAAGCCCGGCCATGACCACTTCAAAGATGCGGAATAACGGGACGCGCTACGGGTTGAACACGTTCGTCCACTCGTCGCGCAGCATCTTCAGCTTGTCGGTGGAGAGCGCCTGCCAGTCGACATTGACGAGGTTGAGGCTGTCGATCGCCGGGGCGTATTCGGGCAGCGGGCTCTTGAAGCCGGAGCGGCCGGACACCATGGCCTCGCCCTTGACGAGGATGGTCTGGCCCTCCTCCGACAGGATGAAATCGACCCACAGCTTCGCCGCATTGGGGTGCGGCGCTTTCTTGAGGATGAACATGCTCTGGGGCAGCAGCACCGAGCCCTCGGTCGGGAAGATGAATTTCAGCTTGCCGCCCTTCTGGTTGTACTGATAGGCGCGGGTCGGCATGCCGGAGAACGACATCAGATCTTCGCCGGTGACGAGCCGTCCGGCGATCTGCTCGGAGCGGATCAGGAACGACGGCTTCATCTTGGCGATGCTCTTGAAATAATCGGAGTTGAGCACCTCGCGCTGCCCCGCATAGGTCGCGAGATAGGCAACCGACTTCGCGACGTCGCCGATGCTCATGCGGCCCGGCGGCACGGCGTTGACGACGTCCTTCCATGACTTGCCTTCGAACTTGAGCTGGTCGGTGCTCCACATCGGCACGAACAGGTAGGCGCCATTGAAAGCGAACACGCCGGGCTTGCCGAGGCCGCGCTTGAACGCGTCGGCGAAGTATTTGTATTCAGGCGAATCGTAGTCGAGGGCGTCGCCGGCCGCCGCGCGCTCGAACACCCAGGGCGGCGAGCCGACGGCGGCGACGTCGATGGTGACGCGGTTGGCGTTGATCTCCTGCTCGACCCGGGTGACGAGGCCCGCGGTGGCGGAGAGCTGGTAGTTCACCTGGAACGAGCCCGGCAACCCGTAACGCTTGCGGAACGCCGCGGTGAGCGCGTCGTTGGTCTCGGGCTGGATGACGACGTCCCAGTAGGTGAGCGCGCCCTCCTTCTTGGCGCCGTCGATCAGCGCGGCGACGCGCGCCTTCTCCTGCGCCGAGGCTCCCTGCAGGGCCGGTGGCTCCTGCGCGGCGGCCCCACCGACGGCGCAGCAGCCCAACAGCAGGGCGAGGAGGGCGCGGCGAAGGCTCATGGTGTTCTCCCCGAAAAATGCGTCCGTTCGGCGTCGTTGGTTGCCTGGATCGTAGAGGCGCGCCGGGCGTCGTGCAACGAAACGGGGTGGCATGCGACATGATCGCCTCTCCGACCGACCTTGCCGCCGACCCCCATCACCCCGCTTGTAGCCGCGCGAGCCTTATGTTTTGCTGCCGCCGCCCGTACCGGGCATCCGAACCGCAAGTGCCGACGAGCGGATCAGCGTGACTTCGCTACGCTCGCAGTCCAGCCGGCCAGACGAGAACGGGAACAGGGGAGAGACCATGCATCGGATCATCACAATGTCGTTCGCCGCGTCCTTGGCGACGCTCAGCCTCGGTGGCGCCGCGTTTGCCCAGCAGGCGCCGCAGTCGCCCAACATGACGTTCTTCGTCGCCAGCAACGGGCCCGGCAAGGGCGGCGACCTCGGCGGCATGGATGCGGCGGACGCCCGCTGCCAGAGCCTCGGGATGGCGGCCGGCGCCGGCAACAAGGTCTGGCGCGCCTACCTGAGCTCGTCGCCGAACGCCTCGGTCAAGGTGATCAACGCGCGCGACCGTATCGGCAAGGGCCCATGGCAGAACTTCAAGGGCGAGGTCGTCGCCCAGAACGTCGACGACCTCCACGGTCCCGGCAACAAGCTGAGCCAGGACACGGCGCTCACCGAGCGCGGCACCAAGATCTCGGGCTTCGGCATGACCCCGAACTGGCACGACGCCATCACCGGCTCGACGGCCGACGGCCGCGCCTTCGAGACCAATATGAACCTCACCTGCAACAACTATACGAGCAGCCAGTACGGCAAGGCGATGCTCGGCCACATCGACCGCAAGGGTCCGAACGAAAGCGACCAGATGCGCTCGTGGAACGCCTCGCACATGTCGCGCGGCTGCAGCCAGGACGACCTGGTCGCGACGGGCGGCAACGGCCTGTTCTACTGCTTCGCCGCGCAGTAACGCGACGTTGCGCAGCGAGGCCACAGGCCTCGATCCACATGAGAGTCATGGCCGGGCTTGTCCCGGCCACCCCGATCATGGGGCACAGCCGTGCCTTGTTGTCGGGGTCGCCGGGACAAGCCCGGCGATGACCAGCGTTTTTGCGCGAAGTAGCTTGCCTTAGGGCCGCTCCCCGAGCCGGCGTTCGAGCTCCTCGAGCAGCGGGATGGCGCGGTCGCCGATGAGCGCGTTGGCGCGGCGGCTGTACTCGGCGAAGACTTTGTTGTCGGGATGCGCGGCGGCCATGCTGGCGATCGCGTCTTTCTTCTCGTCGAGGTAATTGCGGCTGCGGGAGAGCAGCTGTCCGTGCAGGACGTGCAGCAGCAGCTCCTGGTCGGTCGGCGAGTCCACGTAGATCGAAACCGCGGCCATCATGAACACCGTGTTGAGCCGCTCGTGGGCCGCTTCGAGATTGAGCTCGACATAGGCGTAGGATTCGATCTGGCCGGCATCCTCCGGCTTGAGGTTGTGCAGCGCCGAGCCGACGTCGTTCTCGAACGACGCGATCGCCTCGTTGATCGAGACGAGGCGGGCGGTGTCCTTATCGTCGAGGACGGCGGCGCGCGCCGGCATCGCGGTCATCAATGCGAGGCCAATGACGGCGGCAAGGCGGATTGCGGCGGCGAAACCCGCCGCGGCTCTGCTCGGTCGATCGTTCATCGCCTGCCCTCCCGGTGGCCCCAATCGCCGCCGACCCATTACGGTTGCGTGCCGTTTTCGACGAAGACGATGCAATCCTCCGGCCGGATAGTGACCGCGACCGCCTCGCCGGCATGAAGGCCGCGGGGCGACTGGATTGCGCCGAAGATCACGCCGTCGATCGCAACGATATACTCCTCCTCGAGACCGAGGAAGGAGGCCGCCCGCGTCACCCCGGAAAACTGGCGCGCGTGAGGCGGATGCGCATCCGGCGCCGCCGCCGGGTCGCCCGAGGCCGCGCCCGGCTTCGCGACGCCGATATGCTCCTTGCGGGTGCAGGCGATGACGCGCGCGCCGGCGGTAGGCGGCGCGGCGCCCTCGAGCACGCCCCACAACGAGAAGGCGTCGGAGAGTGCGACCTCCACGAAGTGGCCGCTATCGGGCGCGGGATGCGAGCGCACCGCCCGGCCGTGGTGCACGTTGAGGCCGAGGAATTCCGCGACGAACGGCGTCCGCGGGCGTGCGAACACGCTGCGCGGATCGCCGATGGTCTCGATCCGCCCGTGGTTCATCACCGCAACGGTCTCGGCGAGCGAGAACGCCTCGGTCTGGTCGTGAGTGACGTAGACCGCGGTAAAGCCGAGGCGCTCCTGGAGCACCGCGAGCTCCATGCGCATGTGGGCGCGCAGCCGTGCATCGAGGTTCGACATCGGCTCGTCGAACAGCACGAGGCGCGGCTCGTGCACCAGCGCACGGGCGAGCGCTACCCGCTGCTGCTGGCCGCCGGAGAGCGCCGTCGCCGGCTTGCCGCTCGCGCTCGCGAGGCCGACCATGTCGAGGACGCGCGCGGTGCGCTTTGCGACCTCGGTGCGCGCGACGCGGCGCACCTTGAGCGGAAAGCCGACGTTCTCGGCGACCGTCATGTGCGGCCACACCGCATAGGACTGGAACACGATGCCGAGCTCGCGCCGCTCGGGCACCAGGTTGATGCCGGCGTCGTGGTCGAACACCGCCTTGCCGGCGATCTCGATCGCGCCGGCATCCGCGGTCTCGAGGCCGGCGAGGCAGCGCAAAATCGTGGTCTTGCCGCACCCCGATGGCCCGAGCAGCGCCAAGGTGTGGCCCTCCTCGATGGCGAGCGAGACGCCGTCGACCGCGACGAGGTCGCCGAATGACTTGCGCAAGTCCCTGATCCGCAGGAACGCCACCCGAAGCTCCCTTCAGATCAGCGAGGCGCGGCTCGCGCGGAACAGCGAGAACGCGATGAGCAGCAGGAGAAGCTGGATCACCGCGAGCGCGGCGACAAACCCGGTCGAGCGTTCCGAGAGCACCACCAGCGCTACGCTGATGGTCTCGGTGCCCTGGGCGTAGAGCAGGATGGTGGCGCCGAGCTCGCGAATGAAGATCACGAACAGCATCAGCCACGCGGCGACGATCGCCGGCATCAGCAGGGGGAGGAGCACATAGCGCATGGTCTGCAGCCAGGTGGCGCCGCTCGCCCGTGCGCTCTGCTCGAGCTCGGGATTGATCGCGAGCAGCATCGCGGACACCGTCCGCGTCGCGAACGGGAAGAAGCGCGCGATATAGGCGATCAGGATGATCGCGAGCGTCGAATAGAGCGGCGTGCGGATGGCCAGGATCAGGAATCCGAGGCCGAGGATGATGCCGGGAATGCCGAGCGGCAGGGAGAGTACGGCATCGATCAGGCCGCGCCGTTTGCGCGCGACACGGTTGACGTAATAGGCCTGCAGCACGCTGATGGCGACGCCGAGCGTCGCGCCGACCAGCGCCAGGAACAGGCTGTTGAGGATCGCCTGCTGGGTGAGGTGATAGTTGAACGCGACGTATTCGAAGTTGCGCAGCGTCAGCGTCGCGGGGTTGAGCTTGCCGGTCCAGATGCTCGACAACGACACCATCAGGAGCGCGATCACCGGCAGCACCACCCCGCAGCCGATGTAGAGCGCCTCGAGGGCGAGCGCCGCGGTGCGGCCGCCGCGGCGCAGCGCGATGGTGCGTGGACGATAGCCCTTGCCGGTCACCGTCTCGAAACGGCGGCGATCGATGTAGCGGCGCTGCATCACCGTGACGAGCACGGTGAACACCATCACCACGACGCCGAACGAGGCGGCCCGTCCGAGATCGGAGGGGTACTGCACCAGCTGGAAGATTTCCGTCGGCATGGTGCGGATGCCCTTCGGCGAGGCGAGCGCCAGCGGCACGTCGAACAGCCCGGCGCTGGTGACGAACACGATGAGCGCCGCCGACATCAGCGCCGGCATCAAGAGCGGCAGGGTGACGAGGCGCAGCGTCGTCCAGAAGCCGGCACCGTGCACCCGCGCGGCATCTTCCAGCGACGGGTCCATCTGGCGCATCGGCGCGATGACGAAGAGATAGACATAGGGCGTGTAGAACAGCGACAGCACCCAAGTGGCGCCGGCGATCGAGTAGATCGGGATGAGGTCGCCGGGCAGCCCAAAAGTGTCGTGCAGGAAGCGGCTGAGGATTCCGCTGTGCGGCGCAGCGAGATAGATCCAGCTGATCGCCCCGACATAGGGCGAGAGGAAGAACGGCACCAGGTTGAACACCTCGAACCAGCGCCGCCCCGGCATGTCGGTGCGCGACACCACCCAGGCCAGCGAAAGGCCGAGCACGCAGCTGATCGCGGTCGCGCCGATCCCGCACAGGATTGTGTTCCCGGCCGCCTGATAGAACCGCGGATCGGCGAACAGTCCGGTGAAGTTCTTGAGCGACAGGGCCGGGCCGGCGGCGTCCCAATACAGCGCGCTGCGGATCACGGTCGCGAGGAACGGCCCGAGGATCAGCGCCATGCCGATGATGACGCCCGACATCGGGAGCGCGATCTCCATGAGTCGGCCCGAGCGAGGAGCCGGCACGCGGTCGGTCACCACGGTTGCGGATGAAGTCGCGAGCGTCATGGCAGGGTCATAGCAGGCCGCTCCCGGCCGCGTCGATGGCGGCGGGCAGGACGATGGCGCGGCGTTTCTCGCCCGGCGCGCACCGCAGCCCACGGCTCCACTTCCGCTCTGCGGCGGCGCCGGTGTATCCTGAGCCATAAAGCTAGAAGAACACCGGGAGCACCTTGCGCGCTCCGGTCTGCAGCGGGGAAATGCTCATGCGCGACGGACGGATCATTGCAGCAGCCATCATCGTTTCGTTCGCCTGGGCGGCCGCCGGGAAGGCCCAGGAAACGGCGAAACGCGACACGGCGAAATACGACGCGGCGAAATATCCGGACTGGTCGGGCCAGTGGCGCTGGCCGATCAAGGGAGCGAACCGCTACGACCCGACCAAGGCGACCGGGCGGGCACAACAGGCACCGCTGACGCCGGAGTATCAGGCGATCTTCGAGGCGAGCCTCGCCGACCAGGCGGCCGGCGGCCAGGGCGCGAACGCATCCTACGCCTGCATCCCGGCCGGGCTGCCGCGCGACCTCGCCGGCAATCAGGGCTTCGAGTTCGTGGTGACGCCGAAGACCACCCACGTCGTCTACGTCAACGCCATGCCGCGCCGCATCTACACCGACGGCCGCGACTTCCCGGACGACGTCGAGCCGACCTTCGGCGGCTACTCGATCGGCCATTGGACCGACACCAACGGCGACGGCGTCTTCGACCAGCTCGAGGTCGAGACCCGCAACTTCAACGGCCCGCGCACCTTCGACAATGCCGGCATTCCGCTGCACGCCGACAACCAGACGATCGTCAAGGAGCGCATCTGGCGCGATCGGCGAACCCGGAGATGATGCACAGCGAGGTCACGACGTTCGACCACGCGCTCACCCGGCCGTGGACGGTGCAGAAGACTTACGTGCTGCAGAAGAAGCCGATATGGATCGAGAACATCTGCAGCGTCGGCAACCAGCACGTCCAGATCGGCAAGGAGGGCTATTTCCTCAGCGCCAATGGTTTGCTGATGCCCTCGAAGAAGGGCCAGCCGGCGCCGGATTTGCGTTACTTCAAGGACGCGCGGAAGTAGCGCTGGATCGGTAGTCCGCACGAGCGAGTTTGTAGCGTGGGCAAAGGCGCGAAGCGCCGTGCCCACGCGGACATCGCCACCATTTTCGACAGCGTGGGCACGCTTCGCTTTGCCCACTACGAGCGTGTGAACCTTTTTGGACCTCATCCTGAGGAGCGTCCGAAGGACGCGTCTCGAAGGACGGCCCCATCCGCCGCGACTCGCTGCCGTCCTTCGAGACGCCCGCTTCGCGGGCTCCTCAGGATGAGGTACTCGAATCAATTCACATCGTCTGCGGGCGCTGCCTCACCGCGGCTGCAAAATCGTGTCGACCAGCGCCGGCCGCCCGGCTTTCACTTCGGCAATCGCGCGCTTGAGCGCCGGGGCGATGTCGTCGGGCTTCTCGATCGGCCCCTCGGCATACCAGCCGCAGGAGCGCGCGAGCGTCGCGAAATCGGGCTCGGGGCCGGTGATGTCCTGGCCGATATGCGCGCGCTCGACCGGCGTGCCGCGGTGCTCGGCGACGTGGATCTGGTGCTCCCAGTCGTTGAAATAGGCGCGGTTGTTGTACATCACGATGAGGAACGGGATGTTGTTCTTCGCCGCCGTCCACAGCGCGCCGGCATCGAACATGAGGTCGCCGTCGGGCTGGATATCCACGACAAGGCGCCCGGTGCCGCGATGGGCGAGCGCGACACCGAGCGACACGCCGATCTGGGTGCCGGTGCCGAGCGCGCGGCCGGCGTGGCGGTACGGCTTGTCGAAGTCCCACAGCTTGAGCGTCCAGTCCTGCAAGGTCGAGGCGGTGAGCACCCAGTCCTCGTCGCGGATCACGTTCCACAGCTCATGGGCAAGCCGCGGTAGCGCGATCGGCGACGCGTCCCAGTCCTCGTGGGACTGCGCATCCCAGGCCGCGAACAGGGCGTCGTGGCGCACTGCGATCTCCGCGGCGCGGGCGGCGATCGCCTCGGCAAGGCCCGGCGTCCGTGCGATGCGCTCGCGGCAGAGGCGCGTGAGCTCGGGGATTGCCGTCGCGGTGTCGCCGAGCACGCGCAGGCTGGCGTTCGGCATTCGCGTGTAGTCCATCGACCACTTGGAAAGCCCGATGTCGCCGAATCCGATCTCGATCATCTCGCAGCTAGCGGGGTAAAGCGCCCGGGTGCGCCGCTTGGTGCGGTCGATGACGTGGGTCGGCTTCTCCCAGTCGCGGGTGTCGAGGGAGAGGATCAAGTCGGCGTCGCGAAAGACGTTCTTGTCCATGCTCATCGCGAGCGGATGGCGATTGGGAAAGTTCAGCCGGCCGTTGACGTCGTAGACCGCGGCGCCGACGGTTTCGGCGAGCGCGACCAGGTCGTAGAAGCCATTCGGGGTGCGGCCGACATATTCGGCGAGCAGGACCGGGAATTTCGCCGCCAGCAGGCGATCGGCGACCTTCGCCAGCGCTGTGGGGTCGGCCGCCATCGGGACCGGGGCGCGGGCGTCGCCATAAGACGGCAGCTCGATGTCGGTCGCGAGCGGCTGCTCCTGCAGCCAGGCGTCGTAGCACATGTAGATCGGGCCCTGCGGCTCGGTCATCATCGCCCCATAGGCGCGGGCGAACGAGTCCGGCACGCCCTCGATGCTGCCGGGCTGGTAGTCCCATTTGACGTAGTGGCGGACCTGCTCGCCCTGGACGTTCGCCGTGTGGATCCAGTCGATGAAGGGGCGCCGCCGGCTCTCGTCCATCGGGCCGGTCGCGCCGATGACGAACACGGGCGCGCGGTCGATATAGGCATAGTAGATGCCCATGGTCGCGTGCAGGAGGCCGACCACGTCGTGGACGATCGCGACCATCGGCTTGCCGGTCGCCTTGGCGTAGCCGTGGGCGATCTGCACCGCGATCTTCTCATGCTGGCACAGCAGCATCGGCGGATGGTTGCCGCCGTAATTGACGAGCGAATCGTGCAGGCCGCGATAGCTCGCGCCCGGATTGAGGGCGATGTAGGGGAAACCGAAGCGCTTGATCAGGTCGACGATGACGTCGGATTGCCAGCGGCGCTCGGCATAGGACGCCGGCTGCAACGCGGCGCCAGAAGTTTCGTTCATCGGGGATCCTCGGGGCGTACGCGCTCTCGCGGCGCGGGGTGGTGTTACCACGCAGCCGCGCAGGCGTCGAAGCCCTTTGTCACCCTGGTGTCACCCGGCTTATGGCCCGGTCGGCCCCGTTTCCGCTGCCGCGCCCGCCTCTGCCGCAGCCGCCGCGCCAAAGGGTGCGGCCGGGCCGATCCATCGCCGCAGCTCCTCATTCTCCGCCTCGAGCTCCGCGATGCGAGCCTGCAGCTTGTGCACCGTCACCGCGACATCGGTGGCGTCGAATTTCTGCGGGATGTGCTGATGGCAGTTGGTGTCCCAGGCCTCGACGGTGAAGACGATCGCCTGCTCCGGCCGCGCCGCGTAGCCCTCGGGCATGAGCTTCGCGACCGTCTCGGCGTCCTCGACCACCTTGGCGCAGCCCCAGATCTTGACCCGCCGGCGATGGGCATAGTCCATCAGGAAGAGGTAGGCGCGGTCGTTCTCCGCGAGGTTCCCGATGGTGATGTATTGCCGGTTGCCGGAGAAGTCGGCGAATGCCAGCGTCTCATCGTCGATCACCCGGATGAAACCCTTCGGACCGCCGCGGTGCTGGATATAGGGCTGGCCCGACTTGCTCGCGGTCGCGAGATAGGCGCTGTCGCGCTCAGCGATAAAGTCCGCCAGGTCCGGTGTGATCCTGGTCCGCCATCCGCCCCGCTCCTCGACACGCCGATAGGCTGCGCGCGAACCCTTGCGTTCCTGAACGGCCTTCACCGACGGGGAGAAGGCGACGTCGCTTGAAGGTTGCAGCATCGGCGTGGCGTCTCCAGTTGGCTCACTCGAACGCAAAAATGATATCTTCCATCGAGGAACACTATTTAGTCTATTCTGGAATGATCATTCCGAATATTGGAATAATCATGGATCGGCTCGAGGCGATGTCCGTATTTGCGGCGGTGGCGGAGGCCCAGGGGTTCTCCGCGGCCTCCCGGCGCCTGGGGATGCCGCTTGCAACCGTTAGCCGGAAGGTCTCCGAGCTCGAGGAACGGCTCGGGGTGCAGCTCCTCGCCCGCTCGACCCGGCGCGTCTCGCTGACCGACACCGGGCGGCAGTATTTCGAGGCCTGCCGGCGCATCCTCGATGACGTCGCCGAGGCCGAGCGCGCGGCCGCCGGGGAATACCGGTCGCCGCGCGGCGAGCTGATCCTCACCACGCCCGTCGTGTTCGGTCGCCTCCACATCGTCCCGGTCGTGACGGAGTTTCTCAGGGCCTACGCGGAAGTCGACGTGCAGATGATGCTGGTCGACCGGGTGGTCGATCTCCTCGACGAGCACATCGATCTCGCGCTTCGAATCGGTGAGTTGCCGGATTCCAGCTTGATCGCGGTGCGGATCGGTAGCATCGGCCGCGTCGTCTGCGCGAGCCCGGCCTATCTCGCCGCGCACGGCACGCCGATGCATCCGGAACAGCTTGCCGTGCACGACGCCGTCACCTTCGCCGGCCTGTCGTCGACCAGAGAATGGTCGTTCCGGGTCGGCGGCGCGACGAAAAGATTTCCGGTGCGCTCGCGCCTCACCGTCACCACCGCCGAAGCCGCGCTCGATGCGGCGATCGCCGGCGCCGGCCTCACCCGAGTGCTGAGCTACCAGGCGGCGGCCGCCGTGCGCGACGGACGCCTCGTCCTCCTCCTGCGCGATTTCGAGCCGGAGCCCAATCCCGTGAGTCTCGTCTACCCGAGCGGCCGCCTGGTGCCGCTCAAGCTGCGCGCCTTCCTCGACTTCGCCGTGCCGCGCCTCAAAGTGCGGCTGCAAGAGATCGCGGCGATTGATTCGCGAGAACCGTAGCCTACGAAGTTGAAGCCAAACCCCTTCACTGTCGTCGCCCGGCTTGACCGGGCGATCCGGTAACCACCGGACTCTCGGTGCTGCGAGATCTTAGAAATATCGACAGCGCAGGGGTTACTGGATTGCCCGGTCAAGCCGGGCAAAGACAGCGAGGTATGTACAACACGGAGACCCCTACGCCTTCGCCGCCGCAAACGCCTGCGCGATGTCCGCGATCAGGTCGTCGGCGTTCTCGATGCCGACCGACACGCGGATCAGCGCCGGCGTGATGCCGATCTCGCGCTGTGCCTCCTTGGTCAGCCCGGAATGGACCGTGGTCGCGGGATGGCAGATCAGCGATTCGGTGCCGCCGAGGCTCACCGCGAGCTTGAACACCTCGAGCCGGTTCAAAAACGCGAAGGCCTCCTTCTCGCCGCCCTTCACCTCGAAGGAGAACGTCGAGCCGGGAGAACGCGATTGCCGCTCCATCAGGCGCCGCGCGGGATCGTCAGCCGGGAGCAGCGGCGGATAATGGACGCGCGCGACCTTGGGGTGCTCGGCGAGGAACTGCGCGACCTTCGCCGCATTGGACGCCGACCGCTCCATGCGCAGCGCCACCGTCTCGAGCGAGCGGCTGAGCATCCAGCAGGAGTGCGGATCGAGCTGGGTGCCGATGGCGCCGCGCAGCGCACGGATCGGCTTGAGATGCGCGCGCGAGCCCATCGCCGCGCCGCCGATGAGGTCGCTGTGGCCGCCGACATATTTGGTCAGCGAGTAGATCGAGAGATCGGCGCCGTGGGCGAGCGGCGCCTGGAACACCGGCCCGAGCATGGTGTTGTCGCAGGCGATGATCGGCCGCGTGCCCTGAACGGCGCCGATCGCCTCCGCGATCCGCCGCACCAGCGCGATATCGACCAGCGTGTTCATAGGATTGGACGGCGTCTCGATGAAGATCATGGCGACGCGGCCCTTCGCCATGGCGCGGTCCGCCGCGGCGCGGATCGCCGCCTCGTCGAGCCCGTCGATGAAACCTTCGGCCTCGATGCCGAAGGGGGTGAGCGTCTTCTCGATCAGCACCTCGGTGCCGCCATAGAGCGGGCGGCTGTGCAGGATCACCTCGCCCGGCCGAAGATAAGTGAGGATGGTGGTCGAGATCGCCGCCATGCCGGAAGAGAACACGAGGCCCTGCTCGGCCTTCTCGTAGACCGCGAGACGATCCTCGACGATTTCGAGATTCGGATGATTGAAACGCGAATAGACGAGCCCGGAGCGGCCCTCCGGCGGCGGCTCGCGGCGGCCGGCAGTGTAGTCGAAGAAGTCGCGCCCGTCCTCGGCGGTACGGAACACGAAGGTGGAGGTCAGGAACACCGGCGGCTTCGCCGACCCTTCGGACAGCGCGGGATCGTAGCCGTAGCCGAGCATGAGCGTCTCGGGCTGCAGGGTATGGTTGCCGATCTGGAGCTTGTGGTAGCGCGCGCTGTCCATCTTGGTCTCTCCGTGGCGAGGCTTTTGAGAGTACAGCACGTTGCGATGAGGTTTGCGCAACAGGTGCCGGACGCACCCGGGAATGACGGGGACCGTTCCCGGATATTGCTTGTCGCGGGCAGCTGTTTTACCGGTCACCCGGAATGACGCGTCCCTGGTCCAACAGCCCGATGACCCATAAGCCGCCCGCCCTCGCCGATTTCCGCCGTATCGTCGTGAAAGTGGGCTCCTCGCTCCTGATCGACGCGACGGCCGGATGCGTGAAGCAGGGTTGGCTCGCCTCCCTGGTCGCCGACGTCGCCCGGCTGCACGCCGAGGGGCGGGAGCTCCTCGTGGTGTCGTCGGGCGCGATCGCGCTCGGCCGCTCCGTGCTCAGGCTGCCGCGCGGCGCACTCAAGCTCGAGGACAGCCAGGCGGCCGCTGCCGTCGGCCAGATCGAGCTCGCCCGCACCTGGTCCGCCGCGCTGGCGCTCCATGGGCTGAGCGCCGGCCAAATCCTGGTGACGCTCGGCGACACCGAGGAACGGCGCCGCTACCTCAATGCGCGCTCGACCATCACCAAGCTGCTCGAATGGCGCGCGGTGCCGGTCATCAACGAGAACGACACCGTTGCGACGAACGAGATCCGCTACGGCGACAACGACCGCCTCGGCGCCCGCGTTGCCACGATGGTCAGCGCCGACCTCCTGGTGCTGCTCTCCGACGTCGACGGACTCTACGACAAGCCGCCGGGCACCCATGCCGACGCGAAATTGGTGCCGGTGGTGGAGCGGATCACGCCGGAGATCGAGGCGATGGCGGGCGCCGCCAATTCCGAGCTTTCCCGCGGCGGCATGCAGACCAAGATCGAGGCCGGCAAGATCGCGACCACCGGCGGCACCCACATGGTGATCGCGTCGGGCCGGGTCGATCATCCGCTCCGCGCGGTCGCCGACGGCGCGCCGTCGACCTGGTTCCTCACCCCGGTCAATCCGGTGACGTCGCGCAAGAAATGGATCGCCGGCTCGCTCGAGCCGAGGGGCGTGCTCACCATCGACGCCGGCGCGGTGGCGGCACTGCGGCGCGGCAACAGTTTGCTCCCCGTGGGCGTCATCCGCATCGATGGCCAGTTCGCGCGCGGCGACGCGGTGATCGTACGAGGGCCCGACGGCGCCGAAATCGGCCGCGGCCTCGTTGCCTATGACGCCGGCGACGCCGAGAAGGTCAGGGGACGCCCGACGAGCGAGATCGTGCTCGTGCTCGGCATCGAAGGCCGTGCGGAGATGATCCACCGCGACGATCTCGCGTTGGGGCGGGGATAGTGGAGTCCCACTCGACCGCGTCCCTGTCATCGCCCGGCCTTGACCGGGCGATCCGGTAACCACCAGACTGCATTTGGGGCACGGCCTGAGCCCCGCTGATACGAAAGGGGTTACTGGATTGCCCGATCGCGCCGGGCAATGACAGCAGTTGGGACGGGAACAACAGCCGCCTAAGGACTGAACGTGCCACTGGAAAGATACTCGGGCAGAGCACTTTCGGCCCGCAACGTCGGTCTTGTCCTGGTCGGCCTCGCGGTTCTGACCGGGCTCGTCTTTGCCGTGGCGCCGGGAATCGACCTCGCCGTCGCGGGGTTCTTTCACGGTGTCGACGTGCAGGGGACGATGCCGCGCCTCTATCGCGCGATCAAGGTCATCCGCACGCTGGAACCGGTGGTGACGATGCTGGCTGTCGCACCTGCGGCTGTGGTCCTGCTCGTGAAGTTGTTCTGGCCGAAACGAGCCACAATCATGCCGGCGCGGGCGGCGTTGTTCCTCATCGTGTCGCTCGCGCTCGGTCCCGGCCTGCTGGTCAACTTCGTCCTCAAGGACCATTGGGCACGGCCACGTCCGGGAATGGTGGCCAACCTCGGCGGCAACATGACGTTTCGGCCGTGGTGGGATACGCGCGGCAGCTGCCCGGAAAATTGCTCATTTGTGTCGGGCGAAACCTCCTCTGCGGTGTGGCTCGCGGCGCCGGCGCTGCTGGTCCCGCTGCCATGGCGCTACGCCGCCTTTGCAAGTGTCGCCGTCTACGCAACCGCGATCGGTACCATGCGACTTCTCATCGGGGGGCATTTCCTCTCCGACGTGCTGTTCGCGGCAATCTTCACCGGGCTCGTGATCTGGACCATGCACGGCGTATTCATGCGCTGGCGCATGCTGCCACCCGACGCGACCATCGATGACGCGTGCGAGCGCATCGGTAGTGCGCTGCGCCGCGCCGTGAGCGCGGTAGCGCGGGCAGTCGTTGCAGCCTCGAAGGGCTTGCGCGGCTCACGCAGCGAGCCGACTTCGCCTTCCTAGACACGTGGCAGGCGGCGAACGCTGGCGATCGAACTCCCTCCCGCGCTTGCGGGGAGGAAATCGGGCTCACCTCGCGCGCGCCCGCGCCTCCGCGATCAGCGCGACGATGCGCGCAGGGCTGATCGGGGCCTCGTTGACCTTCACGCCGAACGGGGCGAGCGCGTTCTCGACCGCGGCGATGATCGCAGCGATCGCCGGGATCGTGCCGCCCTCGCCGGCGCCCTTCATGCCGAGCGGGTTGAGCGGCGACGGCGTTTCCGAATGCAGGATGTCGATCGGCGGCATATCGGTCGAGCCCGGCAGCAGGTAGTCGGCGAAGGTCACGCTGCGCGGCCCTGCGCCCTCGTCGTGTACCAATCGCTCGAACAACGCGTTGCCGATGCCATGGGCGACGCCGCCGACCACCTGGCCCTCCACCACCATCGGATTGATGACGGTGCCGCAGTCGTGCATCACCGTGAAGCGGACGATCTTCACCGCGCCGGTGTCGGCGTCGACCTCGACCTCGGCGATATGGGTGCCGTTGGAATAGGTCGACTGGTCGGGCTGAAAATAGGCGGTGTTCTCGAGCCCCGGCGGCAGGCCGCCGGCCATGGAGAACCCCGGCATCCCGATCGACCTCACGGAAACCTCACGAAAGCTCTTCTTCATCCCCGGCACGCCGCGCACCTCGGCGAAGCCGTCGCGCAGCTCGAGGTCGTCCGCGGACACCTCCATCATCTCTGCCGCAATCTGCTTGATCTTCTTTGCCACCTCGCGCGCCGCGATATGGACCGAGGACCCGGCATTGACCGCGGTGCGCGCGGCGAAGGTGCCGACACCGAAGGCGATCTCCTTGGTGTCGGCGGTGGCGACGGTGACGTCCTCGTAGCTCACGCCAAGCTCGTCGGCCGCGATCTGGGCGAGCGTCGTCTTGTGCGACTGGCCCTGTGGCGTCGCGCCGGTGTAAAGCACGATCTTGCCGGTGGTGGCGACGCGCACCGTCGCGCCCTCATAGGGGCCGAGGCCGGTGCTTTCCACCGCGTTGCTGATACCGATGCCGAGGTAGCGGCCGGCGCGGCGTGCCGCCGCCTGGCGCTCGGGAAAGCCGCCGTAATCGGCGGCTTCGAGTGCGCGCGCCTGGGCGGTCGGATAATCGCCGCTGTCATAGGTGACCGGGCGGCCGTCGCGGAAGATGATGCCGACCTTGTAGGGCATCTGCTCCGGACGGATGAAGTTGCGCCGCCGCACCTCGGCGGGATCGAGCGACACCGCCTGCGCGAGGCGGTCCATCATCCGCTCCATGACGAACACGCCCTGCGGACGGCCGGCGCCGCGCACCGGCGTGGTCGAGATCATGTTGGTGTAGACGGCGTTGAGCTCGATTCTGTAGTTCGGGACCACGTAGGGTCCGGGCACCGTTGTGGCGGCGATCCAGGGCAGAACCAGCCCCCACGGCACGAAGGCGCCGGTGTCGTGGACGAGCCGGCCGCGCAGCGCGAGGATGCGGGCATCGGCATCGACTGCGAGCTCGAGGTCCCAGAACTGGTCGCGCTCCTGGTGGGTGCAGAGGAAATTCTCGCGCCGGTCCTCGATCCACTTCACCGGCCGCCCGGTGAGGCGCGCGCACGCCGCGACGCACGGGTATTCGGGATAGATCGCGCCCTTGGGGCCGAAGCCGCCGCCGACGTCGGGCGTCACCACATGCATCTGGTTGTCATTGAGCTCGAAGAGGTCGAGGAGGCCGCGCTTGATGCGATGCGAGCCCTGCGAGGAGATGTAGACCGAATAAGCGTCGGCGATCGCGTCGTAGCTCGCAACGAGGCCGCGGCATTCGAGAAAGAACGGCCCGCCGCGGTGGATGAAGATGCGCTCGCGCACCACATGCGTGGCCTTGGCAAAGGCGGCGTCGGTATCGCCGACCGTGATCGGCACGCGGGCGGCGACGTTCGACTTCGCGCCCGCGTGGGCGCGCGGGCTCCCCGCCTCCATGGCAGCAACGCAGTCATACACACCGGGCAGCGGCTCGTAGTCGACCTCGACCAGGGCCGCGGCATCCTCGGCGAGGTAGCGCGTGTCGGCGACCACCACCGCGACCGGCTCGCCGGCATAGACCGCCTCGGTGCTCGCCAGCGCATAGGGCATGTAGAGCTCGGTGATCGCCGGGCTCGGCACGAACAGCGGCAGCGCATTGCGGCGCAATGGCTCCGGCAGGTCGGCGAAGGCAAGCACGAGATGCACGCCGGGGTGCTTGCGTGCCGCATCGGTGCGTACAGCGCGGATTTTCGCATGCGGATGCGGGCTGCGGACGAAAGCGGCGTGGAGTGTGCCGGGCAGGCGCACGTCATCGACAAAGCGGCCTCTTCCGGCGAGCAGCGCCGGGTCCTCCTTGCGCTTGACCGCCGCCCCGAACCATTTCGCTCCCATCGGATGCTCCCCGCCGCGCGTCGTTGCTTGTCGTTGTCGTGGCGCGCTCGAACATAGAACGACAAACAAAATTATATCAACGCCATAGCCGAAGGGCTGAACGGCGAGCTGCGCGCTGTGCTAGGAGTAACGCGATGGAAACGCCGCAAGACATTGCGAAGCGCGCCGTCAGCCCGCGCGGCAAGGGGCTCATTCGCATTGCGCTCCTTGTCGCGGCGGCCGTGGCCGTCGTCGTCGTCGCGTCGCTGTTCGGCATCGCCCGCGATTACGCCTATCTGCATGCGACGTTGCTCACGGGCACGCCGATGGGGAACTATTACGCGCTGGGCGAAAAGCTCGCCGGACGCGCCCGTCGCGGGCATGGCACGCTCGACGTCGTTCCGACGGCCGGATCGGTCGACAACGTTGCCCGCCTCGTGGACAACGCAAAGCGCTGTTTCCCGATGTTTGCCTTCGTGCAAGGGGGGACGCCGGTTCCGCCTGGCGCGCAGCTTCAGGTTCTGGGGCGTCTGCCGGAGCCGGAGTCGCTCCTGCTGTTCGGCAAGCAGGGGCGCACATTCCCGACCTTTGCCGAGCTGCGCGGCGCATCGATCGGCATTGGACCGGAAGGATCGGGCACCGCCTACCTGATGCGCCAACTTTTCGACGACGCCGACATCGGGAATCTCGGCGTGCGCCTCTCGAACTCACGGATTTGCCGAGCAGGCGAAGCTGGTCGGAGAGGGTCGCCTCGACCTCGCCGCCGTCGTCATGGCGGAAGACGCCGAGTTCCTGAAGGACTCCGTCCACAGATACGAGCTCGACATCGCCGCGCCGCGCGAGCTCGAAGGGCTGATCAATCGTCATCGCTGGCTCGACGTCGGACACATCCCGGCCGGCCGGTACGATCTCGACCCGCCGTCGCCCTCCGCCGACCGGCTCGTCGCCCGCGTCGATACGTTGGTGGTGACCGATGCCTGCACGCCGCGCGCCGAGCGGATCGCTCTTCTCACACTGCTGAGCGCCGAGCTTCCAGGCTTCCTGCGCAGCAATCCTCCGAGGTCCGCCGACACCATGGCCGGCTTGACGCTCGCGCCGGAGGCCCGGCAGTTCTTCCAAACCGGCGAGCCGGAGATCGCCGACCGCTACTTCCCCTGGCTCGTCAACCTGATGTCGCCGGTCTACTGGGTCTATCTCGTCATGGCGGTGACGATCCTGTTCAACGCCATGCGCGGCTTCAGCCGGTTTCGTCTGTGGCGGATCGACGCCGCGCGCGAGAAGCTCAAGGTGCAGGTCGATCAGATTGTCGGTCCCAGCGCCGGTCACACGCAACCAGCGCCGACCAAGGAGGTGGTCGAGGCTCCGAAAGCTGGGGTAACGCCCGAACGCGTCGTGACGCAACTTATGGAGCTGCGGGCACGCTGTCAGCGCTACACCGGCTCGATGGTCACTCCGATGGGCGACGAGATGTTCTATCGGTATCAGGAATCGCTGATCAACGATCTCCTGCGCAGGGTGACGGAGGCGCGAGGGGCGTAGCTGCTGCTCGCGCGAACGCCCTCCGTTGTCATCGCCGGGACAAGCCCTACGAGATTCACACTTTGCGGAGCGGCCGGGATCACCTCTCCCCGCGTGCGGGGAGAGGTCGACCGAGCGCAAGCGAGGAGGGTGAGGGGGCTGCGTTGCGAGTTTGAGCGTAAGAGCAGACTCTCGGAGGCTCAAACTCGCGAAACCGCCCCCTCACCCCGACCCTCTCCCCGCACGCGGGGAGAGGGAGCAGGGCGGCTGCTCCGAGCATCCAAGCAGAAGCCCGGCCATGACGGGCCACGTTGAGGCCTCTCGTCGATCGTGTTGCAACAGCCTGCATCAAAATCCATTATCCCGCCGCGCGCCCGAGATCGGCTCTGGCGCCGCCGAACCCCGGCACAGGCAATGCTCGACGAATCCGCTGACACCCCGGCCGCGCCCGACGCGGCGCAACGCCCCGCGCTCGACTTCCAGGCCCATCTCGCCGACCTCGAAGCGCGCGGGCTGCTCGTGCGTGTCGAACGCCCAATCAACAAGGACACCGAGCTGCATCCGCTGGTGCGCTGGCAGTTCCTCGGCGGCATGCCTGAAAACGCGCGCCGCGCCTTCCTGTTCACCAATGTGATCGACGCCAAGGGCAAGCGCTACGACATGCCTGTCGTGGTCGGCGCGCTCGCGGCGTCTCCCGAAATCTATGCGGTCGGCATGGGTCGCAAGGTCGAGGACATCGGCGCGGCCTGGATGCAGGCGATCGCCAATCCGATCCCGCCGGTCACGGTCGACACTGCGCCGTGCCAGGAAGTCGTGATCACCGGCGACGCGCTGCGCCAGCCCGGTGCGGGCCTCGCCGCGCTGCCGGTGCCGGTGTCGACACCGGGCTTCGACGCCGCGCCCTATCTCACCGCGACGCTGTGCATCACCCGCGATCCCGAAAGCCGCGTCCAGAACATGGGGATGTACCGCGCCGCGCTCAAAGCGACCGACCGGCTCGCGGTACGCATGGTGGCGCGGCCGAGCAATGGTGCCGGCGGCTATTACCACTGGCTCAAATACAACGAGCGGCACGCGCCGATCCCGATCGCCGTCGTGATCGGCTGCGCGCCGGTCGTCATGTTCACCGGGCCGCAGAAGCTCGCGATCGATCTCGACGAGCTCGCCGTCGCTGGCGGCCTCGCTGGAGCGCCGATCCGCATGGTGAAGTGCCGCACGCATAACCTCATGGTGCCGGCCGACGCCGAGATCGTCATCGAGGGCTTCATCGATCCGGAGAAGCTCGAGCCGGAGGCGCCGTTCGGCGAGAGCAACGGCTATGTCGCGCTCGAAGCCTACAACATGCCGATGCAGGTGACCGCGATCACCCGCAAGCGCAACGCCGTGTTCGCCTCGATCATCAGCCAGGTGACGCCGAGCGAATCGAGCGTGATCAAGAAGGTCGCCTACGAGCCGCTGTTCCTCAACCACCTGCGCAACACGCTCTCGATCAAGGGCATCCGCGCGGTCGTCATGCACGAGCGGCTCACCAATTTGCGGCCGGTGATCTTCCTCCAGTTCGCGGCGGAGACGCCCCGCACCGAGGTGTGGCGCGGGCTCTCCGCCGCCTCGAACCTGATCTCGAACTGCGGCAAGGTGGTCGTCGCGGTGAGCGAGGACATCGATGCACGCAGCACCGATGCGGTGCTGTGGTCGCTCGCCTACCGCGCGAACCCGATCGAGGACGTCCACATCGCGCCCTACCGCGGAGGCGTGCAGGGCGCACAATACGGCCCGCGCAGCGCCAACTCGACCATGCTGATCGACGCCACGCGCAAACGCCCGATGCCGCCGCTGGCGCTGCCGGCGCGCGAGTTCATGGAGAACGCAAAGGCGATCTGGGAGGAGCTCGGCCTGCCCGCGCTCACCGTGCAGTCGCCCTGGCACGGCTACACGCTCGGCGACTGGACCGAGACCTGGGAAACCTTCGCCCGCCGCACCATCGCCGGCGATTGGGAGGTCACAGGGCGCGAGACCTTTGCCCGCCAGCGCAGCGGGATTGCGCCGGAAACGCCGACGAAGGAAGGCTCGGCGAAGATGGGGGAGTAGGGGGCTTTAGGCTGCGTCCACCGGTTTCTATGATTGGTCATGGCCGGGCGTGTCCCGGCCACCCCGCTTTACAAGGCACCGCCGTGCCAGATTAATCGGGGTCGCCGGGACAAGCCCGGCGATGACGGCCTCGAATGTATCGACACTTGGCGAAGGAGCCGCTTCCGCTCACTCCAGCTTAACATTGGCTAACCGCCCGACCTCGCCCCACATCTTGGTCTCGACCTCGATCGTGTGGGCAAAGTCTGCGGCGCTGCCGCCGACGGTCGGCGTCGCCATCGCCTTGAACTTCTCCTGCACGTCCGGCGACTGCATCATCTTGCGAAACTCGGCTTCGAGCTTCTTGACGATGGCGGGCGGCGTGCCGGCGGGAACGAAGATGCCGCTCCACAGTCCGACGTCGATGCCGGGAACGCCGGCTTCGGCCATTGTCGGGACGTCGGGCAGGTCAGCTAGCCGCTTCGTCGAGGTAACCGCGAGGGCGCGCACCTGGCCGCCCTTGACGAGCGGCGTGGTCGGCGGCGGATCGGCGATGGTCAGCACCGACTGCTGGCCGATCACCGCGACGAGCGATTCGCCGCTGCTCTTGTACGGGATGGCAGTCGACGGCGCGCCGGACTTGAGTTTGAAGAGCTCGGTCGCGAGCGTGAAGGCGGACGACGAGGTCGCGTAGTTCGAGCGCTCGGGATTGGCCTTCATCCACGCCACCAGCTCCTGCACCGTCTTGGCGGGATGCGACGGATAGACGGTGAGGATGAGCGGGAAGCTCGCGAGCATCGACACCGGAGCGAAGGCCTTGAGCGTGTCGTAGGGCGGCTTCACCGAGATGGCGGGGATGATGCTCATGGCGCCACTGGCGCCGACGAGCAGCGTGTAGCCGTCGGGCGGGGCCGCCGCCACCGACTCCGCGGCTAGCCGGCCGCCGGCGCCGACCTTGTTCTCGATGATGACCGACTGGCCGAGGCTTTCCTGCAGCTTCTGCCCGACGATGCGCGCGATGATGTCGTTGCCGCCGCCGGCGGCGAACCCCACCACGATCTTGATGATGCGGTTCGGGTAGGACGCAGCGGGATCGTTCTGCGCCCGCGCGGCGCCGGCGAGGCCCGTAGCCATCGCCGCGGCGAGGGCAATCGCCCGCGCGCACCGTCCGAGCTTCGCCCGCATCCTCGCCTCCCGTTATTCCGCCGGCACTTGAGTGAGGCCGGCTCGTCTTCGCGGCAATGCGCCCGACAGCCGGCGGTGCAGACGGTCGAGCATGAGATAGATCACCGGGGTCGTATAGAGCGTCAGGATTTGCGACACCGCAAGCCCGCCGATGATGGTCATGCCGAGGGGACGCCGCAGCTCGGCACCGGTGCCGGTGGCGAGGAGCAGCGGCAGCGCGCCCATGAGTGCCGACAGCGTCGTCATCAGGATCGGGCGGAAGCGATGGAGGCAGGCCTCCTCGATCGCCTGCTCGGGCGAGAGGCCGCGTCGTTCGGCCGCGACCGCGAAGTCGACCAGCATGATGCCGTTCTTCTTGACGATGCCGATCAGGAGGATGATGCCGATGAAGGCGATGATCGACAGCTCCGCGCCGAACGCAGCGAGTGCGAGCAGCGCGCCGAGGCCGGCAGACGGCAGGGTCGACAGGATCGTGAGCGGATGGGCGAGGCTCTCATAGAGCACGCCGAGCACGATGTAGATGCCGATGAGGGCGGCGAGGATCAGCACCTCCTCGGAGCTGGCGCTCTCCGCGAACATCTTCATGTCGCCGGCGAAATCTGCGCGGATCGTTTCCGGCAGGTGCATGGCCGCGACCGCCTCGGTGACCGCCGTGGCGGCGGTCTGCAGGGGGACATCCGGCGCGAGATTGTAGGTGATCGTCACGGCGGGATACTGGCTCTGGTGATTGACCGAGAGCGGCGTGTTCGATTTTGCAAACCGCACCACCGCCGAGAGCGGCACCTGGGTGCCGTTGGCGCCGGCGACATAGACCAGGCGGAGATCGGATGGTTCGCGCTGGTGCTCCGCATCGACCTCGAGGATGACGCGGTACTGGTTGCGCTGGGTGAAGATCGTCGAGACTTGGCGCTGCGCGAAGGCGTTGTTGAGCGTGTTGTCGATGTCCTGCACCTTGACGCCGAGACGCGACGCCGCGGTGCGGTCGATGATCACGTCGGCCTGAAGGCCGCCCTGCTCACGGTCGGTGGTGACGTCGATGATGCCCGGGAGGTGCCGGATGCGCTCCTGCACCCGCGGCACCCACGCCGAGAGCTCCTCGGCGTCGGCATCGATCAGGGTGAACTGGTATTGCGACCGGCTCTGCCGGCCGCTGACATTGGGGAGCTGGTTCGCCGGCCACATGTAGACCCGCACGCCGGGGACGTCCTCGATCTTGGCGCGCAGGCGCTCGACCACGGCGTCGGTGGACGCGCCGCCCCGCTCGGCCGGCAGCTTGAGCGAGATGAAGACCCGGCCGTTGTTGACGAGGCCGCTCCAGGTGGTGCCGCCGACCGAGGACCCGATTCCCGAGACCGCCGGATCGGACAAGAGGATCGTGTTCACCCGCTGCTGCAGGTCGGCCATGGTGCGGAACGAGACGTCGGTCGAAGCGACCGACACGCCGCCGATGAAACCGGAATCGTCCTGGGGGAAGAACCCCTTCGGCGTGTGCACGTAGAGATAGACCGTGAGCGCGACGGTCAGCACGAGCCCGATGAGAGTTGCCGCGCGATGGTGGATCACCACGGCGAGACTGCGGGCATAGGCGCGCGCCATCGCTGAAAGCGCGCCCTCGATGAGCCGGTCGAACCAGGTGGCGTCGCGGCTCGGCGCCGCGCGCACGTAATGGGCGCAGATCATCGGCGTCACCGAGAGCGACACCAGGGTCGAGATCACGATCGCGAACACCAGCGTCACCGAGAATTCGCGGAACAGCCGCCCGGCGACGCCCCCCATGAACAGCAGCGGAATGAACGCCGCGACCAGCGATACGCTGATCGAGATCACGGTGAAGCCGATCTGCTGGGCGCCGTCGGCGGCGGCGCGGAACGGGGTCGCGCCTTTTTCGAGGTGGCGGAAGGCGTTCTCGATCATGACGATGGCGTCGTCGACCACGAAGCCGACCGACACCGCGAGCGCCATCAGCGACAGATTGTTGATCGAGAACCCGGCAAGCCACATGGCGGAGCAGGTGCCGGCAAGCGAGAGCGGCACGGTGATGCCGACGGCTATGGTCGGCGCCATCCGGCGCAGGAACAGGAACACGACGAGCATCACCAGCACCACCGTGGCGCCGAGGGTGAGTTGCATGTCGCGCACGCTGGCGCGGATCATCTGGGTGCGGTCGGACAGCACCGAGAACTGGACGTCCGGCGGGATCCAGCGCTTGAGCTCGGGGAGCAACGCCTGGATACGGTCGACGGTTTCGATCACGTTGGCGTCAGCCTGCTTGGTGATCTGGAGGAGCACCGCGGGCTTCCCGTTGTACCAGGCGGCCGAGCGGCTGTTGCGGGTCGATTCCTCGACCGTCGCGATCGAGCCGAGCAGCGTCACCGCGCCATTCGCCGATTTCACCACGATGTCGCGGTATTCGCCGGGATCGCGCATCTGCGCGTTGGTGGCGATGACCTCGGCGATGCCGTCGCTGTCGAACACGCCGACGGGACCGGCGGCATTGGCGTTGACGATGGCGAGGCGCACGTCCTCGAGATTGATGCCCATCGCGGCGATCGCCTCCGGATTGACCCGGATGCGGATGGCCGGCTGCTCGGCGCCGTTCACCGTGACCTGGGCGACGCCGTCGATCTGCGAGATGCGCTGGGCGAGGACGGTGTCGGCGACGTCGTAGATCGCGCTCACCGGGCGGATGTCGGAGGTGAGCGCGAGGATGAAGATCGCCCAGGCGTTGGGGTTCGCCTTGCGGAAAGTCGGCAGGCTCGGCAAGTCGCCCGGCAGGTCGGCGACCGCGGCGTTGAGCGCCGCCTGGACGTCGCGGGCGGCGTTGTCGATCTTGCGGGTGAGGTCGAATATGACCGAGATCGAGGTTGCGCCGAGCGAGCTCGTCGAGGTGAGCTCGATCACGCCGGGAATCTCGCCGAGCCGCCGCTCCAGCGGCGCGGCGACGGTCGCCGCCATCGTCGAGGGATCGGCACCGGGCCGGTTCGCCGACACCCAGATCGCCGGAAACTCGATGTTGGGCAGCGAAGCGACGGGAAGGAAGTTGTAGGCGACGGCGCCGGACAGGAACACGCCGATCGAGAGCAGCATCGTCGCGATCGGGCGGAGAATGAACGGCAGGGAGACGTTCATCGCCCTACTCCGCAGCGTCTCGCAAATAGGTCGGCACCGCGGCCGGGGCCGGCCGCGCCGGTGCGCCGCCGAGCCTGGTGCGGACGCGATCCATCGCAAGATAGATCACCGGCGTCGTGTAGAGGGTGAGCAACTGGCTCAGCAGCAGGCCGCCGATGATGGTGATGCCGAGCGGAAAGCGCAGCTCGGAGCCGGTGCCGGCTCCGATGGCGAGCGGCAGCGCGCCGAGGAGTGCGGCGAGCGTGGTCATCATGATCGGGCGGAACCGCAGCAGGCACGCCTCGGTGATCGCCTCGCGCGGCATCATGCCGTCGCTGCGCTCGGCGTCGAGCGCGAAATCGATCATCATGATGGCGTTCTTTTTCACGATTCCCATCAGGAGGATGACGCCGATCAGCGCCACGATGGACAGGTCCTGGCCGAACCACATCAGCGCGAGCAGCGCGCCGACGCCGGCCGACGGCAGCGTCGAGAGGATCGTCAGCGGATGCACGAAGCTCTCATAGAGCATGCCGAGCACGATGTAGATCGTCACCACCGCAGCGAGGATCAGCCACGGTTCGCCGGCGAGCGAGGTCTCGAACTCGGCGGCGTCGCCGGCATAGCTGCCGCTCACCGTCGCCGGCATGCCGATCTCGCCCTCCGCGGCGGAGATCGCGGCGACGGCGTCGCCGAGCGAGGCGCCCGGCGCGAGGTTGAAGCTCAGCGTCGCCGCCGGGAACTGCTCCTCGTGCATGATGGCGAGCGGAGCAGTGGTGCGCTCCAGCGTCGCGACGATGCTCAGCGGCACGAGGTTGGTCGATGCCGTCGGCAGGATCGGCAGGTTCGACGTCGCGCTGGACAAGGTGGGCTGCGTGGTGACGGCGCCGGCGGGTAGGTAGAGCTTGGAGAGCGTGCTCGGATCGCGTTGATACTCCGGCATCGCCTCGAGGATGACCCGGTACTGGTTGGCCTGGCCGAAGATCGTCGAGATCTGACGCTGGCCGAACGCGTCGCTTAGGGTGTCGCTGATCGACTGCATAGAGATGCCGAGCCGGCCGGCTTTTTCGCGGTCGATCTTGACCTTGAGCAGCAGGCCCCCGTCCTGGATTTCGGAAGCAACGTCGCGCAGCAGCGGATCGCGGCGCAGCCGCTCGACCAGGCGGTCCGCCCAGGTCGTGACCTCCGCGGCATCGGTCCCGGTCAGGCTGTATTGAAACAGCGCGCGGGAGGCGCGGGTGCCGATCTGGATGTCCTGTACCGGCTGGAAGTAGACGACCACACCGGGCACCGTGGCGACCGCGGCCTTGAGCCGATCGATCACCTCGGTGACGAAGCTCCTGCGGGCCTCGCGTGGCTTGAGCGAGATCGCGAGTCGCCCGGCATTGGCGGTGCGGTTCATCGGCGTGACGCCGATCACCGAGACCGCGCCGGTGACGTCGGGGTCGGCGCGCACCGCCGCGACCACCTGCTGCTGCAGGCGCTGCATCTCGGCGAACGACACTTCCGGGCCGGCCTCGGTCACCGCGGTGATGAGTCCACTGTCCTGGATCGGCAGGAAACCCTTGGGGATGATGATGTAGAGCCATACCGTCGCGGCGAAGGTCGCGATCGTCACCGCAAGCGTGAGCCGTTCATGGCGGAGCACCCATTTCAGGCTCGCGTGATAGGCGCCGACCCAGCGGTCCACCGCGCCGTCAAGCAGGCGGGTGAGGGCGTTGTGGCGTAGCGCCCCGCCGTGACGCAGCAGGCGGCTGCACATCATCGGAGCGAGCGTCAGCGACACGACGGCGGAGGTGACGACGGCGACGGTCAGCGTGAGCGCGAACTCGCGGAACATGCGCCCGACGATGCCGCCCATGAACAGCAGCGGGATGAACACCGCAACCAGCGACACGGTGAGCGAGATCACGGTGAAGCCGATCTCCTTGGCGCCGGCGAGCGCGGCGTCGAACGGCTCCTCGCCGTCCTCCATGTGCCGGACGATGTTCTCGATCATCACGATCGCATCGTCGACCACGAAGCCGGTGCCGATGGTGAGCGCCATCAATGACAGATTGTCGAGGCTGAAGCCGAGGAGCCACATCACCGCGAAAGTCGCGACGAGGGAGAGCGGCAACGTCACCCCGGCGATGATGGTCGCTCGCACCGAGCGCAGGAACAGGAACACCACCATCACGACGAGGAACACGCTGAGCATCAGCGTGAACTGGACGTCGTGGACGGAGGCGCGGATGGTCCCGGTCCGGTCCTGCACCACGGTCAGCGTCACGCCCTTCGGCAGCGCGCGCTCGAGGCGCGGCAGCTCGCGGTAGAGCCGGCGCACGGTTTCGATGACGTTGGCGCCGGGCTGGCGCTGGATGTCGATGATCACCGCGGGCAGCGTCTGGTACCAGCCGCCGACCTTGGTGTTCTCGAGCCCGTCGATCACGTTGGCGACATCGCTCAGTATCACCGGCGCGCTGTTGCGGTAGGCGATGATCAGGGAGCGATAGGTCGCGACATTGGTGACCTGGTCGTTGGCGGCAATGGTGTAGGACTGCTGGGTGCCGTCGAAGGAGCCCTTCGGCCCCGCCACATTGGCGGAAACGATAGCGGTGCGCAGGTCCTCGAGCGCGAGGCCGTAGGAGGCCATGCGGGCAAGATCGGCCTGGATGCGGATCGCCGGCTTCAACCCGCCCTGCACCGAGACGTGGCCGACGCCACTGACCTCGCTCAGGCGCTGGGCGATCATGGTGTCGGCGAGGTCGCTCATCTGGCGCACCGCGATGGTCGGCGAGGTCAGCGCGAGCGTCATTACCGGCGCATCGGCCGGGTTCACCTTGGCGTAGGTCGGCGGATAGGGAAGGTTGCGCGGCAGGGTCGAGCCGGCGGCGTTGATCGCCGACTGCAGGTCCTGCGCGGCGCCGTCGATGTCGCGGTTGAGGTCGAACTGCAGCGTGATCTGGCTGATGCCGAACGACGACGACGACGTCATGGTCGAGAGCGCGGGAATCTGGCCGAACTGGCGCTCCAGCGGCGCGGTGACGAGCGACGCCATGGTCTCGGCATTGGCGCCGGGAAGCTGTGTTGTCACTTGAATCGTCGGAAAATCGACCTGGGGCAGCGACGCCACCGGGAGCAGCCAGTAGCCCAGCATGCCCACCAGCATCACGGCGACGCCAAGAAGCGACGTCGCGATCGGTCGGGCGATGAAGGGGGCAGAAACGTTCATGGGGCGGCTGTCACCGCTTCTGCGACGCCGGGCGCGGTGTCGCCCCGTTGGTCGCGGTGGGCCGCTCGGTGGGAGCGGTGCCGTTGGTGGTCGCGGACGCGGCAGTAGACGCGGCCGGCGGCGGCACGGCAGCGGCCGTCTCGCCCTGGCGCGGTTTCTCCTCCGCCTGTGCCGCGGCCTTGGCTGGCTTTGGCTCGGCGTCGGCGGTCGGGATCTGGCCCTTGCGGCGGCGCTCGCTGCCGGCCGGGCGTTCGAGCTTCTCCGCAGTGCCGACAGCGATACGTGTGCCGTCATTGAGCTGTGCGAAGCCGGTCGTCACTACGCGCTCGCCGGTGTCGACCCCGTCGACGAGCACCGCGCGGACGTCGTCCTGCTGGGAAACGCTGACCGGCCGCACCGAGACCGTGTTGTCGTCGTTCGCGACGTAGACGAAGGTCCCGTTCGGGCCGCGCTGGACGGATGAGGTCGGCACCACGGTCGCGTCCTTGAGCGTGTCGACCAGGAGCTTCACGTTGACGAACTGCCCTGGCCAGAGCTGCAAGTCCTGGTTGGGAAACTCCGCCTTGAGCTTCACCGTGCCCGTCGTCTGGTCGACCAGGTTGTCGACGACGACGAGCTGGCCGTGATCGACCACGGTGCGGTTGTCGTCGGCCAGCGCCTCGACGTCGAGCGCGCCCTTGGCGAAGGCGCGGTTGACGGCGGGCAGCTCCTGCTGCGGCAAGGTGAAGAGGATCGCGATCGGCCTGATCTGGGTGATCACCACGACCCCGGTGGTGTCGGTCGCATGAACGATATTGCCGGCATCGATGAGGCGCAGCCCGGTGCGGCCGGCGATCGGCGCGACGATGCGGGTGTAGGACAGCATCGCCTTGGCGTTCTCGATCGCGCCCTGGTCCGCCTGCACCTGCGCTTCGAGCTGCGCCACCAGCGCCTTCTGGGTGTCGTATTGCTGGCGGCTCGCCGAGTTCGTCGCGGTCAGCTTGGCGTAGCGGTCGAGGTCGATGCGGGCGTTGCCGAGCAAAGCCTCGTCCATCGCCTTCTTCGCCACCGCCTGGTCGAGCTGGGCGCGGTAGATGGTCGGGTCGATGTCGGCGAGGACGAATCCCTTCTCGACGTCCTGGCCCTCCTTGAAATTCACCGCGATCAGCTTGCCGTCGACCTGGGCGCGCACGGTCACGATGTTGAGCGCGCGGCTCGATCCGACGCCGTCGAAATAGACCGGGACGTCCTGTTTGGTGGCCGTGGAGGCGAGCACCGGAACCGGAGCGTCAGGGTTGGTCCCCGCGCGTCCGCCGCGCGTGTTTTTTGTCGCGCCCTGCAACGCGCTCGGCAGGTATTGCGGAGCGTAGAGGTAGACGCCGCCGAGGCCGAGCGCGGCCACGGCGAGGAGGCCGACGACGCCGGCCTTCCACCGTGTCCCCGAAACCGGAGTTGCGGCAACCGGTGGGTCGATGCGTTCGATCTTCACGCCGGCCTGTCTCCCTGTGCGGGCGGCGCGCCGCATTCCGCACTGCGATGAGCCTTGCCGGCAGGCCCGCCCCTTATAAGGCGTGTGCGCTTTCGCAAGCTTCCTGCCGATGATTGGCCGACACTAGCCCATAAGTTGGCGCCGCGAACAGGGGATGACGACGCACCCACGTACTGTTCGCACTGGGAAGTGAGAGAGTTCGGGCGAGATACCCGGCTTTGAGACACCCGCACAGTAGGCAGGCCGAACACGCGAGATTACCGCCCGGCTTCCCGAGATCGAGAAGCCAGGGCGGGCTGGGGCGGAACGGAGCCGTCTACGACTGCTCGTGGTGCTCGCCGATTTGGTACTGCGCGTAGAGCTCGAGACCGAGGCGTTTGACCAATTCGAGCTGGGTCTCGAGGAAGTCGATGTGCTTTTCCTCGTCTTTCATCAGCTTCTCGAAGAGATCGCGGGTCACGTAGTCTTTCACTGCGTGACAATGGGTCGCCGCCTCCTCGTAGAGAGCGCGGGCCGACATTTCCGCAGCGAGGTCGCAGTCCAATACCTCTTTCACGGTCTGGCCGATGTGGAGGGGGTCGAGCACCTGCATGTTGGGGAAGCCATCGAGGAAAATGATGCGGTGCACAAGCTTGTCCGCGTGCTCCATCTCCTCGATCGATTCCTTGCGCCAAATCTTGGCAAGTGTGTTGTAGCCCCAGTTCTCCAGCAGCCGGTAGTGCAGCCAGTATTGGTTCACGGCAGTCAATTCATGCCGCAAAGCCTTGTTGAGATATTCGATGACGGTTGCTTCTCCGCGCATGTGTCCTGATTCCTTGTGCTGGGGCGTCAGGTTACGCCCTAGTCTCAAATTATAACAATTCTAAAGTAGGCGCCAGCGAAAAAAAGACCACCGCATCCGCGGGCCCCGTCCGATCACAGAAAAACTGGAAAAGAGGCAAGGCCGCGGACCAGATGGTCGAACCGCTCGGCGAACCTCTCAGCCGGCGCGGCGGCAGCGGATCATTCGCCTTGGGCGCGGCAGCAGGGATTGATTGCTTCGTCGATGATCCGACGAATGGTCCGGGCGCACCGCCCGCACTCGGCGCTGCAGCCGAGACAGCGGTAGACTTCGCTGGTGCCACGCGGTGTGCGTTCGGCTGCGACCGAGCGAACCTGCTGGTCGGAAATGACGTTGCACGAACACACGATCACGACGCGCTCTCCCCTTCGATCGGCTGTTCTCGCTGCTACTGTTTTCCAGTCGCCGTGCGACCGAACCGACCGACCTCCATTTGATGCCAGCGAGCAAACGCTGCCGCAAGCACTATGATATGAAATCGTTCTAATCTGTTAAGTGTAGCAATCTTAACCTGTTAAGCGACCGCCACGGCGGCCACCTCTGATCGCGACCGGGCTCTTTCGCGTCGCTGTTATTTATCCCAGCACGTTGTGACCGGCGGCGTCAGCTGCCATGGACCGCGGCGCAGGCTTTCTATACCTGATCGGCCTCGCTTTCCCCGAGCGCGATCGTTCATCCTGATTGATCGCACTGAGAAGTCCTTGTTTGCATCCTGATCTTGTCCGAAAAGTCCGCAACGTTTCGGGATCAGGCTGTAGAGGCGCATCCATGACCGCTGTTGGCGTGAGTTCAGGTATCTTCCGCGACATCTTTTCCACCGAGCCGATGCGGCGGATCTTCGCCGACGAAAACCGCGTCCAGAAATATCTCGACATCGAAGCGGCGCTGGCGCGTGCCCAGGCGCGCCTCGGCATCATTCCGCAGGAGGCTGCGGAGGAAATCTGCCGGCATTGCGATGCCAAGGAATACGATTTCGCCAAGCTCAAGTCGCAGACCGAGCGGATCGGCTATCCGGTGCTCCCGGTGGTGCAGCAGCTCGTCGCGCTGTGCCGCGACGGCTTGGGCGAATGGTGCCACTGGGGCGCCACCACCCAGGACATCACCGATACCGCGACCATCCTGCAGATCCGCGAGGCGCTCGACCTCGTAGAGGCCGACATCGTCGCCATCGGCGACGCGCTGGCTGCGCTCGCCAAGCGCTACCGCGACACCCCGATGGCTGGCCGCAGCAACCTGCAACAGGCAGTGCCGATCACCTTCGGCTACAAGGCGGCGACCTGGCTCGCCGCCTTCGACCGGCACCGCCAGCGGCTTGGCGAACTGCGGCCGCGGGTGCTGGTCGGCGAGTTCGGCGGCGCCGCCGGCACGCTGTCCTCGCTCGGCGGCCGCGGCCTTGAGGTGCAGGCGGCGCTGATGAAGGAGCTCGGCCTCGGCCAGCCGGAGATCGCCTGGCACACGGTGCGCGACCGCATCGCCGAGGTCGGCTGCTTCCTCGGCCTCGTCACCGGCGTGTGCGGAAAGATTGCCTTCGACGTCAAGCTGATGATGCAGACCGAGGTCGAGGAGGTCTACGAGCCGTTCCATGAAGGCCGCGGCTCGTCGAGCACGATGCCGCAGAAGCGCAACCCGATCTCCTCGGTCTACATCACCGCGACCACGTCGCTGGTGCGCCAGCTCGTTGCCGCGCTGCTCGACGCCATGGTCGAGGACCATGAGCGCGCAACCGGACCCTGGGAGATCGAGTGGATCGCGGTGCCGGAAATTTTCAGCCTCGCTGCCGGCGCGCTGGCGCAGACCCGCTTCGTGGTCTCAGGCCTCGTCGTCGACGAGAAGAAAATGCGGTCGAACCTCGATCTCACCCGCGGGCTGATCGTCTCGGAAGCGGTGATGATGGGGCTCGGCCCGCATATCGGCCGACAATATGCCCACGACCTCGTCTACGATGTCTGCCGGCAAGTGATCGCGACCGGACGCCCGCTGCTCGACCTCCTCGCGGAGAACAAGGAGATCACCAAGCATCTCGACCGCGCGGCGCTCGCGAAGCTGTGCGATCCCGCGAACTATCTCGGCGAGGCCGGCGAAATGGTCGACCGGGTGCTGGCGCTGCGGGGGAAGTAGCTCGTCTTCAACGATGACTCGTCATTCCGGGGCGCGCGTCAGCGCGAACCCGGAATCCATGCTGCGCTTGCGATCCGCTCAAGCGCAGTCTCCATCGCGGTCACAACAGCGTCGCGATGCCGAGTTCGGCGGCGAGCGCGTCGAGATTCTTGCGCAGCGTCGGCGGCACCGGAACGCCGCGCGCGAGGCGATCGAGGCGGCGGGAGTGGCTCTGCTCGCCGGGCAGCCAGACCCGCTCGACGCCGGGGAGTCGGCGCGACTCGCGGATGGCGCGCACCGCCTCGTCGACGTTCTTTTTGAACAGGGCGACCGGAGCGAACGCCTCGATCGAGAGCGCGAGCACGGATTGCCCGGTGTTGGTCGCACTCGCCGGATTTTTCAGGAAATCGACGATGCTGCGGCCGAACGCGGCGCCGTTGAGCGAGCCTGCCAGCAGCCCGATGATCAGGGAGAGCGCGTAGCCCTTGTAGTCGCCGATCGGCAGCAGGTGTCCCTCGGCCGCGCGGCTCGCGTCGGTGAGGGGCTTGCCCTCATGGTCGATCATCCAGCCGACCGGCATCGGCTCGCCGAGCGCCGCCTTGAGCCGCACCTTGCCGAAGGCGGCGACCGTTGGCGCCATGTCCATCACCACTGCCGCTTCCTCGCCGGCCGGAATCGCGACCGCGATCGGGTTGGTGCCGAGCAGCGCCTCGGCGCTGCCTGTGGGAGGGAGGTGATTGTTGCTGCCCACTGCGAAGTAGAGCCCGATCATGTCGTGGGCGAGCGGCATCATGGCGTAGAGTGCGGCCGGGCCGGCATGATTGCTCATGCGGGCGCCCACCCAGCCGACGCCGTTCTGTTTCGCTTTTGCGATGGCGAGTTCGGCGGCCCGACGCATCACCAGGTGGCCCATGCCGTTGTCGCCGTCGAGAAGGGCGGTCGACGGCCGCTCCTCGACGATCCGGATGTCGGGACGCGGGTTGACGCCGCCCGCCTTGATCCGGCGCACATAGAGCGGCATGCGGAACACCCCGTGGGTGTCGGTTCCCCGGAGATCTGCTTCGGCGATCAATTCGCCGAGGGCGCGAGCATCGGCCTCGGGCAACCCCGCGGCGACGAAGGCATCCGCGATGAAGTCCCGCAGTCGCTCCGCCGAGACGCGGGCCACATTATCGTCGGTCGCATTCATCGTGAAATCCTGGGTGCCGCCGGCAGGGCCATGATGCGAAGCAGCCCCTGCCACAGCGGTCAAGGGCGTGGACAATTCAGCCGATATCGGGGAATGTCGCGCCCGCTTCACAATAGGCGGGTGCGAGAACATCGTTCGGGAGAAGGAAATGCCGATTCCGCGGGCCTCCGAAGCCCTCAATCGCTTCACCGTGCTGGATCTGACCCGGGTTCGTTCCGGCCCGACCTGCGTGCGCCAGCTCGCGGACTGGGGGGCGAACGTCATCAAGATCGAGACGCCGGCCAAATTCGACACCGGCGAGCCACTGGGCGGCCCCCGCGACGGTCCGGATTTCATGAACCTGCACCGCAACAAGCGGAGCATCACGCTCAATCTCAAGGCGCCGGAAGGCGTCGCCGCTTTCAAGAAGATGGTCGAGAAGGCCGACGTCGTCGTCGAAAACTTCCGGCCGGACGTCAAGACGCGCCTCGGGATCGATTATGAGACCCTGCAAAAGATCAATCCCAAGATCGTCTATGCGAGCATCTCCGGTTTCGGCCAGGACGGTCCCTATGCGGAGCGCCCAGGCTTCGACCAGATTGCCCAGGGCATGGGCGGGCTGATGTCGATCACCGGAATTCCGGGACAAGGTCCGGTGCGGGTCGGCATTCCGATCGCCGATCTCACCGCAGGGCTGTTCTGCGCCATCGGCATCCTGGTCGCGCTGCTCGAGCGCGACAGCTCGGGCAAGGGCCAGGAGGTCGATACCTCGCTCCTGCAGGCCCAGATCTTCATGCTCGATTTCCAGGCGGCGCGCTGGCTGGTCAAGGGCGAGGTGGCCAAGCAGGCCGGCAACAACCATCCGACCAGCATCCCGACCGGCGTGTTCAAGACCAAGGACGGCTACATCAACATCGCCTCCGCCGGGCAGAAGATCTGGGAGCGCTTCTGTCAGACGCTCGGTACGCCGGAGTGGATCACCAAGCCGGACTACGCGACCAATGCCAACCGCTCCAAGAATCGCGACGTGCTCAATGCCGAGATCAACGAGCACACCGCGGCGCGCACCAGCGCCGATTGGGTCGAGCGGTTCAACGCCGCGGGTGTCCCGTGCGGGCCGATCTACGCGATCGACCAGATGTTCGACGATCCCCAGGTCAAGCACCTCGGCATCGCCCAGACGGTCAAAGGCAACGGCCCGACGCTCGTCGGCCAGCCGGTATCGCTGTCGCGGACGCCGAGCAGCCTCGTCGCGCCGCCGCCGGCGATCGGCGAGCATACCGACGGTGTCCTCGGCGAGTTCGGATTCAGCGCCGACGAGATCGTCAAGCTGCGCGCCGCCGACGCGATCTGATCCATCGACGCGCATTTGTGCCACCCGCCGGAATAGACGAGGACGAAACGAGATGACGCACACGGACAAGATGCTCTCGAAGAAGGAGGGCCGGGTCGGCTACGTGATCTTCAACAATCCGGAGCGCCACAACGCCGTGTCGCTGGAAATGTGGGAGGCGACCGCGCGCATCCTCGAGGAATACGGCAAGGACGACGAAGTGCGGGTCGTGGTGCTTACCGGCGCCGGCGGCAAGGCCTTCGTGTCGGGCGCCGACATCTCGAAGTTCGAGGACGAGCGGTCGAACGAGGAGGCGATCGCGCGCTACAACGCGACCGTCGAGCGCGCCAACGCCGCGGTGTTCGAGTATCCCAAGCCGACCATCGCGATGATTCGCGGCTATTGCATCGGCGGCGGGGTCGGGCTCGCGCTGTGCTGCGATTTGCGCATCTGCTCCGACAATTCGAAGTTCGCGGTTCCCGCGGCGAAGCTCGGCCTTGGCTACGGCTATTCCGGGCTCAAGAAGCTCGTCGACGTCGTGGGGCCGTCATTCGCCAAGGAAATCTTCTACACCGCGCGCCAATTCGACGCCGAGGAGGCGCGTATGATGGGCCTCGTCAATCGGGTCGTCGCGCCCGAGGAGCTCGAGAGCTACGTGAAGAAATACGCCGACATGATCGGCGACAACGCGCCGCTCACCATCGCCACCACCAAATTCGTCATCGGGCAGGTGGTGAAGGAGGATTCGAAACGCGACGTCGCCAAGGCGGCCGAAATGGTCAAGCGCTGCTTCGAGAGCAAGGATTATGTGGAAGGGCGCCGTGCCTTCATGGAGAAGCGCAAGCCCGCGTTCACCGGGACGTAGCCGCATCAAAGCCCACAGGCCGTTCCTGGCCCGGCGCTCCCTTTGCTGTCATCGCCCGGTTTGACCGGGCGATCCAGTAACCACCGGAGTGCGATGGAGGCACGGACCGAGCAAAGCTGATGCGCAGGGGTTGCTGGATTGCGCGGTCACGCCGGGCAATGACAGCGAAAGGCTAGGGAGAAAAACGGGTGGCGTCGGTCGAGCTGCGGAACCTGACCAAGCGCTATGACGCGGCGACCGTGGTCGACGATGTTTCGCTCCGCATCGACCACGGCCTGCTCGTCTGCCTGCTCGGTCCGTCCGGCTGCGGCAAGACGACGACGCTGCGGCTGATCGCGGGGTTCGTCGAGCCGTCGGCGGGCGAGATCGCGGTCGGCGACCGCGTGGTGTCGTCGCCGTCGCGCACGCTGCCCCCGGAAGCGCGCAAGATGTCGATGATCTTCCAGAGCTATGCGCTATGGCCGCATATGACGGTCGCCGAGAACGTCGCCTATGGCCTGACGCTGCGCAAGCTGCCGCGCGCAGAGATCGCCAGGAAGGTCGCCGGTATCCTTGCGACCACCAAGCTCGCCGATCTCGCCTCGCGCTATCCCGGCGAGCTCTCCGGCGGCCAGCAGCAGCGTGTCGCGCTCGCCCGCGCCCTCGTCGTCGAGCCGGAGACGCTGCTCCTCGACGAGCCGCTGTCGAATCTCGATGCCAACCTGCGCGAGGAGATGCGCTTCGAGGTCCGCCGCCTGCACGACGCTTACCGCTACACCACGGTCTACGTGACCCACGACCAGTCGGAGGCGATGACCACCGCCGATCTCATCGCGGTGATGAACGGCGGCCGGATCGAGCAGCTCGGCCCGCCGGAAGAAATCTACGCGCGGCCGCGTTCGGAGTTCGTCGCCCGCTTCATCGGGGCGAGCAACGTTCTCAAGGGCAAGGCGCTCGATGCCGGCCATGTGTCGATCGCAGGCGCCGCCGTCGCGTGCAGCGGCGGTCCGCTCACCCCCGGCGCCGAGGTCGCGATCTCGATCCGCCAGCACGAGATCGGCATCGGTGGCGAGGTGGGGGAGGGGGGCGTGCGCGAAAATGTCATCCCCGCGACGGTCGCGCGCAATGTATTTCTCGGCAACAGCCGCGACTATGCTGCGGAGCTTGGCGACGGCACGATGCTGCGGGTCGTCACCGCACCGGAACAAAATATCGCGCAGGGCAGCCGGGTGTGGTTGCGCCTGCCCGCGGACCGCTGTCGCGTGCTGGAGCGCTGAAGCGACGGCTGCGGCTCGAGAGTCCGCAGCCGAGGAGGAGACACAGATGCGAGCGGGACAACTCTCACGACGCGACATGCTCAAGGCCTCGGGCGCTGCCGCGATGACGGTGTTCGCGACGCCGCTGCGCGCTGCGGCCCCGGAGCCGACCGCGATCACGCCGGCCCTCGTCGGCGCGGCCACCAAGGAAGGCAAGGTCGTCTACTACACCTCGATCGACCTACCGGTGTCGGAGAAGATCGCCAAGGCGTTCGAAGCGAAGTTTCCCGGCATCTCCGTGCAGGTCGAGCGCACCGGTGCGGAACGGATATTCCAGCGGATCGGCCAGGAATACGCGAGCAACATCCACGCCGTCGATGTGGTCAACTCATCCGACGGGGCTCATTTCATCATCTGGAAGCGCGACGGCCTGCTCGCCCCCTTCGTGCCCGAGGACGTCGCCAAATACTATCCGGCGGAGCAGAAAGACCCGGATGGTCAGTTCGCGAGCTTCCGCGTGTGTCTCAGCGTCATCGGCTACAACACCAACCTCGTCAAACCGGCCGATGCGCCGAAGAGCTTCGCCGACCTGCTCGACCCGAAATGGGCCGGCAAGATCGTCAAAGGCCATCCGGCCTACAGCGGCACCATCATGACCGCGACCTACGAGATGGCGCGCGACCTCGGCTGGGAGTATTTCGAAAAGCTCGCCAAGCAGCGCGTCATGCAGGTGCAGTCCGCCTCCGATCCGCCCAAGAAGATCGGGCTCGGCGAGCGCGCGATCATGGCGGACGGCAACGACTACGTCCTGACCACGGTCAAGGATGCCGGCGGGCCGGTGGAGATCGTCTACCCGACCGAGGGCACGCCGCAGATCGTCGGCCCGAACGGGGTCTTCAAGGCGGCGCCCAACCCGAACGCGGCGCGGCTGTTCCAGGCGTTCTGCTTCACCGCCGAATGCCAGCAGCTCGTGCTCGACATCGCCAACATGCACTCGTTCCACCCGGCGGTGAAGGAGAAGCCGGGCCGCAAGCCGTTCCGCGAAATCAAGGTCATGAAGGAGGACGCCGCGGCGGTGGAGAAGCAGGCCGACCAGATTAAGGCGCGGTACACCAAAATTTTTCGGGTGTGATCCTTGGCTCTCGCCGTTCCCGCGCCGGCGCCGCGCCTGCGGTTTCGCTTCGACCTGTCGTGGCCGGTGCTCGTCGCCGTGTCGGCGGCGCTGTGCCTGCTCATCGTGCTGCCGTTGTCCTGGCTCGTGTATTTCGCCTTCCACGACAAGGCCGGCGGCTTCACGCTGGCGAATTTCGTCGAGCTCGCGACCGACGATACCTTCATCGATCCGCTGATCACGACGGTCGTTCTCGCGACGAGCTCGGCCGCGATCTGCTGCGCGGTGGCGGCGCCGATGGGATGGCTCGTCGCGCGCACCGACATGCCGCTGCGCAAGACCGTGCGGGCGCTGGTGACGGCGTCGTTCGTGACGCCGCCCTTTCTCGGCGCGATCGCCTGGGAGATGCTTGCCGCGCCGAACAGCGGGCTCATCAACCAGGCGTACCGCGCCGTCACCGGCGCCGAGTCCGACGAGTATCTCTTCAACATCTATTCGCTGCCCGGTCTGATCTTCGTCATCAGCTGCTACACGTTCCCTTACGTGTTCGTGCTCGTCGCCAACGCGCTCGACCGCATCCCCGGCGACCTCGAGGATGCCTCCGCGATCCTCGGCGGCAGCGCCTGGACGACCGCCCGGCGCGTCACCGTGCCGCTCGCGATGCCGGCGGTCGTCGCCGGCGCGCTCATCGCCTTCCTGCAGGCGATGACGCTGTTCGGTTCACCGGCGATCCTCGCATTGCCGGCGGGTTTCCACACCATGACCACCAAGATCTGGAGCCTGTTCGGGTATCCGCCGAAACTCGAGCTCGCCGCCGCGGCCTCGCTGCCGCTCCTCGTCCTGACCATCGTCCTGCTGCGCGGCGAAAGCTTCGTGCTCGGGCGGCGCGGCTACAGCGTGGTCGGCGGACGCCAGGGTGCGCCGCGCCTCGTCCCGCTCGGCCGGTGGAAATGGGTGGCGCTCGCGGTCACCTTCCTCGTGCTCTGCAATCCGGTATTCCTGCCCTACGGGGCGCTGCTCAATGCTGCGTTCTCGCCGGTCGCAACGCAGCTCGTGTCGCTCGGCACGCTCACGCTGCACAACGTCAAATTCGTGTTCTTCGAACTGTCGGCGACGCGGCTCGCCTTCGAGAATACGCTGATCCTGTGCACCGCCGCCGCGACCATCGGCACCGCGATGGCGGTGGTGATCGCCTACATGACCGCGCGCAAGGCAATCGCGTGGCACAGGGCGCTCGGCTTCCTCGCCACGGCGCCGGTCGCGGTACCCGGAATCGTGCTCGGCGTCGGCCTGTTCCTGAGCTACACGCGGCCGCCGATCGTGCTCTACGGCACGTTGTGGATCCTGCTGATCGCGTTCGTCACCATTGCGCTGCCGTCGGCCTATCAGCAACTCCACTCGGCATTCCGCGTCGTCAGCCCCGACCTCGAGGAGGCGAGCCGCATCCTCGGCGCGACGCGGCTCGGCACCCTCGCGCGCATCACCGCACCGCTGCTGCGCACCAGCGTGATCGCGACCTGGTGCTTCATCTTCGTCGGGGTCATCCGCGAGCTCTCCGCGGCGATCATGCTGTTCACCTCGCAGACCAAGGTGATCTCGGTGCTGATCTTCGATCTCAACGAGAGCGGCGACCTCGGCGCCATCGCAGTGCTCGGCCTGATCATGCTGATCGTCACCTTCAGCGTCGTCATCCTTATCAACCGCATCCCCGGCTTCGGCGGCGTGCGCCTGCGCAACAATTGACGGGATGATCGGCGGTGCCTCCCCCTCATGCCGTCATCGCCGGGCTTTGTCCCGGCGACCCCGATCATGTGGCACGGCCGTGCCTTGATGATCGGGGTGGCCGGGACAAGCCCGGCCATGACCACTCCTTTGGAATCACGACACACTGAAAGCAGCCCATGAGCGAACCCCTACCCACCGTATCCATTGCCGAGAAACTCGCTGAACGCATCGCCGCCGTTGATCCCGCGCGCCTGCCGGCGGCGACCCGCACGAAGTGCGAGGACCTCGCCGTCGACGTGATCGGCCTCTGCCTCACCGTGCGCAACGCCGACTACGTCCAAGCGACGCTTGCCGCCTGCGACGATGATGGCCCGTGCACGGTGATCGGGCATACCCGGACCCTGAGCGCGGCCGGCGCCGCGCTCGTCAACGGCACCGCCATCCACGGCGAAGACTTCGACGACACCTTCGAAGGCGGCCCGGTGCATGCCGGCGCGGTGATCGTGCCGGCGGTGCTCGCCGCCTGCGAGCGTCATCGCCCCGACGGCGCTGCGCTGTTGCGCGGTGTCGCGGTCGGCGTCGAGACCATGTGCCGGCTCGGCCTCGTCACCCCGAAGCTCGTGCACAAGGCGGGCTTCCACCCGACCGCGGTGTTCGGCGCCATGGCGGCGGCGGCAGGCGTGGCGGCCGCTCTCGGGCTCGACCGCAAGGGCATCGTCGATGCGCTCGGCATCGCCGGCAGCATGGCCGCGGGCATCATCGAGTACCTCGCCGAGGGCGCTTGGACCAAGCGCATGCATGCCGGCTGGGCGGCGCAGTCGGGGCTGCGTGCGGCGCTGCTCGCGAAGCACGGCTTCCTTGGGCCGCGCACCGTATTCGAGGGCACTCATGGGTTGTTCCACGGCTTCGCCCACACCACCGAGGGCGACTATGACGCGCTGATCGGCGATTTCGGCACCCGCTGGGTCACCGACACGCTCGCCTTCAAGCCCTATCCCTGCGGGACCATGGCACATCCCTATATCGACTGCGCGCGACGCCTCGGTGCACGGGGCATCAAGGCGGACGACATTCGCGAGATCGTCTGCGAGGTTGGCGAGGGCACGGTGCACCGGCTGTGGGAGCCGCTCGCCGACAAGCAGCGTCCGCCCAACGGCTACGGCGCGAAATTCTCGACGCCCTATTGCATCGCCGCCGGCTTGGTGCGCGGCAATGTGGGCTTGGGCGATTTCACCGATGCGGCGGTGAAGGACCCCGCCGTGCTCGCGGTCGCCGCCAAAGTCCGGTACGTCGTCGATCCCGACAATCCCTATCCGAAGAACTTCACCGGTCATGTCCGCGCCGTGATGAAGGACGGCAGCGTCGTCGAGGAGCGCCAGCCCTACATGCGCGGCGGCGCCCACGAGCCGCTCACCCGCGCCGACATCGACGACAAGTTCATCCTCTGCGCCCGCCATGGCGACTGGCAGGAATCCCGCATCGCGCCCGCGCTCGCGGAGGCGAACACGCTTTACGTCGGCCCGCTCGACCTCAAGGCGCTGCGCGGCTGAGGCTCAGCCGGCTGGCGCGAAGCCGGCCTTGGCGAAGACCACACGGGCTGCGGGGGTCGTCAATGCGGCGATGAAGGCGCGCGCGTCTTCCTGATGCTGCGAGTCCGACGCGACGACTGCAGTGTAGGCGGTCTCATGTCCGTAGGGCGGGGGGAGGGGTCCTAGAATGCGCACTCCATCCGCTTGCAGCAATTCGGGAACGAAGGTCATGGCGAGATCGGCGTCGCCGCGGGCGACGGCGGCAGCGGCGGCGACGCCGCTCTTCTGGTATGCGGTCTTCGCCGCGATCATCTCGGCAAGGCCGAGCTTTGCAAAAAGGTCGCGCAGATAGATGCCGGCGGAGCCGCCGACCGCGGGGTCGCTCAGCGCGATCGCCCGCGCCGCTGTGAGCGTTGCCGCGAAGGCCTGCGGGGTCGCAATGTCGCGCGCTGCGGTGCCGGCGCGGACCGCGACGCCGATCGGCGCGCGGCCGACGTCGGTGCGGCTCGCCGCGACGATTTTGCCCTTCGCGCCGAGCGCGTCGACCGTGGGTGTTGCCAGAACCAGCACATCGGCCGTCTCGCCGGCCGCAAGGCGCGCCTGCAGCGCGCCCATCGGCTCGAACACGATATCGGCGACCGTGCCGCCGCTGCGGACAAAATCATCCGTCAGCGCGCGGACCGCGACATGCATCGAGCGGGCGCAGAACACTTTGAGCATCGGGCGAACCTCCAGCCGCGTCGTACCCCTTGGGCGATAGCGCGACGCGCGCTTCTTGACTACGATGCCGAAGGGAAGATCGCCAAGGCGATGGGCCGGGAGGCAACATGGCACACGTGAATGCCGGCGGGCGGCTCGACCGCCTGCCGATCACACCGTTCCACTATCGCATCTTCTGGCTGGTCGGCGCCGGCATGTTCTTCGACGGCTACGATCTCTATGTTGGAACGAACGTGCTGCCGGCGGTGCTGCAGAGCGGATTTTCGACGCCGCCGCTCAATGCCGATTTCATTTCCAAGACCTTTCTCGGCATGACCATCGGCGCTCTTGTCACCGGCTTTCTCGGCGACCGCTATGGCCGCCGCTTCACCTACCAGGTCAATCTCGCGATCTTCGGCCTCGCCTCGCTCGCCGCCGCGGCCGCGCCCGACATGATGACGCTCAATTGGCTGCGTTTTGTGATGGGGCTCGGCCTCGGCGCCGAGATCGTGGTCGGCTATTCGACGCTGACCGAATTCGTGCCGCCGCAATCGCGCGGCCGCTGGCTCGCCTTCATGGCGTTTCTCGTGGTGTCGGGCCTGCCGGTCACCGCGCTGCTGGGCTATCTCATCATCCCGACCTGGGGATGGCGGCCGATGTTCGTGATCGCCGGCATCGGCGCGCTGATCGTGTGGTGGCTGCGCAAGAATTTGCCGGAGTCGCCGCGCTGGCTCGAAGCCCAGGGCCGCACCGAGGAGGCCGAGGCGATCGTCTCGGCAATCGAAAGCGAGGCGCGGCAGCCCTTGCCAGCGCCGAAGCCGCCGGCAGCCATACCAGCCGTCGATTTTGCAGCGCTGGCACGGCCGCCGCTCCTGATGCGCATGGTGGTCGGAAGCTGGGCGCTGATCACCGTGAACACGCTGATCTTCGGTTTCGTCACCTGGCTGCCGCAGTTCTTCGTCCAGCAGGGGCTGACGATCACCCGCTCGTTCGAATACATCCTGGTGCTTGCGGTGGCATCGCCCGCCGGTTGCGCGCTCGGTGCCCTCTGTGCCGACTGGATCGGACGACGCGCCAGCATCATCGGCGCGTCGCTCGCGACCATCGTTCTCGGCGCGATCTACGCCACCTTCACCGGCGGGACGCCCGCGGCGCTGGTGCTTGGCGTCGGGTTCTTCCTGGTGCTCGCGATCTATGTGCAGGTCGCAATCCTGTTCGGCGTCTACACCCCGGAGCTGTTCCCGACCGAGGTGCGGCTGCGCGCCAACGGCATCTGCAACACGCTCGGGCGCGCTGCGACAATCGTGTCGCCATTCGTCGTGCTGGCGCTTGCCACAAATTACGGCATGCGCGGCGTGCTCGCCCTGATGATCGGCCTCGTCGTCGTGCAGATCGCGGTGGTGTGGGCATGGGGCGTAGAAACGCGCCAGCGCGGCCTCGAGGCGGTCGCAGCGGCTTGAGGTCGCACGGCTGCCGCAGATTGCCTGTGCTCGCCCGCCCTCACTTTTCCGTGACTGGCCTTGGCTCGATCCAGATGGCAGGGATGTTTTGGACTCGTTCAAAACAAGCTATGATCACGACAAGAGCGGTGAGCGCTCTGCAAGACCATCAGAAAATTTCGACCTGACGAGGAGAAAGCTTCAATGGCGCGTCTCAATGTGAACGGCAAGGCGTACGACGTCGACGTCGCGCCGGACACGCCCCTGCTGTGGGCGATCCGGGAGAACGTCGGCCTCACCGGCACCAAGTTCGGCTGCGGCATTGCCCAATGCGGCGCCTGCACCGTGCACATCGACGGCGTGGCGACGCGCTCCTGCTCGTTCCCGGTCAGTGCCGCCGAAGGCAAGCAGATCACCACCATCGAAGGGCTCGCCCAGAACGGCCAGCATACCAAGGTGCAGCAGGCCTGGATCGCGAACGACGTGCCGCAGTGCGGATACTGCCAGAGCGGCATGATCATGGCGGTGACGGCGCTCCTCAAGGAGAAGCCGAAGCCGACCGACGCCGATATCGATGCGGCCATCACCAACGTCTGTCGCTGCGGCACCTATCAACAGGTGCGCGAAGCGATTCACGCCGCAGCGAACGCGTAAGGGGAGGCGTCGATGAATTATATTCCCAACATGGATCGCCGCAGCTTCCTCGTCGGCTCGTCCACCGCCGGCCTTGCGCTCGGCTTCCACGTCCCGTTCGGCGGCGAGGCCTCGGCCGAGCCCGGCTCGCCCCCGCTCTCCTCGCCCGAGGTGAACGCCTGGGTCGTCGTGAAGCCGGATGAGACCGTCGTCATCCGCGTCGCCCGCTCGGAGATGGGCCAGGGCACGCTGACCGGCCTCTGCCAGCTCGTCGCCGAAGAGCTCGACTGCGATTGGTCCAGCGTCACGTACGAGTTCCCGACGCCCGGCGAGAACCTCGCCCGCAAGCGGGTGTGGAGCGACTTCTTCACCGCCGGCAGCCGCGGCATCCGCGCCTCCAACGAATACGTCCGCAAGGGCGGTGCCGCCGCCCGCGAGATGCTGATCCAGGCGGCCGCCAAGGAATGGAACGTGCCGGCCGCAGAATGCAAGGCCGATGCGGGCGTGATCACCCACACCAAGTCGAACCGCTCCACCACCTTCGGCAAGGTCGCGAGCGCGGCCGCAAAGATCGAGCCGCCGACCGACGTCAAGCTCAAGGATCCGAAGGATTGGAAGATCGCCGGCAAAGGCCTGAAGCGCCTCGACACCCCGCTCAAGGTCGACGGCCGTGCGATCTACGGCATCGACGTCAAGCTGCCGAATATGGTCAGCGCCGCGATCAAGGCGTCGCCGGCGTTCGGCGGCACAGTGAAGAGCTTCGACGCCGGTAAGGTCGCGTCGATGAAAGGCGTCAAGAAGGTGGCTCAGATCGGCGACAACGCCGTTGCCGTCATCGCCGACACCTGGTGGAACGCCAAGACGGCGCTCGAAGCCTTGCCGATCACCTGGGACGAAGGCCCGAATGCCAAGGTCTCCAGCGCGACCATTGCCGATATGCTCAAGGCCGGCCTCGATGCCGACCAGGCGATCGTCGGCAACCAGGGCGGCGATATCAAAGCGGCGCTCGCCGGCGCGGCGAAGAAGGTCGAGGCGGTCTACGCCTATCCCTACCAGCACCACGTCACGCTGGAGCCGCAGAACGCCACTGTGCTCTACACCCCGGAGAAGTGCGAGGTGTGGGCCTCGGTGCAGGACGGCGAGCAGGCACTCGCCGCGGCCGCGGAAACCGCTGGCATCCCGGTCACCAAGTGCGAGGTCTACAAGACCTGGCTCGGCGGCGGGTTCGGCCGTCGCGCGACCTCGGTCGATTACGTGCGGCAGGCGGTCCTCGTCGCCAAGGAGATGCCCGGCACGCCGGTCAAGCTCCTGTGGACGCGCGAAGAGGACATGACCCACGGCTGGTACCATCCGATCACCCAGTGCAAGATGACCGCTGGGTTCGACGACAAGAAGAACCTCACGGCCCTGCACATCCGCATCTCCGGCCAGTCGATCCTGGCGACGGTGGCGCCCGGCCGCATGCAGAACGGCATGGACCCCGCGACCTTCGCCGGCTTCTACAAGGGCGGCGCCGAGGCTGCGTTCGGCTACGACGTGCCGAACCTCTTGATCGACCATGCGATGCGCAATCCGCCGATCCCGCCCGGGTTCTGGCGGGGCGTGAACATCAACCACAACGCGATTTACATCGAGAGCTTCATGGACGAGCTCGCGAAGGAGATGGGCGTCGATCCGCTCGAGTTCCGCCGCAAGCTGATGGCGAACAATCCGAAGCACTTGGCCGTGCTCAACGCGGTGGCGGAGAAGGCGGGCTGGGACAAGCCGGCGCCGAAGGGCGTCTATCGCGGCCTTGCCCAGCACATGGGCTTCGGCAGCTACATCGCCGCCTGCGCCGAGGTCTCGGTTGACGGCAACAAGGTGAAGGTGCACCGCATCGTCGGCGCCACCGACTCCGGCTATGCCGTCAACCCCGCGCAGATCGAGCGGCAGGTCGCCGGCTCGTTCATCTACGGCCTGACCGCGCTGTTCCTCGGCGAAATCACGGTCAAGGGCGGCGCGATCGAGCAGACCAACCTCGACACCTACGAGATGCTCCATCTCGCCCAGATGCCGAAGGTCGAGACGATCGTGATGCCGTCGGGCGGACCGGTGTGGGGCGGTGTCGGCGAGCCGACCATCTGCGTCGCGCCTCCGGCGGTGCTCAACGCCATCACCGCGGCGACCGGCAAGCGCTATCGCACCTTCCCGCTCAAGCACCACGGGCTCGAAATGGTGTGAGGTTCGGAACCTCGACGCGAGCGGCGGCCGCACGGCCGCCGCTCAATTTCCGGAACCAGCTTCCGCGACTTCAATTTCCGGGATTATGGACATGAAGCTGACGTGCGTTGTCGGAGGCGCTCTCGCCGGGGCCATGCTGTCCGCCACGGCGCTGGCGGCGGATGCGCCGCCAGGCGCGACGTCGTGTTCCGGCTGCCATTCGCCGACCGCGACCGACACCTCGACGCCGCCGGGCCTCGTCGGGCGCGATCCCGCAAAGATCGTTGCGGTGCTGCAGGAGTTCCGCGGCGGCCAGCGCAAGGGCACGATCATGGATCGCATCGTGAAGGGCTTCACGCCCGAGGAAATCCAGGCGATCGCTGCCTGGTACGGCGCGCAGAAATAGACGGAGGCCGACGTGACACGATTTCATCCGAGCCGCCGTGACTTCGCCGCTGGCATCGGCGCTGGCGTCGCTTCGACGATGCTGCCGCGCCCGATGCTCGCCCAAGGCGCGGCGCCGAAGATCGTCGTGGTCGGCGGCGGGTTCGCCGGCCTCACCGCGGCGCGCGTGGCGAAGCGCTACGACAAGGGCCTCGACGTCACGGTGGTCGAGGCGAACCCGACCTACACCGCCTGTCCGTTCAGCAACGACGTGATCGCTGGCCTGCGCGATATCAAGGAGCAGCAGTTCGGCTACGGGAAGGCCATCGGCGACGGCCTCACACTCGCCCAAACCAGCGCCACCGGCATCGACGCGACCGCGCGCACGGTGACCCTCGCCAACGGCAGTACCCTCAATTACGACCGGCTGATCCTCGCCCCCGGCATCGAGCTGCGTTTCGACGCGCTGCCGGGCTATGACGAGGCCGCCGCCCAGCGCATGCCGCATGCCTGGAAGGCCGGCGAGCAGACCATGCTGCTGCGCCGCCAGATCGAGGCGATGGATGACGGCGGCGTCGTGGTGATCGTGTCGCCGCAAAATCCCTATCGTTGCCCGCCCGGCCCTTATGAGCGCGCGAGCCTCATCGCCTGGTATCTCAAGGCGAAGAAGCCGCGCTCGAAAGTGATGATCCTCGACGCCAAGGACGCCTTTTCCAAGCAGCGCCTGTTCCAGAATGCCTGGAAGACGATGTATCCGAACCTCGAATGGGTCTCGCTGTCGATGGGCGGCAAGGTCTCCTCGGTCGATCCCGCGACCAACACGATCTCGACCGACTTCGACAAAGTCAAAGCCGCAGTCGCCAACGTCATTCCGCCGCAGAAGGCCGGCCGCATCGCCGAGATCGCCGGCGCTACCGACCGCTCCGGCTGGTGCCCGATCGATCCCGTGAGCTTCGAGTTCGAAGCAGGTGCCTAACATCCATGTCATCGGCGATGCCGCGATCGCCGGGGCGATGCCGAAATCGGCGTTCGCCGCCAACTCCCAGGCCAAGGTCTGCGCGGTCGCGGTGGCGAAGCTCGCGCGCGGCGAGAAGCCGGAGACGCCGAAGCTCATCAACACCTGTTACAGCCTGGTGGCGCCGGACTACGGTGTCTCGGTTGCCGCCATCTATCATCCGGTCAGCGGCGCGCTCGCTGAAGTCGCGGGCTCCGGCGGCGTGAGTCCGGTCGATGCGCCACTCACCGAGCGCAAGGAGGAAGCAGAGCTCGCCGATGGCTGGTTCCACACCATCACCTCCGAGGTGTTCGGCTAAGGCCGGTGCGTTGCGGGCGGTGGCGTTCGGCGCCGTCATGGCAGCCCTGTGCATCGGGCCGGCCGGTGCGGATGAGGGGCTTCGCCCCTACATCGTGGTCGGAGACGCGATTGCAGAGTCGCTTACCGGGGCTTCCGGCGATCCCGCCCGCGGCAAGGCGATCGTGACCAGCCGGCAGACCGGTCTGTGCCTGTTGTGTCACTCGGCACCGCTGCCGGAGGAGAAGTTTCAGGGGACCATCGGCCCCGATCTCGCCGGCGCGGGGTCGCGGTATTCGGAGGGCGAGCTGCGGCTGCGTATCGTTGACTTGCGGCACTTCAATCCGGATACCATCATGCCGTCCTATTACCGCCTGGATGGGCTCGATCGGGTCGCCCCGGCGTTTCGCGGCAAGACGGTGCTCTCGGCGGAGCAGATCGAGGACGTCGTGGCCTTTCTCAAGACGTTGCGCGACGAGAAGAGGAACCCATGAAGAGACACTCACGCCGCGCGGTGCTCGCGAGTGCCGGTGCAGCAACTGCTGCCGGCGCGCTCGGCATTCCGCTGCTCACCGTGCGGCCGGCGATAGCGACGCCGGAGAAGATGCAGGCCGCGATCAAGGCGGTGGTCGGCGAGGCGCCGGTGAAGAAGGGCCGCGTGACCCTCGACATTCCCCCGCTCGTCGAGAACGGCAACACGGTCGCGATGACGGTCACGGTCGAAAGCCCGATGACTCCGGCCGATCGCGTCAAGGTCGTCCATGTCTTCAACGAGAAGAACCCGCAGTCCAACGTCATCGACGCGTATTTCGGCAAGCGCGCCGCGAAGGCGTCGTTCTCCGCGCGCATTCGCCTCGCCGACACCCAGACCCTCGTCGCCATCGCCGAGATGAGCGACGGCTCGTTCTGGTCCGATCAGGTCGACGTCATCGTCACGCTTGGCCGCTTGCCTGGAGTACAATTGATGGCCCGCACTCTCATCAATGTTCCTCCGAAGGCCAAGCGCGGCCAGGTGATCGAGATCAAGACGCTGATCTCCCACGTCATGGAGACCGGCTATCGCCGCAACGAGGTCGGCGCGGTGGTGCCCCGCGACATCATCAACGCGTTCGTCTGCACTTTTAATGGCGAGGAAGTGTTTCGCGCCGGGCTTTATCCGGCGATCGCAGCGAACCCGTTCTTCAGCTTCTTCGTGACGGCGAGCGAGAGCGGCAAGTTCGAGTTCAAATGGACCGATGACGAGGGCAACGTCGAAACCGCATCGGCCGAGATCACCGTGGAGTAAGTTGCGCGTTGCGCGCGGGAGGCGCGTGCCGAATTGCCGCCTGAGGCGCCAAGAGCAAATTTCATGACCATGCCCCATCCACAGCCGTCATCGCCGGGCTTGTCCCGGCGACCCCGATAGTGGGGCACGGCCGTGCCATATGATCGGGGTGGCCGGGACAAGCCCGGCCATGACAGCTCAGTGGTTGGCGCGTCGGTGATTGGTGTGCGTGCATCGGTGGTCGGTGCACGAGCCGCGATCACCTCGCCCGCGAAAATCCTCGCCGCGCTCCTCATCGCCGCCATCCCCGCCTTCGCTGCCGAGATCGCGCCCACCGATCGCCACTCCGGCTATGACGACATGAGCCGCGAAACCCGCGCCATCCAGGACGACGACACCGCCAATCCTGCCATGCTGTTCGTGCTGGACGGCGAGGCGTTGTGGGGCCAGAAGGCTGGCGCGGCCGGCAAATCATGCGCCGACTGCCATGGCGATGCGACGCAAAGCATGAAGGGCGTCGCCGCGCGCTACCCCGCCTATGATCCCGAGCGCGGGGCGCCCGTCGATCTCGAAGGTCAGGTCAACATTTGCCGCGGCGAGCGCCAGAAGGCGACGCCGTTCCGCTTCGAGAGCCGCGACCTGCTGGCGCTCTCGGCCTATGTGGCGCGCCAGTCGCGCGGCATGCCGATCACGCCTGCCGCCGATCCGAGGCTCGCGCCCTTCACCGCCGCCGGCCGCGACTTGTTCAATCGCCGCCAGGGCCAGCTCAACCTCTCCTGCGCGCTGTGCCACGACGACAATTGGGGCAAGCGCCTCGCCGGCAATATCGTGCCGCAGGGCCATCCCAACGGCTATCCGCTCTATCGCCTGGAGTGGCAGAGCCTCGGCTCGCTGCAGCGGCGGCTGCGCAACTGCATTTCCGGCATGCGGGCCGAAGTGCCGGATTACGGCGCGCCGGAATATGTTAATCTCGAGCTCTTCCTCATGCAGCGCGCCCGCGGCATGCCGATGGAATCGCCCGCCGTACGGCCCTGACGTTCCCAATCGCCTGACGCTCCCAATCGACGGAATGCCTCATCCATGACGTCTCCGGTCATCGACACCCATTGCCATATCGTGCCTCCCTGATATGTGGAAGGCGATCCGCAGCGCCGGTAAGTCCTACGGCGTCGAGATCACCGGCGACGAGAAGCGCTGGACCGTGCGGCTCGAGGGCTCGACCCACACGCGGCCGATGTACATGCCGCTGACCCACACCACCGACCGCCTCGCGGCGATGACCCGCCAGGGCGTCGACATGCAGGTGCTCGCTGGTTGGGTCGATTTCTCCGGCTACACCATGCCGCTCGACCTCGGCATCAAGTTTTCCGAACTGCAGAACGACACCATCGCGGGGGTGGTCGCCGCTAATCCCGACCGCTATCTCGGCGCCGCAAATCTGCCGCTGCAGGACTTCAAGGCCGCGATCAAGCTGATGGAGCGCGCCATGAGCCAATACGGCTTCAAGGCGGCGCAGATCGCGACCTATCTCGGCCCGTCGCGCTTTCTCGACGATCCCGCGCTCGATCCGTTCTGGCAGGCGATGTCGGAGATGAAGGTGCTGCTGATCTTCCATCCCTATGACGAGCAGCCGGCCGCGAGCCTCAAGGAGTATTTCCTGCACAACTGCATCGGCTATCCGCTGGCGTCGACAGCCGCGGTGGCGCGGATGATGTTCGGCGGCGTGTTCACGCGGTTTCCCGACCTGATGGTCAAGATTCCCCACGGCGGCGGCCTGCTGCCGTGGCTCATCGAGCGCTTCCGCCACGCCGCCGACAACCGTCCGGAGCCGCGTTCGAAAGGTTACAAGGGCGATCCCGTCGATGTGTTGAAGCAGCTCTACTTCGACACCCTGACGTTCAAGCCCGCGGCGCTGCGCTACCTGATCGACATCGTCGGCACCGAGACGGCTGATGCTCGGCAGCGACTATCCCTTCGAGATGTCAGACCCCGATCCCCTCGCCAACGTAAAGGCCGCCGTGCCGGAGGCGGAGTGGGAGGCGGTGCTCGGCGGCACAGCGGCGCGCATCCTGTGCGGCGAGGCGGGATGCGGATGTGGAGTGGTGCATGCGTGACGGCACATCCAATCCCCGGCCGTCATCGCCGGGCTTGTCCCGGCGATCCCGATGACTGGGCACGGCCGTGCCATATGATCGGGGTGGCCGGGACAAGCCCGGCCATGACGGCTTTGTGAAATCCGAAACGCCCTAACGTCCCTTCCGCTTGCTCGCGCTCTTCTTCTTCGCCGCGGCCTTTGCGCGCCGGCGCCTTCGCCGGTTTCGCACGCGCTGGTTTCGCCGCGACCGCAGGCTCCGGCTTAGCAACGCGGGCCGGCGCCGCGACGCGCCCTTCCTTCTCGGCGAGGTGCTTCGCCCACAGATCCCACGCGCGTTCCATCGGAGCCGGGCGGAGATTGTAGGCGGCGGCCTTCCTGATCTCCTCTGGGCTGAGCGGATGCACGGCGCCGAGGAGCTTCGCTTGCGTCTGCAGCTCGGCATTGCGCGTCGTGTAGATCGTGCGGAACACGAGCTCGCGCAGCGAAGCGCCGACGACGGTCGCGCCGTGGCGGCCCATCAGCACCATCGAATGCGGGCCCAGCGCCTTGGCGAGCGACTTGCCTTCGGCCGGATCGACCAGGACCAGCGCGGTGGCGCCGAAGTCGTCGCGGCTGTCCCAGAACGGCACCGTCTCGCCCATCGAAGCGCCGAGGTGATAGACCGGCATCATCGCGACCTTGGCGATGGCGTAGGGCAACACCGCGGGGGCGTGGTGGTGGCAGATCGCCATCACGTCGGGACGCGCCTGGAAGATCGAGGCGTGGATCGTGACCTCGCCGTAGAGCCGGTAGGGCGTCGGCACCACCGCCTTGCCGTCGAGATCGAGCACGAGAACGTCCGCGGGCTGCACCAGCTCGGGCGCGCGATGACGCGAGATCAGGAAGTGCTCGGGGTTCTCGGGATGGCGCAGGCTCACATGGCCGAAGGCGTCGAACACGCCCTCATTGGCGAGGATACGATTGGCGAGGGCTACCTCCTCACGCGCCTGGGCGAGGCTGTCGGGCATTGATGGCTCTCCGTAGCTCTTGGAATGGGCGGTCGGGCGGGGGCCGCAATGTCCACCATTTCACGGTGCGGCGGTAGGCTCTTTGCGCGTGACGGAATTGCGAAGAGACCGCGCTTCGCGCGCGGCCTCATTCCACCTTGGCGCCGGAGAATTTCACCACCCGCCCCCATTTCTCGGTTTCGGCCGCGACGAGCTTCGCAAAATCGGCCGGCGTGCCGGCGAGCACCGTGGCGCCGAGATCGGCAAACCGCGCCTGCAGCTTCGGATCCGCGAGCGCCGCGTTGACTGTCCGGTTGAGAGTGTCGACGATGTCCGCCGGCGTCCCCTTCGGCACGCCGAGGCCGTACCACGAGCTTGCCTCGTAGCCGGGGACGAACTCGGCGACCGTCGGCACGTCCGGCAGCGCCGGCGAGCGCGCCGTCGTGGTCACCGCGAGCGCGCGCAACCGGCCGGATCGCAAATGCTCGAGCGGCCCCGCGACCGGCTCGAACATCACCTGGACCTGCCCGCTCATCAGATCGGTCATCGCCGCCGCGCCGCCGCGATAGGGCACGTGAAGCAGATCGACGCCGGCCATCATCTTGAAGAGCTCGCCGGCGACATGCGGCGTCGAGCCCGTTCCCGCCGAGCCCATGTTGATCTTGCCCGGATTGGCCTTCGCATAGGCGATGAACTCGGGGACGGTCTTGGCGGGAAACCCGGGATAGACCTGCATCACCAGCGGCACGCGGATGATGCCGGCGACCGGCACGATGTCGGCGGAGAAATCGTAGTTGAGTTTCGGAAATAGCGTGACGTTGATGGCGTTGACCGCGTTGACGAGCAGCACCGTGTAGCCGTCGGGCGCCGAACGCACCACCGCCTCGGTGCCGAGCGTGTTGCCGCCGCCGGGACGGTTCTCGATAATGAACTGCTGGCCGAGGCGCTCGCCGATCGCCTGGGCGATCAGGCGGGCGATGATGTCGGTGGTGGCGCCGGCCGTGGTGGGAACGATGATGCGCACCGGACGCGTCGGCCAGGTTTGCGCGACGGCGGCGCACGGGGCGGCGATGGACATGCCCGCGGCAACGAGAGCCGCAGCGGCACACTGCAGAAACCAGCGTCGTTCTTCGCGCATGACTCGCCTCTAGGTTTGCCGCGCTCAGCCCGGCTTGGCGCCGGAGAACTTCACGACCTTCGCCCATTTCTCGGTCTCGTCGGCCATGAGCTTGCCGAACTCGGCCGGCGTACCGCTAAGCATCATGCCGCCGAGCTCGCCGAGCCGCGTCTTGAGTCGCGGGTCGGCGAGGCCCGCGTTCATCGAGCTGTTGAGCGCGGCGATGACCTCGGGCGGCGTCGCGCGCGGCGCGCCGATGCCGTACCAGGAGCTCGCCTCGTAGCCGGGCAGGAATTCGCCGACGGTGGGCACGTCGGGCAGCGTTGGCAACCGCGCCGCGGTGGTCACCGCGAGCGCGCGCAAGCGCCCGGCCTTGACGTGCTCGAAGGCGGACGGCATCGCGGCGAACATCACCTGCACCTGGCCGCCGAGAATGTCGGTGATCGCCGGCCCCGCGCCGCGATAGGGGATGTGGGTCATCTTGATGCCGGCCATCATGTTGAAGAGCTCGCCCGCGACGTGGACCGAGGTGCCGACGCCGGACGAGGCCATGTTGACCCTGCCCGGATTGGCCTTGGCATAGGCGATGAACGCCGGCACGGTGGCCGCCGGGAACGACGGCGACACCACCATCACGTTCGCTTCCCGGCTGATGCCGGCGACCGGCGCGATGTCGCGCAGGAAGTTGTACGCGAGCTTGTCGTAAAGCGTCGCGTTCACCGCATGCGCGGGGCTGATCATCAGCAGCGTGTAGCCGTCGGGCGGAGCGTTGACGACGACCTCGGTTGCGATGTTGCTCCCCGCGCCGGGCCGGTTCTCGATGATGAAGGGCTGGCCGAGCTTCTCCGCCAGATACTGCCCGATGACGCGGGCGAGAATGTCGGTCGAGCCGCCGGGCGCGAAACCGACGATCCAGTGTACCGGCCGGCTCGGATAGGATTCGGCACGCACCAGACGCGACCCCGTCGTCGCAGCGGCAGCGGCGGCGAGCGCGAGCAGCCGGCGGCGGCCAAGCTCCATGGCGTTTCCTCTGTTTCATTCGGCCCGTCCGTGCGGGCTCTTGGAGAGGCCACTATATGCTAGTCTCGGGAGCCATCAAACGGACGGCGGGTCATGCCAATGCTGGAATCGGACAAGGTCTTCGCCGGCTCGATTCCGGAAAACTACGACCACTACATGGTGCCGTTGATTTTCGAACCGTTCGCTGCAGATCTTGCACAACGAGCAGCGTCGTTGTCGCCGGGTGCCGTTTTGGAAACCGCCGCGGGCACCGGGGTCGTCACCCGCGCATTGGCGCCAAGACTCTCCCCCGCCGCAAGCTATATCGTAACCGACCTCAACCAACCGATGCTCGACTACGCCGCTTCGCGACAACATCCCGACGGCCGCATCGAATGGCGTCGCGCGGATGCGCTGGCACTGCCGTTCAAAGATGCGGCCTTCGATCTCGTCTGCTGTCAGTTCGGCGCGATGTTCTTTCCCGACCGCTCATCTGCCTACCGCGAAGCAATGCGAGTCCTCAAGCCCGGAGGACATTTTTTGTTCAGCGTGTGGGATCGCATCGAGGACAATGTATTTGCGGACGACGTGACGAATGCTCTGGCAGAGATTTTTCCGAACGATCCGCCGCGCTTTCTGGCACGCACGCCACACGGCTACCACGATAAGGCGCTGATCCACAGAGAGTTGGAGGACGCCGGTTTCTCCCGTGTGGTCATCGAGACGAGAGCCGAACAAAGCCGCGCCTCCTCGCCGCGTATTCCAGCCGTCGCTTATTGTCAGGGAACTCTGCTTCGCAATGAAATCGAGGCGAGAGCTGCAGGAGAACTGGATGCTGCAACCGACTATGCAGCGTCCGCGATTGCAGAAAGACATGGCAGCGGCGAGGTCGCTGCGAAAATTCAGGCACACGTAATCGCGGCCGTGGCCTAGGTATTGGAATGTTTCGTTCCGGCACCTCGCGATATTCCGCCGCTACGCAGGGATTGCGTCGCTGTCGGAGTGAACCGGATATGAACCGAATTTGTGGTTCAGCACCTCGGGCCGGTCAGACCGCGCGCGCCAGAGCCGGCTCGGGCTGGCCTGCGCTCACGCACCCGGCGAGCACATCGCTCAGGGTTGACATCCGCTCGAGCCTCTCGAGGTTCGCCAGCAGATCGAGCGAGCGCGCAACGGCATCGGCGTCGAGCACGCGGGCGGCGCAATCGCGATACTTCGCCTCCAGCACCGTGCGCGGCAACGGGTTCGCCGACGTGCGTCCGAGCGCGATGTCGACGACTTTTGTGAGCCGCCGCCCGTCGGTGGTCGTCACCGTCACCTCGGCACCGAAATGCGGGGCGTCGCTCGCCGTCGACATGTCGGGATGTGGCGCCGCCTCGACGCGCGCCATCACGTCGGCGACGCGCGGGTCGAGATAGGCGCCGTCGTCGAAATGGGAGAGCACCACCTGCCGGTCGACGAGGGCGCGGGCGAGGCAGTACTGCACGCTGAACTTCGCGTCGAGTGCGGTTGCGGGTCGGGCCGGTTGGTGTGGGCGAGGCGGCGCGGATGCGTCCACGACATCGATGCGGGCGACCTTGTCCGGCGTCAGGGCGTGCGTGTCGCGCAGATCGAGCATCGCGTCGATCGCCGGATGGGTGCTGCCGCAGCACGGGTAGCTGCTTGATCGCCGATGCCGGGCGGTGACGATGTCGTACGGAGCTGCCCCAATCCGCGCAGCATCGGCGTCGGCGTCGAAATTCCCGTCGCCGTTGAACACTTCGAGAAAGCCCTGCTTGTGCTCGAGCGCATCGTCGCTTGGCGGTGAAGCCTTCGCGCGCCAGCAGCGCCGCGAACAGCGCCGTTGCGCGCGGTATGGCCGACATGCAGCGGCTTGGTCATCGTGCCGAAATTGGCCTTGATGCCGCGACGCGAACGAGGCGGCGATCGCCAGCGCCTGCGCGGTCTGCGTCGGCCGAAAGCCCCATCAGGTGGCAGCACGGCGGCCGTCGCGCCGAACACGCCGAGCGTCGCGGTCGGGTGCCAGCCCTTTTCGTAATGATGGAAATGGACGGCCGCGGGCGATGCGCGTCTCGGTCTCGAACCCGGCGACATAGGCGGCGATGAAGTCGCGCCGGTGACAGTCGCGCGTCTCGGCGAGCGCGAACAGCGCCGGCAGGATCGGCGCTGACGGGTGGCCGCCGAGCGAGTTGCTGACATCGTCGAAATCGAGCGCATGCGAGGCGGTGCCGTTGACGAGCGCCGCATCGAGCGAGCCGCGAGGCGCGCGGTCGGTGCCGAACACCAACGCCGGGCCCGGCGCGGCGGCGACGCGCTGCACGATCTGCGCGCACGGCTCGACCGAGCCGGCGAGCGTCACCCCGACGGTGTCGAGAATGCCGACCTTCGCCCATTCCACCGCGGCATCGGGCAGGCGGTCGTAGCTCAGCGCGCGGATGCGCTCCGCGAGCGCAGTGACGATCGTCATTGGCACGTTCCTATCGAGGGCGATCGATTACGGCTCGATCGGATCGCACTTCGAACCCCGAGTTTGAGCATGATCTTTGTTTGAAACGTCTGCAACACGATCATGCGCTAGCGCCGTGGTGCGACCATGCAGAAGAACGCGCTCTGCGGGTCCAGGCATTGCGCGATCCAGCTGCCGCCCGGCACCTGCATCGGGCCGTTGACGACCTTTCCGCCGCCGTCCTGCACGCGCGCGATGGCTGCGTCTAGTGCGTCGACGCTGAAGTAGTAGCTCCACACAGGTGCCGGCACCGTCGGCGGCTTGGTCATTATGCCGCCGATCGCCGTCCCGCCGCGGACGCCGAAGAGCTGATAGACGCCCATCGGGCCCATATCCATCGCGTCCGCCTTGGTCCAACCGAACAGCTTGGAATAGAACGGGAAGGCCGTCTCGAGGTCGCCGGCATAGAGCTCGTGCCAACCGGTGGTTCCCGGCGTGCCGGCCGGGGGTAAGTCGTTCGGTGTCATCATCTGCGTCTTGAAGAGGGCGATCGCGGCGCCCTGCGGATCGGATATGACCGCGAAGCGGCCGACGCCGGGAATGTCGTCGGGCGGATGGTGGACGGCGCTGCCCTCCTTCTCCGCCTGCGCGACGGTCGCGTCGACGTCGTCGACATAGACATAGCCGGTCCAGAACGCCGACGCGCCGCTGTCCAGGATGCGCTGCGGCGTTTCCATCAGTCCCGCGACCGGCATGCCGCCGGTGGTGAGCAGTGTGTAGGACACGCCCGGCATACCGGCGTCCCGCGCGCCCCAGCCGACCACGCTGCGGTAGAAGGTCTCCGCGGCCTTGGGATCGGGCGTCATCAGTTCGTACCAGACGAACTTGCCGTGCGAATCGGACATTTCGGCTTCTCCCAAGGTATGGCCGGCGTGCGGGGGCAGGCTGACGGATCGGCACCTTAGTTCAACTCGTTGTCGGAATCATGAGGGCGCGATTCTGCCGCTGCAGGGTGCTGCATTCGTAACCTGCCGTGGTATTCATGACGCCGCGCGCAGGCTGGGATCGCCGGCTGCGAGTGCGGAGAAGCAGCAACCGAGGCTCGGGTTCCCATGCGAACGCTTCAAATCGGCGACGTCATCATCACCAGCATCATCGAGCGCGACGGGCCGTGGCGCCGGCCGGAGGATATGTTCCCGGCCTATGACCCCGTGCTCGGCAAACGTCATCTCGCCGAGCTTGAGCCTTTCATCTTCGATCCGGTTTCGGGACGGCTGGTGATCACCTACCAGACCTTCGTGATGCGCACGGGAAAACGCACGATCCTCGTCGATACCTGCACCGGGGAGGACAAAGGGTATCCGGCGCCGATGGACTTTCCGAAAGCGCCATGGCTCGACGGCTTCCGTGCCGCCGGCCTGCGCTTCGAAGACATCGACTATGTGTTCTGCACGCACCTGCACATCGATCACTGCGGCTGGAACACGTTGCTGCGCGACGGCCGCTGGGTGCCGACCTTCCCCAACGCGAAATACGTCTTTCACAAGCGCGAATACGAAGCCTGGGAGGAGGCGACGAAGCGCGGCGCCCAGCCGCCCGGCAATGTCTGGCGCTTCAACTGCGAGCCGGTGGTGGCGGCCGGACAGGCGCTGCTCGTCGACGACGACTTTGCGCTCGACGACACCATCACGCTCATCCCGACGCCCGGCCATTCGCCGTGCCATTGCTGCGTCAACATCACGTCGCGCGGCCAGCGCGCCATCGTCACCGGCGACCTCATGCACCATGCCCTGCAATGCCGCGAGCCGGATTGGTCGACCGTGTTCGACTGGGACCCCAAGGAAGCCGCGCGCTCGCGCCGGCGCTTCCTCGGCGAGGTCGCCGGCACCGGCGTCGTGGTGATGCCCGTGCATTTCCCGCACCCGACCGCCGGCCGCGTCGAGGCGGACGGCGACCGGTTCAGGTATGTGTTTGCGGAGTCGTGACACGTAGCGCGTAGCCCGGGTTGAGCGCAGCGAAACCCGGGGGCGCCCCAGCCGGGATATCGGCGTCGGCCCTGGGTTTCGCGTTCGCTCAACCCAGGCTACGGCGTGTTTAATATTCCAGCCGCCCGCGCAATTCGGGGAACGGGATCATCACGTGCTCGCGGTAGGCGGGGCGCGCGATGAGCCTTTGGTACCAGGCCTCCACGTTGGGCATGTCGGGGCGCTCGAGGCCGAGACCGAAATAGCGGTAGAGCGTGGTGCCGGCGGGGATGTCGGCGAGCGTGAAATGGTCGCCGGCGAGGTAGGGCTGCCGCGCGAGATGCGCGTCGAGCAGGCGATAGTCGTACGCACAAGCCTCCATGTGCCGACGGATGCGCGGCCAGTCGTGCTGGTCGTCGGGCGTCCGGTAATAGCGCCAGAACAGCTCCATGAAATCACGCTGCAGCGTGACCGCGGACCAGTCCATCCAGCGATCGACGAAGGAGCGCCGCGCGGGGTCGCGCGGCCACAGCGCTTCGTCGCCGTAGCGCGCCGCGAGATAGCGCAGGACCGCGTGGGACTCCCACACCACGAGGCCATCGTCGTCGATCACGGGGATCCGCCCGTGCGGATTCATGGCGAGGAAGGCGGGCTCATCCAGTCCGCCGAATGCGCCGCCGGCGTCGATGTGGGTGTGCGGCAAGGCGAGCTCGCCGATGAGCCACAGGGCCTTTTGCACGTTGAACGCGCTGCGGCGTCCCCAGATGCGGAGCATCTTTCCTCTCCCGCGAAGCGCGGGAGATTACACGAATGCCGGCCGCCACACAGCGCGTAGCCCGTAGCCCGGGTTGAGCGCACGCGAAACCCGGGGCGGCCTCACACCCATCTCGTCGTCAGCCCCGGGTTTCGCTGCCGCTCAACCCAGGCTACTGGGGCTACTCCGCGGCCGCCGCTGCCGGTGCGTGGGCGAGCGCGGCGAGGCCACCGATGAGGCAGGCGAGGCTCGAGGTGCGCAGCGGCACGAACGGCGTGGCGGTGAGCCGGCTCTGCCGTTTCACTATGCCCATCGCGTCATGGCTGATGCAATCGATCGGGAACATCGCGATGTCGGCGCGGCCGATCAGCCCCGGCAACAACGTCATGCTGTGCTCGATGCCACCGTCGTGATGGAGAAAGACGCCGCCGGCGCGCTCCACCACCGCCTTGAGCTGCGGCACCTGGTTGGTGCGCCCACCGACATAGAGCACCTGGGCCCCGGCGAGGTCCGATGCGGCGGCCTCCTCTTCCACGATCCAGGCGCTGATCTGCGCTTCGGCAACGGCAAGCTCGCGGCGCAGCTCGTCGCAGGCGCGGGCCGATTCGTCGTGGGCACGCTCCGCATGCGCCTGCGCCCGGGTTGCGGCATCGAGGCGCCCCTCGAGGCGCGTGCGGTGCGCGGTCTCGCGGTCGAGACGCCGATCGAGATCGGCGAGCGCGTTCCGCGCGGCCGAGAGGTCCTCACTCTCATGTGCGGCGTCGACCGGCGCGTTTGCGAGCGCGCGGCTCAGCGCGTCGTTGAGCAGCCTGATCTTCTCGTCGCGGGCGATGAAGCCGTCGCGCAGCTGGCTTTGCTGCGCCTCGAGCCTCGCCAACAGCGCTGCGTTTTCCTCTTCGAGCTGGCGGAGGCGGCGGATGTCGGCGCGGTTCGCGGCCCCCACCATGTGGGAGAGCATGTGCACGTCGCCGAACGCGCGGCGCATGAGCGCGTCGGTCGCGGCGGGATGACTGAGCGCCGCCCAATAGGCGCCGGGAATGTCGCCTCGCTTGACCGAGTCGTCCCACAATGCGCCGAGCGCCGCTTCGTCCTTCGCCTTGGCGAATTGCTTGATCGCGCTTTCGTGGCGGCGGTCGAGCGCCTTCTGGATCAGCTTGGCGCCTTCCTGCGGCCGCGCAGCGAGGGTGACGCCCTGCTTGTGCAGATCGTGGTCGCCTGCGGTCTCGGAACCCGCGATGCCGAGCTTGACCATCAAGCGGCGCAACTCCGCGCTCGACAGGCAGGTGCCGATAATCGAGCAGTGCACGCTGTGGTGCATGTCCCAGATCGCGGTCCGGCGCCTCGCGGCCGGTGGGACGAACTCGTCGATGCCGATCCCGTCCGTTATGCTTGCCCTCATCGGTATCGCGCCGCGGGCGAAGGGAACCGCAGGGCGTCCGGTCGAGAAGATGCTCGACAGCATGTCGGGTGCGCGGGGCGTGGCCATTTCCGTATCGTTATATCTTCGAAGATATAACGTTGTCGCACACAATCGCGATGTTGAAAAGACCCTGTCGGGATCGCCGGGCTTGATCCGGCGATCCCGATCATGTGGCAAGGCCATGCCTCGGTAGCGGGATGGCCGGGTCAAGCCGGCCACGACAATCGTATTGCACGGTGCGCTTTACGACGGCCGCGCCGTCGCCCGGGCGCTCAGCGCGAGCAGCGTCTGTCCGACCTCGGTCAGCGTCGCCTCCGGCACCGCGAACATCAACGATGTGGTTCCGATCTCGAGCATCAGGAAGGTCTGGCCGTCGTCGGCCTGGCCGACATTGATCGCACTCACCGGCAGCGGGATCGCCGCGGTCGGCGGCGCGTCGGTCTCGGCCGGCGGCTGGCGCCGTTTCGCCTCGCAGCTCAGCGCCAGCAGGATGCCGATGAGGTGCTGCACGTCCTCGATGCGCAGGCAGAGATCGACCGGCCCCTGCGCGCTGCGCTGGATGCGCAGCCCCACGGCGTCCCCGTTGTGAGCGACCTCACCGAGCACGTCGAGCACGAAGGGCGGCGTGCCGGTCGCCGTCGTATCGACCGCTACCACGAGAAACTCCCCGCCGCCGGCCGGCGCCTCATTTCGCGACCTCGCAGAACCTGCTGTCGGACGCGGTGTCGCGCGTCGCGCCGGCGACGGTGTGCCACCAGCGATCGAGCGCGTCGCGCCGGCAGGCGAGACGCACGTTCATCCCCTCGGAGAATTTGATCCAGGCGTCGAAGCGCGGCTCCGGCACCGCGATCAGCACGGGGATGTCGGCGGCGAGCGCCTGCGGGATGAGATCGAGCAGCCCCTTGCCCTCGGCTTCGGAGCGACCGAAGCGATTGATGATGACGAGATCGGCGCCGTCGTCGATCGCCGCGGCGAGCCGCATCGAGACGCCGGCGAGCCGGTCCCGATCGAGCCGGCATCCGCTTGTCGACGTGTCGTCGAGCGCGAGGCCGACGACCTCGCCATCCGGCAGCAGCGTCACGCCGAGCCGCGGATCGTGCGACTGGCAGCTGCGGCCGAGTTGCACCACGCCCACTGGGCGGCACCCGGACCGGCGAAGGTCGGCGGCAAAACCGGAAATCAGGCGGTCTGGATCATCGCCGGCACCATAGACGACGGCAGCCAGATCGCATTGGGCGTCGAAGCTCACGCGGACTCTCCTCAGGCGTGCCCATCGCATCGATATATCTAGTGGTATACATCGCGGCCGGCCGGGCTGACAAGGCAGCTATGGACCGCTCAGGGTGTCGGGACGCGCCGACACACCCCCGTCGCCTTCATGCGGCATATGCGCTAGCGTCACCACGCGCCAGGGGCGCGGCTGCTCGAGGCCGCTCCTGGCTTGGAAGGAATCTAATCAACGCTCCGCCTGGCTCGGCTAAACAAGGAGCCCACCGGCACGGGCAAGCCGGGGATTTGGGAGACGACAATGTCACATCAGACGCAGTCCCGCGGTCCTGAAACTGCAGCGGTTTCCGCGCGGTGCGGGGAATGGTTGGGGTTCCCGCGAGGTGCCCGGCCCTTCTTCGCCGCGGCGGTCGCAATCCTCGCAATAACGGGTTTGCCCAAGTCCGCGTCCGCCGCCGATGAGCGCTTCGAGGTTACGAGCGTCAAGGCGGTGCGGGCGCCGCTCGCCGACACCGTCGCTGCATTGGAGCAGCGCAATGTCGCCGCGGCACGGACGGCCTTCGATGCCTACGACTCCGCCTGGAATGGCATCGAGGTCTACATCAACATCCGCAGCAAGGAACTCTACGACGTCATCGAGCACACCTACCAGGCCAAGATCGCCAAGGCGCTGGAAGCGTCCGAGCCCGATACCACCGCGGTCGCCGGTGACGCCAGGACGATGCTCGCCAAGTTCGACGAAGCGATCGGCCTCGTGAGCACGGCACAGCCGCTCAATCCGCTCTACGACGATGTCGCGCGGTTGCGCATCGTGCGCGCCCATCTGCGCGAGGTGGTGCCGGCCCTCAAGGCGGGCAACGTCGCCAAGGCGCGGAAATCCTACGAAGCGTTCGACGAGAATTGGGACAGCATCGAGGATCTCGTCAAAGCGCGCTCGGCCGACAATTACGTCGCGGTCGAGAAAGGCATGATCGAGATCGAGCAGGCGCTGATGCCCGACAAGCCCGACGTCGCCAAGGTGAGCGCCTTGGTCAACGAGGTCATGGCGAAATACAATGCGAGCCTCGCCGAGGTGATGAAAGAGGCGCGCAGCAGGAAGTGAGGAGCCTGTCATGGAAACGCGCCGCGTGGGCGCAGATCCTGTGGGACTTCTGCGTGGCCTCGTCCTCGCCGTTCTCGTCATCGGCCTGTTGGGTACCGTGACGGAACTCGTGCTGCTCGAGCATTACGAGCAGGTCCTGCAACTCATTCCCGTCGTGCTGATCGCGGCGGCGCTCGTCGCGATCGCTTGGCGGTTGATCTCCGGGAGCGCCGCGAGCCTGCGCGCCATCGAGATCATCATGATCCTGTTCGTGCTCGCGGGCTTCGCCGGCGTCCTCGCGCACTTCCACGGCTCGGCGGAGTTTCAGCTCGATCTCAATCCGTCCATGACGAATTGGGAGCTGTTGGAGAAGGTTATGCGGGCGAAGGCGCCGCCCCTCTTGGCGCCGGGAATGATGCTGCAGATGGGGCTCCTCGGTCTCATCTATGTGTACTCGGATATCCGATACCGCGCGCGCCTGTCGCGCTGGTTCGGATGGCTGCCGCAAAAGGAGTGAGACGTGAAGATATTCTCTCGCGCGGCCAGCGCGCTCGCCGCTGCGTTCGTGCTGCACGCCCTCGTCGCGGCACCGGCCGTCGCCCAGGTCGGCAAGCCCGGCCTTCTCGACGCCAACACCGCGAGCGAGGCCGACCTCGCATCGCTGCCGGGGATGACGCCGGCGATCGCCAAGGGGCTCGTCGCGCACCGGCCGTTCAAGAGCATCGTCGACCTCAACAAGCTCCTCGTCGAGGCCAAGCTCACACCGGACCAGGCGAAGGAGGTCTACCGGAAGGCCTTCGTCTCCATCAATCTGAACACCGGAACCCGCGAGGAGTTCATGCTGATCCCCGGCGTCGGCTCGCGGATGGCCGCGGAGTTCGCCGAATACCGGCCATGGAAGAGCTGGGCGCAGTTCGACAAGGAGATCGGCAAATATGTCGGCCAGCAGGAGACCGACCGCTTCAAGCAGTATGTGTTCATCCCGCCGGGCTGAGCGTACGCGCTCGTTCGTAGCCCGGATTGAGCGGTACGCGAAATCCGGGGGGCGCCCACATACAACGACTCAGCCCCCGGATTTCGCTTGCGCTCAATCCGGGCTACGCCGAGCGGGCGAGCGCTTCCTCGCTCTGCTCACGGCGAGTCTTGCCTAGGCCAGCGATCGCCGCCCCGACCCGCTGCGATCACACGCCCCTGATGCCGCTGGCGCATATTCGCCGAAAGGTTGATGACGCCGATTGTCGCGGATGCGCCCATCGACCTTCCGCCCGCCCGGCGCCACGGGTAGCTTCAAAACGCCGGCAGCCCCCATGAGAATCGGATTGATGGAAAGTTCGCGCCGTAGATTCCTGCAGATCGCCGGGGCCGCGGCGGCAACGCCGGTGCTCGCGCGCAATGCGCCGGCGCTCGACTATCCGGCGCGGTCGCTGCGCTGGATCGTCGGCTTTCCGCCGGGCGGCGGAACCGACATCGTGGCGCGGATCATGGCGCAGTGGCTCTCCGAGCGGCTCGGCCAGTCGGTCGTCGTCGACAACCGGCCCGGTGCCTCCACCAACATCTCGATCCAGGCGGCGGTGGCCGCGCCGCCGGACGGGTACACGCTCGTCTGCGTCACCGCGTCGACGGCGCTCAACGTCTCGCTTTACGAGAATCTGCCGTTCAATCTCCTGCGCGACATCGCGCCGGTCGCGGGGCTCATCGATTTTTCGCTGGTGATGGTGGTGAGCCCCAAGCTTCCGGTACGGAGCGTTCCGGAGTTCATCGCCTATGCCAAGGCGAATCCCGGCCGGATCAGCATGGCCTCCTACGGCACCGGGTCGACCTCGCACCTCGCCGGCGAGTTGTTCAAGGTCATGACCGGCGTCCAGATGGTCCACGTGCCCTATCGTGGCGAAGGGCTCGCCCTGAGCGACATGATGGGCTCGCAGGTGCAGGTGATGTTCGCGACGCTCACCGGATCGCTCCCGCTCATCCGCTCAGGCGGGCTGCGGCTCCTTGCAGTGTGCCCGAAAACGCGCTCGGAATTCGTGCCGGAGGCGCCGACCATCGCCGAGTCGGTGCCGGGCTACGAAGCGAATTCCTGGGCAGGCGTCGGCGTACCGCGCGGGACGCCGCCGGAAATCGTCGCGAGGCTCAATGCCGAGGTCAACGCCGGCCTTGCCGACCGCGCGACCCGGGCGCGGCTCGCGGCGGCCGGGACCACGCCGATCGTCTATACGCCGGACGGCTTCGGCGCCTACATGGCGCAGGAGATCGACAAATGGGGCAAGGTCATTCGCGCTTCCGGCGTGAAGCTGGAGTGACCGCCACGCAATTCATTTGAGACAAAAAACGCCAGGGAGGCACCATTGAGATTTTCGCGACGCCGATTTCTGCACCTCGCCGGCCTTGCCGCGCTGCCGGCGGTTTCGTCCGCGGCCTTCGCGCAGGCCTATCCGTCGCGCCCGATCCGCCTCGTGGTGCCGTTCCCGCCCGGCGGCGCGTTCGACACCCTCGGCCGTCCGCTGGCGGAGCGGCTCAAGCAGGTGCTGGGCACCGTGATCATCGAGAACATCGGCGGCGGCGGCAGCTCGCTCGGCGCGTCCAACGTGGCGCATGCGGCGCCCGACGGCTACTCCGTCCTGCTCGGCGGTACGCTGCCGCACGTCAACGAGGCGCTGCTCAAGAGCCGGCCGCTCTATGACCCGGTCAAGGACCTCGACCCGATCGCCAATGTGGCCAGCAACACAATCGGCATCGCCGTGCATCCCTCGGTGCCGGCGAATACGCTGGCCGAGCTCATCACCTATGCCAAGGCCAATCCCGGCAAGCTCTCCTACGGGCATGTCGGGATCGGCTCGACCAATCACCTCGCCGGCGAGATGCTCAAATCGCTGACCGGCATCGACATCGTGCAGGTGCCCTATCGCGGGGCGGGGCCGGCGACATCCGATCTCCTCGCCGGCCAGATCCCGATGGGGATGATCGCGGTCACCGGGCAGGGGGTCGAGCTGCATCGCTCCGGCAAGATTCGCATCCTTGCAGTAACGAGCCGAAAGCGGCTCGCAGCGGCCCCCGAGCTCCCGACGGCGACAGAGGCGGGCGTGCCCGGCCTCATCGTCGTCAACGACCTCGGGCTGCTCGCGCCCGCCCACACCCCGAAGGAGGTCATCGACCGGCTGGCCCAGGCGGTCCACGCCGCGATGATGGATCAGGCTTTCCAGAAACTCCTGATCTCCTCCGGCTTCGAGCCCGACCTCGATTCGACCCCGGACAAGTTCCGCCGGTCGCTCGAGGACGACATCGCCCACTGGACGCCGATCGTGCAGGGGCTGGGGCTGAAGATCGACTAGCGGGACTGCATCGCGATCTCGTCAGCGGCTTCTTTCGGTACCTCCGGCAGAGGGCACCGTGTTGTTCACCCAGTAGCCCTCGCCGCTCTATCGGACGATCTCGTTTGCGCTTATTCTCAATCGCAGAGGAGCCGTCCGATGAACGTCGAGCTCAGGAGTCCGCAGCGTGCCCGGCCCGCGGGCGTCGGCATCGTCGATTGCGACATTCATCCGCGAACCACGCTCGAGCAGCTGCGGCCGTTCCTGAGCAACCGGTGGTGGGACTATCTGCAGACCTATGGCCGGCGGTCCCGACACGGCTATGCCGCCGGCTATCCCTATCCGAAGATGACTCCGGCCGCGTCGCGCCGCGACGCCTGGCCGCCGGACGGCGGGCTGCCCGGCAGCGATCTCGCCTTCATGCGCGAGCAGCATCTCGACCCCTACGGCATCGCCTACGGGATCATGAATCCGCTCCAGCCGTCGGGGCAGGGCGACATGAACGATGCGCTCAGCGCCGCGATGGCTTTCGCCATCAACGAGTCCCAGCTCGAGCGCTGGACCCGTCCCGAGCCGCGGCTCAAGGCCTCGGTCATCGTGCCCTACGAGGATGCCGAGGCCTCGCGCCGGGAAATCCTGCGCCGCTCCGGCGACCGCAGCTTCGCCCAGGTGATGATGTTGAGCCGCACCGCCGAGGCGTTAGGGCGCCGGCGCTACTGGCCGATCTACGAAGCCGCGGTCGAGGCCGGGCTGCCGGTCGGCATCCACGCCTTCGGCTACAGCGGCTGGGCGATGACCAACACCGGCTGGCCGTCGTTCTACATCGAGGAGGTTTCCGAGCACGCCACCTCGGCGCAGGCGGTGGTGATGAGCATGATCTTCGAAGGCCTGTTCGAGCGCTATCCCGACCTCAAGATCGTGCTGATCGAGTGCGGCTTCGGCTGGCTGCCGGCGCTCGGCTGGCGGCTCGACAAGCACTGGAAGCGCATGCGCGACGAGGTCCCGCATCTTTCCCGCGCGCCGTCCGAGTACATCCGCGAGCACTTCTACGTCTCGACCCAGCCGATGGAGGAGACCGAGGATCCGACCCATGTGCTCGATGCCATGCGCTGGATCGGCTTCGACCGCATCCTGTTTGCGAGCGACTATCCGCACTGGGATTTCGACGATCCGGCGATGGCGCTGCCGCCGAGTCTTACCGACGATGCGCGCCGCATGGTGCTGTCTAACAACGCGCACGCCGTCTACAGGTTGGGCTGACTACCGGCTGGATCGCTCAAATGTCGGGCTCGGCGTGGTCCCGCGTCCGCGGCGGCGTCTCCAGCCGGTGTTTCCACAAAGCGGCGATGCGGCTGCGGAACGCCTTGGGTTTTTCCGCAAACAGACGGCCGGCGAGGCGCAGCGCGGCTTCGACGTGCGCCGCCTGGCGTTCGGCGATCGGCGCGGTGAGCCGCGAGCGCCAGTAGGCGAGCGGTTGGTGCGGCCCGGTCAATCGCGACAGCACGTGCAGGTCCTGGTGGGCGCCGAGCCGGTCGCGCAGGCGTTGCGATTCGGAAATCCAGACCTTGATGAGCTTAGGCCAAACCAACTCGACGAGCTCCATCTGGTAGCGATGCTCGACGATGCGCTGGCGCATGCGGTGCAACGTCTCCGGCGGCGCCGTCGCCCAGTCCTTCGGCTCGCTGTCGCGCACTCGGCGATAGGTGGCGGTGAGCTGGCGCGTTGCCTCCTCGCAGTCGAACTGCGCGATCGGCCAGCGTTGGATCGCCGCAGCCGCTGCATCGAGATGGGCGGCGATGCGCAGCTTGAGCTCCGGTGTGAGGCTCGCCGCTTCGGCGTTGGCGCCGAGCAGGGTCAACCGGCCTTCGATGGTGCCGCGCGATCGCGGCGAGATGCCCGCAATGTCGTCGCCGAGATCGGAGAGCGCCTCGAGCGCCGCCGTGCCGTCGCGGGCGCTCGCCATCTCCCGGGCGAGGTCGCGCGCCGCGATGCGCATCACCTCCGCCTCCTCGCCGGCCACCGGTGCGATCAGCCGTAGCGCCGCCCGCCAGCGCTTGAACGCCTTGCGGAAGTCGTGGATGGCGACGGCGTCCGTGATGTCCGGCGTCTCGAGCGGCTTGCGCGCGCTGGCGACGATGTCGCGCAAAAGTTCCGCCATCGCGCTGGCGGCGGGGTCCGGATGAGGGGCGGATTTGCGAGCCATGCAGCCTGTTCGCGGATGACCAAAACATTATGACAGTTTCTGGCGAACCGGTCTTCCCTTCGACCCCGTCGATTGCTACATACGCCCCGCGCGGCGCGACCCGCGCAAGAGATTTCCGCGGGGTGGAGCAGCCCGGTAGCTCGTCAGGCTCATAACCTGAAGGTCATAGGTTCAAATCCTATCCCCGCAACCAAATACACAGCATGAAAGAGACAGCCCGCTCGGCGGGCTGTCTCTTTTTTGCGTCCTGCTCTTGGCCCATCGCGCTCTCAGCCCGTCGCCGCTGACCGGCTCGGCCCGCGGGATCGCCGCCGCCTCATGCGAGGCGCATGCCACGTGCGGCGCCGTCCACGGTCGCCATCAGTAATCAGCCCCTCGTCTTCACTGTGGCGCTAAGACGCTCTTATCCGACGTTCTTGCGTGGGACCCGGCGGCGTTTTCCGCCGTAAAATTCGTATAAATGATCGGCTGGAACCGGCGTCAGGGCACCAGTTGCTGGCAAGCAAAAGGCCCCGCCAATACGTGCGGGGCCTTGAAACCGACAGTCGAACGCCGCTTAGGAGTGAGCGCGACGCTTGGTGGTCACGGTCGGCGTCGAGGCGCCCTGTGCACATGCACTCCACGAACCGAACGAGCCGCCGTCATTCAATTTCGCTGCCTTCCAGCACTGGCCGTTCTGCTTGACCGGGCCGCCACCGATGTTGTGGGCGGACGCGGGAACCGTGGCGATGAGGGCGGCGACGGCGGCTGCTGCAATGGTGAAACGCATGATGTGCCTCTCCTTGGGTGTTTCCGGTGCCTATCGATTGTCGATATAATCCACCGATAAAAAATCTATGTCATTTTTATACGAGGTGCAAGGGGAACGTGATGCGCCGTCCGGCAAAGCGGTCACACGAATCATTACGAGATGTGAGGCTGAGCGGCCGGCCCTCGTTGTCAGGCGGCCAGTCTATGCGGCGCGGCGGATCTCGTCGGCGAGCGCCCGGTAGGCCAGCGCCTCCGCGAAATGGACCCGGCGCACGGATTCCTCGCCGTCTAGGTCGGCGAGCGTGCGCGCCACCCGCAGCACCCGGTGGTAGCCGCGGGCGGAGAGCCGCATCGCCTCGGCGGCATCGCGCAGCAGCGCAAGGCCGCTGGCGTCGGGCTTCGCCACCGCCTCGAGCACCGTCGGGCTCACCTGCGCATTGGTGCGCGCGGCAAGCCCCTGCGCGCCGTAGCGCTCGACCTGGAGCGCGCGGGCACGGGCGACGCGCGCGGCGACCTCGCGGCTGCCCTCCGCCGGCGGCGGCAGGATGAGGTCGGCCGCGGTCACCGCGCCGACCTCGATGTGGAGGTCGATGCGGTCGAGCAGCGGCCCGGAGAGCCGCGCCTGATAGTCGCCGGCGCAGCGGCCGACCGGGCCGCGCTTGCAGGCATAGCCGGGCTCCCCGGCGCGGCCGCAGCGGCATGGGTTCATCGCCGCCACCAGCATGAAGCGGGAAGGGTAGGTGACGCGATGGTTGGCGCGGGAGATCGCGACCTCGCCGGTTTCCAGCGGCTGGCGCAGCGAATCGAGCACCCGGCCATCGAACTCCGGCAGCTCGTCGAGGAACAGCACGCCGTTATGGGCGAGCGAAATCTCGCCGGGCTTGGCGCGCAGGCCGCCGCCGACCAGCGCCGCCATGCTCGCCGAATGATGCGGCGCGCGGAACGGCCGCCGGTTGGTGAGCGCGCCGCCGTCGAGCTCGCCGGCGACCGAGGCGATCATCGAGACTTCGAGCAGCTCGGCCGGCGACAGCGGCGGCAGGATCGAGGGCAGGCGCGCCGCGAGCATCGACTTGCCGGAGCCGGGCGGGCCGATCATCAACAGATTGTGGCCGCCGGCGGCGGCGACCTCGAGCGCTCGCTTGGCGCTCTCCTGGCCCTTGATGTCGATGAGATCGGGCATGGCGCAGTCGTTCTCGCGCACCTTCGGCTGCGGCCGCGACAGCACCTGGCTGCCTTTGAAGTGATTGGCGAGCGCGATCAGCGAGCCGGCGGCGATGATCTCCATCTCCGGGCTCGCCCATGCCGCTTCCGGCCCGCAGGCTACCGGGCAGATCAAGCCCTCGCCGCGGGCGTTGGCGCCGATCGCCGCCGGCAACACGCCCGCGACCGCCGCGATCGAGCCGTCGAGGCCGAGCTCGCCCAGCACCGTGTAGCCGCCAAGCGCGTCGGGCGGGATCGCGCCGATCGCCGCCATCAGCCCGAGCGCGATCGGCAGGTCGTAGTGGCTACCCTCCTTCGGCACGTCGGCGGGGGCGAGGTTGACGGTGATCCGCCGCGCCGGCAGCGCGAGCCCGGAGGCGACCAGCGCTGCCCGGACCCGCTCGCGGGCTTCCGATACCGCCTTGTCCGGCAGGCCCACCACGTTGAAGGCGGGAATGCCGGGCGCGACCTGGACCTGAACGTCGACGGCGCGGGCCTCGATGCCTTCGAACGCGACGGTTGATACACGCTGGACCATGAGTGCCCCTGGATGCGCAGCACCGTAGCGCAACGCATGGTGGCGAGCAAGAACATTTGCAGAACAGACGCAGGTGGGCGCCGAAATGTCCAAACCGCAAATCGTTCACTGCCTCGGTCGGGGCGACGCGCGGCCACGCGTGGTAGGCTTCGCCCATCCGGAGGAGTGCCAATGACCGATTCCAGCGCCAAAGCGGTGGGGATGGGCGTCGCCGGCGGCGCGCTCGCCTCGGCGCTCATCGATCTCCTCGTCGCCAAGGGGATCATCGATGACGACGAGGCCCGCGGCGTGCTCGAGGACGCCCTGACCCGCGCCGCCATGCATACCGGCACTTGGGAAGGCCACGAGGCCTGCCTCTTCATCGGCGCCTTGCTGGAGGCGAAGTCTCCCGCGACCGGGTAACAGAGGAAGCCATGGGCGCAATCAATTTCAACGACGGCCCGCCCTACGATCGGTTGGACATTGCGTCAGCGCAGGCCACGGCCACATCGGACGGCGTCGAGATCGCCCTGACGGCTTATGTGTTCGGGCAGCCGGCGGCGACGGTCCCGTTCGCGATCCTGCTCGACCCGAGTGTGGCTCGCGCGCTCGCCGTCCAGCTCGGCGCCGCCGCGGAGACGGCACTGCGCAGGCTCGAAGGCGGGGGGTGATATTTTCGATCGCGGACTCTGGCCCTGGGCAAAAGTCTTGCGATTTCGAGCACTGGCCGGAGTTCCATTCAGTGGCCGGAATTGGATCCCGTAGTGGCTGGATTCGGCCTGCAACGATTTCTATATAAAGAATGCGATGTACAATTGGGGAGATGGATGATGGCTTTTTCGCTCTCTAGCGCGAGCATCGATCTGGTCGGCAAATCGGCCACGATCGTAGCGACCGAAGCAAACATTGTAGGCGTGGGCGACTACGTTCTCCGCATCCAATTTCCGTTCGAAGCGCGCAACAACCAAGACGATCTATCAACGGCTGTTGCCGAGGCAAAAGCTGCCCTTCAAAAGGCGATCAATGAGCTGAAGCCGCCCGAGAGACGGTAAGTGGCCGCGATTCCAAGTACTGGCGCGGCCAGCATCCGATTCGCATGAGAACATTTGCAGAACGTTCCGACTCAGGGTAACCATTCGTTAACCCTTCACGAAAGGTTCTGCCATGTACGACCTCAAGGCTGTGGAGCTTGAATTGCACAACGCCCGTCAGGCGCGCATCGCGGCCGAGCTCGCGTGTAGCGATGTCGAGGAGCTCGCCGCGGCGATCCGCCAGTCGCACATCCTTTGGACGCAGCAGGAGGCGGCGCGGCGTTCCGATGGGCGTCGCCTGCACTGAGCCTGCACTGAGCCTGCACTGAAAGAAAGTTAGGAAAAGGCGCCGCGTCGCGCCGGCCGTCACGCCCCGACCTTGGCGGCGATGCGGTCCCAGATCATCGCCGCAATGTCCGGTCCGCCGAGGCGCCGGATGATCCTGATGCCGGTCGGCGAGGTGACGTTGATCTCGGTGAGATAGCCGTCGATCACGTCGATCCCGGTGAACAGCAGACCGCGGTCGCGCAGCTCGGGGCCGAGGCGCTCGCAGATGGCGCGCTCCCGCGGCGTGAGGTCGGTCGACGCGGCGACGCCGCCGCGCACCATGTTGGAGCGCAGATCGTCCTCCTGCGGCACCCGGTTGACCGCGCCGGCGAACTCGCCGTCGATCAGGATGATCCGCTTGTCGCCCTTGGCGACTTCGGGGAGATATTTCTGCACCACCCAGGGCTCGCGGAACGTCGCGGCGAACAGGTCGTAGAGCGAGCCGAAGTTCACGTCATGCGCGGTGATCGCGAACACCGCCGCGCCGCCATGGCCATAGAGCGGCTTCATCACGATGTCGCCGTGGGTCGCGCGGAACGCCTTGATCTCGGCGAGGTCGCGGCTAATCAGCGTCGGCGGCATCAGGTCGGGAAACAGCGTGACGAATACTTTTTCCGGCGCGTTGCGCACGCTTGCGGGATCGTTGACGACGAGCGTCTTCGGCGCCAGCCGTTCGAGGAGATGCGTCGCGGTGATATAACCTAAATCGAACGGCGGGTCCTGGCGCATCAGGATCACGTCGAACGACGCGAGCGGGGCACGCCGCTCCTCGCCGAGCGTGAAATGCTCGCCCTCGACGTCGCGCACGGCAAGCGGCGCCACGGTGGCGAACACCTCGCCGTCGACGAGCGCCATGCGGTCGGGCGTATAGTAGGAAAGGGCGTGCCCGCGAGCCTGGGCCTCCAGAAGCAAGGCGAAGGTAGAATCGCCGCGAATGTTGATCCGCGCGATCGGGTCCATCTGCACGGCGACGTCGAGCTTTTTGTGGGTCATGCCTGCGTTTCGTTCGCTGAGCCAAAGGCGCGTGGCGGTGGAGTAGCGCGGGCACGGGCGTTCGTAAACCCGGTCCGCGCAGCCGCTGCCTCACTCTTGCGGCTCATTCACAGCGACGCGTCGAACGCGGCCGCAAGATGCACCGGCAGGCGGCGCGGCACGACCAGCACCACGTCGAAACGCATGGCGCTCATGGCGTCGTCCGGATGGCCCGCGAGCCAGAACTCGGCGGCGGCGATGATGCGCTGCTGCTGGCGCCGGCCGATCGATTCCGCCGCATCGGCGAGCTTCTCGCGCGCCTTGACCTCGATGAACACCAGCACGCCGCGCCGCCGCGCCACGATGTCGATCTCGCCGACCGGCGTCTTGAAGCGCCGCGCGAGGATTCGATAGCCCTTTGCGATGAGGTAGGCCGCCGCGCGGCTCTCCGCCGAGAGACCGAAGCGGAACGCGAGGCGCCGCTCGGGATCGGGTGCGGCGCGCGCCGTCTCGCTTGGCGACTCACGCTTCGCCATCGCCCGGCCCTTGCGCGAGCGACAGCGCGCGCTGATAGACGAGCCGGCGCTTGTGCCCGGTTGCCGCGACCACCGCTTCCACCGCGTCCTTGAGCGAGGCGGTGGCGAGCGCGCGGCGTATGAGGTCGTCGAGCGCGTCGGTGGCGACAGGCGGTGCGGCGGGCGGTGGCCCGACCACCACGACGAATTCGCCGCGTGTCTCGGCGCCTTCGTCATACGCGCGGGCGAGCGCCGCGAGATCGCCGCGGCGGACCTCCTCGTGCAACTTGGTGAGCTCGCGGCACACCGCGGCGTCGCGCGTGCCCAGCACGGCCGCGAGATCGTGGAGCGTCGCGGCGATGCGTGGGCCGGTCTCGAAGAACACCAGCGTCGCCGGCACCTCGGCGAGCTCGGCGATCGAGTTGCGCCGCGCCTGCTCGCGGGAGGGGAGGAAACCCTCGAACAGGAAGCGGTCGGTCGGTAGCCCGGCGCTTGCCACCGCGGCCATCACCGCGGAGGCGCCGGGGACGGCGGTCACGGTGAAACCGGATTCCCGGGCCTCGCGGACGAGCTTGTAGCCGGGGTCGGAGATGAGCGGCGTCCCGGCGTCGGAGACGAGCGCGACCGCTTGCCCCTCTGCGAGCCGCGCCAACAGCTTCGGCCGTGCCGTCTCGGCATTGTGGTCGTGATAGGCGACGAGCTGCGTCGTCACGCCGTAACGGTCGGCCAGCTTGCGGGTGACGCGGGTATCCTCGCAGGCGATGAGATCGACCCCGGCGAGAATTTCGAGCCCCCGCAGGGTCATATCGCCGAGATTGCCGATCGGCGTTGCGACAAGATACAATCCGGGGTCGGCCTGTGGCGCCTCGATCTCCTGGGCGAACAGGCGGTAACGTCGTGTGAGGCCTGCCGTCGGGCCGGTTGTCATGGGGTCGGGGTCGCTATCGAAATGGGATTTCAATCACATTGGCCGTTGTTTGCCGCGCTTACGGGGCATTCGTTAAGCCGATTTGCCGACAATACGCCCGAATGCCACACTGTTATAATTGCGTTTTGCCAAAAGGCTCCGAGGAGGCCCGCTGATGCCTAGCCACCAGGGCGGTGCGGTTCGACACGCCCTCGTGTCTTCGATGCGGGCGGCTTGGATGCGGGCGGCCGCGCTCGCGCTTGCGTGCACGCTTGCCGGTTGTGGCGGCGGGGCGAACCTGTTCGGCGGCGGGTCGCCGATCGTCGAAGGCCCGGCGCCGACGGCGGCGCCTACCACCGCGGTCACCTCGGCCCCTCTCGGCAACACCCCTGGCGGCGCCACCGGTGCCATCGGTGCCACCGGCGGGGTGAAGGTCGGCGTAATCCTGCCGCTCTCGGCTGGCGGCAATGCCGGTATCGCCGGCCAGTCGATGCGCAATGCCGCCGAGATGGCGCTCGCCGAGTTCAGCGGCGCCAACATCCAGCTCGTGGTCAAGGACGACGGTGGCACCGCACCAGGCGCTCAGCAGGCGGCGACGCAGGCGATCGATGAAGGCGCCGAGATCCTCCTGGGGCCGCTGTTCGCGCATTCGGTGACGAGCGCCAAGCAGGTCGCCCGCTCGCGCGGCGTGCCGATGATCTCGTTCTCGACCGACAGCAACGTCGCATCGTCGGGCACCTATCTCCTGAGCTTCCTGCCCGAGAGCGACGTCGACCGCGTCATCGGCTACGCCATTTCCCAGAACAAGAAGTCCTTCGTCGCGCTGTTTCCCTCGAACGCCTATGGCGGCGTCGTCGAGGCCGAGTTCAACCAGGTGGTGGCGAAGCGCGGCGGCCGCGTCGTGCTCGTCGAGCACTACAGCGAGGATCGCAAAACGCTCGGCGAGATGGTCAAGCAGGTCGCGCAGGCCGCGGGAAGGGGCGATGCCCTGTTCATTCCCGATAGCGGGGACGGCGTCGGCGACATCATCCACGCGCTCGCCACCGGCGGCGTCAACCTGAAGCAGTTCACCGTGCTGGGCACCGGACTGTGGGCCGACGACCAGCGCATCACCGCGAACAACATGCTGGACGGTGCCTGGTTCGCGGCGCCGGAGACGACCGGCTACAAGAGCTTCGCCGAGCGCTACCGCGCGCGCTACCATCAGGATCCGGTGCGGCAGGCGACGCTTGCCTACGATGCCGTCGCGCTCGTCGCGGCGCTCGTGAAGACCCAGGGGCAGCAGCGCTTCTCGAGCGACGTGCTCACCAATCCGTCGGGCTTCACCGGGATCGACGGCGTGTTCCGCTTCCGCGGCGACGGCTCCAACCAGCGCGGCCTCGCGGTGATGAAGGTGACGCAGTCCGGGGCCCAGGTGGTCTCGGCCGCGCCGCACAGCTTCAACGGTTCCGGGATCTAGTGGCCGACGCCGGACGGCGCGGCGCGCCGCGGTGTGGTGCAGCCGCTTTGAACGTATTCATGCGACCGGCGTTGAAGCCGCGCCCACAGTGAAGCCGGTGATGACGAGGCCGGTGCGATGAAGACGATCCTTATTCCGACCGAAGATCACGAGGCGATGCCCGCCGTCCTCGAGGCGGCGCGTCTGATCGGGGAGCGCTTCGGCAGCTATATGGAGGGCTTCGCGGTCCATCCCGCACCTGCCGATTTCGTCGCCGTCGATCCCGTGAGCAGCCTCACCATCGCCAGCACCCATGACGATGACGAGCAGGTCGAGCGCGGTGCGGAGCAACTCTTCGAAAACTTCATGCGCACGCACGGCGTGCCGGACGCCAAACCCGGCCCCGCCGTCTATTCGCATCGCTGGGTCCGCAGCGGTGCGCTCGGCGATGCTTTCATCGGCGGCCATGGGCGCCTGTTCGATCTGATCGCGCTCGGGCGCCCGGGCCGCGAACCGCACGATCCGCGCATGCCGCCGCTCGAAGCGGCGTTGTTCGAAAGCGGCCGGCCGGCGCTGATCACACCGTCAACGGTGCCAAAAGTGATCGGCCGCAACGTGCTCATCGCCTGGAACGGCAGCACGGAGCAGACCCGCACCACCGCCTTCGCGCTGCCGCTGCTGCACATGGCGGAGACGGTGACGCTGCTTTCCGTCGAGGGCGGCATGACGCCGGGGCCGACGGGCGAAGAGTTCGCGCACTACCTGCGCCTCAACGGGATCGTGGTCGCCGCCGTGACCGTCGGGTTGGGCAAGCGCACCACCGGCGAGGTGATCCTCGACTATGCCAAAACTCAGGGCTGCGATCTCCTGGTCAAGGGCGCCTATACCCAGAGCCGCCTGCGCCAGATGGTGTTCGGCGGTGCGACGCGGCACATCCTGGCGAACGCGGCGTTGCCGGTCCTGATGGCGCACTGACAGGATGTCGGCTCCGATCTGCAAGCATTGTGCGCTTTGGACGTCCCGATCAACACGGATTGAGCCCGCGGCGGCCGGAAAAGTCAGCGGGGCGCATTCTTGTGTGTAAGGGAGTTGGTGGCGCTACCCGCAAGCAAGCGGCGTCAACTACCCTCCATGACGAAAGCGTTGAGCTTATTCCCGTCGGGATCACGGAAATACCCGGCATAGAAGCCAGGAAAACGCTCGCCCGGCGCCCCTTCATCGGTGCCCCCATGAGCGAGCGCGATTGCATGCAGCCGATCGACTTGCGCTCTATTTTTTGCCCCCAATGCGACCATCACCCCGTTTCCGACTGTTGCCGCCTTACCGTCAAAGGGTGTCGTGAGACCAATACCGGCGCCTCCACCTGGTGTGCCCCAAGCGATGAATTGCTCATTCTCCATCATTCGGCCGACGCCCAACTCGGCTGCAACAGCGTCGTAAAAAGCAGCACCGCGGACGCGATCATTCGTGCCGAGCGTAACGTAGCCAATCATGATCTCTCCTTAGACTTTCTGTTTGTACGGCCGATCACCAGCATGCCGGCACTGAAGAACAAAAGAAGAACTAAGTCAACAGGCGGCCGTTCGACCGCGATCCCATGTATGATCACATCGCAACCGCGCTCCGGTTCTGACCGTTGCATCTCCACCTTCGGGCTCGGCATCCCCGCCGCGCCGCCTTACGCCCAAATCGAGAGTGGTTAATCTGCGGGGAAAAGCCAACAAATCGGCAGAAATATGAGTAAAATCAATATGATCAACAGGATGCCTTGTCCCGCATGAACCTCGGGCGGACCCCTCCAGATGGCAACAAGCCGTCCGGGCCGAGCGCTGACGGCGCGCCGGCCGCACGGCGGCCGCATGAGCCGACACCGCCCGCGCCGAAACCGGACGCACCGAAGGAGGCCAGGCCGGACGACGCCGCTCGGGCGTGGAATGTCGCGCGACGTCCGACGTTCCTCGCCGTGTTCCCATCGATCATGCTGCCGATGTTCCTGGCCGTGCTCGACCAGACCATCGTCGCCACCGCGCTGCCGTCGATCGCGGCGTCGACCGGCGAGGTCGAGCGCGCGGCATGGGTCATCGTCTCCTACCTCATCGCTTCGACTATCGCGGCGCCGATCTACGGCCGGCTCGGCAATTCGTTCGGCCGCCGCCGGCTGATGTTCGTCGCGCTCATCGTGTTCATCGTCGCCTCGCTGCTCTGCGCAGCGTCGACGACGATTATTCAACTCACCTTGGCGCGCCTGCTCCAGGGCCTCGGCGGCGGCGGGCTGATGACGCTCTCCCAGGCGCTGGTCGGCGAAGCGTTTCCGCCGCGCGAGCGCGCCCGCTACCAGGGCTATCTCGCTGCCGTCGCGGTGTGCGCCAACACCTTCGGGCCGGTCGCCGGCGGCTACCTCACCGAGCACTTCGGCTGGCAGTCGGTGTTCCTCGTCAACGTGCCGGTCGGGCTGCTCGCCATGTGGCTCACCACCAAGCTCGAGAACCGCGTCCCGGACAAACCGAACTGGACGCCCGACCCGTTCGGCCTGCTGTTCTTCACGCTGTTCGTGACGATGTCGCTCCTCGCGCTCGAGCAGGCGCAGCACATGGAGATGTCGGCGCTGCCGCTCGCCGGCGGATTGCTCGCGATCGGTCTCCTTTCCGGCGGGTTGCTGGTGCGCCAGGAGATGCGGGCGCCGTCGCCGCTCATTCCGCTCACGCTGCTGCGGCGCCCGACGATCTGGCGCAGCGATGCGCTCGCCGCCTGCCACGGCGCGGCGCTCGTCTCGCTGATCACCTTCCTGCCGATCTATCTCCAGGTCGTGCGGGGACTTTCGCCGGCGCAGACCGGCGTGCTGCTGGTGCCGCTCACCATCGGCATCTTCACGGGCTCGCTGGTCACCGGGCGCCTGGTGAGCAAGACCGGCCGCACCACGATCTTTCCGGTGTTCGGGCTCGTGCTCGTCACTGTGAACATCGTGGTGCTGGCGCTGTTCGCGCGGCAAATCGGCATCACCGGGCTCGGATGGCTGCTGCTGTGGAACGGGCTCTTCATGGGCACGGTGATGGGCGTCGTCCAGGTCACCGTGCAGAGCGAATCGGGACCGGTGAAGCTCGGCGAAGCGGCGGCCTCGGTGCAGTTCTCGCGCTCGGTCGGCGCCGCCTTCGGCACCGCCATCGTCACCGCGGTGCTGTTCGCCGCGCTCACCTTGAAAAATCCGGAAGCCGCGCGGGCCTTCACGACAATGGTGGAGCACGGCGGCCCATCGGCGTTGGCGCCGGGTCAACTCGCCGCCGTGCAGAGCGACATCGCCGAGGCGTTCCGCGCCGCGTTCCTCTCGATCGCGGGCTTCACCGCGATCGGCATCGTGCTCGCGATGTCGATTCCGCTGCGGCGGATTTAGCGGCGGCACGCAATTCGTGAGCCCGTAGGATGGGTTGAGCGCAGCGAAACCCATCGTGATTTCGCAAGTTTTTGAACAGGTCCATGGCGGGTTTCGCCTTCGGCTCAACCCACCCTACGGCGCACTACGCCGCCAGATCCGCGACGATGGCGTCGAGCAGCGGAAACCCTGCGGCGGTGACGCGCAGGCGCCCGTCGCTGGTCGTCTCGACGAGGCCATGTGTCGACAAGCTCGGCGATCTGCTTCTGTGCCAGCGGTGCGCCGGCGAGCGCGGCGAATCGCGCGAGGTCGATGCCTTCGGCGAGCCGCAGTCCCATCAGCAGGAACTCGTCTGCGGTTTCGACACGGCTAAGCGCTTCGTCGGTGACGACGCCGGTGCCGTTCGCCTCGACCCGCATCAGCCATGCCTCCGGCCGTTTCTCCGTCGCGGTGGCATGCCGGCGGCCGTCGATGTCGAGGCGGCCGTGGGCGCCGGGGCCGATGCCGGCATATTCGTGGTAACGCCAGTAGACGAGGTTATGGCGGCACTCCGCGCCCGGCCTCGCGTAGTTCGAGATTTCGTAGGCCGGCAATCCGGCTGCGGCGCAGACCTCGCCGGTGAGGTCGTAAAGCTCGCGGGCGTGGTCGCCGTCCGGCACGGCGAGCTTGCCGGCGGCGTGAAGCGCGGCAAACGGCGTGTCGGGCTCGATGGTGAGCTGGTAGAGCGAGAGATGCTCGGCCGCCTCGCCGATGGCGCGCGTGAGCTCGGCGCGCCAGGCGGGCGCGGTCTGGTCCGGCCGCGCATAGATGAGGTCGAACGAATAGCGCTCGAACGCGCCGCGCGCGATCGCGACCGCGGCGAGCGCTTCGGCGGCGGTGTGCATCCGCCCGAGCGCCTTGAGCGCGGCGTCGTCGAGCGCCTGCACGCCGAGCGACACCCGATTGACGCCGGCGGCGCGATATCCCGCAAAGCGCGTCGCCTCGACGCTCGTGGGATTGGCTTCGAGCGTGACCTCGACGCCGGGCGCGACATGCCAGTGCTGCGCCACCGCATCGAGGATCGCGGCGACGGTGTCAGGCTTCATCAGCGACGGCGTGCCGCCGCCGAAGAAGATCGTCGATACCGTGCGTCCCGGCGCACGCGCGGCCGTTGCCGCGATCTCGGCGGTGAAGGCGCGCACGAACCGCGTCTCGTCGATCTCGGCGTGGCGGACATGGCTGTTGAAGTCGCAATAGGGGCACTTCGACAGGCAGAACGGCCAATGGATATAGACCCCGAACGCCTCGTCCGCGGCGCGATCGCTCGTCGTGGCGGGGAGCGCCCGTTCAGGCTTTGCCAAGGCAGGCCTCCGCGAGCTTGAAGAAGGCGCGGGCACGATGGGAGAGGCCGCGGCTGCCCGGCGGCAGGCCGTGCTTCTCCTCGCTTGCCATCTCGCCGAAGGTGCGGTCGTGCCCCTCGGGGAGGAACATCGGGTCGTAGCCGAAACCTTTCTCGCCGCGCGGCGGCCACACCAGCACGCCGTCGACGCGGCCCTCGAAAGTCTCGTTGTGTCCGTCGGGCCAGGCGACGCAGAGCGCCGAGATGAAGTGGGCGGTGCGCGCTTCGGGCGATGTCGCGCCGAGGCGCTGCAGCCTCTCCTCGATGTCGCCCATGGCGCGATGGAAGTTCTTGTCGGGGCCAGCCCAGCGCGCCGAATGGATACCCGGCGCGCCGCCGAGCGCGTCAACCACGAGGCCGGAGTCGTCGGCGAAGGCCGGAAGCGCGGCAGCCTTCGCCGCGGCGGCTGCCTTGATCAATGCGTTCTCGGCAAAGCTCGTGCCGGTCTCCTCGGGCTCGGCGAGGCCGAGCTCGCCGGCCGAAACCACGGCGATGCCGTAAGGCGCGAGCAGCTCGCGCATCTCGGTGAGCTTGCCTGAGTTATGGGTCGCGATCACGAGGCGTCCGGCGATAGGGCGATGACTTTGGGGGCGATGACGTTGCAAAAGCATTCAATCCCCAATTCGCGGATTTCGGAAGGCGAAGCTCCGGCGTCAAGCTCCGGAGTCAGGCCCTGGCCGGTATCACATCACCGCCAGCTTCTGCAGGTCGATCAGCTTGCCGACCCCTTTGCGCGCCAGCAACAACATGTCCATGAATTGGGCTTCGGTGAACGGCGTCTTCTCCGCCGTGCCCTGGATCTCGACAATGCCGCCGTTCCCGGTCAGCACGAAATTGGCGTCGGTGTCCGCGGCGGAATCCTCGGCATAGTCGAGGTCGAGCACGGGCGTGCCGTTATGGATGCCACAGGAGATCGCGGCGACGTTGTCGCGCAGCGGCACCGTGCGGATGATGTCGCGGTTCTTCATCCAGGTGAGGCAATCGTGCAGCGCGACCCAGCCGCCGGTGATCGAGGCCGTGCGGGTGCCGCCGTCCGCCTGGATGACGTCGCAGTCGATGGTGATCTGGCGCTCACCGAGCGCCTCGAGGTCGACGATGGCGCGCAGGCTGCGTCCGATCAGCCGCTGAATCTCCACGGTGCGGCCGCCCTGCTTGCCGGCGGAGGCCTCGCGCCGCGTCCGTTCCTGGGTGGCGCGCGGCAGCATGCCGTATTCGGCGGTGACCCACCCGCGCGCCTGGCCCTTGAGCCAGGGCGGCATGCGGTCCTCGAGCGTCGCCGTCACCAGCACATGGGTGTCGCCGAACTTCACGAAGCAGGACCCCTCCGCGTATTTGACCACCCCGCGTTCGAGGGTGACCGCGCGAAGCTCGTCGGGTTGGCGCCGGCTCGGTCGCATGACTACATTTCTCCTGGCGGCAGGTCGAATGCCGCGCTCCTCCGGAGCAACGCTTTTAAGTTCGCAGGGTCCGCTCCACAAGCCCGCGTTTTGTGACGGCGCCGCCCGGGATAGACAAACGAGGCCCTCCGGGGCATGGATTCGGTGATGCGTTCCATTTCTCAAGACGTGCCGATCGGCTCGAGCGAAATCAGCCTCGCCCAGCTCAACGATCGTTCGCGCGAGATTTTTCGCCAGATCGTCGAGAGCTATCTCGCGACCGGCGAGCCGGTCGGCTCGCGCAACCTGTCGCGCATCATTCCGATGACGCTGTCGCCCGCTTCGGTGCGCAACGTCATGCAGGACCTGGAGCAGCTCGGCCTGATCTATGCGCCGCACACCTCGGCGGGCCGGCTGCCGACCGAGCTCGGGCTGCGCTTCTTCGTCGATGCGCTGATGCAGATCGGCGATCTCTCCGAGCCCGACCGGGTCTCGATCGAGGGCCAGGTCGCGGCCGCCGGCACGACGGTGGAGAACGTGCTCACCGAAGCCTCGACGCTGCTCTCCGGGCTCACGCGCGCCGCCGGCGTCGTCCTCACCCACAAAGCGAATGTCCGCTTGAAGCATATCGAGTTCGTGCGGCTCGAGCCGGAGCGTGCCCTCGTCGTGCTGGTCGCCGAGGACGGACAGGTCGAGAACCGCGTGCTCGCCCTGCCGATCGGGCTGCCGACCTCGGCGCTCACCGAGGCGTCGAACTTCCTCAACGCCCATGTGCGCGGCAAGACCCTCGCCGAGGCCAAGGCCGAGCTCGAAGCCGCGCTCGAGGCCGGCCGCGCCGAGCTCGACGCGCTCACCCAGAAGATCGTCGCCGCGGGCTTTGCGAGCTGGTCCGGCGGCGAGCGCGACGAACGCAAATTGATCGTGCGCGGCCACGCCAACCTGCTCGACGATCTCAAGGCGGTCGAGGACCTCGAACGGGTGCGCCGGCTGTTCGACGAGCTCGAAACCAAGCGCGGCGTCGTCGACATCCTCGGCCGCGCCGAGCGGGCCGAGGGCGTGCGCATCTTCATCGGCTCGGAGAACAAGCTGTTCTCGCTGTCGGGCTCGTCGACCATCATCTCGCCCTATCGCGATGCGAGCGGCGGCATCGTCGGCGTGATCGGCGTGATCGGCCCGACCCGGCTCAACTACGCCCGCATCGTGCCGATGGTCGATTACACCGCGAAGGTGGTGAGCAAGCTGCTGGCGCCGGGGTGAGGGTTCTTCCTCCCCCGCTTGCGGGGGAGGGTAGGGAGGGGGAAAGCAGCGGTGCGACAGGCAATGCGGTGCGATTGGCAGTAGCGGCCCCCTCCCCATCCCTCCCCCGCAAGCGGGAGAGGGAGTCCCTCGCCGCGGGAGAGGAGCTGCCGCACGAGGAGCTACTCCGCTTGCTCGCAACCTCCCGTCCGCGCGATAACAGGGCACGTCAACACCGAGGAGTTCCGCGATGAGCACGGCGAAGGCTGCAACGGGTGCCAAGGAGCGCAGCAAGGAACGCGCCTCGTTCCGCTGGGACGATCCGCTGCTGTTCGACGACCAGCTCACCGAGGACGAGCGGCTGATCCGCGACACCGCGCGCGGCTACGCGCAGGACAAGCTGATGCCGCGGGTGATCGACGCCTACATGCAGGAGCACACCGACCGCGCCGTCTTCAACGAGATGGGCGAGCTCGGCCTCCTCGGCGTGACCATCCCCGAGGCCTATGGCGGCGCGGAAGCGGGCTACGTCTCTTACGGCCTGGTGGCGCGCGAGATCGAGCGGGTCGATTCCGGATTCCGCTCGATGATGAGCGTGCAGTCGTCGCTCGTGATGTATCCGATCTACGCGTATGGCGACGAGAGCCAGCGCAAGAAATATCTGCCCAAGCTCGCGACCGGGGAGTGGGTCGGCTGCTTCGGCCTCACCGAGCCCGATGCCGGCTCCGATCCCGCCGGCATGAAGACGCGGGCCGAGAAGGTGTCCGACGGCTATCGCCTCACCGGCACCAAGATGTGGATTTCCAACGCGCCGCTCGCCGACGTGTTCGTGATCTGGGCGAAGTCGGCGGCGCATGGCGACGACATCCGCGGCTTCGTGCTCGAAAAGGGCATGAAGGGCCTCTCGGCGCCGAAGATCGGCGGCAAGCTGTCGCTGCGCGCCTCGGTCACCGGCGAGGTGGTGATGGACGGCGTCGTGGTGCCGGAGGAGTGCCTGCTGCCCAACGTCACCGGCCTCAAGGGGCCGTTCGGCTGCCTCACCCGGGCGCGCTTCGGCATCGCGCTCGGCGTCATGGGCGCCGCGGAGGACTGCTGGCACCGCGCGCGGCAATACACGCTCGACCGCAAGCAGTTCGGCCGGCCGCTCGCCGCGACGCAACTCGTGCAGAAGAAGCTCGCCGACATGCAGACCGAGATCGCGCTCGGCCTGCAGACCGCTTTGCGCGTGGGGCGCTTGCTCGACGACGGCCGCGCCACGCCGGAGATGATCTCGCTCGTCAAGCGCAACAATTGCGGCAAGGCACTCGACATCGCGCGCGTCGCCCGCGACATGCACGGCGGCAACGGCATCCAGGTCGAGTACCACGTGATGCGGCACATGACGAACCTCGAGACCGTGAACACCTACGAGGGCACCCACGACGTCCACGCGCTGATCCTCGGCCGTGCGCAAACGGGCTTGCAGGCGTTCGCATGATGGCGCGGGTTTCAACGCGCCTGTGATGCCCAGCCGCTTCGGAATGTGTGAATTTCACAAGGCTTAACCAAGCCGCGCGGCCGTTTCCGATATCCTCCGACGACATCCTGACCCGCCTCGCTCTCAGCGGGACACCGGGCCTTGCCTGTGCACGCAAAAATAGTATAATTCGTTTTTACCCCTAAAGGTAGCATTGCGCGTCACGTAGGAGTTACATCATGAGTACCGATATTCCTGTTTCGGTTGAGGGCAACGACGTCTGGGTGCGGAACGTCAAGGCATCATGGTTCGGGGGCCCGCACGACTCCGAAGACTCCGGCGAAACCGCCAGTGGCGTGAACACTCGCGCGCACCCCGACATCCTGGGCTGCGCCCTTCCGATGGCCGGCTTCCATCATCCCGCGACGAACGCAAGCCCGATACCCCGGCTGCCCTGGTTCACCCAGGTGCGGGTGACCAACACCGGCAACGGCAAGGAGATCCAGATCCCGCTGATCGATCTCGGGCCGGCGCTCAATGCCCATTCGCATGCCGCAATCGATCTGACGGAAATGGCCTTCGTGCAACTCGGAGGAAAGCCGAGCGCAGGCATCATGGGCGTCACCTTCTCCATCGTGGGGGGCGCGCGCTACATGCCAAAGGCGGCGGCGGAGCTGAAGACGGTATCGTTGCACAACTCGCTTCCGCCGGGAGGCAACGGCGCGCCGCTGAACCTCGCTCCGGCCGACGACGGGCACGGAATCTCTCACGGCATCGACAAGCCCGCGATCAAGCAATTCATCCACAGCCCGAACTACTCGTCGCGAAACGGCGTCAAGATCGACATGGTCGTGATGCATTTCACCGACGGTCCGACGGCGCGCGGCGCGATCGATCGGTTTCTCGATCAGTCCGCGCAGGTTTCTGCGCATTACATCATCGACCGTAACGGCGACATCTATCAGATGGTCGCCGACGACGATAAGGCCTGGCACGCGAGGGCCGCAAATCCCCGCTCGATCGGGATCGAGCATGTCGCCGTCGAGAACCAGATGATGAGTCCGGAGCAGGAGATTTCCAGCGTGGCGCTCGTCGGATGGCTCATCGCCACCTATTCGATTCCGCTCAGCAATATTGTGGGACACCGTTTTTCGCCGGGAAATGCGGGGCACACCGACTGTCCAAACCACCTGTTCGGCCCGGCGACCAAGGCGGCGGTCGATGCGTGGGTCGCCAAGCACTTTGGTGCTCCGGCGGTCGCTTAGGGGGGCTTGTCTACCGCCCCAACTCCTCGACCAGGCGGTCGGCGCGATAAATCCTCGCAAGCGCCATGCGCAGCGCGCCGACCGCGACGGCGATGGCGCGGTTCGTTTCCGGATCGAAGCCGAAGGTGCCGCCGAGCGAGGCATAGTTGCCGTCGAAGATGAGGCCGACGAGCTCGGCATCCCGGTTGACGACGGGCGAGCCGGAATTGCCTTCGATGATGTCGTTCGTGGTGACGAAGTTGAACGGCTGCTCCGGATCGAGCGCGCCGCGCGCCGCGATCCAGCTTTCCGGAAGCTTGAACGGCTCGTTGCCGGTCGCCCGCGCGAAGGCGCCGCCGATCGTGGTGATCGGCGCGATGTCGCGGCCGTTCTCGCGGTAGCCTTTGACGGTGCCGTAGGAGAAGCGCAGCGTGAAGGTCGCGTCCGGATAGGACGACGCGCCGTCGATCGCGAACATCGCCTTCGCTATCAGCGCCGAGTTTCGCGCCAGGGGATCGACGACGCCGTCTTCATACGCGCGGCGCTCGGCGCGCAGATCGGGGTCGATCTTGCGCGCGACCACGATCAGGGGATCGTCGCTCGCAGCGATCGCCGCCGCATCGGCATCGATCAGGCGGCGGCGCAGGGCGACATCACCAAGCTTTGTCTTGTCGATGAGCTCCGCCGCGACGGCCGCCGGCTCGCTTCCTGCCGAGCACCTTTCGCACCAAGGGATCGTCGGTGCCGAGCGCCTCGCGAAGTCTCGCGAGTGAAAAGGAAAGCGTGAGCTTCTCGAGCTCGGGATCGATCGGCACCTCCGACAGGAGCGCCTGACGCTGGGCCGGAAAGCTGGCGTCGGTGAATTCGCGCAGGCGCTGGCCGTCGGGCTTTCTCGCCTCGTCGGCGTGCCGCACCAGCGCCTTGGCGTATCGAAACAGATACGAACGAAAGCCGAGGCCGCCTTCGGTGAACACATAGCGGTCTCGCACCGGGCGGAAGCGGTCGAGCCTCGCCTCGATGTTGTCCCAGGCCTGCCCGTATTGCGCCGAGAGACGCGGGTCGGCGGCGATCTTGGCGCGCAGCGCGCGCTCGGCGACGGCACGTGCGGCGATGATGGCGGGATCGGCGAGCGCATAGAACCGGCCCTTGCCGTCCTTGACGAAGTCCTCGACGTCGAGCAGCAACGGCTCGGAAATCCGCGCCTGCGCGGTGCCGCTCGCGGCGAAGGCGGTGAGCAGCCCGCGCAGCTCCGAATAGTAGAACAGGTTGCGCGGCAAGGTGACGTCGCGCTCGAAGACGAGCTGGGCGACCGTGTCCAATCGGCTGGTCTGCCCGGGATTGCCCGCGGTGAAGGTGAGCTCGCCCGGCCGCACGTCCCGCGCCGCGTAGCGCAGGAAATTCGCCGAGGTGTCCAGCGGGCGGCCATCGGCGTAGACGCGCAGATACGTCACGTCGAGGACGTAGCGCGGAAACTCGTAGTTATCGAGATCGCCGCCGAACGTCGCAATGGCCAGCTCCGGTGAGAACACGAGGCGCACGTCGAGATAGCGCCGGTAGCGGTAGAGCTTAAAGATCGCGCCGCTATAGAGCGCGACGACGTCGCAGCGGATCGCAGCATCGCCGCCCTCGCATTCGCGGGTGATCGCGGCCTCGGTCGCCTGTTCGACCTCGGCGCGGGCGTTGTCGCCGCGGCCCGCGGTCGCACCGGCGATGCGCGCGGTGACGTCGGAAATCGCGACGAGCTGGTCGATCTCGACGTCGGGACATTTGCGCTCGTCCGCGAGGGTCTTGGCAAAGAATCCGGACTCGACGAGATCTTCGCTCGCGGTAGAGAGCTGGGCGATGCAGTCGCGTGCGCAATGATGGTTGGTCTGCACGAGGCCTTGCGGCGATACGAAGCTTCCCGAGCAACCGCGCGCGAGCCGCACCGAAGCGAGGCGGACGTGGTCGAGCCAGGCCTCGCTCGGCGCAAAGCCGTACGCCTTCTCGACCCGTGCGGACGGGAAGGCGTCGGGCAACCACAGACCGTCGTCTGCTACCGCGGGGGCGACGGCGAGCGCCAGCAGCGGAGCGGCGAGCACACGAGCGGAGCGGCGAGCACAAGGAGCGGTGCGGCGAGTGCGGGGATGAGGGTGAAGGTGGGGCGCATCTGGCTTTCCCATTCGCCCCCGCGCACAACTCTCGCACAGATTCGCGAAGCCAGCCATCGAGGGGCGCACGCGCGGCGACACCGTGAGCGACCGCTCTCGCGTGGCGGCGGAGGATTTTGCTAAGGTCGCCGCAACCGGCCGCGGGCGGCCGAGCGGGAGGAAACGATGGCGCGCGGTTTGTTGGCGACGGTGATGGCGCTGGTGACGGTGCCAGCGATCGCGCTCGTGGCGACGGCCGCCTTCGGGCAAGCCATGCCGGGCGGTGCACCGAGTGCCGCCGGCAAGCTCGGTGCCGCCGACAAGCCGGGCGCCGTGCCGATCCCGAATTTGTCCGGGATGTGGGCGCATCCCTATCTCACCGGCTTCGAGCCGCCGGTCTCGGGTCCCGGCCCGGTGCGCAACAAGTCGCGGCTTCCGAACGGCGTCGCCAATTTCCAGAAGCTGGTCGGCGACTACGCCAATCCGATCCTCAAGCCGCAAGCCGCCGAGGCGGTGAAGAAGCACGGCGAGATCACGCTCGCCGGCAACGGATATCCCACGCCGAGCAACCAGTGCTGGCCCGGCGGCGTACCTTATGTGTTCTGGGACTTCATCGTGCAGATCATCCAGCAGCCGGACCGGGTCACCATCATCTATCGCCACGGCGACGAAGTCCGCCGCGTGCGCCTCAACGATTCCCATCCTGCGCAGGTGACGCCGACCTGGTACGGCAACTCGGTCGGCCACTACGAGGGCGACACGCTCGTCATCGACACTGTCGGCATCAAGATCGGCCCCTACGCGATGGTCGATATGTACGGCACGCCGCACTCGCCGGCGCTGCACGTCGTCGAGCGCTACCGGCTCCTCGATTACGCCGACGCCAAGGACGCGCTCGATCGCAACGACAAGGAGAATTTTCGCGCCACCGGCGGCGCGGAGATCGTCGACAACGACCGCGGCAAGGTGCTCTCGCTCGAATTCACCGTCGACGACGAGGGCGTGTTCACGATGCCGTGGAAGGCGAGCATCACCTATCGGCGCAATGTCGGCGAATGGACGGAGCTCATCTGCGCCGAGAACCCGCGCGAGTTCGACCGGGCGGAGTCCCCGGTTCCCCACGCCGACAAGCCGGATTTTTGATCGCGGCCCTGCGGTTTCCTTGTCAGACCTCATCCTTCGAGACGCGCGCAAGAGCGCGCTCCTCAGGACGAGGTCATATGTGTTTCACGCAACTCAATTCGCGGACGCACCGAGCTGCTTCGCCATCCAGTCCGCGGACTTTCCGCGGTACTTGTAGAAGCGGTTGTGGGCGACGTGGTTGCCGTCGTCGATGACGAGAAGCTCCACCGGCCCCCGCGCGGCCTCCGCGAGCTTCTTGGCATCCTCCGGCGGGCACAGGCGATCGAGCCCGCCGGCGATCACGAACAGCGGGCACTCGATCTTGTCGGCGACGCCGGCGAGCGAGAGCGCGTGCGCCCGCTGCTTGCCTTCGGTATCGTTCGCGCTATGGCTGCGGGCGATGAAGGCGAGCCGGGTGAGCTCGGGCAGGCTCTCCCATAGGGCGCCGAAATCCCAGGGCCCGCAATTGGCGATGCAGGCCTTGAGGCGCTTCTCGAACGCGGCGCTGCGCGGCGCGTAATAACCGCCGAGGCTGATGCCCCAGATGCCGATGCGATCGGCATCGATATCCCTGTGCTCGCGCTCGACCCAGTCGATGACCGCGCCGGTGACCGCCTCGTAGTCGGGGCGGATCGGGAAGTCATATTCCGCCTCGCCCTGGCCCGGCCCGTCGAAGGCGAGGATCGCCATGCCGCGGCGCAGGAAGCCGTCCTCGAATGTGAGGAGCTCCTCCTTGGTCGAATCGAGGCCCATGGTCATCAGCACCAGCGGCGGCCGCGCGATGTCGTGCGGGCGCCGCAGGGTGCCGGCGAGGTGCTTGCCCTCATAGGGGATCATCACCCGCTCGCCGGGCGGATCGAGATGCGGCAGCGCGAGGTTGAGGCAGGCGACCGCGCGGCGATGGGCGGCACGCATCTGGTTCATGTCGTTGACGAAGAGATACTTGGCGAAATGGTAGGTCGCGGCGGCGCGGGCGAGATGCTCGCCGGCGCTGACGAAGTGCTTCTGCGCGAGCGCCTCCATGCCGAGGTCCTCGTGGACCTTGGCGCGCGCCGACCATGCGCGGCACCAGTCCTCCCAACGATCGAGCGAGGCCAGCACGTCGTGGAAATCGCTCGGCGCCACCCCGTTGACGGTGAAACGCGCCAGCCAGTGCGCCGCATGCGTGATCCTGGGGTCCGCCATGGTCTCCTCCGCCGGTTTTCTTCTCCCTCCCCCTGAAAGGGGGAGGGTCGGGGTGGGGGTCCGCGGCCTCGCCACCCTTGCCGCCCGCGACCCCCTCCCCACCCTCCCCCTTTCAGGGGGAGGGAGAAGTGCACGCGGGGCCGTGACGCGGACGCGACGAGAAATACAGCGTCGGGTTCGTCGCGCAAGCTGGACTCCGCGTGGGAGAAGTGCCTGCCGGTCGGCGCGGCGACATTCGACCGCGCAGGATTGGAGCCGCGCCCGGCATTTGTTATGCGGGCGAGGCATGAGGACGGAATCGCCATCTTCCGCCGGATTCTTCGGCCGCAGCGTGCTGCGGGTCGAGGACCACAAGCTGCTGCGCGGGGCTGGGCGGTTCGTCGACGACATCGCGCTTCCCGGCGTGCTGCATGCCGCGTTCGTGCGAAGCCCGATCGCCCACGGGAAGATACGTCGTATCGATACCGCCGCGGCGCGCGCTGTCGAAGGCGTGCAGGCCGTGCTCACCTATGCCGACCTGCGGCCGTTGATGTCCGGCGACCGCATTCCGCTGGCGTTGCCCTCGGCAGCGATCCGGTTCGATGCCGATCCCGTCTGGCTCGCTAAGAACGAGGTTTGCCATGTCGGCGAGCCCGTGGCGATGGTGGTGGCCGCAAGCCGGCGCGTCGCAGAGGACGCCGCGCGGCTTGTCGCGCTCGACATCGAGCCGCTGCCGGCGATCGTCGACCCCTTTGCCGCCGTCGCGCCGGGAGCGCCGCGGGTGCGGCTCGACTGTCCGGATAACCTCGTCGCCCGCGCAGCGATCGATTACGGCGATGTCGACAAGGCTTTCGCCGGCGCTGCGCACCGGGTCGCCGAGCGCTTCCATCTCCACAAGGGCGGCGGTCATTCGATCGAGCCGCGCGGCGTGATGGCGAAATTCGATGCCGCCGAGCAGGCGTTGACCGTCTGGGACGGCACCCAGATGCCGCACCGCGCCAAGGCCGTGCTCGTCGCCACGCTCGGCCTCGCCGAGCATCAGATGCGGGTCATCGCCCCCGATGTCGGCGGCGGGTTCGGCCCCAAGGCGGTGTTCCACCCCGAGGAGCTTGCCGTGCCGGCGGCGGCGATGCTCGTCGGGCAGCCGGTGAAATGGATCGAGGACCGCGCCGAAAATTTCGTCGCAGCCGCCGCCGAGCGCAACCAGGTGTGGGACGTCGAGGCCGCGTTCGCCGCGGACGGGCGCCTGCTCGGCATCCGCGGGCGCCTCTATCACGATCACGGCGCCACGACGCCCTACGGCGCCGCGCTGCCCTACAACGCCGCGACCAACCTCATCGGCCCCTATGTGCTGCCGGCCTATCGCATCGAAATCCTGTCCTGCATGACCAACATGCCGCCGGGCACGCCGACCCGCGGCGCCGGCCGGCCGCAGGGCACCTATGTGATGGAACGCCTGCTCGACCGCGGCGCCGCGCTCACCGGCCTCGCGCGCGATGAGATCCGCCGTCGCAATCTCATCGCGGCGGAGAAAATGCCGTATCCGACGCCGGTCACGCAGCGCGACGGCTCGACCATGGTCTATGACAGCGGCGACTATCCGGAATGCCAGCGCCGTGCGCTCGCGGCCGCCGATTGGGCCGACTTCCCGGCCCGGCGCGAAGCCGCGCGGCGGGACGGCCGGCTGATTGGCATCGGTCTCGCGAACTACGTGGAGGCGACCGGGCGCGGTCCGTTCGAGTCCGCCGGCATCCGCATCGGCCCGTCCGGTACGATCGTCGTTACCACCGGCGCCACCGCGCAGGGCCAGGGCGTCAAGACCATGCTGGCGCAGATCGCGGCCGACGTGCTGCACGTCGTGCCGGCCGCGATCCACGTCGTCGACGGCGACACCGCAGCGAGCCCGCTCGGCCTCGGCGCCTTCGCGAGCCGTCAGGCGGTGACTGCGGGTAACGCCGTGCACCGCGCCGCGCTGATCGTTGCCGACAAGATCAGGCAGGCGGGCGCGAGCCTGATGGAGACCTCACCCGACGATCTCGAGCTTGTCGACGGCGTGGTCCGCGTGAAAGGCGTGCCGGGAATGCAGCGCAGTCTTCGCGCAAGTCGCGAAGGCGCTCGCCGGCGTGCCGGGATTTGCGCTGCCTGGCGGTCTGCCGCCGGGGCTCGCCGCCGCGGTCGATTTCGAGCCGCCAGCGCTGACCTACACCAACGGCTGCCACGTGGTCGAAGCCGAGGTCGATCCCGACACCGGACGGGTAGCCCTGCTGCGCTATGTGGTGGTGCACGACTGCGGCCGGGTGATCAATCCGATGATGCTCGACGGCCAGGTGCAGGGCGGCGTCGTCAACGGCATCGGCGCGACGCTCACCGAATGGATGCGCTACGCCGAGGACGGCCAGCCGCTCACCGTCAATTATGCCGACTACCTGCTGCCGAGCGTCGACACCGTCCCGCCGATCGAGATCCACCACATGGAGTCGCCGACGCCGCTCAACCCGCTCGGCGTCAAGGGCGCCGCCGAGAGCGGCACCATCGGCGCGCCGGCGGCGATCGTATCCGCAATCGAGGATGCGTTGCGCCCCCTCGGCGTCATCATCCGCGATCTGCCGGTGACGCCGGCGCGGCTCTCCGCCCTCATCGCGGCGGCCGCGCGCAAATGAGCCGGGCGGCGGTGGTCGGGGCAGGGCCTGCGGGCCTCATGGCGGCCGAGCGGCTCGCCGCCGCGGGCGTGCGCGTCACCGTCTATGACCGCATGCCGTCGGTCGGGCGAAAATTTCTGCTCGCCGGCCGCGGTGGCCTCAATCTGACCCACAGCGAGCCGCTGCAAAAGTTCCTCGACCGCTATCACCCGAGGCATGAAGCGCTGCGCGCCGCAATCGAAGCGTTTCCGCCGCAGCGACTGCGCGACTGGTCCGAGGCGCTCGGCCAGCAGACGTTTGTCGGCACCAGCGGGCGGGTATTTCCGAAGGCGATGAAGGCCTCGCCGCTGCTGCGGGCATGGCTGCGCCGGCTCGGTGACGGCGGGGTTACCTTCGCCATGCGGCACCGCTTCATCGGATGGCAGGACGGCGCGCTCGCCTTCGCGCAGCCGGACGGCTCGACCGTCACCGATCGGCCGGATGTGACCGTTCTGGCGCTCGGCGGTGCGAGCTGGCCGCGGCTCGGCTCGGACGGCGGCTGGACGACGGCGCTGGGAGAGGCCGGCATCGCGATCGCCCCGTTGCAGCCAGCCAATTGCGGTTTCCGGGTCAACTGGTCGGAGCCGTTCCGCAGCCGGCGCGCCGGCACCCCGCTCAAGCGCATCGCCGTCACCTTCGCCGGGCAGACGGTGCGGGGCGAGGCGGTGATCACCGCGGACGGGATCGAGGGCGGCGCGATCTATGCGCTCTCGGGCCCGCTCCGCGAGGCGACCGTAGGTGAGGGCAGTGCCGTCCTCGCCATCGACCTGCGTCCCGATCTGACACAGGCCGATCTCGCCGCCCGCCTTGCGAAGGCGCGGGCCAAGGATTCCCTCTCAGCCGCGCTGCGCAAGAACGCCCGACTGTCTCCCGCCGATATCGATCTCCTGCGGGAAGCGGCCATCGCCGAGGGCCGCCAGCTTGCCGGGCTGCCGGCATCGGAACTTGCGGCCTTCATCAAGGCGGTGCCCCTTCGCCTCACCGGCGTCGCCGACATCGCCCGGGCGATTTCGACGGCGGGCGGCATCTCGTTCGACGAAATCAACGAAAAATTCATGCTGCGCAAGCGGCCCGGTGTCTTCGTCGCCGGAGAAATGCTCGATTGGGAGGCACCGACCGGCGGTTATCTCCTCCAGGCGTCATTTGCGACAGGTGTTGCTGCGGCAGAAGGCGCGCTCGTTTGCCTCAAGGGGATGCAAGGGGATTGTTGAGCAAGCCACACCGACCCCTGTATAATCGCGTCGCTCAGAACATGTCGCGAAAACGAAGACACGGCGGCGGGTCGTACGCACCGCAAAGAACTGGCCGACAGGGATGGACGCACGCAGCAATTTCAAGGCCGGCATCGCCTATGACGACCTGCGCGAATGGCTCGCGCTGGCCGATCAGCTCGGCGAGGTCCGCACCGTGCGCGGCGCCACCTGGCAGGAGGACATCGGCCTCGCGGCGGAAGCGATCCTGCGCGCCGAGCATGGCCCCTGCGTCGTGTTCGACGACATTCCCGGCTGCCCCAAGGGGTTCCGCCTGCTCCTGAACATGTTCGCCGGCACGCGCCGCAATATGACGTTCGGCTTTCCGGACGAGCTCACGAAATGGGAGCTCAGCGAGGCCTACCGCGACGCCTATCTCAAAGATGCGCGCCTCATCCCCCATGAGATCGTCGACACCGGGCCCGTGCTCGAGAACGTCCTGATGGGCGACGAGGTCGACGTGCTCAAGTTCCCGGCGCCGGTCTGGCATCAGCTCGACGGCGGCCGTTATATCGGCACCGGCACCTACAGCATCACCCGCGACCCGGAGGAGAACTGGCTCAATGCCGGCGCCTACCGGGCCCAGGTCCACGACAAGACCTCGGTCGGCGTGCTGATGGCGGCCGGTCATCACGGCGCGCTGCACCGCGACAAGTACTGGAAGAAGGGGGAGGCCCTCCCGCTGGTGATGGTGCTCGGCGGCGATCCCCTGGCGTTCTTCTACGGCGGTACCGAGGCGCCCTATGGCGTGTTCGAGCTCGACATCGTCGGCGGCTTGCGTGGCCGTCCGGTGAAGATGGTCCGCGGCAAGGTCACCGGGCTGCCGTTTCCGGCCGCCGCCGAGATCGTGCTCGAGGGCTATGTGACGCCGGACCGCCGCGAGATCGAAGGGCCGTTCGGCGAATGGACCGGCCACTACGCCGGCGGCGCCGCGCCGCACCCCGTCCTCGACATCAAGGCGATCTACCACCGCAACGACCCGATCCTCGTCGGCGTGCCGCCGATGGGCGCCGGGCCGGACGAGATGGCGCGCTACCGCGCGGTGCTGCGCTCGGCCATGGTCAAGCAGAACATGACCAATGCCGGGGTCCCCGAGGTCCAGCAGGTGTGGTGCCACGAGGTCGGCGGCTCGCGCCTGCTCCACGGCATCTCGATCAAACAGAAATATCCGGGCCACGCGGTACAGGCCGGGCAGATCGCGGCACAATGCGGCGCCTCGGCCTATGCCTCCAAATACATCATCGTGGTCGACGAGGATGTCGACGTCACCAATCTCGAGCACCTGTTGTGGGCGATGCTGACGCGCACCGATCCCAAGGAGTCGATCCAGTTCATCGAGGGCTCCTGGGATTCGCCGGCCGATCCGCGGCTGCCGCCGGAAAAGCGCGCCGCCGGCGACATGACCCATTCGGTCGCCGTCATCAATGCCTGCAAGCCCTATCACTGGCGCAACAAATTCCCGCCCAGCAATGCACCCAGCGCAGAGATCGCCCGCAAAGCGCGCGAGCGGTTCGGCTGGCTCCTTGATGGCGCCCCGGAGAGCTGAAATGGTTCGAGCTGAAGTGGTTCCGCGATGCCGAGATTGAATTACGATTACATCATTGTCGGCGCCGGCTCCGCCGGCTGCACGCTGGCGAACCGGCTGACCGCCAACAAGGACACGCGGGTCCTGTTGCTGGAAGCCGGTGGCTGGGATCGCGATCCCTGGATCCACATTCCGCTGGCATGGCCGCGCCTCCTCCTCAAGCGCAAGCACGACTGGGGCTACTTCGCCGAGCCCGAGGCGACGATGGATGGCCGCGGCCTCGAATGTGCCCGCGGCAAGGTGATCGGCGGCTCATCCTCGATCAATGCCATGGCCTATGTGCGCGGCAACCGCGGCGATTACGACCGCTGGGCCGCATCGGGCCTTCCCGGCTGGTCGTATGCCCATGTGCTCCCCTACTTCCGCCGCCAGGAATCCTGGCAGGGCGGCCCGAGCTACTACCGCGGCGGCGACGGTCCGCTGGCGACCCAGATGGCGCCCTACGACGATCCGCTGGTAGAGGCCTTCGGCGCGGCAGGACGCGACGCCGGCCATCCTTCCACGGCGGACTACAACGGCGCGCGCCAGGAGGGCTTCGGCGTCTGGCAGATGACGATCCGCGACGGCCGCCGCTGCAGCGCCGCCGACGCCTATCTGCGGCCGGCGCTGGCGCGCCCCAACCTGCGGGTCGAGATTCTGGCGTTGACGACGCGGGTTCTCATCGAGGGCGGTCGCGCGGTCGGTGTCGAATATCTCCGCGGCGGCCGGGTGCTGACGGCACGCGCCAATCGCGAGGTGGTGCTGTGCGGTGGCGTCGTCAACTCGCCGCAGGTTCTCATGCTTTCCGGCATCGGCGATCCCGATGCGCTGCGCGCGCTCGGCATCGACGTCAAGGTGGCGTTGCGCGGCGTCGGCAAGAACTTGCAGGACCACATCTCCGCGGCCGTCGCCTACAAGCGCAAGGACCGCGGCGCGCTCCACAAGGCGATGCGGTTCGACCGCATCGTGCCGGCGCTCGCCGCCGCGCATTACCGCGGCACTGGCATCGCGACCAATCTGCCGGCCGGCATCATGGCGTTCCTCAAGACGCAGTCCGACGTCGTGCTGCCCGATGTGCAGCTGCTGTTCAACGCCGCGCCGATGACGGCGTCGCCTTATCTCTTTCCCTTCAAGCGGGCTTACGAGGACGGCTACGCCTGCCGCGCCGTGGTGCTGCGGCCGCAGAGCCGCGGTGAAATTCTGCTCGCCTCCGATGACCCGACTGCGGCGCCGCGGATCCGCCAGAACTTCCTCGCAACCGAGTCCGACTGGAAGACGCTGCGCGCGGGCTTACGGATCGCCCGCGACGTGTGCCGGCAGCCGGTGATGGCGCCGTTCATGGACCGCGAGATCGCGCCCGGCGCCAATGCGGTCGACGACGCGCGATTTCGATGCGCATATCCGCGCGAACGGCATTACCGTCCACCACCCGCTCGGCACCTGCAAGATGGGAGTTGCATCCGACCGCATGGCGGTGGTCGATGCCGAGCTGCGGGTCCATGGCGTCGCCGGCCTTCGCGTCGTCGACGGCTCGGTGATGCCGGACCTCGTCGGCGGCAACATCAACGCGCCGATCATCATGATCGCGGAGAAGGCGGCCGATCTCATCCGCGGCGAGCAGCCGCTCGAGCCGGCACGCGTCGCCGCCACGTCCGAAGCGCGAAACTGACGAGGGCCAAGTGGACGACCGCACCTCGGACGACCGTACTTCGACGCTGAGTTGGCCCGACGCGATCTATGCGCAGTTCCGCCGGGTCGGCATCCGCCAGGTCGGCTACGTGCCCGACGCCGGGCACAGCCGCCTGATCGAGTTGTGCGTCCACGACCCTGACATCCAGGACGTCGTGCTCACCACCGAGGAGGAGGGCGTCGGGCTCGTCGCCGGCGCCTGGCTCGGCGGGCAGCGCGCGGCGCTGCTCATGCAGTCGAGCGGTGTCGGCAACTGCATCAACATGTTTTCGCTGCTGAAGAACTGCGGCTTTCCCTGCCTCGTGCTCGTGACCATGCGCGGCGAGTTCGGCGAGTTCAATCCGTGGCAGGTGCCGATGGGCTCGATCACGGAGGACAGCCTGAAGCTCGCGGGCTTCCTCACCTACCGCGTGGATAGCGCGGCCGATGTCGACGACATCGTCGGTGCCGGCGCCGATATGGCGTTCTCCGGCGATCTCTCGGTCGCGATCCTGCTCTCACAGCGGCTGATCGGCCGCAAGGTGTGGACCAAATGATGGAGCGGCGCGCATTGGTGCAGGCACTGCTCGCCGACCGCGGCAATCTCGCCGTGGTCTGCGGGCTCGGCTCGCCGACCTACGACGTCGCCGCCGCCGGCGACCATCCGCTCAACCTGTATATGTGGGGCGCCATGGGCGGCGCCGCGATGATCGGCCTCGGACTCGCGCTGGCGCGGCCCGACCGCCGGATCGCGGTGCTCACCGGTGACGGCGAGGCGCTGATGGGTTTAGGCAGCCTCGCCACCATCGGCGTGAAGCAGCCGGCGAACCTCGCCATCGTCGTGCTCGACAACCGCCATTACGGCGAGACCGGCATGCAGCCGAGCCACACCATGGCCGGCATCGACCTCGTCGGCGTCGCCCGCGCCTGCAAGTTTCCGGACGCGCGCGCCGTCTCCGAGCTCGCCGCGGCGGGCGACGTGCGCGATCTCATCCACCGCGGGAAGGGCCCGATCCTGGTGCAGGCGTCGATCGCGAGCGGCGACACGCCACGCGTGCTGCCGACCCGCGACGGCCATGCCATCAAGCTGCGCTTCGCCGCCGCGCTGGCGGCGGCGTGAGCGCCGCGAACTGGCGAGTTTCGCCAAGGATGGCTTTCAGCGCGGCTTCTCGAACTTGAGGATGAACTCATCGACCGGCATCGGGGCGCGTGAGGACGGTGTGTCACGCTTGTCCTCCGGATGGCGTAGAAAATCGCCTTCGCCCACAAGCTTGAAACCCGCCGCCTCCACTTCGCGCTTGACGATGTTCTCATCGATTCGATGAAGGCTCTTGCCTACGGACAGGTCATCCCCCGGACGCGCCGAGTAGTCCGCAATTGCGAGAATGCCGCCGGGCTTGAGTGCGTCGAACAGGCGCTTGTTCATCTGCGCCCGGTCGACCGGCAAGTATGTCGTGTCGTGATAGAAGAACAGGAACGTGACCATGTCGAGATCGCGAACGCCGGGCGGCACCGGATCGTCGAAGGGCCGCACATCCTGCGCGGCATTCTTCATGGCGGGGCTCTTTGCCCGCTCATCGAAGGCCTGCCGCGCTCTCTCGAATTGGTCGGGCGGGTTCTGACCATAGACCATGCCAGTGGGTCCGGCGGCGCGGGCCATCAGTTCGGTGCTGTAGCCAGCGCCGGCGCCCATGTCGAGAATCTTCATGCCGGTTCGGGGCTGAATGAAATTCAGCATGCCGAAAGGATCACGCCGCTTGTCATTCTCGCGGTCAGGGGCGCTGCGGTCCGGCGCAGCCAGAAGCGCATGGTAGTCCTGCGCATGCACCGGCATGCTGACTAATGGGGCCATGGCAAATGCCATCAAGCCCATGAACAATCGTCCCCGGCTGACCATTCTCATCTTTCACTTCCTCCTTGTTGCAGCCCGTACCGAGCGGGTTGCTTTGACTGACAGCGATGTCGTTCTTTCACTACAACATGACAGAAGCTGATCCGCTTGGCTTCAGGGCGTCGATCAATTCTCATCGGCGCTCGTCAGAAATCCGGCTTGCTCGCCACAGGTGTGCCGTAGTCGATGCCGAACGGGTTGATATTGTTCTCAGAGCAGATGTCTTCCGAAAGCGCGCGGTTCACACGATTGTACTGCCGCAGCGCCTGCCAGGGCTGGTAGAACGTGTCCGGGTCGTCGATGGTCATGAGGATTTCCAGTTTCTTGCCTTCCTCGATCAACCGCCAGCGTTCGGTGACGTGCAGCTTGTCGGTGTGCGGCGTGCGATAATTGTCGAGGAACGTCTTGTCGTTGAGGCCGATGGTGTCGACGACGAGCGTATCGCCCTCGTAATGGCCGACCGATTCTCCGTACCAGGAGGGTTTCGGATTGGCGGAATGAGATGCATTCAGCCGGATATGCCGCACTTCTGCGTTCCCGGAGAAGATCATCGTGACTTCCGCAGGTGATTGCAGGATCGACAGTGCACCGCCGAGCAGCAAATCGAAACCCGGCACGCCGGCAGGCTTGCATGACGAACGCGCCGTGAATGCGAACTTGCCTGCAAGCACTTCGTCATTGTCCTTCTTCATCACGTCTTTCGCCCATTGCTTCAGATTGGGGTTGCTGATGTCGCTGATGCGCTGGGTCGGCTGTTGTCCGGTGACGCCGGATTCGTCGTTTGAAATGTAGGGGTGGGCCGGGTCCTGCCCGATCGGCTTCGGCGAGCCCGGAACCGGGAGGAGTGCGCCAATCCCGATACCGACCCAGGCCGTTCGGGCGGTGGGGGAGAAAACCGGCTGCGGGCCCGCTGTCGTCGCCTCTTGCGCTGTCGCCGTCCCGCCGAAGCAGAACCCCAGCAAGAGCACCCGTCCTATGCCGTGGAAGTTGAACACCATTTCCCTCCTTGCTGCGAAATCGGAGTCTCAATCCTTCGGATGAACCGTGACGTACCGACCACGTGGGGGATTGCCTTCCCGACCGCAAGGACAAAGAGCGGCAGAGGTCCCATGCTCTCATGTGCCCGTGGGGTCGGTCATGCTGCTCTCTCCCAGAGATGGCCGCTCATGGCCGATCGGCGATCCCGCACCTGGGTGCGCGCGGGTCCGCCGACCGGGCGGGAGCGGCCATCGATAACGACAGTTGGGTGGGCCGCGGGCGGCTGGCCGGAGGATCGCGGCGGCCGTATCCGCGTCACTGCGCTGACGCCGTCCCTTCTTTCTTGAACACCGCATCGATTGCGGCTTGCGCACATTTTTCGCCGTCGGCGCTGGACACGCCCATCGACCCGATCACTTCGCCACCGATCACGATCGGCAAAGCGCCCGGTTGCGGGAAGTCGTGCATGAAGGTCGGCGCCAGATTTTGCCCGCTGCGTACGACCTTGTTCATTTCCGAGGTCGGCCGCCGCCAGCGGAGTGCCGATTTCGCCTTCAACAATGCGGTATCGATGGCATTGGCGGCCGCTCCTTCCATTGCATGAGATTCGATGAGGTTTCCGCCCCAATCCAAAACCGACATCGCAACGATCGTATGATTGCGCTCAGCCCAGGCGGTGCACGCGTCCACCATGGCGCGCGCGCCGGCGCTGGATATGACCTTCTGCTCGCGGATCATTCCCTCGGCAGACGCCTGTTGGACAAACGCGATGACTGCGATCACGGAGAGCGGCATCATCAAGAATGGGGCGCGCATGGTGTTATCCTCCCTTTTTGGTAGTGCATGCCGCCACAGGACGACCAGACGGCGTCCCGGGCAGTGCGGATGCGAGGCTATAGCATCCGGGGCGGCGCCCGGAAGAGGCAGGATCGCAAGAGGCAGGGATCGCGGCTTGCGGCCGGGTTGCGGCCCCTCGAGCAACACCCGTGGGATCAAGGTTGTCGCTGCTGCGGGATATATCGCTACTGCACCTGAATGTTCATCGCCTTGACGGCGGGGACCCACTTGTCGACCTCGCTCTTCATGAACGCGGTGATCTCGTCGGGCGTCATCGCGCGCGACTGCACCATTTCCTGGGCGAGGTGCTCGCGGACCTTGGGCAGCTCCATCGCCTTGTTCACCTCGCGATTGAGCCGCTCGACGATGTCGCGCGGCATGCCGGCGGGGCCGGACAGCGCGTACCACGTGGTGACCACGAGATCGGGATAGCCGAGCTCGACGAGCGTCGGCACGTCCGGCAGCTCCGGCACGCGGGTGGCCGAGGAGATCGCGAGCGGACGCAGTGCGCCGGAGCGAATGTGCGGCAGCGTAGTCGCGAGCGTCATGCTGCCGACCTTCACGTGCCCGGCGACGAGATCGAGGATCGCCGCGCCGCCGCCGCGATAGACGACGTGCACGAGCTTCACCTTCTCCTTCGCCGCCACGTATTCGGCGACCATGTTGCCGACCGAGCCGATGCTCGGCGACACGTATTCGGTTCCGTTCGGACGCGGCGCGCATCTGGGCGACCAGCTCCTTGAAGCTCTTCGCCGGCGAGGAAGAATGCACGACGAACATGTTGGGCGGGCCGCCGAGATAGGCGATGTGGGTGAAATCGCGCACCGGATCGAACCCGGCGTTCTTGGCGTTCATCGCCGGCGCCAGCACGTGGGACGGCATGCCCGACGCCATCAGCGTGTAGCCGTCGGGCTCGCTGCGCGCCACCGCCTCGGTACCGATGAGACCGCCGCCGCCGGTGCGGTTCTCGACGAAGAACTGCTGCCCGAAGGCCTGACTCAGCTGCTCCGCGAATACTCGCGCCAGCAGGTCGTTAGCGCCGCCCGCCGCATAGGCGACCACGATGCGCACCGGCTTCGTCGGCCAATCGGCCGCTGGCGCAGCGGCGATGGGAAAGAGAGTGGCGAAGGCGAGGGCCGCGAGCGCAGCGTGAAAGCGTTTCATCGTCTCTCCCATGTCAGTTTCTGTTGGCGGGGCTACGTCCGCATTTGTTGAGAGATTAACGCATTCAGGCGTCTCGTTTGAGAATCCGCAGCGTCGCACCTCCCTCTCCCCGCGGGCGGGGAGAGGGTCGGGGTGAGGGGGCGGTTTCACGATTCTGAGCGCCTGAGTAACGCCACTGACGCTCAGACTCGCGACGCGGCCCCCTCACCCGGATCGCTGACGCGATCCGACCTCTCCCCGCACGCGGGGAGAGGTGCGCGCTCCATCGGCCTTACGTTTCTTCGACGAGGCGCTTCTCCGTGCGGAAGTAAAATGATCACTCCTCCGCCAACGGCCGACCCTGCGCCGCGCGGATCGCCCGCAGCACGGCTTCCGGCTTCATCGGCAATGCGGTAAGCCGCACGCCGACCGCGTCGTGGATCGCGTTCGCGATCGCCGGCGAGACGCCGAAGGTGCCGGATTCGCCGAGTCCCTTGGCGCCGAACGGGCCGTTCGTCTGTTCGGAGCGGACAAGCTCGCCCTCCATCGGCGGCACGTCGTGGATGCCGGGGATCTTGTAATCGGCGAGCGAGGCGTTGGTGACCTGCCCGCCGTCGAACTCCATCTTCTCCTGCAAGGTGAAGCCGAGCTGCATGATGGCGGCACCCGACAGCTGGGCATTCGCGACCGCAGGGTTGAGCGGCGTGCCGGCATCCGCCACGTTGACGAGGCGGATGACGCGGACGTGTCCGGTCTCGGTGTCGACCTCGACCTCCGCGCCAGCGGCGCCGACCATCCAGAACGGCGTCACGTCGGCGGAGAGCCCGGCGGCATCGGGCGGCGCGTAGCTCGGGATGTAGGTGCCGGCGCCGACGACGGTGCCGGCCTGCATGCCGTAGCGCTTGCGGAAAATCTCCGCCGCCGGATAGTTGGTGCCCGGCGGCAGGCCGGCTTCGGCCGCCAGCGCCGCGAGCCGCGCACGGGCATCAGTCGCGGCGAGCCGCACCGCGTTGCCCATGTGGAAGGTCGAGCGCGAGCCGAGCGTGCCCATGTCATAGGGCGTGACGTCGGTGTCGGGCAGGATGACCCGGACCTCCTCCGCAGCAATGCCGAGCACTTCGGCGACGATCAGCGCCATCGCGGTGTCGGCGCCCTGGCCCATGTCGACGGTATTCATCGCCAGCGCCACGCTGCCGTCGGCGGCGACGGTGACGATCGCAACGGAAGTGGTCGGCGAGATCGAGGCCTTGAAGCCGATGGCGACGCCGCGGCCGCGCCGCAGCGGGCCGCTGCCGCGGTCGAACGGCGCGGCCCAGTTCATCCGCGCGGCGAGCGCATCGAGCACGGCGCCGATCGCGGCGTCGCGCATCGCGGTGCCAGTCGCCTGCGGACGGCCGTCACGCAGGATGTTGCGGCGGCGAAACGCGATGGGGTCGATGCCGAGCCTGCGGGCGACGAGGTCGGTGTGGCTCTCATAGGCCCACACTAGCTGCGGAATACCGAAGCCGCGTAGCGCGCCGGCGGGCGGGCGGTTGGTGTAGAGCTCGTAGGAATTGATCGCGACGTTGTCGATGTCGTAGGGCCCGGCAGCTGTGAAGCCCGACTTCTGCGTCACCCGCGGCCCGATGTCCGCATAGGCGCCGCCGTTCCACAGCACCTCGCAGCGCCGCGCGGTGATGCGCCCGTCCGCCGCCACCGCGCTTTCGATGCGGAACGTCGTCGGGTGCTTGGTGATCATGTAGAACTGCTCCTCCATGGTGAGCGCGACCTTGACCGGGCGGCGCATCAGGAGGGCGAGCGCTGCGACCAGCGCCTCGAGCTTGATATAGACCTTGGCGCCGAAGCCGCCGCCGAGGAACGCAACTTTCACCCGCACGCGGTTTTCCGGCCATCCCAACAGCCGCGCGATCTCGGTGCGCACGAAGGACGGCGTCTGCGTCGCCGAATGGATGGTGAGGCCGGGATGGCAGGGATCGGCGATCGCGACCTGCGGCTCGAAGGGGAGATGCAGGCACTGTTGCGTGGTAAACACGTCGGCGAAGACGTGCGCGGCCTCGGCGAAGGCCTTGTCGACGTCGCCGCGGCGCAAATGGAAATCGAGCGCCACGTTGGTGCCGCGCCGGCCGGCGAGATGCTTGAGGTCGGCGAAGGTGCCGGCAGGCTTGAGCTCGTCATGGACGATGACGGCGCCGTCGCGCGCCTCGATCTCGTCGTAGACCGCGGGCAGCTCCTCGTACTCGGCGACGATCGCCTGCGCCGCCTGTTCGGCGACATGCGGATCGGCAGCGAGCACGGCCGCCACCGGCTCACCGACATAGCGCACCTTGTCGAGCGCGAGGATCGGCTGGTCGTGGAACGCCGGCCCGTAATAGGGCGACGGGATCAGCGCGCGAATGTCCTCGCCGGTGAGGACGCGCACGACGCCGTCGATCGCCGCAGCCGCCCTGGTGTCGATTGCGCGGATGCGGCCATGGGCGAGTGTGGACCTGAACAGCTTGCCGTACAGCATGCCGGGCAGGCGCAGATTGTGCGCGTATTCGGCGCGTCCGGTGACCTTGGCCCGCGCCTCCAGGCGCGGGATCGAGCGGCCGATCTGTACGGTCATCGAACGTCTTCAGACAGCCGCCGGACAGCCGCTACTGCTTCGTCATCACCGTGCACGAGGCGACGCGGTCGGTCGCGCTTCTTGCCATGTAGCAGAGCTCCATCCGGTTCGGCGCCAGCATCGTTCCCGAAGTCCAGCCGTCCTCGTCGACCATGTGAATGACGCCGGTTTGCGAGATGACGGCGATGATCGGATCGGTCGCCCTCGGTGACGCGAATGTCCCGGAGAAGCGGCGGCCGTCCTGCAGGTCGATGGTCATCGTGAAGGGGATGCTGGAAAGTCGCGGCTTGTCGATCACGGCCGCGTCATGATGAGAATTTCCGTGTCCCATCACGATCGACTCGCTCTGGCCTTTCCACGTACCCCGAAGATCGGGGATCGCGGTCTGTGCCGGGGCAGGCGTAGCGACGACGGCAGCGAGCAGGACGCAGGACGCGAGCTTGAGCATCGGGGTCTCCTCCGGGGTATGGACTTGCAACTATACTTGGGACTTGGACATCATGGAACGTGCGGCCAAAGAAGTCGGTGCGCGATCCCGTTCAATTTGAGACAATAGCGCCTCGGCGGGGGAGCGCCAGCCGCGGTCCGCCGCATGAAATTCCGTCGGATACGGAGAGCGAGATGGCGCGCGATGTGACACACCGATCCGATCCGAGCCCTGTGGCGAGCCTCGTTGCGGTCGCGCTGGGCGCCGCCGCGGTCGGCGCGGTTGCGATCGGTGCGCTCGCCATCGGCCGGCTCGCGATCAGCCGGATCACGGTGAGGAAAGCCCATTTCGGCAGCCTGGAGGTCGACGAGCTGACGGTGCGGCGGCTGCGGGTCATCGAGCCGCAGGGCCCGAAGGCCTGACGCGCCCGGGGTGCCGACGGAGCAGGCAGGCGGCGGAGCTCGCCGCCGTCGCGATGTCACAGGATCGCCATATCACGGGGTCGTGCGGTGACGGACGACGGAAATCCTCGGCTGGCCTCACCTTCGGGTCCGCATTACACTGCGCCAAAACCTGAGGGAGGACATCCGTGAAGACAGCCCAACTCGCTGCCGTGTGTGCGTTCATCGTCGTTGCCGGCGCGGTGCCGGCCATGGTCCGCGGCCAGGGCGCAGCGCCCTTCGGCAAGGGCCACTGGACCCAGAAGACGCCGATGATCACGCCGCGTTCGGAGGTTTCGCTCGCCGAGGTCGGCGGCAAGATCTACGTCCTCGGCGGCGGCATCACCGGCACCTCGGTACCGCACAACGAGGAATACGAGATCGCGACCGATCATTGGCGCGTGCGCTATCCGATGCCGCGCGCGCTCGACCACATGGGCGTCGCGGTGGTGAACGGCAAGATCATCACGGTCGGCGGCTTCGTCGCCTCGGTGCACAAGGACGGGCAGCCGTCGGTGTTCGAATATGATCCGGCCTTCGACGTCTGGCGCACGCTCGCCCCGTTGCACCAAGGCCGCGGCTCGATCGGCGTCACCGTGCTCAATGGAAAGGTCTACGCCATGGGCGGGCGGCTGCCCTTCAACAAGACCGTCGCGACCAACGAGGTCTACGATCCCGCGACCAACACCTGGACCATGCTCGCGCCCATGCCGAAGGGGCGCGACCACATGGCACTGGTCGCGATCGACGGCAAAATCCACGCGATCGGCGGCCGCTTTACCGGCGCGGACGACCGCACCGACATGCACGACGTCTACGATCCCGCGACCGACACCTGGACCTCGGCGCCGCCGCTGCCGACGCCGCGCAGCGGCGTCACGGCAACCGTCTACAACGGCATGGCGGTCGTGCTCGGCGGCGAGCTGCCGTCGGAGAAGCGCACCTTCGACGAGAACGAAGGCTTCAGTCCCAAGACCAACACGTGGCAGACGCTGGCGCCGATGCCGCATGGCCGCCACGCTGCCGGTGCCACCAGCGACGGCAAGGCCCTCTATGTCGGCGGCGGCAACTTCGGCTACGGCGGCTCGGGCGGCGGCCCGACCGGAGAGATGATGGCGTTCACCCTGCCGTAGGAGTTAACGTTCTTGCCCCACAGTTGCTGGATCGCCCGGCTTGACGGGCGATCCAGTAACCACCGGAATCCGATTGGGGCGCGCCCTCAAATACGCCGATGGCACAGGGGGTACTGACTGATTGCCCGGTCAAGCCGGGCAATGAGTGCGTCCGTGAGTTCGTGATGTCAGCACGGTGGGAGTCTGTGCCATGTGAAGTCACCGCACACGTAGCTGACGGCAACTGCGTCGCCGCGAGGCGGGGTGGAGAGCAGCCGGAGGCGAACCGACAGCCCGTAGGATGACGAACCCGATTCGGCGGCGTGCAGAGGCGAGCTTGCTCATTGATGGCGAAGTCTGGCCCGCGAGGGCCGACCGGTGGCACGAGGTGATAGGCACGTGACCGCCGGGCTGCATAACGTGGTTGGGGACGGGATGCCGGGAAGGCAGACGAACGGAACGGAGAGACCTTGTTGGCGTGTGCGAGTCGGCAAGGAGTCAGAGCCCGCATAGTGTGTGCTGAGTAGCGCATGAGTCAGGAGGGTTAAAGTCCCTCCAGCGCTCGGATGAGGGGCGCTGTATCCAAAGGCAGGGGTAATGCCTTGCCGGCCGGCGGCGCAAGCCGGCGGAGGACAGGGTGTCCGGAGCGATCCGGAATCCGAAGAGTTTGAGGAGAAGTATCGGGCTGCAATCAATGGGGGCGACCCCGACGATGAACAGGTCGGCCAAAGATGGGGCAAGGTCGAGCCCGCACTATGGGGGCGAAGGCGTTACTCATTCACCCATCGTACCAAGGTGTTTGCTGGCGGCACGATACGGAAGAATCATGCGTGACCTCAGGAGACCTGTCGGTGCCCCGGCCAGCAACCGGGTAAGCAACCCTATAAGCGGAAGCGAAGTGGGAAGTGATGCGGCGGCAGGAGTCGGAGAACGTAATAGTACCTGAAGCGCGAGACGAACAACTCGTGTGACCAGCAATGGCGGATCGAGAGTGATCCGGGGAAGGACGTTCGTGAAAGGATCGAGGCGGGATACGTCGAGATAGATGAGCAAGAAGCGTGAAGATGGAAACTTCCCTTAGTGAAAAACCCGAACGTCACGCTTCGAGGAGACTATCCGATCATCTGGCCCTCGAAGGTCGAAAGCGGAAGGTCCACTCTCTGGTGGACAAGGTATACTCACGCAAGAACCTGAAGCTTGCGTGGGAGCGTGTTCGTGCCAATCAAGGGGCCAGCGGCGCAGATAAGGTGACCATCGAGGACTTTGAGACCCGTCTGGATGAGAATCTGGAACGGCTCCATCACGAGCTCCGCGAGAACACCTATCAGCCGCAAGCCGTGCGACGATTGGAGATTCCGAAAAGGGGAGCCCCCGGCAAGACAAGGCCACTGGGCATACCGTCGGTCTACGACCGGGTGTGTCAGCAGGCGCTCGTCAATCGCTTGGAGCCGATCTTTGAGAAGGTCTTTGATCCGAGCAGCTTTGGGTATCGTAAAGGGCGCAAGACTTCCGATGCCCTGTCCAAGATTTGGCGCGAAGTGGAGGCCGGAAGCGAGTGGATCGTCGATGCGGATCTCAGAGACTTTTTCGGGACCGTAGATCACGAAAAGCTCCTGACCCTGGTCGGAAAGCAAATTGCCGACAGCAGAGTGCTGAAGCTCATTCAACAGATGCTGGAGGCGGGCTATGAAGAACGGGGACAGAAATTTGCGACTCCACGGGGAACTCCGCAAGGAGGGGTCGTCTCACCACTGCTGAGCAATATCCTGCTGACTCCCTTTGACAAGGAGATGAGGCGACAGGGGTATCAGCTCACGCGATGGGCGGACGACTGGGTAGTGACCTGTCGGACTCGAGCCGAGGCGGAGCACGCCTTGGCGCGAGCGGTGAAGATCCTCGAACAGCTCGGCGTAGCGCTCAATCAGGCGAAGACCCGGATTGTGCACATTACGCGCGGCTTCGAGTTTCTCGGATTCAAAATCCAACGTGGCAAAGGCAAGTTCCGCCTAACCCACGATCGGATCAAATCCAAACTGAACCGGCAGAATCTCTACGCCATTCCCACACAGAAGTCGTTGGACCGATTCAAGGATCAGATCAGGACCCTGACGCAGAGGAAGGTACCCCTGCGTTTGGGCGAAGTGATCGAGACGATCAACCCGATCATCCGAGGATGGGGAAACTACTACTGTCGCTCCCATGTTAGGAAGCGCTTCCATCAGCTGGACGGTTGGATAATTCGACGGCTGTGGTCGCATCGCACCAAGCGATGGCGTAACGCAGCGTGGAGGGAATATCCCACCAAACGGTTGCGCACAGAGTTCAAGCTGGTCAGCCTCGTCTCGCTCATACCTTCGCTGCAGACCGCGAAAGCTCTTTCATGAAAGCCGGATACGGGAAAACTGTACGTCCGGTTTGTGCGGCGGACGGAGGCCAGCTCTCATTGGGCGCCTCCTCCGACCCGACACCGATGTGGTCTGGTGCACGGACCATGAGAGGAGGGGCTAGCAAAACCCCGTCCGAGGGAAGGCAGGGCAGGAAGGTGGATGCGTGAAGACCAAACCGGAGCAGAGCAGCACCGCGAGTGCCGAAAAGGCTAAGCAATGGTTGCAGAGATCCAGACGACAGACGCAACTGGGCGGGGATCGAAGCCGAGGCGTGGACCGATCGCATGCTGTCGGCGCTGGGCAACGGCGTCAAAGGGGAAACTAGCCTTCTTCGCGAATGCCAGGCGGGTCGCGTTTCACACCGCTTGGCAAGCAGCGAGACAGTCTCGATGAAGAAACCACCGACTGGAGAGCCGTATGCGGGAAAACCGCACGTACGGTTCGGAGGGAGGGGAGGCCAACGCCTTCCCTACCCCTATCATACATTGATTTTACCCGCGGCTCGCCGACCACCGGCCGGAGCACGGGCCACGTGTGCCGTGGCCCGTCCAACTGCCGCCGCCGGAATTGCCGTGCATCTTGCCGCTGCCGTTGCCGCTAGAGCCGCCGGACGAAACGCTGACGGTGACTGCACCACTGCCCGACACCCTGCCACTGACGCCGGCGGGGCCGGAGATGACGCCGTTGCTGATGCTGACGCCGACGCTGGTGCTCGGATCGCATGAGCCGCGCGTGGTCTGGATCGTGACGCTCCAACTTCCGTCGAAGGAAGCGGCGTCGGCCGCGGTCGTCATGGCCGCGACTGCGATCAGATTGGCCGCGATCACGGTGGCCAGCAGGGTAGATGTCGATGTCATGTTCATGGGCACAACCTTCGGAGAGGAGTTTCACAATCTGATGACGATCCGATGCGGACCGTGGCAAATCGAGCGGGCGCGGACGTTAGCAATTTTCATATCCGCTTGGAAGGGCGACACCGCACGGCACCGAAACGCTGCAATGTCACGCCACCGACGAAGAGCCGGATCGGCTCCCCCCTCATGAGTTTGTGTCGGCGACGAATTATTAGTTCAACCGCAGAGTTCTTAATCCTCCGTTTCGCGCCGCACCTTTACATGCGGCCGACCGTTGATCATCTGGCAGGTGAACGGAGACAGACCATGGTTAGATTGGTCGCATTGCTCGTCGGACTTGCATCGGACGTCGCCGTCCCCGCGAGCGCGCAGGACAAGACCGACATCGAGGCGCTCCGCAAGCAGGGTTATTCGGTCCGGATGATCTCCCCGATCTTCAGCCAGCTCGTCATGCTGTCCTTGCCGAAGGGCTTCACCACGGTGTTCGAGGATACGAGCGGCAGCCAGTACACAAGGGAGGCCGTGCTCGAGGGCGAATCGGTCGAGCGCTGGTCCCAGATGATCACGGTGACGGGGGCGAAGGGGCTCGCGTCGAACCCGCGTCTGAGCGCGCAGTCCTTCGTCGAGCAGATCGCCGGCGGCTTCAAGAATGTCTGCCCGGACACGTTTTCGGCGAAGGGGCTCGGCGCCCTCAAGATCAGCGGCCGCGATGCGTACATCGCGCTCGCCGGCTGCGGAACGGTGTCGTCGGACGGCAGCGCGCACAGCGAATCGGCCCTGCTGGTCGCGATCAAAGGCGCGGCCGACTACTACACGATCCAGTGGGCCGAGCGCGGTCCCGCATCGGCCCGGCCGATGACCTTCGACGAAGCGATGTGGAAGGAGAGGTTCAACGCGCTCGGTCCGATCAAGCTCTGCCCGATCAAGCCGGGCGAAGCGCCGCCCTATCCGAGCTGCGCCGACCAGAAGTGACCGCACTCTGTCATTCCGGGGCGGCGCGCAGCGGCGAACCCGGAATCCAGGCGGCCTCGCCTTTCGCCTCGCCGCAGCTCTGGATTCCGGGTTCGCGCTGGCGCGCGCCCCGGAATGACGGTCGATGAAGGCAACGCTCCCACCCGCTCAATACGACCGCGGCATGCCGAGCACGTGCTCGGCGAGATAGCTCAGGATGAGGTTGGTCGAGATCGGCGCCACCTGGTAGAGGCGGGTCTCGCGAAACTTGCGCTCGACGTCGTATTCCTCGGCGAAGCCGAAGCCGCCGTGGGTCTGCACGCAGGCTTCGCCTGCCGCCCATGATGCGTCGGCGGCGAGGAGCTTCGCCATGTTGGCTTCGGCGCCGCAGGGCTTGCCGGCGTCGAACAGCGCCGCGGCCTCGCGCACCATCAGCTCGGCGCCGCGCATCTGCGCGTAGGCCTTGGCGATCGGAAATTGGACGCCCTGGTTCTGGCCGATCGGGCGGCCGAACACGATGCGCTCGCCGGCATAGCTCGCTGCCTTGGCGATGAACCATTTGGCGTCGCCGACGCATTCCGCGGCGATGAGGATGCGCTCGGCATTCATGCCGGAGAGGATGTAGCGGAAGCCTTTGCCCTCCTCACCGACGAGATTTTCCGCGGGGATGCGGACGTTGTCGAAGAACACTTCGGTCGTCGAATGGTTCATCATGGTGCGGATCGGACGGATGGTGAGCCCGGCATTCTTGGCGTCGCGCATGTCGAGGATGAAGACCGAGAGCCCGTCGGTGCGTTTGCGCTCATCCTTCGGCGCGGTGCGTGCGAGCAGCAGCATCAGGTCGGAATATTCCGAGCGCGAGGTCCAGATCTTCTGGCCGTTGACGACGTAGTGGTCGCCGTCGCGCTGCGCCACCGTCTTGATCGAGGAGGTGTCGGTGCCGCTCGACGGCTCGGTCACGCCGAAGGCCTGCAGGCGCAGCGCGCCGGAGGCGATCTGCGGCAGGTACTTGCGCTTCTGCGTCGGCGTTGCCGTGGCGGAGCAGCGCGCCCATGATGTACATCTGCGCGTGGCAGGCGGCGCCGTTGCAGCCGGCGCGCTGGATCTCCTCGAGGATCGCCGCGGCGGCGGCGATCGGCAGGCCCGAGCCGCCGTATTCCTCCGGAATCAGCGCCGAGAGGTAGCCCGCCTTGGTGACCGCGTCGACGAATTCGCGCGGATAGGCGCGCTCATCGTCGAGCTTGCGCCAGTATTCGCCCGGGAAATCCGCGCACAGCCGGCGCACCCCGTCGCGAATCTCGGTATGGGGATCGTCGTCGTGGTCGAACGGGCCCATCACGCCGCCTTCTGCGCGAGGACGTGCTTTGCGATCGCGGCGCGGGTACCGATCCACACGTCGTTTGCGCCGGCTGCCGCCTCGATGATCTTGCCGTAATAGTACGCGCCGCGCGGATGGCCGAAGATGTGGGCGTGGCAGGTCACGTCGATCATGGTGAGCTCGTCGGTCTCCCGCGCGATGGCGAGGTTCTCGGTGAACGACTCGAGCATGGTGCGCGGCGCGTTGCCGTATTTCATGAACGGCATGTCGTTGACGTCGGTGCCGAGCGGGATCGCGACGATCTTGCGGTCGCCGAAGCTGCTTCACATAGGGCAGGTCGTCGTCGAACACGTCGCCGTACCAGGTGTATCCCGCTTCGGCGAGGAGCCGCGCCGTCTCGCTGCGCGAGGTGCCGCGCGGAGAGAGCCAGCCGACTACTTTGTTGCCCGACGCCTTTTCGAGCAGCGCCGTGCAGCGCGCGATGTTGGCGCGCTCCTCCTCGTCGGAAAGCAACGCCGGAATGACATCCATCGCATAGGAGTGCGAGAGCACCTCGTGCCCCGCCGCAGCGATCGCCTCGACCGCCTCCGGTGCGCGCTCCGCGATCACCGCATTGACCATCATGCTCGCCGGCGCGCGGTGGCGCGCGAAGGCATCGAGCAGGCGATAGATGCCGGTGCGATATCCGTAGGAGGCCCAGGAGATCGCCATGGTATCGAGCACGCCGGCCGGCAGCGGATTGCCCATCGGGCTGATGCCCGGCGCCTTGCCGTCCGACCATGCCTCGAGGCACACGTTGAAGACCACCGCGATCTTGCGGCCTTCCGGCCAGACCCAGTCCACCTGCTTCCTCATGTTGCGATGCGCTCCCGAAGACCGCTGCCGGCCGCCGCGGCGTTCGCTCTGCGGCGCGGCCGCCATGCCTATCAGTTTTCGCCTCGTGCATATCAGTTTTTGCAGCAACGGACAGCGGCGCAGGCCGGATGGCCGGTCGGCCGCATGGACCATGCGCCGAAGGTCGTGCTAGTACCCGGCCGCCCCCAAATCACGGATGCAGCCCGTGCCAGACGTCGTCAGCAGATCGGCCGTACCGGACAGTCCCGCAGCCGTCGCGCCGTGGCACGAGATCGTGCACGCCACGCTCAAACGCAACGACGTGAAGCTCGTCGCCTATGTGCCGGACAACGTGTTCACGCCGCTCATCAAGAGCCTCCATGCCGACAAGGATTTTCTGACCTTCGCCACGGCACGCGAGGAGGAGGCGCTGGGTGTCATCTCCGGCGCCTGGATGGGCGGGCGGCGCGGCGCGGTCCTGATGCAGACGAGCGGCTTCGCCACCATTCCCAATGCGCTCGCCTCCCTCGTCGTGCCTTACCAGATCCCGGCGATCATGTTCGTGTCGGAGCGCGGTACGCTCGGCGAATTCAACCTCGGGCAGGCTCTGGTGTGCCGCACCATGCGGCCGGTGCTGGATTCGCTCGCGGTCGAGCACCACACCATCACCCGTCACGACGAGCTCGAGTTCATCGTCGATCGCTCGATCAAGCAGGCCTGTGCCACCCAGGCGGCGGTCGCGTTCATTCTGTCGCCGCTGCTCACCGGCGGCAAAGTGTTCGGGAAGTGAGAGCGCCCATGTCGTCCACGTCGACCTCCAAGCCCCGCGTCGCCGCGAGCTACGACAACGCCAAGGTGGTCAACCGCTTCGAGCTGACAAAGCGTCTCGTCGCCAAGCTTGGGAAGGACGAGGCCGTGATCGGCGGCGTCGGCAACACCAATTTCGACCTGTGGTCCGCCGGCCGCCGGCCGCAGAATTTCTACATGCTCGGCAGCATGGGCCTCGCCATTCCGATCGGGCTCGGGGTCGCGCTCGCCCAGCCGCACCGCCATGTCATCGCGCTCGAAGGCGACGGATCGCTGCTGATGCAGCTCGGTTGCCTCACCACCATCGCGGCGCTCAAGCCGGCGAACCTCACCATGGTGGTCATGGACAACGGCCTCTACCAGATCACCGGCGGCCAGCCCACGCCGGCGGCGGGGATCGCCGACTACGTCGCATTCGCCCGCGCCGCGGGCCTCACCAAATGCGCCTGGGCCGCCGACGAGGAGGACTTCGAGAGCTTGATCGACTTGGCGCTCGCCGAAGGCGGCCCGACATTCATCGCCGCCCGCATCGACGACAAGCCCGGCGTCGGCCACACCGACCGCGACCCCGTGCAGATTCGCGAGCGCTTCATGCACGGGCTCGGGGTAAGGAGGGCGGTATAGGGAGCGGACGAACGCCTATGCATGAGATCAGGGCCTCCGAGGCGAGGAAAAGCCTCAGACAGCTGCTCGATCGGGTCGAGGCCGGCGAGGAGGTGGCTATTACGCGGCGCGGCCGGGTCGTGGCACATATGGCGCCGCCTCGTCCTGCAGTCGATCGGGAACGCGGTCGCGAAGCCGTCGCGGCGATTCGCGCGATGAGCAAGGGTGTCAAGCTGCGGGTCTCAAGATCAAGGACCTTATCGCAGAAGGTCGGCGGTGAGCCTCGCGGCCCGCGATCCCGATCACAAGCCCAATCGTTCGATGAAATCAGCCACGGCCGCCAGCGTTTCCGTTGGCGCGTCGCGGTGCGGAATATGACGGATGCCGGGGAGGATCACCGCCTCGACGGGGCTCGCGCACAGGCGTTTCGCCGTCTCGACCTGCTCCAGCGTGCCGTACTGGTCCTGGTCGCCCTGGACGACGAGCACCGGTACGCCGATGGCGGCAAGCTCGGGCCTGATGTCCCAGTGGACGAACTGCGGATCGAGCCAGGGGCCGCTCCAGCTGTAGAAGGCGTTGTCGGGATCGCGGTGCCAGCGCGCGAGCTTGGCGCGGAAGTCGCCTTCCTCGTAGCGTTCCTTTGCCCGTGCGATTTCCTCGATACCAAAGGCTTCCGCGAAGAAATGCGGTGCCAGCAGCACGATGCCGGAGAGGCGCGGATCGCGAAAACTCCCCGCATAGATCGCCGCGATCGAGGCGCCGTCGCTGTGGCCGAGCAGGACGCCGCGGCGAAAGCCGATGGCGTCGAGCACGCGCGGCAGCACCTCGCGCGCCTCTTCGTGCATGAAGGTGACGCGGCGCGGCATCGCCGAGGGGCTCGACTGCCCGTAGCCGGCGCGGGAATAGACGAACACACCGAGACCGGTCGCCTCCGCGACCCGGTCGGGAAAATCGCCCCACAGGCCGACCGAGCCGAGCCCTTCGTGCAGGAACACGATGGTCGGCGCCGCATCGGGCGGCGGCCCGATCATGCGGTATTCGAGGCGGGCTTGCCCGATTTCGAGAAAGCCCTCCGCGCGCAGTTCCATTGCTGCCAAGTCTCAATCCGCTTTCGTCTCGAGGTCCAAAGCCGTGATGGCCGGGCCTGTCCCGGCCACCCCGATCATATGGCACGGCCGTGCCTCGATATCGGGGTCGCCGGGACAAGCCCGGCGATGACCAGAAAGGTGTCAGCCGGGTCAGCCCGTCAGCGCCCGCGCGCTCAGCCTTGCGGCGCCTCCGCGCGCAGCTTGAAACGCTGGATCTTGCCGGTCGCGGTCTTGGGCAAGTCCTTGCGGAACTCGATCCAGCGCGGATATTTGTAGGCCGCGAGCCGCTGCCGGCAGTGCTCCTGCAGGGCGCGCGCGGTGTCCTCGGTCGCCTCGCACGTCGGCTTGAGCACCACGAAGGCTTTCGGCTTGATCAGCTTGTCCTCGTCCGGCCAGGCGACCACCGCCGCTTCGAGCACGTCGGGGTGGCTTGAGAGCGCGCCCTCGACCTCGAACGGCGCGACATAGACGCCGCCGACCTTGAGCATGTCGTCGCGCCGCCCGCAGTAGACGAAGTAGCCGTCCTTGTCCTCGATGTACTTGTCGCCGGAGCGCGTCCATTCCCCGAGGAAGGTCGCGCGCGACTGGGCGCGGTTGTTCCAATACATGATGGCGCTGGTCGGCCCGCGCACCTGCAATTCGCCCATCTCGCCGCGCGCCACCGGCCTGCCGTCGTCGTCGACGAGGCGCAAATCGTAGCCTGGCAGCGGCCTGCCGGTGGTGCCGTAGCGGACCTCGCCCCTGCGGTTAGAGAGGAAGATGTGGAGCATCTCGGTCGAGCCGATGCCGTCGAGAATGTCGACGCCGTAGCGTTCGCGCCAGCGCCGGCCGACGTCGACCGGCAGGGCCTCGCCGGCGGAGACGCAGCTCTTCAGCGAGAGTGCCGCGCGCTCGACCGGATCGGCGGAGAGAAACGCGGCATAGAAGGTCGGCACCGCGTAGAACACCGTCACCGCGTGGCGGTGCAGCAGCGCGGCGACAGCGTCCGGCGTCGGTCGCGCCGGCATCAGCACCGTCGTCGCGCCGGCGGACAACGGAAACGTCATGGCGTTGCCGAGACCGTAGGCGAAGAACAGCTTCGCCACCGAATAGACGACGTCGTTCTCGGTGAGGCCGATGACCGGCGCGCCATAGAGATCGTCGGTCAGCCGCGGCGCCGCATGCACGTGCACCGCGCCCTTGGGCTGGCCGGTCGAGCCCGATGTGTAGAGCCAGAAGCAGATGTCGTCGCGGCAGGTCGGCGCGATGAAGTCCGGGCCCGTCGCCGCGTCAAGCGCGACCTCGAACAGCGGATGGCCGTGGCCCTCCTTGCCCGACACCAGGACGTACTCGAGATCGGGGCACGTCTTGATGAGGTTCTCGAAACGCGGATAGAGCTCTTCCGATACGACGAGGAGCCGCGCCCGGCTGTCCTCCAGCATGAAGCGGTAGTCGGCCTCGGTCATCAGCGTGTTGACGGGGACGGCGACCACGCCGGCCTTGACGGCGCCGAGGAACGCGGTCGGCCAGTCGATAGTATCGGTCAGGCAGATGAGGATGCGCTGCTCGCGCGTGATGCCGAGGCCGCGCAGCACCTTGCCGAACTGTGCGACCCGCTCGGTGAGCGCCCCGTAGGTCCAGATGCCGCGCGGATCGATATAGGCGGCCTTGCCGGCCCGCCCGGCGACGAGATTGCGGGCGAGCACGTCCTCGGCGAAATTGTAGCGGCGCGGGATCGCGGCCAGTGCGGCTCCGCCGGGATCGGCGTGCGCCTCCGGAGTCTGGGCGTCCATGTTCCTCACCAGGATTCGTTATGGCACGGCGCTGCAACTTCGTGCGATGATCTTGTCCGAAAAGTCTGCAACTTTTCAGGATCATCACCCATCTGGAGCATGATCTTGTCCGAAAAGTCTGCAACTTTTCGGGATCATGCTTTAGCAGCATAAGACGAACGGAATGGGGATCAAACAGGAGCGTTCTCACATGAAACCGAGCCTCGTGCCCGGGGTGTCCGCGACGAACCGCATCGCCGTCGACAAGGCGAAGACCATCGGTTTCATGGGCGAGGAGGGCCGGGTCTACGCGACGCCCTACCTCGTCGGCGACATCGAGATGACCTGCCGCAACCTGATCCTCGCTCACGCCGATGCCAACGAGGATTCCGTCGGCATGGAGGTCGCGGTCAAGCATCTCGCCCCGACGCTACCCGGCATGACCGTCGAGATCACCGTCGAAGTCACCGCGGTCGAAGGCCGCAAGGTGACGTTCGCGGTGACCGCAAAGGACGAGCTCGACACCGTGAGCAGCGGCACCCATGCGCGCTTCGTGGTCGACAAGGGAAAGACGGTCGAGCGCCTCAAGGCGAAGGCGGGCAAGCTCGCCGCCCTCAAGGCCTGACCGATGTTCGATCCCACCGCCGAGACGATGCCGCGGCGCGACCTCGCCGCGCTTCAGCTCGCGCGGCTCAAGGCGAGCGTTGCCCGGGCGTATGAGCGCGTCGTGCCGCTGCGCCGCAAGCTGGACGCTGCCGGCGTCAGCCCCGCGCATCTCTCCGCGCTCGCCGACATCGCGCATTTTCCACTGACCACCAAGGACGACTTGCGCGACAACTATCCGTTCGGCCTGTTCGCGGTGCCGCGCGAGGAGGTGCTGCGCCTCCACGCCTCGTCCGGCACCACCGGCAAGCCGACGGTGGTCGGCTACACGCGCGGCGATCTCGACCTGTGGTCCGATCTGATGGCGCGCACGCTCGCCTGCGCCGGCGCACGCCCCGGCGACATCGTGCACAACGCCTACGGCTACGGCCTCTTCACCGGCGGGCTCGGCTTCCATTACGGCGCCGAGCGGCTCGGCTGCACCGTGGTGCCCATCTCGGGTGGGGGCACCGAACGTCAAGTTGCGTTGATGACCGATTTCGGCGCTCACATCCTGTGCGCGACGCCGTCCTACGCCCTCAACATCGCCGAGGTCGCGAAAGGCATGGGCGTCGATGTCGCGGCATTGCCGCTGCGGCTCGGCACTTTCGGCGCCGAGCCTTGGAGCGAGCCGATGCGCCACGATCTCGAGCGCACGCTCGGGATCAAGGCGGTCGACGTCTACGGCCTGTCGGAAATCCTCGGCCCCGGCGTCGCCAGCGAATGCGGCGTCGCGCAAAACGGCCTGCACGGCTGGGAGGACCATTTCCTGTTCGAGGTGATCGATCCCGACACGCTCGCGCCGCTGCCGCTCGGCGAGGCCGGCGAGCTTGTCATCACGACGCTCACCAAGGAAGCGCTGCCGATGATCCGCTATCGCACGCGCGACATCACGCGGCTCACCGACGAGCCCTGCGCCTGCGGGCGCACGCATGTGCGCATCATGCGCGTCACCGGCCGCAACGACGACATGCTGATCATCCGCGGCGTCAACGTGTTTCCGTCCCAGGTGGAAGCGGCGCTGGTCGGCCTGCCGGGCCTCGCGCCTTATTACCAGATCGTGCTCTCGCGCGAGGCCGCGCTCGATGCCATGACCGTCGAGGTGGAACGCGCGCCCGAGACGCCCGGCGATGCCGAGTTCGCCGCCGCCAAATCGCGCGACGTTCAGCATCGCCTGAAATCGATGCTCGGCGTCACTTGCGAGGTCATCGTCAAGCCGCCGGGCGAGGTGCCGCGCTCCCAGGGCAAGGCAGTGCGGGTGCGCGACGAGCGCCCCAAGGCCTGACGCTCAACGTTTGGCACCGAAGCCTGCATTCCCCACGGCGCGGCGGCCTGGCGCACGCCTTCAAGGGCGCGCCGTTATCTCAGGCGCGACGCGGCACGGCTCGGAGCCCCGGTCCCCTCATGCCGTGAAGCACCTGCAACCCGTCGTTGCGGTGTCGTATCGCCACGGCTATGATGGCGTGGTGAGGCCGCGCGGCGATTCCGTCCGGCCCCGTATTCAAAAGCCAGGGAAATCGTCATGGCCCTCGATCCACGGGGAGCAGCGCTTGCGCTACATCGCTTCGGGTTCGGTCCGCGGCCGGGCTCGATCGCGGCCATCGCTCCCGATCCGCGTGCAGCCGTGCTTGCCGATCTCGATCGTCCGAACGCCGGCCAGATCACGGCTGCGGCGGGGTTGATGACAAGCGGCGCCGCCAATCGCGCCGCCTTCGAATTCTTCGCCGAGCGCAACGCCAAGGCCAAGGTCGCGCGCCTGCGCGAGGCGGAGGCGAAGCAGGTCGCCGCGGAATCCGGCGCGGGCGCAGGCAGCGGCGCGATGATGGAGGCGAAGCCTGAGATGATGGCGGCGGAGAAGCCGCCCGCCAATGCGCCGGCAGCGCCGCCCCCGGAGACGGTACCGCAGCAAATCTTCTTCGCCGAGGCGCGGGCCCGCTTCGATGCCGCGATCGGCGCGGAGATCGGCTTCGTCGAGCGCCTGGTGTGGTTCTGGTCGAACCACTTCTGCGTCAACACCGACGAGACCGTGATGGCCGGCCCCTATGAGCGCGAGGCGATCCGCCCGCACGTGCTCGGGCGCTTCGTCGACCTCGTGCAGGCCGCCGAAGGCCATCCGGCGATGCTCCTCTATCTCACCAATACCCTGTCGATGGGGCCGAACTCGGTCTCCGGCATCAACCTGTCGCGCGGGCTCAACGAGAACCTCGCCCGCGAAATTCTCGAGCTCCATACGCTGGGCGTGCGGACCGGTTACACCCAGGAGGACGTGACGACCTTCGCCAAGGTGATCACCGGCTGGACCATCCTGCCGACCGACACCAATCCGGAGCACGGCGGCGAATTCCAATTCCATCGCCGCATGCATGAACCCGGCGCGCAGACGGTGATCGGCAAGTCGTATCGCGACACCGGCATCGAGCAGGGGCGTGCCGTGCTCGCCGATCTCGCGCACCACCCGGCGACCGCGAGGCACGTCGCTTTCAAGCTCGCGCGCTATTTCGTCGCCGACGATCCGCCGCCGGCGCTGGTAGCGAAGCTCGAGCAGCGGTTCAACGACACCGGCGGCGATTTGTTCGAGGTGTCGAAGGCCCTCGTCGCCGCGCCGGAATCGTGGTCCGAGGAACGCGTGAAGCTCAAGCGTCCGAGCGAATGGATGACGGCGTATCTGCGCGCCGCCCGCTTCACAGGAGATATCCGTGCCATGAACGGGACCATGAACCGGCTCGGCGAGCCGTTGTGGAGACCGCCGTCGCCGCGCGGCTTTCCCGACGAGAAGGGCAATTGGCTCGATGGCCTGTCGCATCGGCTCGACATCGCCAACAATTTCTCCCAGCGCAATGCCGATCGGCTCGACGCGACGGCGATGCTCGACACGGCGCTTGGTCCGCTCGCGTCCGAGGAGACGCGCCGCGCGGTCGCTCGCGCCGAGACTAAACCCCAGGCGCTCACGCTGCTGCTGATGGCGCCCGAGTTCCAATGGAGGTGATCATGCCCAAACATCTCCCCGCCCAACTCCCCACCCTTCATGCCGCGACCCGCCGGGAGTTGTTGCTCGGTTCCGGCGCGCTTTTCGCGTGGGCCCATGTTCCGCGCATCGCCCGCGCCGAAGGCCGCGATCCGCGCTTCCTCACCATCGTCCTGCGCGGCGCGCTCGACGGCCTTGCCGCGGTCGCCCCGGTCGGCGATCCCGACTGGATCAAGCTGCGCGGCGACAATGCGCTCCGGCTCGACGGCGACACGCCCGGGCTGCCGCTCGACGGCTTCTTCGCCCTCAATCCGGGGATGCCGAACCTCCACCGCCTCTACAAAAGCGGTCAGGCGATCATCGTGCATGCGGCGGCGACGCCCTATCGCGAGCGCTCGCATTTCGACGGCCAGGACGTGCTGGAAAGCGGTTTCGGCGGCGTCGCGCGCGCTGAGAGCGGATGGCTCAACCGCGCGCTCCTCGCCATGGCGCCGGGCGGGCGCGTCGATGCCCGGCGGACTTTTGCCGTCGGACCGATCACGCCGCTCGTCGTGCGCGGGCCGGCGCCGGTGCTCTCATGGGTGCCCCCGCGGGGAACGCCGGTGAGCGACGAGACGACGATGCGGCTGCTCGACCTCTATCGCCACACCGACCCGACGTTGGCGCAAGTGCTCGAGGACCGCATCGGCCTTGCCGCGCTCACGCGGGCCGGCGGCCTGGAGCGCATGGCGGACACCGGTCCGGTGGTGCAGATCGGCCCGATCGAGCAGGTGCGCGCCTACTTCGCCGAGGCCGCCGGCGCGGCGGGCAAGTTTCTGGCGGGCGCCGACGGACCGCGGGTCGGGGCGCTCGCGCTCGACGGCTGGGACACCCACGTCAACGAGGGCGCGGTCAAGGGGCGCCTCGCGACGCTGCTCGGCGCGCTCGACGGTGCGCTGGCGGCGCTCGAAAAGAGCATGGGGCCGGCCTGGAGCGAGACGGTGGTCGCGCTGGTTACCGAGTTCGGCCGCACCGCGCGCGTCAACGGCACCGAGGGCACCGACCACGGCACCGGGACGGTGGCGCTGCTCGCCGGCGGGGCGCTGAAGGGTGGCCGCGTCGTCGCCGACTGGCCCGGCGTCAAGGAGGCCGACCTCTACGAGAAGCGCGACCTCAAGGCGACGACCGACCTGCGCGCCGTGCTCAAGGGCCTGCTCAAGGATCACCTCCGGCTCGACGACGCCGTGCTCGCGTCCGCGGTGTTTCCGGACAGCAGCGCGGTGAAGCCGATCGCGGGGCTGGTGGGGTAACTCATCTCCAGTCAGTCATGGCCGGGCTCGTCCCGGCCACCCCGATCATGTGGCACGGCCCGTGCCCCAGTTATCGGGGTGGCCGGGACGAGCCCGGCGATGACGGCGTGTGAATCAACTCATCCGAATACGCCCTGGCCGATCAGAAATCCGGCTTCTGCGCCATCGGGACTTCGGCATCCTTGTCGTGATGGAAGCCCGCGGGGTTTTCGGCGCAGGCGATTTCCGGCCATTCGCCGCGGTCGCGCTGATAGATCACGGTCGCGGTCCACGGCGTCGTGAAGGCGCCGGCGTCGTCGACGGTGAAGTGGATTTGCAGATATTTGTCGGTGTAATTCGGGTTCATCGGTCCGGCGGGGCGCCAATTCTCCTTGGCGGCGCGTTCGATGTCGCCCTTGACGTCATCGCGATCGAGCAGCCGGTAGCGCTCGACGACGTGGAGCTTGTCGGTATAGGGCGTGCCGAACAGGTCGATCATGGCGAACGGCCGGTCGACCTTGACGCCGACGGTGTCGATGACCAGCGTGTCGCCTTCATAGTGGCCGACAGCGTCACCGTGCCAGGACGGCGTGACGTGGGCGGGATGCGGCTGATTGAGCTTGACCCTGCGGACCTCGTGGTCCTCGTTGAACAGCATCACGATCTGGTCCGGCAACTGCACCATCTCCATCGCCATGTGCTTGAACAGGAACGGCACCGGCTCGGGCCAGCACTGGTTCGCGGGGCTCGGATAGGTCACGCCGGAGAGCGACAGCTCGCCCTTCTGCTTGACGACGTCCGCCGCCCAGGGCTGCAGGATTGGATTGGCGTAATCGCCGACCAGCATGCCGTAGTCGCTCTGGCCGTTGTCTTTGCGCCGCGCCTTGTTGGTGACCGGGCCGGGGCCCGAGGCCGGCGGCACGAACCACGGCAGCGAGCCGTGGCGCCACACGCCGGAAAAGTCGGGGACGGAGCTTTGCGCCGCGGTGGCCGATGTGGCGGCCGGCGTGGCGACCGGCACAACCGCCGTCTGTTGGGCCGCGGCAGGAGCGGCTACGGCGATGATCGCGAGCGCGAGCAGATTCCCAGGCGCATTCATCAAGACCTCCCCGATGCGTTCTTCGTTCTGGTTGCGCTCCTCGTCCCGGCGCGAGCGCGGCCGCGAGCTTAGCCCAAATCCTGAGACCGCGCACTGCGGTGCAATTGATCGCGCTTCCTTCTCCCTCTCCCGCTTGCGGGACGCTTGCGGGGGAGGGTCGGGGAGGGCGCCGCGGCGGCGCGGCGATCGCAGACGTTGTCTAGGGGCGAGACTCGGGCTTCCCCTGCCTTCCCTCCCGCGCAAGCAAGCGCAGGAGGGAACGCGCGTTACTGCGTCTTGCGCGGCACGTGCAGCGTCATCAGGACGATCGGCGCGCCGCCGGTGGGCGCGATCTGGTGCGGCGTGTTCTGCGGCACGACCAGGAAGTCGCCCTTGCTGATCGCCTGCGCGCTGCCGCCGGAGATGTCGCTGCCGGAGAGGTTCTCGGGGTTGTTGCGCTTCTCGTCGACGAGCTTGCCGCCGGTGACGATGGTGCCGGTGCCTTCGATGACGTACATCATCTCGGCCTCGGTCTCGTGGACCGCCGCCGGCGCCTTGGCTGCGCGGTATTCGAGGCTCGCCCGGTAGGGCGCGAGCGTGAGGATCGGCGTGGCGATCATCGGCTGGCCTTCCTTGCGTTCGCCCTTGACCTTGTCGATCAGCGCAAGCACGTCCTTCGAACTCGCGAACAGCTTGATGTTCGGGCCGGTCTCGCCGACCACCTGCGCAAGCGCGCACGGCGCATACGCCGATGCCAGTATCGTCATCGCCAGCAACGTCTTCGTTGGAAACGGGGCGCGCATCAGTTCCTCCCATCGTTGGTTTGCGGGCGCAGGATAACAGTGCAGCGAGGGCAGGCAAGCGGCGTTCGCCTCGCAGTTCTACAGCAGGATCCGCTCATGCAATCGTCATGGCCGGGCTCGGCCCTGGGCTTGGCCTTGCCGTCCCGCTCAGGAAGGCACAGCCGTGCCACATGATCGAGATCGCCGGGTAAGACCGGCGACGACGGCGGATAGAGTTATTCTCGCGACGGCTGCAGCAGCGGCACGTCGGGCCAGCGGTCGGCGAACAGGATCGGACGGTCGGTGCGATCGGCTTCGGGCGCAAGCGCCATGACGGCGCGTTCGGCGTCGGCGAGGCCAGCGCCGAACTGATCGTCCGGCCCCTTCCGGCCGAGAGCGAACGCGGTCGACTGCAGGATCTTGCGCACTTCGTCCGGCGTGATGGACGGCTTGAGCTCGACCAGAAGCGCAGCGATTCCGCTGACCTCGGCGGCCGCGACCGACGTGCCGGTGGTCAGCTGGTACGCCCGCCGGGGAGCCGGCACCAGCACGTCGACACCGGGCGCCGCGACGGCGATGTACTTGCCACGGTTCGCTGCGGACAGCAGGCGGTTGTCGGCATCGACCGCCGTCACTGCTATGACGTTCTTGTCCGCCGCGGGGTAGAGCGGCGGCGATTTCGGTCCGGCATTGCCGGCGGCTGCGACCAGCACCACGCCCTTCTGCTTCGCTGCGGCGACGCCGCGCGCAATGTCCGGATCGTAAGGTCCGGCAAAACTCATGTTGATGATGCGCGCGCCGTGAGACGACTGCCCAGTCGATGCCGGTCAGCAGGCTCAGCGTCGTCGCCTCGGATTTGTCGCCCCCACCGTTGAAGGCGCGGATGGCGAGAAGCCGCACGTTCGGCGCGACTCCCATCACCTTGCTGCGCGCGACGATCGCGCCTGCCATGCCGGTGCCGTGTGGGTTGGAGGCACCCATGGGGGCGATGGCGTCGAAGCGGTCGGCGACGGCGTCGATGATCTCCGGATGCGACGTGTCGATTTCCGAGTTGATCACCGCGACCAGGACCTTCTCGCCGGTGGCGAAGCGATGCGCTTCGCCAAGATGCAGCTTGGTCGACGCGTATTGCGCGCCCGCATCGAGTTCGGCCCGTGCGGTTGGTACCTGCGGGAGCGACGCCACCGGCGCCTGCGCAAGCGTGAAGCGATAATTGGGCTGGGCGTGGCGCACCAAGCCGTCGATCTCAAGGGCGCGAATGACGTCGGAGATGTTGGCGCCGTCGGTGATCCGCCAGCGATAATACGTCGTGCCGACCAAGGGGATGTCGTGGCTCTCGATCACCGCGAGCCGATGGCGCTGCGCGAGCGCGTCGAGTTCACGCTGCGAGATGTTCGAGGCGAGCCCGACGACGACCTCGTTCGGCACGAATTGGCGCTCGCCGACCGGCGGGACCCCGCTGCGCGGAATATTCTGGCCAGTGCCGTTGCGGCCAAGCGCGTTGGGATTGAGCGCAGGGTTCGTCGCGTTGGACACCGCGTTGCGGACGCTGCCCATCAGCGAGTTGGTGACCGAGTTCAGCGGCGGCAGCCGGTCGACCGTGGAAGTCACGTGCCAGTGACGGTGCTTGCGGCGCTGCTCGCGGCGCCGCTGACGCTGCTTGTCGTGCTGCTGACTGTCTGATCCGCAGACGGCAAGCCGAGACCACCGGTGCCGGTCCCGAGGCCCGTTCCGCCAAGGCCGCCTCCGAGACCGGTGCCTCCGAGAGCGCTGCCGCCCAGACCGGTGCCACCAAGACCGGTGCCGACGCTCGGCACGCCAAGTCCGCGCAGCTGCGCGCCTGCCTCGGTCGCACCGAGACAATGCAACATCGCTGCCGCAGTAAGAATTACGGCAATCCGCCTCGCATTGATGGAGTTGAGCAAGCCTCCCCCACAGCGCAATAATGACGCTTTCCCCGCCACTCGAATTGAGGCCGCGAATTTGATCGATTTATGTCCGGCTGCTCTGCAACCGGAAGTTACAGGTTTTGCGATCGCTTCGCGACTTCGCCCATGAAAAAAGCCGCGCCCTCTCGGGGCGCGGCTGCACAAGCGCTCGCCGATGTCGGCGGTCAGTTGGTTTTCGTGAACTGGATCTCGCCGGGCACGATTTGCAGGTAGGAGGTCACGCGCTTGATCGGCTCCCACGCCTGCTGGTGGCCCTGCATGTCGGTCGCAGTCGCCTTGTAGATGAAGGTGCCGTTCGGATAGTCCTTCGGCACGATCCAGACGCCGACCCAGAAGAAGTCGGTCGGCCCCTGCGGCGGATGGCCGCCATAGTAGCCGACGATCTTTTGGCCGTCGGGCATCTCGACGGTGATGTCCTTGAGCGCCTTGTCGTCCATCAGCTTGCCGTCCTTATCGCGGATGCGGAAGCGGAAGACGATCTTTTCGAGGTGCTTGAACTGGTTGTTGAGGACGCAGATCGGGCCTGGTGCGCCGGGCTGGTTGCCGCGCACGATGTCGCCCTCGATGAAGATGTCCTGCGCGCGTGCCGCACCGGCAAATCCCAGCACCGCGGCCGATAACGCGATAACGGACCACGTCATTTTCATTGCAGTCGCCTCCCGAGCCGGACCGCTCGGTCCCATTGCTCGGGAAGCATGATACGGGCGCGGCCGGCGCGATAGAAGGGGGCCAGGCTCATTTCGTGCGAGCGGGACCGGCGATCGCGGCCCGCAGGGTGAGTGAGCTTCCCCGGCGCGACACGCCGAGCTCGGCGACCTCGCCGATCTCGAGCAGTGCGATGCGGTGCTTGAGGTCGACGGCGTCGCGCAGCGGCGTGCCGCCGAACGCTGTCACGAGGTCGCCCGGCTTGAGCCCGGCGCGCGCGGCCGGCGAGCCGGTGTCGACCTCGAGAATGACGGCGCCCGGCGGCGGCGCCGACATCGTCAGGCCGGCGACGACACTCGCTGCCGGGTCGTCATATACGAAGCCGAGCATGCCGCGGCGAATGTCGCCTTGCGCGACGATGCGCTTTGCCAGCGAGCGGACGAGCCGGGAGGGAATTGCGAAGCCATAGCCCGGATTTCCATTGGACACGCCGACGAAGGCGGTGCTGATGCCGACGAGCCGGCCGGCGATATTGACGAGCGCGCCGCCCGAATTTCCGGGGTAGATCGCGGCGTCGGTCTGGATGAAATCCTCGTAAGGGCTGAGCCCGACATTGGCGCGATGCAGGCCGCTGACGATCCCCGCGCTCACCGTCTGGCCGAGCGCACGCGGGTTGCCGATGGCGAGCACGAAATCACCGACCTCGAGGCTGTCGGAATCCGCGAACGTCGCCTCGGTGAGCCCCGCCGGCTCGACCTTGATCACCGCGACGTCGGTGTTGCGGTCGGCGCCGACGCGCCTCGCCTGCAGCGCGCGGCCGTCGGTGAGCCGCACCGTGATGCGGTCGGCCTGGTCGATGACATGGCTGTTGGTGACGATGAGGCCGTGCTCGGCGTCGAACACCACGCCGGAGCCTGATCTGCGGCTCTCGTCTGCCGCATGCCGTGAGGCGCCGGCGTTGCGCGAGGTGCGCTCTGGGGCGGCGCGGCTCGCCTCGATGGCCACGACCGCGGGTGCGATCGCCTTCACCACGGTGGCGAGGCTCGACACGCTCGCCACCTCGGCGACGATCGGCAGCGGAACGCCCGCGCGCGCTTCCGACGCGGCGAGCGCAAGGCCCAGCGCCAACGCGGCGCCGAGACGAATCACACGGTCGGCGCGCCGACCCGACGTGAAAGGACCCGGTGAGCTCTTCATGGCGGCGATCTTTCCGATGTGCCCGGCAGCTGCAGCCGAGCGTCACCGCGGAGCATGCAACTCTCTGCCGTCGCCGTTTATGAGGTGAGTCACTCAGGCTTTATTCCGCGGCTTTCTGCCCCGCCGGCGAATTTCGACGGCTGGTGGAGGGGCGGCGGTACCGAGATGCCGTCAGCGCAGCATCTCCTGCCGTGATCTTGGGCAAGTGGCGCCGATGCATTCAGTCGCATGTGAGGGGCTTCACACAGAGGTCATCGAAATGCGGTTACCAGCAGGGGCATGTCCTCCAATTATGGAGACGCCTCATGACAAAGCTTGCTCTATTCATGTTTCTGGGCGCCGCCGCCGCCCCTTCGGTGCACGCAGGAGACACCAGGGATGCACGGCGGGACGTCTTCGACTTCTGCAATCAATTCGTCATCAACGAGCCCGATCAACCGATGCGCTTCGGCTTTTCGCGCGACTGCATCCTCTACGACCCCGATCTCCTCGCGCCGGAATGGCGCGCACGCTGACCGCTTCGAAATGGCCGGGCTCGTCCCGGCCATTTCAGTTTGATGGGAGATTTTCCACGCCAACGAATGTCATTGCCCGGCTTGACCGGGCAATCCAGTAACCCCCGAACTGTTGATGTTTCCAAGACTTCGCCCCACCGAGAGGCCGGTGGTTACTGGATCGCCCGGTCAAGCCGGGCGATGACAAGATGGTGAATGCCTGGAAGGATTGTTCCTCGGGCCTATTCCGAGTGGCCGGCCATGGCGCGCCGCTCCGCGGCGTAGCGGACGAGGGCGAGGAAGCGATAGAGGCCGTGGACGAACTTGCTGTAGGGCAGGGTGAGAAACAGCGCGAACACGACGCCGAGATGGACGGCGAGAAGCATCCCCATCGCCGCAGTATCGCGCAGCACCAGCAGCGCGAGGCCGGTGAGGCCGGACAGGAACAGCATTGCGATGAAGGCGGTGTCCATGCCGAGGCGCGCTTCGTCGGCGAGCGCCGGGTCGCGCCGGAATTTTTCGACGAGCAATCCGGCAGGCCCGATGACGAGCCCGATACCGCCGAGCGTGCCGAGGATCACCGGCAGATTGTACCAGGCATAGGGCGCCTCTCGCGCCAGCAGATAGTGGTCGAGCGTCGCGACGCAGGTGGCGGCGAAGCACAGCAGGAAGCCGTAGAAGGTGAAATGATGATAGAGCCGCCGATGGTCGGCGCGGCTCTCCTCATCGTTCATGCAGCCTTCCCCGCCGCCGTCGAGATAATGCAGCGTGAAGGCGTCGTGCATCGCCTTGAGCCAGGGATAAGGCCCGTTCGTGGTGGGATCGCCGATGTCGCGCCAGAAATTACGCGCGGAGAGCGCGAGGGCCACGATCGCGTAGACGAAGGCGGCGCCGAAGATCAGCACCATCGCATTGTGCGGCATCAACGCATAGAACGATCCCGGACCGCCGCCACGCGCGAACACCGCCGCAGGATTGTTGAACGCGACGAAGCCGATCACGAACGCCGCCACGCTCAGCGCCGCGATGACCGCGACGGCAAGCCCGTTGCGCGCGAACAGGCCCGACAACGCCGCCGGCCATGCATAGGCCCGATAGGAATTGGCGCGGACCTGCGCGAACACGCGTGGCACGTCGACGTCGAACTCGTGGGGCGGCGAGAACTGGCAGTCGTCGTAACAGGCGCCGCAGCCGTGGCACAGATTGGCGAGGTAGTTGAGGTCGCCGTCGGGAAACGCGCGGCGCATTTCCATCGCCGGGAATACCGCGCACAGGCCCTCGCAGTAGCGGCACGAGTTGCAGACCACCATCAGGCGGTCGGCCTCGGCGAGCATCTTAGTTCCGTGCATTGGCCGCCGCCTCCCGTCCCGCGATTCGGCCGAATACGCTGCCGATCGTCATGCCGATGCCGGCGGCATAGCCGCGGCCGAGCACGTTGCCCGCCATGATCTCGCCGGCGGCGAACATGTTGGCCGAGGGCCGGCCGTCCTTCATCAGCATGCGCGCTTCCTTGTTCACGCGGGTTCCGAGATAGGTGAAAGTGATGCCGGGCCGCACCGGATAGGCATAGAACGGCGCCTTCTCGATGCGCCGCGCCCAATGGGTCTTGGCCGGCGTGATCCCCTCGGTGCGGCAGTCGTCGAGAATGGTGTGGTCGAAGGTGCCGGGCCGCACCGCGGAGTTGAACTCGGCGACGGTCTTCTCGAGCGTTGCCGGATCGAGGCTGAATTTGCCGGCAAGCTCGCCGATCGAGTTCGCCTCGATCGGCGGAAACAGCGACGGCATGAACATCGTGAGCGAGCTCGCATCGAAGATGATATAGGCGATCTGGTCCGGCTGGCCGGCGACGAGCCGGCCCCAGATCGCATAGCGCTTCGGCCACACGTCCTCGCCCTCGTCGTAGAAGCGCTGGGCGTGCTTGTTGACGACGATGCCGAACACCACGCAGTCGAGCCGCGTGATGATGCCGCCGTCATATTTCGGCGCCCGCGCGTCGATCGCCACCGCGTGGCACTGGGTGGGATCGCCGATCTCGCCGACGCCCTTGTCGAGCAGCAGCTTGAGCACGGTGCCGCGGTTGTGCGGCGTGCCGCGGATCAGGAAGTTGTCGGCCGGCGCTCCCCAATATTGCTTCATCCACTCGATGTTCGCCTCGAACCCGCCGCAGGCGGCGACGAGTGCGCCGGCGCGCACAGTGGCGCGCTCGCCGTTGCCACGCCGCGCTGTCGCCGAAAGGAACATGCCGTCGGCAATCTCGATATCGACCACCTCGGTCTCGTACTCGATCGCGACGCCCAGCGCCTCGGCGGTGCGGTAAAGCGCGTTGAGCATCGCCCGGCCGCCGCCGAGAAAGAACGAGTTGGTCCGCCCGAGGCTCAGCGTGCCGCCGAGCGAGGGTTGGAAGCGCACGCCCTGCTCCGCGATCCAGCCGAGCATCGCCTTCGATTCGTGGATCATGTGGCGGGCGAGCGGCTCGTCGGTGTTGCCGCCGGTGACGCGCAGGAGGTCGTCGAAAAACTCCTCCTCGGTGTAGGGGCCGGTCAGCTCCTTGGTCGCCGCATCGTGGGCGCAGCGCATATTGCGGGTGTGGCGGGTGTTGCCGCCGCGGTAGAACTTCGTCGCTACTTCCAGCACCAGCACCGAGGCGCCGGCCCGCCGCGCGGCGATCGCCGCACACAGGGCGGCGTTGCCGCCGCCGACGACGAGCACGTCGTATTTTTTTGTCAGATCCGCCATCTCCCCTCCGTCAACCGCAGCCCCGAATGCGGGGTGCGGCCGCCCCTTTTGCTCGTCTGCGGCCTCACGCCATCGCCGCCGCTTTCTCTGCGGCGAGCGTCGGTGCCGCCGCGGGCGCGGTCGCCGCCGACGCGTTCGTGCGGTAGAACGCCGCCGTCGCCATGATGCTGCAGTAGGCCGCGAACATCAGCCAGAATCCCGGCGACGCCTGGTTGCCGCTGGCATTGATCAGGAACGTCGAGGCGAGCGGCGTGAAGGTGCCGAACAGCGCCGCGGCGAGGCTGAACGCGAGCGAGAAGCCGGACGCCCGGACGTGCGAGGGCACCGTCTCCGACAGCGCGGCCACCATCGCGCCGTTGTATATGCCGAAGTAGAACGAGAACAGCATGTCGACGGCGAGCAGGTTGATGAAGCTCGGATCGGCGACCAGCCAGCGCAGTGCCGGATATGCGGTGATGAGCGCAAGGCTCGCGATCGTCAGCAGGACGGGCTTTCGGCCGATGCGGTCGGACACCGCGCCGCCGATCGGCAGCCAGATGAAATTGGTGATGGCGACGCACAGAGTAACCAGAAGGCTGTCGACGTCGGTGAGCTTGAGCACGCTCTTGCCGAAGGTCGGCGTGTAGACGGTGATGAAATAGAACATCACCGTGGTCAAGGCGACGAGGTTCATGCCGAGGAAGATGGTCTGCCAGTTCTGCACCATCGAGCGCAGGATTTCCGGGGCGGTCGGGTGCCGCTTCTGGGCAAGGAACTCCGGCGTCTCCTCGAGCGAGCGCCGGATCACGAAGATGAACGGCACGATCAGGCAGCCGATGAAGAACGGGATGCGCCAGCCCCAGTCGGCGATCTGCGTCGAGCTCAGCGACTGATTGAGCACGAAGCCGATGATCGCGGCGAAGAAGATCGCGACCTGCTGGCTTGCCGACTGGAACGAGGTGTAGAAGCCCTTGTTGCCCGGCGTCGCGATCTCGAACAGGTAGATCGAAACGCCGCCGAGCTCGACGCCGGCGGAAAAGCCCTGCAGCAGCCGGCCGATCAAGACGAAGATCGGCGCGAGGATGCCGATGCTCGCGTAAGTCGGCGCGAAGGCGATGGTGATGGTGCCGATCGCCATGATCGCCAAGGTGACGATCAGGCCTTTGCGGCGCCCGATCTTGTCGAGATAGGCGCCGAGCACGATCGCGCCGACCGGCCGCATCAGCGCGCCGAGCCAGAACGTCGTGAAGGTGAGCATCAGCTCCGTCGTCTCGTTGCCGGTCGGAAAGAACGCCTTGGAGATCGGCCCGGCATAGAAGCCGAACAGGAAGAAGTCGAACTGCTCGAGGAAGTTGCCGCTGGTCGAGCGGAGGATCGCACCGATCCGCGATTTCAACTGAGGAGCTTCCGCCATGTCATCGACTCCTTGTTCGCGCCTCTGACCGCGTCGGGTGCCGCGTGCCGCGGCACCGCCTCGGCGCCTTTTCCTCGTCGACCGCGCCCCGTTACGGCTTGCCGGTGTAGACGATGGTCACCGGGCTCGCGTTCTTGATGTTCTGCCCGGTCGGTGTGAGCTCGCCGGTGCCTGCATCGACCTTGAACGTCACCACGTTGTCGCCCTGCTCGTTCGCCGCATTGAGGAAATGGCCGGACGGATCGAGGCCGATGAAGCGCGGGCCGCCGCCCTGTGTCGGTTGCCAGCCGACCGGGCTCAACAGGCCCTCGACGTTGGCGGCATAGATCGCGACGCTGTCATGGCCGCGGTTCGAGCCGTAGACGAAGCGCCCGTCGGAAGATACCGCGATCTCGGCGGCCGTGCTCTCTCCGGTGAAATCGGTCGGCAAGGTCGTTATCACCTGGAACGGCGTGAGGCTCCCGGAATAGGGATCGAAACGGTAGGTCGCCATCGTGCTGTTGAGCTCGTTGAGGACCCAGACGATCGGCAGCTTGGGATGGAAAGCGACGTGGCGCGGCCCGGCGCCCGGCCGCGACCGCACCGAGCCCTGCTCGGTCGGGGTGAGCTTGCCGGTCGTGCCGTCGAAGCGGAACACGAACACACGGTCGAGCCCCTTGTCGGGCACCAGCACGAACCTTCCTGACGGGTCGAACACGACGTCATGGGGGTGCGAGCTCTGCTGCTCGACCTTGTGCGGCCCGGGTTCGCCGGGCAACGCGACGAGCTGGTGCTGATCCCCTAGCGCGCCGTCCGGCCCGACCGGCAGCACCGCGACGCTGCCGCTCGAGTAATTGGCGACGACGAGATATTTGCCGGAAGGATCGAGGGCCTCGCGGACCCCGTTCTTGCCGCCTGTCGCGGCACGGCCGATGAATTTCGCTTGCCCGCTCTTCGGATCGAGGGCGAAGGCCGAGGCGTAATCGCCGTCGCCGTGCACCGAATAGAGCACGCGCTGGTCGCGGCTGAGCGCGAGATAGGACGGATTGACGAGGTCGCCGACATGCTGGACATGCGTCCATGCGCCGGTCGCGGGATCGACGCGGTAGACATGGATGCCGTCACCGCGCGCCTTGCGTTGGGCGGTCGTGAACGAGCCGACATAGGCGAACATCGAGGGGCCTGGGGGAGTTTGCGCGGCCGCCGGCATCGGCGCCGCGAGGGCGAGCACGATCAACATGGCAGCGACGCCCGGCCCGAGCAATCCCGAAATCTCGCCCTTCATCGGTCGTCTCCCCTCGCCTTGTTGTCGTTTCCGGCAAGTGCCGGGTGACCCCAATGTATCGGCATGCAAGGGTTTGATCGAGGCCCTTTATTTGCGTTGGGCGGGTCGGTTTGGTGGCCGCAGGCAGCGCGATGCGCTTCGCCCACGGCGCGCAGATGAAGAGCGCGGCCGGAGCACGCGCCGTTATTTCATGCGCTTCC
>CAWGRH010000013.1:0-220000 GCA_963824905.1 uncultured Alphaproteobacteria bacterium
GACCAACCAGATGATCTTCTTGTCGGGTAGCGAACTTTCGGCATTCGTTCCATCCTGTTCCTCGGGAACCGTTGCCTCTGGATTTGGCGGCCTGAGTGCACTTAGGCCGTTTTCCCAATGAGTGAGAACGTTGAGCGTCTTTGGGACGTGAGCAACCAAGCGAGGAGCGAAAATCGGGTGTCAGGGTAACCCAACGGTGGTCTGAACGAACAGGCGACTCACAGTCGGTTGCTCTTCGCCGCCCTAACATTTGCCCTAACAGCGTGATGAGGGAACATCGCAAATGTCCGATCACAAAGACATTGTCACTTCAACGGAGCGAGATGAATTGCGTTTGCTTTTTGGCGCGCGCCGCTTGTTGTAGGTGAGGACGAAACCGTCTATCACGAATTCTACGAGCGCGTCTCCGATGCCGTAAAGCAGCGAGATTTTATCGAGGAAATCTGGGTGCGGGATATCGTCGACTTGAGCTGGGAGGCGCTGCGCATGCGCCGCATCAAGGCGGAGGTGATCACATATGCCACAGGTTCCATCGGTTTCAGGACGAGCATTTGAAGATCATGGTCGATGGCCTCGAACGGATTGATCGTATGATCTTGAGTGCCGAGGCGCGGCGCAATAATGCTCTACGTGAAATTGAACGACACCGTGTCCGTCTCGCCGAGGCGCTCCGCAGGGCCACCGATAATCTCGTCGAGGCCGAGTACGCTGAAGTCCTACCGGCTCACGCGCCGTGAGACCGCGACGCTTATCGAAGAGAGAATAGAATGAAGAACGCGCGAATAATTACCGTGACGCAGCGACACTGAATGATTAGCGACCGTAAGCTGCGCGCCAATCGCGCCAACAGCCTTCGGAGCACTGGCCCGAAAACGGACATGGGCCGCGCGGCTTCTGCCCGAAATGCCCGTCGCCACGGGTTGCGTGCGCCGGTGTTGTCGGATCCGAGCTTATCGGCTGAAGTGGAAGCCATGGCCGAAAAGATCACTGGTGACGCAAGCCCGGAGTTGGTTGAACTGGCACGCCGCGTTGCCGAAGCAGCGGTCGATGTTCTCCGCGTAAGGCGAGTTCGCGTTGACATGATTTCGCGAGGATTGGCACGCGAGCGTTCGGGCAATCTCCAGGTTGGGCCCGAGTTCGCTATCATCGACCGCTACGAGCGCCGCGCTCTCTCACGGCGCAAATTCGCGATCCTCGCTTTCGATGAAGCAAGGGGCGCGACCGGTAGGACTATCGTCCTCGGTTTCGATCTGATCCACGTCATTATGGACGACAAGTGCCACATGATGGGCATCTGACGGCGTTCGTCCGCAAAGAAGGCACGGTTGCCCGACACGAACCGGAGATGGCAGCGATCCCGGTAGCGACGGAGCTCGCTCAAAAGCCCCGGCCCCGCGGTGCTCCGAATAGGCTCGCCTCGATCTGGTGGCGCGGCCGCCGCTCCAGGGAGTTCCTCTATCGCGCGTTTGGCGAGGAGCGAAGATATCTGTTTTTTGGTCAGACAGTGCAATACCAGCAGGAAGCCTTGCGTTGCAGACGTCGACGGCGGTGGCGAGACTTGCCTCGATGCTGCCGAACTCCCATTGCGCACATTCGATTTCGCCGCCCGCACCTTGCGTGGGTTACCGCGTCGGCTTCGGCCCGCTAGCTTGGAGGAGCGCCGCGCGGAGCACAAACGCCTTCAGCCGAGTCCGTAAGCTTGGCGCCGCCGAACGTAGTCGAGGCGTTTGATTTTTAGTCCGGCAAGTCCGTAGCGATCGAGCGACGCTTGCCAGGCGCCGAATTCTTCGGCGGTAAGGCCGTAGCGGTCGCAGGCCTCCTCGCAAGTTAGCAGTCCGCCTTGGACGGCGGCGACGATCTCGGCTTTTCGGCGAATTACCCAACGCTGCGTGTCCGGTGGGGGCAGATCGGCGAGCGATAACGGCGTGCCGAGAGGCCCACGAACAAATTTCGCATCGGATGTTGAGGTGCTGGTCATGGCTCAAACTCCCGTGAACGAACGGTAAAAAACTTTGGTTAAGAAACCGTTGCCCCCATCCGCAGCCACCATCCCGGGAGGCAGGTCGCCGATTTTGACAGTAGCGACGGCGCAAGCGCTGCCTTACGATGATGCGAGCGCTGCGCTGTGTAAGCAATGGATTAACCAATTCAGCACATAGTAACCATGTTCCTGCCCACCTGACGCACGGCGGGGTGGCAGGGCCTGATTCCTAGAGGTTGGCTCATGTCACAATTCGTCCCCGTCGTGGCGAACGGTAGATTTTTTGGTCTTGATATGGGGGACTGGTCCGTCCTGCTCGGCGGCGGCTTCGCCCTCGCCGGGCTTGTCCTTTTTCTGACTTAGCCAACTTGTGGGTGGCGTCGACTGACCGGCTTGTCCGGCGCCCCACGATCGACTCCAAGCCTCGTCGATGACCGGGCACTGAACCTTGTGCCGCTCGCAAGCGGACTAACCCTCACTATGACCTCGCTCGCCGAAATCGGAAGCGCTGTCGCCCTCGGCTACGCGCATTACTTCGCGGACGTGATGGCCGCGACCTTCCTTTGGGTCGTGCTGGAATGCGCCTGGGAAAGAATCACGGGCCGTCGACGACTGGATCGGACGGTCTGACTGATGTGGCGCACCTGCGCCCATCTTCCGCCCGCTCAACGCGGACGCTTCGCTGAGCCGATTCCCGCGCCTGAATTTTGCCTTTTAACTTAACCGTGCGGTGGTGTGTGCGTACCCGAGGGGGATGTCATGGGGTTATGGCTGCTTTCCTTCGCGGAGCGTGAAGTCGCGGTAATCGTACCAAGTTTGCCGAGCATGACGATTCGACGAGGGCCGGGCCATTAAGCCCTCTATTCATGCGCAGATCACGGCAGACTTTACCGGGCGAGCGCTTTCGCAAGACGAAACCGCCGATCTGCTCAGCACGTTGACGATTTGTGCTCGATATGAGGCTCTGATCGCCCAAAGCGAAGCGGTGTGCGCCTGACGGAGAAGCCCCCGCGCCTTGAGGACCGTCCGCGGCTTGGGAGCGCGAAGCATCTTGCCGCCCGCGCCTCTTTCCCCGTGGCCCCGTACGGCCCGCGCGGTCGCAGAAGCTGCGGGACCTCGCCCCGTCCTCGCAGACCTGCGGGCGGCTGGCGTCACGAGCCTGAAGGGCATTGCTGAGGCGCTCAACGAGCGAAGGGTGCCGACGCCAGCGGTGGCCAGCACTGGCATCCGATGCAGGTCGCGCGGGTGCTGAAGCGACTGGCGGGGTGAACCCGCGAGCCGGGGTTCTCACACCCACGGCATGATGTGACATTTGGGTCACCAACGCGGCTCGATCTCCGGGTACAATGCGGGCGTTTCCCACGGCTGGTTTTTTCCGAAAGGGGGCGCCCGATATGCGGGGTCCCTTTCTGCCTCACAACTGATCGGGCTGCGAAATGTTGGATTGCACGGACAAGGCCGAACGTTACTGGAATTCGATGCTCAGGTACTATGATTTGGCCGCGCGCGCGGAGCTGCCGTTTCTGGTTGATTCATATCGCAAGGTGGCGGCCCGGTACCGGGCGATGGCGAAAGAGGCATTCGACCTGGCTGACGCGAAGACGGACGGCGGAGCCGCTGTGGATCAGAACAAACCGCTCGGCTTGTTCGGATCGTAATCCTTCGGCATCTCTCGGTGGCACGATCCTCGAACACGCTCACCGCTTCCAGAAACCTCGGAGCTCGGCGAGCCCGCCATCATCGACGGCAGGTGCCTATCGGCTAGTACTATGGTGATCGGGATGGTTTCGCGCGATCACGTCTGCGTAACGCCGAATGCGGTGCTCGGATTTCACGCTCCACAGCTAGCTTGGAGGCGCACTAGTCGAGCGCTTCCATGGTTCAACCGCTTACCGCCCGCCGAATCGAGCCTGCGAAGGCGGAGCCCGCGTCAGGACCCGACGCGCTTGCGTGCCGCCTCGACGGCACGGTTAGCAGCGGCGAAGTCGGCCCGCACGCATGCCGCGATCACCTCGCTGTGGACGGTGACCATGATGAGGGCGCTGCATGCCTCCTCCATGCTGTTGCCACGTACAAGTGCTTGCTCGGTCCGGTCGACCGCGTGCTGAAGGCCGTCGAGGAGCGCGAGCAAGGCTCGTTGCACGTCCGCGGGCAGGGTAGTGCTCGGCTGCGGCCGGTTGAGCGGTGCCAGCAGCTCCGAGGGCAACCGTTTTGTGTCCATTTCACATCCTCCTGGCGATATTTCAAAGTCGGGGAAAATCCCTAAAAAACTCACCGGAAAACAAAACGAATCCAACCGGCCTCCGGACGACCCAGACCGCCTGGCGATCGCACGGCCTTGCAAGGACGCGGGACCACCCGTCCTCGCATTGCGAAGGGCAAAGGTCCGCGGTACTCTTCGTAGATGTCGATAGTGGAGAGTTCGATCCGGGGGCAGTGCCGGCCGGCGGTCAACTGAGCGCGACCCGGTCGGCCGAGGGGTGACGGTGATCGATATAGAGGGGCTTTTTTGAAGTAATCGCAGTACGAGCGCCTCGATCGGGCTCTTTTGACCCGATCGGACGCAAGTGGCGACTTTCGAGGAGCAAGCGATGTTTGGCCTCGACCTATTCCGCTTTCGCTCGCCGGAGCGCAACCGAGAAACCGATGAACGGAAACTCGCGCAGATTTTGCAAGCTGTGCGTTCGGCAGCCGCGGATGCAGAAGTGGAATCCAAGGTACTCCAAGCGCGCAGTGCGAAGGGGCGAAGGTCGGCAGTATTCCTCGTGGATGTCGATGGTGGACAGTCCGATCCAAATCGCCGCACCGAGCTAAGGAGACTTGAACAGCGCCTCCTCGCCACTGAAGCAAGGCTTGCGCAACTGAGGGATCACCTCGCGCACCTTCGACGAATAGAAGCGGCGACTCGACTGCCTTATTGAACTGATAAACTCGACCAACGAACGTGTGCCCACTCCCTCGTTGCATGCACACACTGGGCAATGCTAGTGAACGTAGCGAAGGCGGCGCCAATGGAAGGCTTGGCGATGTATCAAATCTATCTCCTCACACCAGATGGCGAGGTATTGCGCACGCTCGAGCTCGATTGTGCAAACGATCAAGACGCCGTCCAGAGGGCGATCCGCCTCAGAGGCGCTGACGAGGTCGAAATCGAGGTGTGGGAATTCACGCGTTTTGTCCACTGGCTACCGGCACCTCCGGTCACTTGGCAAAAAGGCGCCCAACTGATTGCCTTGATCGCCGTAAGCGCGGTTCTCGCGGCGGGCGGCACAACCCTTATCAAGTGGACCGTCGAGGCCCTTTCATAGGTCCAAACTGTAAGCGAACATGAAGCTCCCTGCCGTCGGGAGAGGGATTGGAGCTCCAAATGGAGCTTGGTTTTGTCGCGCTGCGCGGGTGCGCCGTGGACATGGTTACTATGGACGTCGGGCGGCGTGGACGACCATGAGATCACAATCAAGGCTGTCGGCGATGCGCTTTGTGGTAGCCGATTTGACGGAGCGATGTAGGCCCGATAGTTCAGGCGAGAGGACGGTGCTCTCACGCAAACCCAACGGGAAAATTCGTTCGTTGAGGACTCGCAGCCTGAGATCGATTAAATTTAGCGCCTTGCGCATGGTGGACAGGTGCGTGGAAAACAAATGTGACGACGAACAGGAAGATCGTCGGACAGATAACCGTGACCCAATCCAGATGAAATTGTTCCGAATCAATTCGCTCCCCTGATTCGTTTCTTCATGGGCGCCAAGGAGAAGCGCACGTCCGGCATTGTCCAACTGCACCATTCGCCTTGGCGACACGGATCCCGTCGTTTCCAGAGAATTTTGACGATAGCGGCGGCCTTCTCGGCTCGAAATTCGTCAATGCTCAAATCCTTTGAAGGTCGATCGAAAAATGTAGCCTCCTCCGCCGTCAAGTTCAGGCTCATTGTCGCCATCCAATTAAAAATTCGGCGTCGCTGACGTGGCGCCCATGATTGCGCGCGTCCTCATCGCTTTTCCAAAGAGCATACAGTTCGGCGTAGCCCTTCGCGGCCCCCGGGTTCGTGGGTCGAATGCAAAGATTTACGTCCGGCGTCATGGCATTCTCCAGTTAATCCAAACGCCGAGGTAATTATGCGCACGCAGCAAGGTGAAGTATCGTGCCAACTCCGGGGCTTCGGCTGGTTCGTGTTGGTAACATTGGACACGAGGTCAAGTTTCGATATGCTGTTGAGCTCAGCGTCGTTAACGACGGTTGCGACTGTCACCCGGCCGTCGCATTGCCCGATCACTACGGGCATCCAAACGTCGCAAGGTGCCAGGCCCATGAAAAAGCTGTTCGCTCTTCCAGTCGCCCTCGTGGTCGCCACCGGATCATCGGCGTTGATGGCAATCGCGGCCATTCTGCTCTGCTATGCACCTTTCCGAGCCACCCGCCGGTTTGGACGATCCGGAAATCGGTCAATAGATCGAAACGACGATCCGTCGGAAACTCGATAGGGGAAATTTGCGATCGACCGCCTGCGACAGCAGCGGCCTCGCGTCGTTTGCGCAACCATCGGTGAATGTCCCTGGTTGGCACGGTTGGAAAAGACGGTCAGCCTCGACAACCCCGCGGCTCATGATGGGCGTGACGCATGACCGCGGTTAACGGTGGGTCAGGGATAATAACCCACTCCGCAAGCGATCTGTTCATCAGCTGCCGTCACCCAGCTAACTTTCGAAACTTCAGTCCGATCTTGCCCTGGCTTTGAAGCCATGTACCTGAGCTCGGTGATTTCGCCGGCCGGCCTTTGGCCAGCATTGTAGATCCTCAGTCCCCACCGGTCGCCGGTCGAACTCTTAAGCGCCTGAACTTCTGTCCCTGCATTCCGGCCCGCAAGCAGTTTGCCGGTAGGTCGATCAAAACAAAACACGTAAATGTCCCCATCATGAAAAACGTTCTCTCCGTTCGCAAACATCGCGATTGCCGCAACTTTGTCGACTTTCACCGCGGCGACAGCCCGAAGCAGCATTGTGCGGGCTTTAACAGCATCGTAAGGCTCCTGAGCAAAGGCGATCGACGAGAAAATACCGAGCCAGGCGGTCACAAGTACACGGATCACGACTTTCTCCCACTCCGACCGCGCAATCGCAACCGGTCAGGCATGTTCAGTGGTCTATTTGTCGCCGAGGAGCTGCCACCATGTCGGTGCTCGCGAATGCGTGCGGGGGCGGCACACCACAGTGGCAAAAATACGAGCAGGCCCGCCGGATTGCTCGTCGGCTCAATGACAGTCAATGTCGTAGCATGCTGCCCATCGCGCGCTATCGTCATGTTATTCGGCAACGCAAAAACAATCCTCGCACTTGAAAAGTAATAAGCCGAAATTCAAATGCCCAAGTTGAGTGTAGGCTAAGTGCTGGTAGGATCAGCCCAGAGACCCAACGACGGTCTACGGTAAATTAGACAGGAGCTTTCCCGCGAATACAAGCGGTAGGAGCCCCTATCTGCACAGGCGGCATCTCACGGCCCCGTGTCTGGAGAAGCGGCCTTGCTAGAGTTCGCCGAAGCCGAGCTTCTTGATGCCGCGAGGATGATCCTGGCGCCGGAGTCGCAATCACGAGCCGTCGACGACTGGATGGGGCGGCCTGAATGGTAGGGTTTGAGGCGCGCGCTCCGATTTCCGGCGATATTGGCGGTCCTCCGCTGACAAGCGCCGCGCTCTCTCGCGGCGCATTCGCGATCGCCTTCGATAAAGCAAGGGCGCGACGATATAGGACTATCGTCCTCGCTTTCCCATTTGGCCAAACGAACCCACATCGTTTTTATAAATAAAATCAATAAGGGGACAAGTCCACGGGCTCGGGATCGCCACGATGAAGCCATAGGCCGTATTCGCCAGATCGGACAGCCTCCTCTGCAGGTGCGCGTCCTCACTCGGAAGGCGTCAATTCATCGATAAGAACGGGAGGCGGACCAGGCGTTAGGCCACGCACAGGGGACAAAGACGGGTACGATCCGCTCGCACGGGAAAGGCTCACTAACGAAAGGCCGGCGGCCCGGCGGATCGGGCCGCAGCGCCGTCGGAAAATGAGGAACCGCACTGGTTACTCGGCGCGGGAATGTTATGTCCAGGGTCGATCAGCGATCTGAGGCATTTTAACCACATACCAGCTTAAATCATGAGCGGTTGACCAAAAGTCGTTGATCGAAGGCCAAAAAACAGGTACTCTGGCGCGGGTCTAACAAGGGGGGATTGCCGTGAAAGCCCTGAAATGTCTTATGGTCGCGGTGTCGACTTTCGCGCTTGGCACCTCGTCGTTTGCCGCCACCGTGACCCCAATTGAGGGCACTCTCCAAGTGAATACGGGAAGCGGATTTCGCCCCGTGTCCGGCGCGACAGAGGTGGCTGCGGGCAGTTCCATAATGGTGAGCCCTAACGGAAAAGGCAAGATCAGCTATTCGGATGGTTGCAAGACCTCGCTTCATTCCGGCTCGGTCGCTGTCATACCTCCAGTATCACCATGCGCCAAGGGACAGGCCTTGTCAGGCTACGGCGGCAATGGAGATGCGTCGTGTTACTCCGATGCTTATATCGGCCGCAACCGATGCGACGATGGCGGGATCTACATTCTAGGCGGTGCGGTCGCGGCCGTCGCGGGAGTCAGCATCTGGGCGGCAACGAGGTCCGACAACAACAACAACAACGTGATTGTTCCTCCTTCGCCGGCCAGTCCCTAAACGAAAAAAGGCGGCAGATACGTGTGCGGCCCGACTCCAATCGGGCCGCATTTGATTTTGGAACCTTCCAGGATAGCGCTCCTCTACCTCCTTGGACCGGCGGCTCATCAGGTTCACAAAGGTAGAAAGTGTACCGAACAGGTTCGTCGTAACCGTCGCCAGCTGATCAAATGTCCAGCTGCCACCCTTTGTAGGCGGGAACCTCGGGAGCCAAAAGCGGTCGGCGCCGCTCGGATCGTCGCTCAGGGTGGTGGGCGGGCACGCGACAAGCCCCAAATGCGACACCGGCGCTAACCCCTGCCCGATATCGAATTTGATACGCGGCCCTACCGGCCTGGTATTGCGGACCACCTCCTCGGTCATTCGACCCGATCGGCCTCACCTCGAACACGAACGTTGATGACGTTTCTCAGGGCGCGGCGTTCAAGCTGATCGAGCTGCTGAAGGCGCAGCGCCAACGCATACGAAAATGCGCCACATTTCGGGAGCCATTAGGATTTGGGTTGCGGCTCCGTTGGGGGGTGACTTGCGCTACGCGGATCGACTCAAGGTCATCAGGCAGACCAAGCTTTACGATCTACTCGCCGCCGCGCCTCTCATCGTGTGGCTCGTGGTTAGCGTCGTGCAAATGCTTCCGGAGCTGGCTGAGCAGACCGCATTGGCCAAAGCTTTCTTCCAGATCAGTCCGTCAGCCCTCCCCGCTTCTCTCGTCCTGCGCATTTCATCGAAGGTCTGCACACTCGTTTTCTTGACCGTCTTGGTTTTCATGTTTGTGGTGCGCCGAGTCCCACGGCACTACGCGCATGGATTTTATCCGCGTCTTGCGGCGATGGTCGGAACCTTCATCAGCGTCGGCATAGTGTGGCTTCCGTGGCAGCGGCTTTCGGACACCCTTTACCTCGTCTCCTTGCTCTTGATTCTCGCTGGTACTGCCTTCGCAGTGTGTGCGGCCTTCGTGCTCGGGCGCTCGATAAGCATAATGCCTGAGGCAAGACGATTGATAACTCGCGGTCCCTATGCGCTGATGCGCCATCCACTCTATCTGGGCGAGATGGTTGCGACAGCCGGGTTAGCCCTGCAATATGTTATGCCATGGGCGCTGTTGCTGCTGGGATTGCACTGCTTTTTTCAGTTTGAACGCATGAGGCACGAAGAACAAGTCCTGGCTCAAGCCTTTCCGGAGTATAGAGGCTACATGGCGGGTACAGCGCGATTGATGCCGGGCGTGTACTGAATGAGGCCTGCGGTAATCACTGTCCGCCGTGCGCCCGAGTTCCGAGACCCAAAACTCTTGCGCAAGGATCCCTCCGCCTTCTAAGGCACCGATATAACAATATGACGCTTCCGTATAAGGCAACTCTCCACGGCCTAGCCACCGACCGGCGTTCCCGAGCTGGAGCGGTTCTTACTGGGCTTAATCGCTTGATCGAAGTCGCCCGGAGGAAGTATGACGCCTGATGTCAATCTTTCCATTCCGCCCGCGGACGCGAGGGCCGCCAAAGGGTACACAGAATTGTACGGATTGTGGAAAGCGGACGAGGAAGCCTTCAACCAAGGGCGCCACGTCAGCGACGCTGAATTCTTGATTTGGATGGCGACAGTGCGATTGTACCTAACTGCGGAAGAGATGACAATGTTCGATCATTCTTCCAAGGACTACAGCGTCAAAGAATTTCGAGCCGAGAAAGCCGCCGCGCTTGCAAAAATACTTTGGGCTCGACGCGGCTTGAAAGCAGCCAAAGCGAATGGGGCCTTTGGCTGATCCGTCCGTGCGCAACGAGGACACGGTTGCCCAAACACGAACCGGAGATGGCAGCTGTCCCCGGTAGCGACAGACTTCGCTCAGAAGCCCCGACCCCGCTGTGCTCCGTGCACGGCGATCGTGCGTGATGCGATATCGCGCATCAACCCGATTTCGAACATGTCTCGTCCGTCCGCGAGCGCTTTCGCAACAATCGCAAGTTCGCGCCAACACAGGCACGCCTCCGGCGGCGCCTCGCGCATCCACAGAGCGGTGCCTAGAATGACCTCAGCCCACCTGTCGCGATGTCGCACCATGTTGCTTTGCAGCAGATAGGTCGCGACTTTCGCTCGGTCACGTCCGCGTGCGCGCTCCACCGCTTGTGATACCTCCGGGTCGTCCTCGAACCAAGATTGCGCCACCGCCTCAAGATCGGCCAGCTCGTCGCTCCTGTGCAGAACCGATGCGAGCGCCGCGGGCTCGCACATAGCCTTCGGGACCTCGGCGATCAGCGTGGCAAGCTTTTCACTAAAGGCCACGCGGCAGGGTTGCCAGTTCGCACCGCCGATCGTTTCGGCGACTTGGAGCAGACCAAGCGGAGGCGATTTCCCGTTCTCTAAGCTGAGCGCCAAATGGTGACCCACAGCGCCGTCAAGATATGAGCGGGAAACAGCCAACATAGGAGCGTTCATTCCGGCCCCGGCGAGCGTCGCCTCGGTCTGACGGCGCGATTCCGGCTCACCGCTCCAGGCGTCCGCTATCCCGCGTTTGGCGAGGAGCGAGGAGATCCGCATTTTTCGTCCGACCGGCGATACCAGCAGGAAGCCTTGCGTTCCAGCACCGTCGACGGCGGTAGCGAGAATTGCCTCGATGCTGCCGCCCTCCCATTGCGCACACTCGATTCCGGTGCCCCGAGCCTTCCGGATTATTGCGTCGACTTCGGCTCGTTCGTTTTCCGGTCGCCAATTGCGCATCGCGATCAGCCGCCGAACTTCTATCGGAGTCAGCAGGACCGCGACCTGCACAAGCGCTCGCGCAACTGCCTGGCGCACAACCAAATCTGGATCGAGCAAGAACATAACCGCGGCGCCACGGGCTTCGGGAGAACCTGCGGACGCCAGGGCGCTGGCAAGCGCACCGCGGATTTCCGCCGGCATGGCATGACCGCCTTCGATCATTGAGCCGACCGCCATGAACGGATCACCATCGCATTCGTCGAGAATCCCGACGAGGGCGGTGCGGACGTCCTCCGGAACGGGCCCTTCGCTGTTTTGATCGGCAGGATGATTTGCCGACGCCGCAGCAAGCTCCGGCGACGCAGGGATTTTCGACTGGTGCAACGCTCCTCCCACGAAAGCAAGCATGCGCACGTCGACGTCTCCGATCTCGACCCGCGCGACGACTTCGGCCTGAAAGTCTGCGATCAGCTTGGCCGCGTCGGTATAGCCCCGGTCGGTGCGGTAGCGTAGGAACTCCAGCAGCCGCTGCAGCACAAACAGATAACCGGTGGCAAGCGCCTCATCTTTCCCACCCGGAGGCATATGCCGAGCCGCGCCCGCGAAAGCGGCAAAGATCTCGCGCGGAGAGTCTTCGCAATACCGGTCGAGGTCGTCGCTGAACGGCGGCGGCCGGCCCTTCAGAATCGCGCGTGCGATCCGTTTCGCGTATTCATCTGTCGGCGAGGATTTTCGCTGGACTCGGCTCATCGCGCTGCCTCCGCGAATCATTCAGCAATGGTAGCTGGCCGACGCGCCTCAGTCTGCTCAGAGCTGGCGATATCAACGCCCGCGATGACCTCGCCGACGGTCGGCACCGGCAAGCCGGCTCGCTCACCCCTTTCAGCCAGCCGCCCGGCCCAATGCACCCGCACCACTCTGACGGCAGGGAAAATTGGCCGCCGAACCGGGCGCTGGTAATCGCCATGCGTGCTGGTCTCGTAAAAACCGAGAAGACGGAAAGACTGGACTACGGAATCCGGGGGATGGCCCGCCGCGGCGATGGCGAGGTGGCTGGCAGGCGAGTAGCTGGGGAAGCGGCCGCGCGGAGCACAAATGCCTTCAGTCAAGTCCATAAGCTTCGCGCCGCCGAACGTAGTCGAAGCGACTAATCTTTAGTCCGGCGAGTCCGTGGCGTTGGAGCGCCGCTTGCCAGGCGCCGAATTCTTCGGCGGTAAGGCCGTAGCGATCGCAGGCCTCCTCGCAAGTTAGCAGTCCGCCTTGGACGGCGGCGACGACCTCGGCTTTTCGGCGAATTACCCAACGCTGCGTGTCCGGTGGGGGCAGATCGGCGAGCGATAACGGAATGCCGAAAGGGCCACGAACAAATTTCGCATCGGATGTTGAGGTGCCGGCCATGGCTCAAACTCCCGTAAACGAACGGTAAAAAAGTTTGGTTAAGAAACCGTTGTCTATGCGCAACGACCAATCAGGGTAGGACGCCGATTTTGACGAGCCACAATACAGGCGCCCGCTGTGCTGCGAGCGCCGCGCTGTATAAGCGATGGATTAACCAATTCAGCATACGCTAACCATGTCCAGCGCACCTGACGCACGGCCGGGATGGCAGGACTTTATTCCTTCGGATTGGCTCGTGTCAAATTGGTCTCCCTTGTGATGCACGCTAGATTTTTTGGCCTTGATATGGGGGATTGGTCCGTCCTGCTCGGCGGAGGCTTTGCGTTGGCCGGGCTTGTTCTTTTTCTGACCTAGGCGACTTATGGGTGGCGCCAACTCAAAGACCGCCGACCTGCCAGTGAACCTTGCGCCGACGCGAGCGGACTAACGGTTGGCTGCCCATCCGGCCACTGCGGCGAGGCGCCCGCCTTGCCTCCCGCGAGCCGGTCGATCTCCATCAGAGTATCGCTGTGATCTCGCTCGTCGAAATTGGAAGTGCTGTCGGCCTTGGCTACGCGCATTACTTCGCGGACGTGACGGCTGCGACCTTCCTTTGGGTCATGATGGAATGGGCCTGGGAAAAAGTCTCGGCGTCCCTGTCGTTAGTCGACGGCCGTGAGTGATGTCGTGCATCGTGGTTCGCCGGACGGTACGTCACCTTGGCCTGGGAAAACCCCGCCGCTTCCCGACACAAGGAACAGGTTTGGGCTGCGATACACTGACCGGACGGCGCCACGGTGCGCCTAAGGCCAGGCCCCCGGTCACTTGAGAGCAGCTTCTTCGCGCTACGGAGCGACCTAGCAATGTTGCGCCGTGGGCAGCGTTGAGGCCCGCGCCAGCCGAACTATTCCGCGCCGCCGGTTTCGAGGGGCATAGTAGGCAATGTGCCCCTCGTCTTTGATCTCCGCGACGACCGATTGCCAGCCGTCGTCGACGCGCTCGTAAAGTTGACCTTCGATAAGAAACGTCCGGCCGGAGGTAGCAGGCGCTTTCAGGACACCACGGTAACGAGCGCGATACCTATGAACTGGACGAAATCCAGCGTGGCGGGAATCGTCGTTTCTGATTTTGTTGTGGAATCATTTCATGTTCGACGCCCCTTAAGCGACATTGGCATCTTCGCAGCAGCCACAATTGACTTGACGCTGTTGTCGGGAACCACTTACCCATTTGGTCGGCGTGCCCAGAGCGCCCAACGCCTTGCCGCTGGACATAAATGGCGACACCGCGGGCACGGCCGTGGGCCGCACGGAGGAAAAAGCGATGGAGGCTGAGCCGAATTCTTGTCACCGGCGCGGCTGGATTCATCGGCTTCCACGTCGCCCAGCACCTCGCGGCGAGCGGGCGTGCGGTGATTGGCATCGACAACCTCAACGCCTATTACGATCCCGCGCTTAAGCAGGCGCGCCTCGCCGAACTCGCCCGGTTCGGTGCGTTCCGCTTCCGCAAGCTCGACCTCAAGGACCGCGATGCGGTTGGGGCGTTGTTTGAGGAATACCGGTTCACTCGCGTGGTTCATCTCGCCGCCCAGCCGGGCGTGCGCCACTCCCTAACGGCACCGCATGACTACATCGACGCCAACATCATCGGCTTCCTTAACGTGCTCGAGGGTTGTCGGCACGCCAACAGCCGCCATCTCCTGTATGCGTCGTCTTCCTCGGTCTACGGCGCCAATACGGCGATGCCATTCAGTCTGTCGCAGAACGTCGACCACCCACTTAGCCTCTACGGCGCCTCCAAGAAGGCGAACGAGCTGATGGCTCATGCCTACGCTCATTTGTATGGACTACCGATGACCGGGCTGCGTTTTTTTACCGTCTATGGACCCTGGGGCCGTCCGGACATGGCGATGTGGTTGTTCACCGAGGCCATCCTCGCGGGTCAGCCGATCAGGCTCTTTAATCGCGGCGACATGAAGCGGGACTTCACCTATGTGGACGACGTCGCCACTGCGGTCGTCAAGCTCATCGATCATGCGCCCCAAGCTAACGCGGCCTGGTCAGGCGACGATCCAGATCCCGCCACGAGCCGCGCGCCGTGGCGCATCTACAACATCGGCAACCATACACCAGTCGAGTTGATGGAAGTCGTGCGGCTCCTCGAAGAGGCGCTCGGAAAGACCGCGTTCAAGCAGCTGATGCCGATGCAGCCCGGCGACGTGCATGCGACTTTCGCCAATGTTGACGCATTGCAGGAGGCTGTGGGATTTGCTCCAAACACGCCGATCGCTGACGGCATTGCGCGGTTCGTCGACTGGTTTCGCGCTTATCGCCCCGTTTGAGGGCGAGACATACCAGATCCGATGCGGTTGCATTTTGGGTTCGGGAGAGGCAGCCGTTGACCTACCCTCAATGTGCGGCGACCGCATGTCGATCCGTCCCAGAAGCTCGGATGACGGACACCGGGTTTGCGGTCGGCGAGGCGCCGGATCAGCGCAGAACATGCTCCGCCGATGCACTGGACCAGCATTCCGTTTCCTCGAAAGGTTTTCTAATCTGTGCGACCGGATCCCGCGCTCGGGCAGATGCCCGTTGCGCATCACTCGCTGACGGCCGTCATCGATGAGTTATCGGTGTTGCCGCTATGTGCGAGTGGTGATTGAATTGGGAAAAAGCGCGATGCTTCTGCCTGGATGCGCCGCTGTACCACCAATCCGTCCTCACGGAGCGCCGTCACCTGTCCTGGTCGAGAGAAACCTGGTGGCGCCGTGATCAAGGACTGCGCAGGTCAGTCGCCCGGTCATGAAGGCGCCGGTGTCGACATTGATTCGGTTGGGCAGGACTTCCGGCGATTCCCTGGGAGTGTGGCCGTGCACCACGATCTTTCCGAAATCGGCGCGGCTCAAAAGAAACTCGTCGCGAATCCACAGCAGGTCCTGCTCGGCCTGGCGCTCCAGCGGCACGCCGGGGCGAACACCGGCGTGGCACAGGAAGTATTTCCCTACCGTCATACTGGTGCGTAAGGATCCGAGGAACGCACGGTGCGACGGCGGCACGGCGTCGCGCAGGCACGCGGCGGCCTCCGCGTAATCTCTTCCCCCTATCAGCGCCGCAACCGGCACCCCATAGGAATGCAGCGTTTGGAGCCCGCCCAGGTGTCGCCAATGGCCGGCTACTGCGGGGTCGTCGAGGAACGCCACCATCAGTGACTCGTGGTTTCCCTTGAGCGAAACGAGCTCTGTCGGGAATGGGTTGCTTATCAACCGGTCAATCACGCCGCGTGAGTCGGCGCCACGGTCCACATAGTCGCCGAGCGTCACCGTCAGTGCCGAGGCAACCGGGTGCACGTCGAGATCGTGGGCGATTTCGGCGGTCAGGCGATCGAGTAGATCGGATCGGCCGTGAATATCGCCGATAACGTAGAGCCTTTCAGCTTCGGGCATGAGCGTCATTCATGGACGAGAAGAGACAATGACGCTGGCTGCGCCCGCGTACGGTTTTACAGATAGCATAAATGAGCGAAATCGACCGGGGTGCGGCCGTTCACGAATTCGGTTGCCCGTCAAGCGACCGAGTTCCATGACCGGGCTCGCGGGTTATCAGCCGTCGCGCGAGTTAGTTGGGCTGTCGCAACCTATTTGCCGTGAGCATGGGTGGCCTCGACTCAGGTGAAATCGAGAGATTGCTGGAAGCGCATGGCGTCGATCTCGGCCTGACCGCCGGCGCGGAACGCCTTGCCCTCGATCTGGTACAATCGCTTCTTGTGATAGAAGAGTGCAACGTAGGCGTAGCCGCCGTTCGCATCGGAAATCCCGAGCTGGCGGCCGTAGACGGCGCGAACGCGGTGTCCGATATCGAATTTGACGGCGCCGCCCTCCCCCATCGGTTTGGTATTGCGAGCCAGCTCCTCGCCGGTCTTATCGTCGGGCATGTCGACGACGGTCACCTTGAACGTTCCCGTGTCCTTGGCGACGGAAAACACCCGCCCCTGGAACGAGCGACCGTCGCCGGCGCCATAGGTCGTGGCCTCGACCGTCGGGTCGACCGGGAAATGGATGGCGAAGGAATATTCGGGATTGTCGTATTCCTTCCAGTCGTCAGCCCGCACCGAACCGGCGAAGACCAACGCGAGGATGATGAGGACGACGCGCACGCTTTGCTCTCTCCGACGAAGAGTTAAATCAGGGCCATTCTAGGCAACGGCGCGGCCGTTCACCATATGGTGCGCCAAAATGATGCGCCGAGATGGTGCGCCAAAGTGCGTGGGCGCCATCCCCCGGCGGCAAGCCGGTCCGAACGGCGCCGCCTCCTCAAATCTCAGAGCCTCTACTTGGTGTGCGCCGTCGAGTGGCTTCGGCCCTTGGCCGCACGTATCTCGCGCGCATGCCTGAACGATTCGAGGCACGACTGCAGCTCGACATAGCTCGGATGGCCGCCGTGGCTGATCCGCCCCATGCAAGTCATCCTGTCGCCCCCTTCGTAGTGAGACCATTTCTTGCTGAGCGCGCGGCGCGCCTCGAGCTCGCTTCGCTTGCAAGCCTCGATGGAGGAATTGCCGAGCGCCATTTCTTTCCTGCCCTCGGATTCGCAGGTCGGGGCGATGTTGAGCTTGGGCATGGTCGCGACCGCCGCAAGGCCGACGCTCGCCGGCCCGAGCACGGCGCCGACGCACATGATCGAGAGAAGAATTGTCGTTTGCGGTTTCAAGCCGTCACCTCGGCACTCCGTCCGTCGCCGCGGACTTTCGCCTTTTTTCGGATGGATTGAAAGGGTGGGTGAAAGCCCGCCCGCGCCGACGGTTAATCGTTTTATGCCGCTTACGGCGCGGTCCAGCGCCTTCGCTCAGGTTGTCGGCGATTGCATGAAACCGGTAGGCCGCCCGCCCCCCGGGGCCTGAGGCCCGCGCGAGAACGATAGCACGACGACCCGACCGAGCGCATGTCGGCAGGTCGCCTGCACCCCTTTCAGTCGCTCACGAAGTAGAGACGCCCTTCGACCGGCATGAAATCGAAACGGTGCCTCGGCGTCGTCGCGGCGAAGGACGCAAGATTGCGGCTGCCGTCGTCATCCAACTCTCCGAAGGCATATGCGGCTTCCTTTGCCGAGAACAGACGCGCCGCCTCGCTCATGGAAATCCAACCGCGGCGGCCCGGAGCAAGCGCCCGGATCGACGCCGCCAACGCGGACTTGCTGCCAGCGTCGAGCTTGATCGGCGCCTCCGGATCGGTGACTTCGGTTTTCAACCGGCGCGTCCCAGGCGACGACGATTGGCACGCACAGTCCGTTGGATCGGGACCATCGCCCGGGCAGTCGCGGCCTCCACCCCCTCGCCGTTCACGAGAGCCGCGAAAGCTGCCGCATGGGCGGCTGCACCGGCCGCCAGTTTTTCCGTCACCATGCGGCGACATTCCTCCTGGGCGGCAGGACCGCCTGCAGACATCCGCAACATGCGCAGGGCGATGACGCGTTGGACATCGATGCCCAGCCGCCATCCGTCGGCCCACATTTTCCAGGTCATTGGCTCACCACAGCGATTCTCACATCTCGGGCATGCTGCCGGGCGGCACGGGCGGGATATAATCCGGCTCCGATCCGGGCCGGTCCAGGCCGGGTTCGTTTACCGGATATGGTGTACGCGGACCCTTGGGACCAGGACGAGGCTTTTCGTCAGGGCGTTCGGGAAGCGGACGTGGAGAAATACTCATGCCGCGGCAACGCCTCAATCGCGCGGCGGTTCCCCGAGACGAGGTCCCTGCCAGCGTCCGGCCTTCCGGTGTGTCCGCATAGGGCACGCGGGCACCATCGTTCCCTGTCTCCCGGGATTTGCTAGGCCGCGCGGAGCGACGGCACGCCGGTGACGACCGCGGCCCGCGGGACGATATCGGCCTTGGCTTGCCGATCGAGCGACATTACGAGATCACTGATGCGATGCGCGTGCGCGCGGTCGATCACCATCGTCGTCATCGCGAGGAACTTCGCTTCGAGATCATCGGCGCCGAGCGGATTGCTGGGCTCGCCTTTCGGCTCGACCGCGCTGTGGCTCACGGTCCGTCCATCTCTGAGAACGATATCGATCCTCGCTTGCCGGCCGCCGAGGCCATAGGCAGGCTCGGCGCGCAGCTCGATCGTCTTCGCGCCGGCGTGGATGTCGGGGTTCTTGTAGCCGTCCCAATACTCCCGCAGCCCGTTGGCGCCCGTGCCGAGCGCAAGAGCGACGCCGAACTGCGTGCTGCCCATGGCGGCGTTGAGATTGCTGCAGACCGGCTTCGAGGCCTGCCGGATGGCGAGCTCGCTCATGCCGACGACCGCCTTCTCGACGTTCGCGAGCCGGACGCCGTCATCACGGTAGGCGATCTGCGCAAGATCGATCGGGCCGTGGGCATAGCGGCACGCGGCGTGCGGCTTGAATCCCACCTCCATGATCGAGAAGTGGCGCCCGAGATTGTCGTCCAGGCACTCGCTGTTGATCCGGTCGGTGAAAGCGTTGAGGAAACCTTCGCGGGATTCGAGCGCCTTGCGCGGCCCGGTGAAGCCGCGGCTCGCCATGATGGCCGCGATCGCGCCGTTGAACGCCGACTTGCCGGGACTGAACGGCTTCGCCATGCAGGGATCGTCGAGATAGGACTGGATGCCAGCCGATTGCATGCAGGCGAGCCCGATCGCGCAGGCAATCTGTTCGGCATTGCATCCCAAAAGCTTCGCGCTCATGGCAGCGGCACCGATTCCGGCGACGGTGCCGGTGGTGTGATATCCGCGCTGGCGGTGGCCCGGATTGATCGCCTTGGCGATCCTGATCGCAACGTCGTAACCGGCGATGACGCCGGTCAGCACGTCGCGGCCGGATGCGCCGGACAATTCGGCGACAGCGAACGCCGCCGGCACGAGAACGGACCCGGCCTTGATCAGGCCGGTGCCGTGCGCGTCATCGAGCTCGATGCCGTGTCCGAGCATCGCGTTGACGAGCGCCGCGTGGGGTGTCGGCACTTTCAGCCCATGACCAATGATGGTGCTCTGGGGAGCGCCGCCCCATTCCTTCACCAGGGCGATCATCTTGTTGGCCGGTTCGCTGATCGCCGATGCTGCTATCTCGTTTCCGATTCCGTCCCGAAGAATGAGCTTCGCCTTGGCCGTTACCTCGTCCGGGATTTGCTCGTAGATGAGGTTCGCAACATGGGTCGCGAACTTCATGGTCAATCCCGCGAGGAGGTCAGACGGCACGGGTGTCGGAACGGTTGTCATGCGTAGGGAATCCTGCTGCAAATTTGGGATGACCGAAAGCCGAACGTGCCTTGCGCACCCTATTCCGGCTTGATGTTGATCGCGCGCACCACCTTACTCCATTTTTTCGGTCTCGTCGGCGAGGTGCTTGCCGAATTCGGCGGCCGGCATCGGCATCGGAACGCCGCCGAGGTCGGCGAGCCTCGCCTTGATCTTGGGATCGGCAAGCCCGTCAGTAACTGCCGCATTGAGCCGTTCGATGATTTCGGCGGGCGTATCCTTGGGCGCGCCGAGGCCGAACCAGGCGCTTGCTTCATAGCCCGGCACGGATTCGGCCATGGTAGGCACCTCCGGCAGCGCCTCGGACCGTCCCGCCGAGGTGACGGCGAGCGCACGCAGCCGGCCTGAGCGGATGTACGGGGCGGTCGCAAGCGTCGTCTCGAACATGACCTGCACCTGTCCGGCGATCAGATCGATCAGTGCCGGATTTCCGCCGCGATAGCCGACGCGAACGACATCCACCCCAGTCATGAATTTGAACAGCTCGCCCGCGACATCCGGCACGCTGCCCGAGCCGCCGGTGGCCATGTTGATCTTGCCGGGGTTCGCCTTGGCGTACGCGATGAACTCGGCCACCGTCTTCGGCGGCACCGAAGGATTGACCACCATCACCTCCGGGACGCGCACGATGCCGGCGACCGGTGCGATGTCGCGCAGGATGTTGAAGCTCAGATTGCCATAGAGCGTGGCGTTGATCGCGGCGGGCGCGCCGACGACAAGCAGGGTGTAGCCATCGGCCGGCGCCCGCGCCACGAAGGCCGCAGCGAGATTGCTGCCGGCGCCCGGGCGGGCCTCGATGACGAAGGGCCCGCCGAGCCGATCCGTCAGCCATTGGCCGATGATCCGGGCCGCGATGTCGGTCGGGCCGCCGGCCGCGAAGCCGACAATGACGTGAACCGGGCGGGCCGGATAGGATTCGACCGCGCACTTTGCGGGAAAAACGGAGCGGCCGCAGCACCGGCCGCGACACGCAGAAATTGACGGCGAAACGGCTCTGGCATCCTCACCACCACGTAGCTCACGCCGGCAAACTAGCGCGACCGCAGCGGCGGGAAAACCGGGTGAGACCGTATGTCGTAGCGTCGGTTGCCCAGCCCGTACCCGGCGCCCTCAACGCGCGCCGGGCGGGTGTCAATATCCACCGCCAAGCCAAGCGAAATCGTTGAGACGCATGTTGAGCCCGACCCGCATGACGCCGCTCGTCTGCTTGAGGTCGACGAATGCCCGGGGCAAACCGACCAGGATCGGCGTGAGGCCGATCCTCGACGCGCCGAAATCGCAATAGGTGTATTCCGCGAACAGGGACACCTGGCTGCTGATGGCGTACTCGCCGCCGGCGCCGACGGTCCAGCCCGGCCGCGTCACGCTCGTCGTATAGGCCGGCCCGGTTATGATCGTGGTCGCCCAGTAATTGTCGCGCTCCCACGCGCCGCCGCCTTTCACATAACCGAGGAAACGACCCCAGCCGTAACCGACGCGGCCGCCGGCCGTCGACAGCGCCACGGCTCTGCTGTGGTACGCGACGCCGAACTCGAGGCGGCTGGCGTGCTCGCCTTCGACGCCATCAGTCCATGCATGGTCGCCCGTGACGCCAATCACGAACCCGCCGGCGAATTGGTAGTCGCACCCGCCCTGCACACCGCCGAACGCGTTGATCGTGCGATGCCCGCCGAGCCACTGGTTGTCGAACGCGCCGCCGGGCGTGCGGTTGGTCCACTCGTCGCTGCCCCACAGGTAGCCGCCATGGCCGCCGGCGTAGCAACCTGTCCAGCTCCACGCCGGCGCGGCCGGCGGCGGCGCCTTGTAGAAAGGCACCGGCATGTCGGCCGACATCGCCGGATCGACGAGTTCGAAGAGAGCAGCCATCCCCACGAGCAGCTTGCGCATCCCCGCCCTCGATGAAGATCCCCGCGCCAGCATACCGCGTGGCCGCGCGCGAGGCTGTAGCCGATCCACCACACGCCGCCGTGGATTGGCGTGCAGAACAAGTGCGCTATGGCGCGCCCGGCTTCATGCCCTTCGCCTCGATCACTCGTCTCGCATCGGGGGAGCGGAGAAAATCGAGGAAGGCTTTCGCAGTCTCCGGGTCTTTTGCGCCGGAGATCTGAAAGGCATGCATCACCGTCGGCGGCATGATGGTCGAGGGTAGCTCGCCCGCGAGCTCGGCGCCGGCGACGGGCAGGATTTCGCTGATCAGGGTCACCCCGAGATCGGCCTCACCCTTGGCCACCGCTGCGGCGACGTCCGACCCCGGGCCGAGGATGAGCTTCGCGCGCGAGCGAGCGTCGGGGCCGAAGCCGAGGCGATCGGTGGCGCCGAGAAAGGTGGCGCCGAGCTGCGTGCCGGCCTTGGGGTCCGAGAGCACGATCGTCTTCGCCGCGAGCACGGCCTGCTTGACGCCTTCGGCGCTGCTCACGTCGGGCTTGGGCGTGCCGGCGCGAATGACGACGCCGACGTAGCTCGCGGCAAACGGCATGCGCGTGCCGGCCGCGATCTTGCCCGCCTTTTCGAGATCGGGAAGCACCGCCGCGATCGCCACAGCCGCGTCGGCGGCCTCGCCCTGGACCAGCCGGTCACGCATGTTGCCCGGCGTCCCGAAATCGATTTGCACCTTGTGGCCCGACTTGCGCTCGAACTCCGGGACAAGGGCCGTCATGACCGCCCGCGCGCCTCCGGTGGAGATAACCCTGATTTCCGCGCCCTCGACGTTGCTCGTACAAACGAGAGCCAGAGCGGCAATAGCCAGATATTTCATGTTCCCTCCCTATGGCGGCGTTCGGCCGTCCTTTATTGGTGAGCATCCCTGGCGAGCATACCATTTGCCGTGACACCATGCAGACCCCAGTGGGATGCATCCCAGCGCACGAGCCTTGTTTCACGCCTGCATTCCAACTACGACTTTGCGTCGGCTTTTCCAGAAGCGGAGGTGCACCGTGGCTCGCCTCGTCGTCGTGTACAAGACTCCGAAGGATCCAAGCGCCTTTGACCGCCATTACTTCGACACGCATGTGCCGCTGGCGAAGAAGATTCCCGGGTTGAGAAAGTACGAGGTCAGCGCCGGCCCGGTCGCGTCACCGGCCGGTCCGTCGGGCGTTCATCTCATCGCGATACTTCAATTCGACGACGCGGCCGCCATTCAACGCGCGTTCGCGAGCCCGGAAGGGCAGGCCGCAGCTGCCGACGTGCAGACCTTCGCCACCGGCGGCGCCGACCTGTTCTTCTACGACAGCCGCGAGGTGTGATCGGAAGCCGACGCGGCAGGCAGCTCTCGTTCGAACGCCCCGCAGCCGAATGCTTTCAGTGCGGCTCCTTGTGCGTGCCCACGATCCATCGATCGATGAAGACGATCAACGTCGCCCAGACGCACACCAAAAGCGAGCCGGCCATTATTTCTGATGCGCTGTTGCCCGCAAATACCGACTCGACCATCCAGGCGGCGTAGGCCACGACAGCCATCAGCCACCAATGCCGTCGCACGAGGTTCAACAGCATGGTCTCGAGCATGCGCCGATGGTAGGCGCTGCCGCAGCGACGGGAAGTCGCCAGATTGCCGCGGTGGACCCCGCCGTCCTCTTTCGGCACATCGAGGCCGTTCGCGCCGGTCCCGGACCCCCGTGGTTGACGGCGACGCTCCCAACTACCGATCGCGGAATCCGACCGCCGCGTGGGTTCCATCGCAGAACGGCTTGTTCTTGGACGCCCCACACCGGCATAGCGTGACCCGGTTGCGCACCTCATAGGCAAAGCCGTCGGCCGAGACGACCGGGATTCCGCCACGCAGCCAGATCGGGCCGCTGCACTTTTCCGGCGGATCCTCGACGAGACCGATCGAGACCGGCAACTCCGGTTCGAGCGGCTGGCCGGTCGCGTTGTCCCAGGCGACCAGGCGGCCGGCCGGGCAATGATGCACCTGGCCGAGAAATCGCGCCCGCGTCGCCGGCTCGTCGGTGCGCTCGACCTCGTTCCACACGCTGCCATGGGGATCGCAGAAACGGCCGAACGCGCACAGGCCTTCCGCATCCGAAAGCGACAGCGCCGGCCCCTCGAGAAGCTTCGCTTGCTCGACGATAAGGCTCGCGGCCTGCGGTCTCGGTACCGTCGAACCCGATCGTCTCGTGGGTGCCGTCGCAGAACGGCTTGGTGTTGGAATGCCCGCAGCGGCACAGTGCGTAGGAGTCGCGCACCTTGAAGGTCTCGCCCTCCTGCCAGCGCTCCGACCCGCCTTCCGCGTCGGTGACGATGGTCTGCCGCGACAGCGGCGGACCACCCGTCACCATGTACGGGCCGTCCTTGGAAACCACGACACGCAGTTCTTTGGCCATGGGTTCGCTCCTGATGAGGTCGCGGGCGGCGGACACCGACGGTGATCGGCCCGATCTACGCCATTGAGCTTACATTATTGCCCTATGAGGGGCCGCGCTCGACAGCCGTCATTGCCAAGCCCAGTTCGACGGCAACCCCGTGCAGTCGTTTGTCCTTCGTCCATAACTTCGCCCCCGCCGTAAGCCGCACGGCTGCGAGCAGATGGGCGTCGATATATCCAACCCCGCGCCCGAACAGGGCATGGCGGTCTATGAAATGGAGCGCCTCTACGTCTGTGGCAACGCCGGCACGGGGCAGATCGGAAAGCGCGTCCAGCACGATTTCGCGCTGGCGCAGATTGCCCAAGGCAAGCTCACCAATGACAAAGGGGTGCGCCAAGACCAGTCCCTTGTCCAGTAGCGCGACAACGACCTTCTCGGTCGCGCGCAGATGGTCGACCCAGACGGACGTATCGATCAAGATCACGGCGAGTTCGAGCGTCGCCTTCGCGGCGCTTTCAGATTGCGCTCGCTGCCGCCCAGCCGCGCCAGCCGCCGCGCGCTTTCTCGTTCGATGAGGGCCTTGAGCGCCTCGCGGACCAGGCTCGATTTTTCTTTCAAGCCGGTGAAGGCCTGAGCCTTGGCAACAAGCTCATCGTCCAGAGCGAGTGTCGTGCGCATTTTCGTATCCCAAATACAGGCACACTATTATCATCATTTGATGTCGACTTCAATGCCGCCCGTATCCGCTACTCCGTCCCCGCAATATGCTGATCTGCCGGTCGCACCCGACCCTCTGGCTCACATGAAGCCTGGGTTGCGCGGCAGGTACCGGGTCCAGTCGCCAAAATCCTTTGCCGATACGAGAACCATGGGCAGCGTGATCCGCATGCCCTGCGCAACGGCAGCATCGAGCGCTTCGGTGGCGGTGCCCGGCACGAACGCCGAGATCTGCGGCGCGCCGGTTTCCGCGGCGAGAGCGAGCGCGGTGCGAAACGCGGGGGCCATCATGTCGCGCCGCGCGACCGCGAGCGGACCGATCGGCCCGTTCGCGCTGATATAGGCATAGCCGACACAGTCCGGCCCGGAATGAAACAGAAGGCCCTTGATCGAGCTTTGGCTCTGCAGGAAGCGGTGGTGCTTCTCCCGCGAGACGCCCAAGCGTGGCGAGATCGAGTTGCGTGAGCTTCTCCAGGTTCGCCTCGATGTCGATGTCGGTGTAGCGCAATTCCGGCGCATGACCGCACGCCTCGCGCGCGACTTGAAAGAAATAAAGCGGCAGACGCGGAAACAGGCCGTGTCTGATATAGAGCCCCTGCGACACGGTATTGAACGAAAAGGTTATCAGCGCGCGGTTGCCGGCGCCGGTTTTCCGCGCATGCTCGAGGGTTCGTTGCATCAACGCGTTACCGATGCCGCCTCCCTGATGAGCGGGCGACACGAACAGCTCGGAAAGAAACCAGCAGGTCGCCGGCGACCCAGCTGAATGCAAAGCCCGCGATCTCGCCGTCGGCTTCCGCTACCCACAGCCCGTCGGGATCGTCGCGAAGCGAGAAGAGCTGGAAGTCGGCCGGCCGCAGCGTCGCGATCCGGCCGAAGCCGTGGCGCTCGGTGAGCTCATTGATGCTGCGGGCGACGAGTTCTTCGGCCGTTTGCAACTCCTCGGCCCGTGCCGGTCGAATGATCGCTCGCATCGCCACCCCTCCCACAGGAGGCGCGAGCATATGATTTTCTCCACAGCCGGCGGTGAGGCTTTCCGTCCCGGGCGGGAGGGAAGGGGTCAGGCGAGCATCATCTCCAAAAGTAGAAATCTTCCCGCCCCGAAAGCGAACCATAAGTGAAGGGCTGCTGCTTCAGCCTCGTTGCGTGATAGCAGAGCCTGAAGAGACGGCTGCTCCGCCCCAACAAGCGGACTTCGCTGCAAGGCGATTGGCGTTTCGCATAAGGGCCAAGAGCCTCCTCATGCGGTGCAGCAAGCAACAATCACCACAGCGCTCCAGTTCCATTGGAACCGTCACCGCGATAAGCTCCCCGGTCAGCGCGAGGGATCAAGATGCGACGGCGGGAGTTCATCGCGGGGCTGGGTAGCGCGGCGGCGCTACCGACGACAGGTCTCACGCAGCAGCAGCCGCTGCCGGTGATCGGATTCCTCCACAGCGCATCGCCCGGACCGTATGCGAGGTTGGTGGCCGCATTCCAACAAGGCCTCGGCGAAGCCGGTTATGTCGAAGGCCGAAACGTGGCAATCGAATATCGCTGGGCGAACGACCAATATGATCGACTGCCGGCACTGGCGGCCGATCTGGTTCGTCGTCAGGTAACGGCCATTGCCGCGAACTTTACTGCGGCGCTTGCGACCCGGGCCGCGACCGCAACGATACCGATCGTATTTGCGGGCGCGGCAGACCCCGTTCAGATGGGACTCGTCGCGTCCCTCGCCCGGCCGGGCGGCAACGTCACAGGCGCGACTACGTTGGGGGGCGAACTGGAGCCGAAGCGGCTGGAGCTGCTGCACGAATTGGTTCCCCCGGGAACCACCGTTGCAGTACTCGTCAACCCGACCAATCCCAGGGTTTCCGATGGCACATTGAGAAACCTGCAACCGGCGGCTCGCTCCCTCGGGCTGCAGCTCCATGTTGAGAATGTCAGCAGCGAGCTCGATTTTGATAGGGCCTTCGCGACCTTGCGCCAACTGCGAGTCGGCGGGCTTGTGATAGGGGCCGCCGCGTTCTTCACCAACCGGAGCGAAAAGCTCGCCGCACTGGCGCTTCACCATGCGGTGCCCACAATCTACCAGACTCGCGAGTTTGCCGCGGCCGGCGGCCTTATGAGCTACGGCGGCAGTTTCACGGACTCGTACCGACTGGTCGGCGTCTACACCGGCCGGATTCTCAAGGGCGACAAGCCGACCGATCTCCCGGTGCAGCAATCGACGAAGATCGAGCTTATTCTCAACATGAAGTCCGCGAAGGCGCTGGGCATCACTTTCCCTACCACGCTCCTCGGCCGTGCCGATGAAGTGATCGAGTGACTTCGCCCGATGTCGCAGATCGGTCAGACCAGGCGTTGTCGGCAGCTTTAGTGGCGGCAGAACGGACATTCCCGCCACACCGCTTATCACGCGATTGCATTGCTATCTCGACCGCCAAGGCCGACCCTGTAGTGCGGCACCAGCGATAGGCTGCCGGGACCCCTCGCTTGGTCGGCGGCTGAAACTGGCGACTACAACGGCGACGGCAAGAACGAAATTCTCTGGCGCGATGCCAGTGGCAATACAGCAATGTGGTTCATGAACGGTCTGACGGTCTTGCCCGAGCCTCTCCCCAGCATTCCCCCGACTTGGAGCGTGCAGTCAGTCAACGCCGAGTGACGGAGCGAGCGCCGACCAGTGCTCGCCCCAATGGCGGAGGGAGTGGGATTCGAACCCACGATACGGTTTCCCGTATACACGCTTTCCAAGCGAGCGCCTTCAGCCACTCGGCCATCCCTCCGCAGCGCCGCGCGCGGCAGCGCGTCCTTGCGGGCGGGCGCACTATAGTCACCGGGGGCCTGCTGGCAAGCGTTGTTGCGTGCCTGCAGCCGAGCCGGATTTGCCTTGCACTCCAACCGCTTGGCAGTCGCGTGGCAAAGCCGGCGGGCGGCGCCGCCGTGACACCCGAGGCCTCGCCGGGCGCCCTTGCAAAGCTTGCCGCTAATCCACATTGTCCACGCACAATGGCTGACGACGACTATCTCCTGCGCCCCGATCCGCTCGACCCCCGGCTCACCGAGCGGGTGCGCGGCGTCGACCAGACGGGCGCCGCGATCGAGACGGCGGTGACGGTCGAGCGCGCGCTCACGATCTTCCTCAATGCGCAGGAGATCGTCACCGCGATGACCATCAACGACTATCCCGAATATCTCGCGCTCGGCTACCTCCTCAATCAGAACATGCTGGCACCGTCTGACACCGTCACCGGCATCGACTATGACGAGGAGCTCGGCGTCGTCGTGGTGCGCACCGCGCACGCCACGAACTACGAGGCGAAGCTGAAAAAGAAGGTGCAGACCTCGGGCTGCGCCCAGGGCACCGTGTTCGGCGATCTCATGGAGGTGATCGAGCAGGCCGCGCTGCCGGCGGCGCCGCTGCGCACCTCGTGGCTCTACCGGCTCGCGAACCACATCAACACCACGCCCTCACTCTATCTCGAGGCCGGCGCGATCCATGGCAGCGTGCTCGCGCAGGAGGACCGGCCGCTCGTCTACATGGAGGACGTCGGCCGGCACAATGCGGTCGACAAGATCGCGGGCTACATGTTCCGCCATCGCCTCGCGGCGGGTGACAAGATCTTCTACACCACCGGCCGGCTGACCTCGGAGATGGTGATCAAGACCGTCCGCATGGGCATCCCGATCCTGGTGTCGCGCTCGGGCTTCACCGCCTGGGGCGTCGAGCTTGCGCGCAAGGCGAATCTCACGCTGATCGGCCGCGCCCGCGGCAAGCGCTTCGTCGCGCTTGCCGGCGCCGAGCGCATCGTGTTCGACCAGGACCTCTCCTATGTCGAGGAGGAGAGCACGAAGCACCGCCGCAAGGCGGCGATGGACGACGACTAAGCGCCCTGTAATGTGATCGATGTATCCACAGCCGTCATCGCCGGGCTTGTCCCGGCGACCCCGATCATGGGGCACGGCGGTGCCACAGTGATCGGGTTGGCCGGGACAAGCCCGGCCATGACGATGTGTTGACGGAATACCGGTCGAGCAGCAGCGCAAATGCCCCTCACGTCGCCAACCTATCCCCCCACTCTCGGCCTCGTCCTTGCCGGCGGGCTCGCGCGGCGTATGGGTGGCGGCGACAAGGCGCTGATCGAAATCGGCGGGACGACCATCCTCGACCGGGTGATCGCGCGGATCAAACCCTGCGTCACCGGCCTCGTCCTCAATGCCAACGGCGACCCTGCCCGGTTCGCGCGCTGCGGCCTGCCGATCGTCGCCGACAGCGTGCCGGATTTCGCCGGCCCCCTCGCCGGCATTCTCGCTGGGCTCGATTGGGCGGCAACGCACGCACCGGAGATCGCGTGGATCGCGAGCGTGCCGGGCGACTGTCCGTTCCTGCCACGCGACGTCGTGCCGCGGCTCCACGCCGCACGGGCGGAGGCCGGCACACCGCTCGCCTGCGCGCGCTCCGGCGACTGGCGCCATCCGGTGGTCGGCCTGTGGCCGCTCGCGCTCCGCGACGACTTGCGCCATGCCTTGCTCGATGAAGGTTTGCACAAGATCGAGGTGTGGACCGCGCGCCACGGCATCGCCATCGCCGAATGGCCGGCGAAACCCGTCGATCCGTTCTTCAACGTCAATACCCCTGACGACGCCGCCGCGGCCGAGCAGCTCGCCCGCCTCGAAAATCCCTCCCCGGCATCGGAGAGTGTGGCCGAGCGATAGCGAGGTCGGGTGGGGTCCGCGAGCGATCGCGAGCAAAGCAAGAAAGAACCCCACCCTTCCCTCCCCCGAAGACGGTCCGCAGACGGGGAGGGACAAGTGGCCGTCGCCGCGGCGATTTCGTAGACGCCGAACATGCTCTAGGCTCGCCCCACGAGGCCATGTTGACGGGGCAGATGCCATGAGACGAGCGATCTTCGTGCTGGCGGCGGTGCTCGCGGCCATATCCTCTTTTGGCGGCGGCGCCGCCGCGCAGAGCTATCCGGTAAAGCCGATCAAGCTGATCGTGCCGTTCGCGGCCGGCGGCCCCGCCGACGTGATCGGCCGCATCATCGGCCAGCAGGCCGGCATCATCCTCGGCCAGAGCTTCGTCGTCGAGAACCGCGGCGGCGCCGGCGGCACCATCGGCGCACGCCTCGCCGCCCAGGCCGAGCCCGACGGCTACACGTTGATGTTCGCCAACACCTCGACGCTGAGCATCAACCCGGCTGTCTACCGCAATCTCGATTTCGATCCCGCCAAGGCGTTCATCCCCGTGGCGCTGGTCGGCACCACCTCGAACCTCGTCGTCGTCAATCCGGCGCTGCCGATCAAGTCGATCGCCGACCTCATCGCCTACGGCAAGGCGAATCCCGGCAAGCTCGCCTACTCGTCACCCGGCGTCGGTACGCCGCCGCACATGATCGGCGAGATGCTCAAGCTGCGCACCGGCCTCGACATCACCCACGTGCCTTACAAGAGCGGCGGCAGCTCGACCCAGGACGTGGTGTCCGGCCAGGTGCCGCTCACCTTCGAGAACCCTGCGGTGTCGCTGCCGTTGGTGCAAGCCGGCAGCATCCGCGCCATCGCGGTGACGAGCGAGGCGCGCAATCCGCGGCTCCCCGACGTGGCGACGGTCGCCGAGACGATCCCGGACTTCGTGTCGGTCTCCTTCACCGGCATGGTGGCGCCGGCCGGCGTCTCGCCGGCGATCGTCGCGAAGCTCAATGCCGCCATCAACGACAGCCTCAAGGTGCCCGAGGTGATGGCGACGCTCGCCAAGCTCTCGGTCGACATCAAGCCCGGCACGCCGGCCGAATTCGGCGCCTTCCTCGCCAAGGAGCGCGAAAAGTGGCAGGGCGTCGCCAAGGCGGCGCACATCCAGATCGATTGACCGCTTCATTATTGAGCGTCATGGCCGGGCTTTGTCCCGGCCACCCCGATCGTGTGGCACGACCGTGCCAAGCTAATCGGGGTCGCCGGAACAGGCCCGGCGATGACCACCGTAAGTGTGGCGCGGCCAAAGTCCTGCCGGAGGCTCCGCTGACCGCCGCCCATCTTCCCTTGCTGGCCGGGGGGACGAATGTTATCTCGCCCCCATGACTGCAGTCGCAATCGAAAACGTCCGCAATTTCTCGATCGTCGCGCATATCGACCACGGCAAGTCGACGCTCGCGGACCGCCTGATTCAGCTCACGGGCGGGCTCTCCGAGCGCGAGATGGTCGGGCGCGAGCAGGTGCTCGATTCCATGGACATCGAGCGCGAGCGCGGTATCACCATCAAGGCGCAGACGGTACGGTTGAACTACCGGGCGAAGGATGGCAAGGACTACGTCCTCAACCTGATCGACACGCCCGGCCACGTCGACTTCGCCTACGAGGTCAACCGCAGCCTCGCCGCCTGCGAGGGCTCGCTGCTGGTCGTCGACGCGAGCCAGGGGGTCGAGGCGCAGACGCTGGCGAACGTCTACCAGGCGCTCGACAACGACCATGAGGTCGTCCCGGTCCTCAACAAGGTCGACCTGCCGGCCGCCGAGCCCGACAAAGTCAGGCAGCAGATCGAGGACGTGATCGGCCTCGACGCCTCCGACGCGATCCTGATCTCGGCCAAGACCGGGCTCAACATCGGCGAGGTGCTGGAAGCGATCGTCCACCGGCTGCCGCCGCCCAAGGGCGACCGCCAGGCGCCGTTGAAGGCGCTGCTCGTCGACAGCTGGTACGACGCCTATCTCGGCGTCGTGGTGCTCCTGCGCATCGTCGACGGCACGCTGAAAAAGGGCCAGGGCATCCGCATGATGGGCACCCATGCAAGCTACGAGGTCGACCGCGTCGGCGTGTTCACCCCGAAGATGCTCGAAGCCGCCGAGCTCGGCCCCGGCGAGATCGGCTTCATCACCGCCTCGATCAAGGAGGTCGCCGACACCCGCGTCGGCGACACCATCACCGACGACCGCAAGCCCGCGACGGTAGCCCTGCCGGGCTTCCGCCCGGCGATCCCGGTCGTGTTCTGCGGCCTGTTCCCGGTCGACGCCGCGCAGTTCGAAGATCTGCGCGCGGCGATGGGGAAGCTGCGCCTCAACGACGCGAGCTTCTCCTTCGAGATGGAGACCTCCGCCGCGCTCGGGTTCGGTTTCCGCTGCGGTTTCCTCGGGCTCCTGCATCTCGAGATCATCCAGGAGCGGCTCGAGCGCGAGTTCAACCTCGACCTCATCGCCACTGCGCCGTCGGTCATCTACAAGATGAAGCTCACCGACGGCAGCGAGATCGAGATCCATAATCCGGTCGACATGCCGGACGTCGTCAAGATCCGCGAGATCGAGGAGCCGTGGATCCGCGCCACCATCCTCACCCCTGACGAGTATCTCGGCAGCGTGCTCAAGCTGTGCCAGGACCGCCGCGGCATCCAGGTGGAGCTCACCTATGTCGGCAACCGCGCCATGGTGAAATACGACCTGCCGCTCAACGAGGTGGTGTTCGACTTCTACGACCGGCTGAAGTCGGTGTCGAAGGGCTATGCCTCGTTCGACTACCACCTCACCGACTACCGGCCCGCCGACCTCGTGAAGATGCAGATCCTCGTCAACGCCGAGCCGGTCGACGCGCTGGCCATGCTGGTCCACCGCACCCGCGCCGAGAACCGCGGCCGCGCCATGGTGGAGAAGCTCAAGGAGCTGATCCAGCCGCACATGTTCCAGATCCCGATCCAGGCGGCGATCGGCGGCAAGATCATCGCGCGTGAAACCGTGCGCGCCTTCCGCAAGGACGTCACCGCGAAGTGCTACGGCGGCGACATCACCCGCAAGCGCAAGCTTCTCGACAAGCAGAAGGAAGGCAAGAAGAAGATGCGCCAGTTCGGCAAGGTCGACATCCCGCAGGAGGCGTTCATCGCGGCGCTCAAGGTGGATGTGTGAGTCTCTGGCCCGCGCACAGGCACAAGCGGTAAATCGAATGAGTCATTCCGGGGCCGACCGCCGGTCGGAACCCGAAATCCAGGACTTTTGCGAAGAAGACTGGATTCCGGGTTCGCGCTGAGGCGCGCCCCGGAATGACTGTCGTTGTTATCTCAACTCGATCCACAGTTCGCATGCGCCCGCATCGCGCCCGCCTTATCGCGCCGGCCATTGCGGCAGGCACGAGTTCTCCCTCGAGCAGCGGTCGCCAATCACCGCGACGCCCTGGATCTCGATCAGCAGGCCCGGCACGGCGAGGTTCGACACCGTGATCAGCGCGCTGCCGGGGTAGTTACCGTCCTTGAAGATTTCCTTGCGGATTTCGGTGAGGCGGTCGCCGTTCCTCGGATCGGTGATGAAGACGGTCATGGTGACGAGGTTGGCGACGCCGCCGCCGGCCTTATTCAAGGTCTGGTCGATGAGGTGGAAGACCTGCCGCGCCTGGGCTTCGAAGTTGCCGGCGAGGCTGCGGCCCTGGTCGTCGGTGAGCGCGGTCTGGCCGGCGAGCCACACGGTGCGCCCGCCCTCGGTGATGACGCCCGGGGAGAAGGCGCGGGCCGCCTGGCGCTCGTTCTTTTCCATGTATTCGGCGGCTGGCGCCGGGTTCGCGAGGGTGGCCACCAACGTGCAGGCCAGGGCGAAAACGCAAGTCGGGGCAAGGATCGGGCGCATCGGCTACCTCCATCGATTCCGGATCGCCGCAGCCTAGCGCATCGGCCTACCGTCGGGGTCACCGGTGGAACAGCCGGAGGGGCAAAATTCTGCCGCGAACTCTTGGTTGTTTCGGCCCCAAACGCGACTGCGATGGGGTGGTCGATTCGATGCGCACAGCCTTTTTGAGCCCGGCAATCACCGCCCTGGCGGCGACCCTTTTGGCGACATTCCTTTCGGCGAGTGGGGCGGGCGCCCAGGACCCGGGCACGCTCAACCCGCAGCCGCTGCCGCCGCTCGCCCATCCGGATGATCCCAAGACGCCGGCGAAGGAAGTGTTCGGCCGCGAGGTGCTGCCGAGCTCGGGCCCGGCTCACGCGATCGGCTTCTATTCCAACGGCTGCATCGCCGGCGCGACGGCGCTGCCCATCAACGGCCCGACCTGGCAGGTGATGCGGCTCTCCCGCAACCGCAACTGGGGTCATCCGAACCTCGTCCGTTTCCTGGAACGGCTCAGCGCCAGGGCGGCGAAGACGGGGACGTGGCCTGGCCTCCTGGTCGGTGACATGTCGCAGCCGCGCGGCGGCCCGATGATGGGCGGCCATGCGAGCCACCAGGTCGGCCTCGATGCCGACATCTGGCTGTCGTCGATGCCGCCGCGGGAGCTTTCCCGCGCCGAGCGCGAGGAGATCTCGGCGACCATGGTTGTCGCCGACAGCCGCCGCGACGTCGACCCGAAGCTGTGGACGCCCGGCCATTTCAACGTGATCAAGGCGGCCGCCTCGGACCCCGAGGTTGAGCGTATCTTCGTCAACCCGGCGATCAAGGTGGCGCTGTGCCGCGAGGCCGGCACCGACCGCGCGTGGCTCGAAAAGGTCCGGCCGTGGTGGGGGCACGACTACCATTTCCACGTCCGCATCCGCTGCCCGGCGGACAGCCCGACCTGCAAGCCGCAACCGCGAAACACTGGCGGCGACGGCTGCGGCACCGAGCTCAAGTCGTGGTTCACCGAGGCGTTACTCAATCCGCCGCTTTCGGTGCAGGACATTCCGCGTCCGGGAAGTCCGATGTCGAAACTTCCGCCGGCATGCCGCGCGGTGGCCAAGGCGCCTGACGCCGTCGTGTCGAGCGCGGGCGAAGCCAGGGTGGCGCACTGATCGCGGCGCTTCCCCGCGTCGCGATCGCCATCGGCGACCCCGCCGGCATCGGACCCGAGATCAGCCTCAAAGCCGCGGTGGCGCCGGCGGTCACTGCCGTTTGCGCCCCGCTGGTCTTCGGCGATCCGCAGGTGCTTGCCCGTCACGCGCGGGCAGCCGGCATCGCCGTTCCGCTGCATGTCATCGCCGGCGTGGACGAGGCCAATTGGTCGGCCGACATGGTCGAGGTTGTCGCAACGCCGCTGCCGGTAGACGCGGATATCGCATTCGGAGCCGTCGATCCGGCCTGCGGACGCGCGGCGCTGGCAAGCTGCCGGCGTGCCATCGCGGCGGCGTTATCGGGCGAAGTCGACGCCGTCGTCGCGGCGCCGCACAATCAGACCGCCATCGCCGCCGCCGGCATCGCCTTCGACGGCTATCCCGGCTTTCTCGCCCGCGAAACCGGGATGCGCGAAGACGATGTATTCCTGATGCTGTGCTTCGCCGGCCATAGAATCGTTCATTGCACGCTACATGTCAGCGTGCGCGATGCCCTGGCGCTGATCACGCTGGAACGGGTCGGCAGCGCGATCCGCGCCACCGAGGCGGCGTTGCGGCAGCTCGGAGTTGCACGTCCGAAGATTCTCGTCGGCGGGCTCAATCCTCACGCCGGTGAAGGCGGGCTGTTCGGGCGCGAGGAAATCGAGATCATCGCGCCGGCGATCGCGGCGATGCGGCAAACGATCGATGTCGAGGGCCCGTACGGCTGCGACACCATGCTCAATAGGCGTGATGCCGATGCCTGCATCGTCATGCTGCACGACCAGGGCCACATCCCCGCCAAGCTCGCGGGCACGCAGAGCGCGGCGGTGGCGATCGGCACGCCGGTCCTTTTTTCATCGGTGGCGCATGGCACCGCGATGGTTATCGCCGGGAAGGGCATCGCCGACCCGGCGGCGCTCATTGCTGCGATCGGAGTCCTGACCGGTCACCCGATCTGAAAGTCAGGCGTGAACCGTCACGCGGCGATTCCGTTGAAGGTGGCGCGAGTCTGCTCCGAAACCCAGCCGCGCGCTTTGGTCTCGATCCATCGCCGCGCTTCCTGCTCCGAAATGAAGCCGGGGATGTGGTCGCGCTTGCCGTGAGCCCAGGCCACGCGCACGTACCATCCCGGTGCGGATTTGAGTCGCCGCACTTCGAAGGCCGGATCGGCATTGCTTTCGTTCATTCACGTTTCCCTTGAGGGTTGATAGCGTGCGGACGTTCCCACTGGTAAACCGGGATGCGCGTCCTTTGGTTCCGGGCCGGATCGGCCGGTCGCGGCGTCGCGGGTACTGGTCTTGCGAAAAGCGCCAGTGCGATGCTGCGATTCGTATTGTGAACGCCAAATGCCGACGAGATTGTGACGCTGACGCGCGTGATGCTGACGAGATTGTGGCGTTGTCGCGTTTGCGGCGCCCCCAACTCGCAGCGCGTTCGCTCGCATAGGGCTAAAGCGCACGGAATCGCGGTGGGCCGTGGCCCCAGTGCGAGGGCTTGCGCGGAACCGCCGCAGCCGGAATGATTGCCCGATGATCGGCCGGCGCTTAAGACGCAGGCCGCATGGAGGGAACGCCATGATCCATCGAGTGACCCGCCGTGAGCTCGCCGCATTCTGCGGCGGAGCGGTTGCGACCGCCGCCACCGGCATTGCCGCCGCCCAATCCGGAAATCCGATCCGCATCGGTCTCGGCATGGCCTTGACCGGGCCGCTCGCCCCCAACGGCAAGTCGGCGCTGCTCGCGATGCAGATCTGGGAGGAGACCGTCAACGCCAAGGGCGGACTGCTCGGCCGGCCGGTGAAGCTCGTCTACTACGACGACCAGAGCAATCCCTCGAACGTGCCGGCGCTCTATACGAAGCTGCTCGACGTCGACAAGGTCGACCTCATCATCGGCGGCTATGCGACGAACATGATCGCGCCGGCCCTGCCGATCGCGATCGCGCGCAACAAGGTGTTCATCGGCCTCATCGGCCTCGCGATCAACGCCGAGTTCGGCTACCCGCGCTACTTCGCGATGCATCCCGCCGGCCCGAATCCGAAGGCGGCAACCACCCGCGGCTTCTTCGAGATCGCGATGGCGCAGACGCCGAAGCCGCAGACGGTGGCGATCATCGCGACCGATGCCGAGTTCTCGCGCAACGCCTCCGATGGCGCGAGAGAGACCGCGAAGGCGGCCGGGTTGAAAATCGTCCACGACCGCAGCTTCCCGCCCAACACCACCGACTACGGGCCGATCGTGCGCGCGATGCAGGCGAGCAATGCCGACCTCGCGGTGGTCTGCTCCTATCCGCTGGAGACGGTCGGCATCATCCGCGCCGTCAACGAGATCGGCTATAAGCCGAAGATGATCGGCGGCGGCATGGTCGGCACCCAGGCGACCGCGATCAAGACCCAGCTTGGGCCACTGCTCAACGGCATCGTCAATTTCGATTTCTGGGTGCCGGCGCCGACCATGCAGTTCGCCGGCGTGATGGATCTCATCAAGACCTACCAGGAACGCTCTGCGAAAGAGGGCGTCGACCTGCTCGGCTACTACATGGCGCCGTGGGCGTTCGCCGACCTGCAGGTGCTCCAGCAAGCGATCGAAGGCACGAAGAGCATCGACGACGGCAAGCTCGCCGCCTTCCTGCACGCCAACACCTTCAAGACGGTGGTCGGCGACATCAAGTTCGACGACAAGGGCGAGCTCGCGGTCGGACGCACGATCCAGACCCAATTCCAGGGCATCAAAGGCAACGACCTCGACCAGTTCCGCAACATCGCGACCCAAGTCATCGTCGCCCCGGGCGAGCTCAAGTCGGGCAACGTGATCTATCCCTACGAGAAGGCGCGGGTGTAGGCACTGCTTCTCCCTCTCCCCGCGTGCGGGGAGAGGGTCGGGGTGAGGGGGCGGCTTCGCGAGTCTGAGCGCCTGAGACTCGTCTCGGACGTTCAAACTCGTGGCGAGCCCCCTCACCCGGATCGCTGTCGCGATCCGACCTACTGGAAGATGATGATCGCGTTCTTGAGCGTGATCCAGACGCCCCAGGCGATGGGGATGCCGACGAAGCACCAGAAGGCCAGCGCCTTGCCGTCGAGCCCGCCCCGGCCGATGCCGTAATCGCCTGCGCCGGTGGCGCCGCCTGTCTTCGCCTGCAACGCGGCCACTTCTTCCGGCTTCATGAACCATTTGTCCGAAAGCGGCTTGATCATCATGTTGCAGAAGAAGCCGATCACCAGCATGCCGGCGAGTACGTACATGGTGACGTCGTAGACGTGGTCGCGCGGCACGCCCGCCGCGATCTCGAACTCGCGGATGTAGTTGACCACGACTGGCCCGATGATACCCGCGGTCGACCACGCGGTGAGCAGCCGCCCGTGGATGGCGCCGACGAACTGGGTGCCGAAAATGTCGGCGAGATAGGCCGGCACGGTCGCGAAACCACCGCCATACATCGACAGGATCACGCCGAAGGCGAGCACGAACAGCGCCTTGCTGCCGATCTGGGCGAACCACGGCGCCGCGGCATAGAGCACGATGCCGAGCACGAAGAACGTGTAGTAGGTGTTCTTGCGCCCGATATAGTCCGACAGCGAGGCCCAGAAGAAGCGGCCGCCGATGTTGAAGAGCGACAGCAGGCCGGTGAAGCCCGCCGCGATCGCCGCGACCATCACCCGCTGCTCCCCGCTCAACGCGCCGAACTTGATGTCGGGAAGCCCGATCAGCGAACCGCCGAAAATCTCCTGCAGCATCGGCGAGGCCATGCCGATGACGCCGATGCCGGCGGACACGTTGAGCATCAGCACCGCCCAGATCAGCCAGAACTGCTTCGTCTTGTGGGCGTCCTTGAGGGCCACGCTGCGCTGCGTGATCATCGACTTGCCGGCCGGCGGGGTCCATCCGGCCGGGCGCCAGCCCGCGGGCGGGAGGCGGTAGCCGAACGCGCCGACCATCATGAAGGCGAAGTAGATCGCCGCCATGGTGAGGAAGGTCTGCCAGACCCCGACCGAGGTCGGCGTGCGGTAATAGTTCATCAGGAGGTTGGCGAGCGGAGCGCCGATCATGGCGCCGCCGCCGAAGCCCATGATCGCCATGCCGGTCGCCATGCCGCGACGATCGGGAAACCACTTCACCAATGTCGATACCGGCGAGATGTAGCCGAGGCCGAGCCCGATGCCGCCGATCACGCCGCTGCCGAACCACAGCATCCAGAGCTGGTGGGTGTAGACGCCGATGGCGCCAAGCACCAGGCCCCCGCACCAGCACAGCGCCGCGACCACTCCTGCCTTGCGCGGACCGGCGCGCTCGAGCCAGCCGCCCCAGATCGCCGCCGACGAGCCGAGCACGACGAAGAACAGGGTGTACATCCAGCCGAGATCGCTGATCTTCCAGTCGCAGGTCGTGGTGACCAGTGCGGCGAAGATCGACTGGTCGGGGCAGGCGTCCGACTTGGTGATGCCAATGGCGCGCGACAGCGGCAGCCAGAACACGCTGAAGCCGTAGGCCATGCCGATGCACAGGTGGATGCACAGCGCCGCCGGCGGCACCAGCCAGCGATTGAATCCCGCCTTGGCAATGATCCGCTCGCGGTCGAGTAGGCCGGGCTCTGCGACCGGCGCGAAGGTTCCTTGGAGTGTCGACATCTTCCACCCTGAGTGAGGCGTATCGCGACCCGCGCGTTAGGCGGTGTGCAAGGTGTTGGAAAGACCCCGCTCTGCCTCGATCGGACCGGGATCAACGACAAAGACCCCTCGGCCCCGGTCGATGGCGAATTCTATCGCTGCGGGTGTGAATTGACGTTAAAACAGCCCCTGTTTGCAACTAGTACAAAAGTCGCGGTCACCAAGCCGTTTTTGCAGTGCAAAACATCGGGATAGGCGATGGGCAGGTTGGGCGAGGCCCGGCGAGGACTATAATATTCTTATGCGCATTCTCGGATTGGCCGGCTGGAGCGGGTCGGGAAAGACCACGCTGCTCGCAAAGATCATTCCCCGGCTGGTGGCCCGCGGGCTCACCGTCTCCACCGTGAAGCACGCCCATCACGGCTTCGACGTCGACACGCCGGGGAAGGATTCCCACACCCACCGCCTCGCCGGGGCGACCGAGGTGCTGGTCGCGTCCGGGCGGCGCTGGGCGCTGATGCACGAGTTGCGGGAGGAAGCAGAGCCCACCATCTACGACCTGCTGAGGAAGATTTCGCCGGTCGACCTCGTGCTCATCGAGGGCTTCAAGACGGCGCGCCACGCTCGCATCGAGGTCTACCGTAGCGAGGTCGGCAAGCCGCCCTTCCATCCGGAGAACCCACACGTGGTCGGCATCGTCTCCGACACCCCGTTTCCCAAAGCCGGGCGGCCGGTGGTCGATATCGACGACGTCGAGGGCGTGGTGGAGCTCGTGCTCGCATCGGCGGAAAACCTCGACGCGGTGCTCGCGCGGGTCGGCGCCGAAAGCGCGAGCTGATGGCCCAGCTCTCCGATGACTGCTTCGCCTTTTCGGGGCCGTTGCTTCCCGTCGCCGAGATGGAGCAGCTGATCACGGAGCGCGTCGCGCCGGTCGCCGAGACCGAGGAGGTCGCGCTCGCGGCCGCGCTAGGGCGCGTCGTCGCGGCCGATGTCGTCGCTGCGCAGGATCTGCCGCCGTTCGACAATTCCGCAGTGGACGGCTTTGCCGTGCGCCACACCGATCTTTCCGCCGACGCCGAGACGCGGCTCGTCATCGTCGACCGCGCGCTCGCCGGGCGTCAGGCCTCGCACACGCTGGGGCGCGGACAAGCGATCCGCATCTTTACCGGCGCGCCGATGCCGTCGGGTGCCGACACTGTGTTCATGCAGGAGGACTGCCGCATCGAGGACGATGTCGTCGTGGTGCCACAGGGCCTCGAGCGCGGCGCCAACAGCCGGTGCGCCGGCGAGGACCTCCGTGCCGGTGCGGTGATGCTGCCGGCGGGGCGCCGGCTGACCGCGGCGGACCTCGCGCTCGCCGCCGCGCAGGGCGTGACGATGCTGTGCCTGCGGCGCAGGCTCAAGGTCGCGGTGTTCTCGACCGGCGACGAGGTGGTCGAACCCGGCGCGGCACGACCGGCCGCCGCGATCTACGACGCCAACCGGCACTTTCTGCGCGCGCTGCTGGAAAAATTCGGCGCTGCGGTGACCGATCTCGGCATTCTCCCCGATGCGCAGGCCGCACTGCAGGGCGCGATCGCGGCGGCGGCGGCTGAGCACGACCTCGTCATCACCTCGGGCGGGGTCTCGACCGGCGAGGCCGATCATGTGCGCGCCGCCGTGGAGGCGATCGGCACGTTGGTATTCTGGCGTGTCGCCATCAAGCCGGGCCGCCCGGTCGCCATGGGGGTCGTTCCGGGCAAAGCGGGCAATGCCGCCTTTGCCGGGTTGCCGGGCAATCCGGCCGCGGTCTACGTGACCTTCGTGCGCGTGGTGTGGCCGCTGCTGCTGCGGCTCGCGGGCGCCGCGCCGCGCCGCCTCATCGCGTTGCCGGTGCGCGCGGCGTTTCCCTATCGCAAGCGCCGCGGCCGGCGCGAATACGTCCGCGTCAGCCTGCGCGCCGCTGCCGGCGGGGTCGAGGCGGTAAAATTTCCCCGCGACGGCGCCGGCGTCATCACCTCGCTCACCGAGACCGACGGCCTCGTCGAGCTCGGCGAGGAGGTGACGGAGATCGCGCCCGGCGCCACGGTGAACTTCCTCTCCTACGCGGACCTCACGGCGTAGATCTTGTCGACGGCGCAGGGGAGCAGGGCAGCACCTGATCGCAGAGCGTCGCCCGAAGCGGCCAAGCCGTCCCGCCACGGGTGCGAAGACCTTTGTGGCAAAGGGAACCTTGTCGGTATTTTGGTGTTAACTGGACGGGTGGGGCCGAATTCGGGCTCGCTCTCGCAGTGGAACTCGGTCTGAAGTTCCAGATCGAAGGGGCAAACGCCCCAGCTCAGCGGTCATGCGCTGCTGCCAAAAGCGCCGAGCATTTCATTCGACATGGTGGGGGGTCTTGCGATGAGAATGCCCAACCCAGGTGCCGGTCCGGAGAGCGCCGCAAAGGCGATGTCGTCCGATTCCATTCACGACTTCGCCTGGCATCGTCAGCATCGAAGCCGGCGTCGCCTTCGATGGGTGGATGTCGCGATGATTGCAGCCTGGACCGTCTTCGTGGGATGGATGTTACTCCATCACTAAAGGAGTCACAGAGCTGCCCCGATAATGCCGCGGATCGTTAGCGAATACGAAACGTGCTGTTGCGACGATCGCTCCTAACGGAGAATCATGCGTAAGGCCGTTCGCGGGGCGTAAGTCCCGGCGCTGCGCGGAGCGTCCAACGCATGCCTCTCAAGCGAAACCCGAGTCGCCGAGGTTGAGAAATGCGTAGGTATCCGATCGAGTCCAATTTCTACGTGAGTGCTTCCGACACCGAAATCGCGGTGACCTTTGCTCCCACCAGGAGCCTCTACACATTCAGTCGTGCAACCTCGGAGAACGGCACGACCCTTTCCCATCCGGCGGTTCAGCACCTCGGGAGGACCGGCAACACGGGCGACTATGAACCGGCTGAGGTTCAAGCCATGGCATCTCGTGTCGCGTTGGCGACCGTAAAGCGGCTGCATTTGAAGCAAACCGTGATTCAGCTTTGGCCGTGCGAGAAGCAAGTTGTGCTGGCCAAGTCTGATCTAGCTGCCTGATCTGGTTAGAAGGAAACCGGCGTTCAGGCCGTGTCTCGAGCGAACCCGAGAGAACGTCATGGCACTCCCTCCCTCGGGATGTTCAGCTTTCGACACGGCAGTGCTCAAGGCGGAGCGTGCGTATCAGGCCGCCTTGACCGCGGCCGGCCTCACGCCGGCGCAGGCCACGCACGCAGCCCAAAAGTACCTGGAGGCGATCATCACCGCCGGCACATTGCATGAAGTCGCGACGCCAAATGAAATTGCCACGCTCAGAGAGCTGAATTCAGCAAGATAGGTCAGCGGCACGAACTGTGCCGACCGCTCAATGGTGCCCCACCTGTTGCGCCAGCGCGCAAGCTAATCCGACTAATCTTGCCAAAAGCCCCTGAACCGGTTCGGCGCCCGCACCGTACACGCCGCGGTGCGAGCGACCACAGCGCCAATACCGCCTCAGCTTGCGACCTTTTGCCCGAGGACCCGGTAAACCGACGCCGGGCCGATCTTGAGCGCCTTGGTAATATCGGTTGGCCGCAGCCCTGGGCCTTCAGTTCCCGCCTCCTGGAGGCCCCTATGGAAGGCGCCCGACCCTTGTAGCGGATCAGAGGGCGGAAGCGATCAACTGCGCGACACCATACCCACCGAGGATGACGGCGGCGGAGCGGCTTGCGACCACTGCGAGAAGAAAGACGGATGTCCCGTCGCAGTGACTTTGTTCGGGGGGGCGCGGAAGCCGGGACACCCCTCAGGTGTGGGGGTGAATCGGATTGAGCTCGTTTTCCGACAACGGCCGCTCGCGCAATCCGAGCTTTACCGGAACATCGTAAAGCCGGCCGGGTGCGAAACGACGATAGAAATGCCGCAATCCCGGAACGATCACTCTGACGACCGGGACCTCGATATCGGGACGCGTCTGATTGAGGACGAGGAAATCGAGGCCTGCTCGTTTGGCAAGGCGCACGCAGGCGGCCACCTGCTCACGCGTATCGAGATGGTCGAACTTCGCGCCGAGGCCCGGCTCAATCGCCGGATTGCCGCTTGGTGTCAAAAAGGGGTGGTCCTGCAGGCGCAACGGAGTGGTGCCGTCGAGGCTCGTCTTGTCCCCGGTCCCGCCGCCCATCAGGCCGATGGACAGGAATTGGTTGAGTTCCGTCAGCGCGCGCAGCAAGGCGATTCGCGTATCGAAATGCGCACCGGAACCGAACTCGATATTTTCCTGTCCGTTTTGAATCCAGTGCGTTACCGCGACAAACATGGGGATCCCGAGATCGCTGGTGACGTCGAGCACCCAAAGCCGTCGTCCGGTTTCGGCAAGCTGCTTTTGCAGATCGCGGATATAGGAATTGTCGAACTGGCTGAGGTCCACGGCGGCCCGCTGCAATCGATTGTACCACCAGATTGCGTATGCATCCCGTTCCACCAGTTCGAGGAATCCCTGAACGATCGCTTCCTCGATCGTGTTGCCGGCGGCACAGCCGTTGGAATCCGCGTGGTAGGCGGCAGGGCCCTCGTAGAAAAAATACAACAGGCTGGTCGGAAGGTACTTGAAGCGTTTATCGCGTAGAGACCAAACCGGCGACCATTCGATCTCGGCGGACGGATCGAACGGTTCCGGCGTCTGCGTATCGTCGGAACCGGGCGCCGGCGTCTGGCGTCTGACATACTGCGCGTCGCTGAACAGCAGGACCTTGTTCGGAGGAATTGCTTCTCGTAACGGAAAATCGGTGAACCGCCGAGTTACTCTGATCTCATCGCCCTGAAAGATTCCGCTATAACGCTCGATCGCCTCCATGAGCGCGCTGGCTTCACCCTGTTCGGCAGTGCTTCCCTTGCCGAAGCTGCCGCCACTGAGGGCTGTCCTGAGGTCATCGACGGTCTCGGCCGGCGCCGAAAAATTGTGCGTGGCATGATAGTTGGTATTCAAGGGCAGATCGGCTTGGATGCGTTCGAGACGTGAGACGACGCCAGTAAGGGGGCTCACGTGCTTGCGGAAACGCGCAACTGTGGCTCGCGACGAAACGGTCCGGTAGCCGCCGCTCGTCATTACCAACTTGCCGCCGCCGCCAAGTTCAAGCGGCACCGGCATACGCCGCGGGTCCCGTAATTCCTTAAGGCCGCAGGCCGGACATTGCGGGCGGGTCGCCACGAAATGCTTCACGATGGCCGAGCCCAACAGGTCGAGGCTGATGATGTGATCCCGCAGTTCGGTGCGGAAGTCGGTGGCGATCGCTTTAGCGATCTCAACGGATGCAAGCTGGATGGCGCTTTGTCCCAACGTGTGATGGGCCAGAGGCGAAACCGCGACCCAGCGTGCCTCTTTGCGGTCGAGAAGCGCCTTTATCTCACGGTTGCGTTTCATGCGATCGGCAAGACACATCCAACAGGCGCCCCTGCCTGGGCTGAACACCGGCCCCACCAGGGGAAAAATGCCGGAGGGTTGGGCGAGCACCCAGGGCGTATGGTCGGACAAATGCTGCCGGTTCAATTCGGCCAATTGCCCCTCAAGATAATCGCTCACCAGCGTGACGGTCAGGCCGGGGGAGCGCTTCACGACGCGAACGCCCAGCCCGCTCAGGGCGTCGCCGAGTTCGGCTGCCCCCTCCACATCGATCGCTTGCACGCGCACACGGCAGCTCTGAAGATTTTTCGCCGCGGCATCCGGCAATAGGCCAAGGCTTGCCCAATAGGCGGTTGTGGCGCCACCGGAAGAACGGGATGTGGGGACGACATAGCGGCGGTCGACTAGCCGCTTCAGAGCTTCCTGAATTTTGGCGGACGGAAATTTCTGCTCCAGCCCGCGAACGAGGTCCCGAAAACTTCTTCCGCCTTCGCCTATGGCGGTGGCGAGCGCGCAATAGAGTTCGCCGTGAAGGAAGAACTTCCGGTGTTCGGAATAGAGGCATACGACATCGGGTGGCAGCAGATAGACAGTGAAATTCGGCGCGAATTGCGGAACGATTTTGCTGTCATGCTGCGTGACGCTGGTTGCGCGATCGCCTGTCATGACGTCAGTGCGCGCACCTTCGCCACCACTCCGGATCACCGGCGCAAGGCATATTGAACCCGTCGTCTAATTCGGGCGCTGGCGCGTCATGGCCGGGTCTGAACGTGTCAAACCCGGCCATGAAGACCTGCATTTGTCAACGTAATCGGCAAGTGTTCAAGTCTAGCAGACGCGACAGCCTCCGGTCGACAAGCACCAGCATCCACAGCCGCCGCAGCCGCCGCAACCTCTGCCGCAACCTCTAGCGCAGCCTCGGCAGCCTCTGCCACCGCAGCCTCTGCAGCCGCCTCTGGCAAGCTGTATGGTGGGCCCGAGATTTCCAGCGTTTTCCTTGTCGAAGACATAAAACGTCGACAAGATGACGTCGGAGAGTTCCTCGTCACCGATGGTGACTTGTTGACCCGGCAAGGTGTTTGGCGTGGTCGGCATGTCCGCCGCCGGCCCATTGGCCACCGCGGATGCCCCTCCTGCCAGTAACGATAACCCCGCCGCCCCCAACACAGGTACGGTCGTGGTCCCCCGCTTTCGCTTCGAAGGTTGCTTCACGCGTGGCATAGTCGGTTTCCTCCATGCCTAATTTGCAACGTCATGCTACGGTTTGCATGAGGGCTTTGCAATGCCGGCCATCACAGCGCTCTCTCTGCCGCCTCGTTCCTGGTGCCATGGATGGGAGTGTCACGTCCGTCCTGAGGCAAAAGCAGTTAACCTCTCGATCATGCGCCGAAAAAGAAGCCCGATCGGCTTCCTGCAGCGCCGTGACTGTTGGTCGGCCGAGCGAAAAAACTGACATGGTTGAATATCATGGACATTTCGCTTGGTACGAACTGCTGACGACGGACCCGGCGGCCGCGAAAGCCTTTTACGTCAAGGTCGTGGGCTGGGGTACCCAGGACGCGCCGACGCCCGGCCTGACCTACACTTGGTTTACCGCCGGAAGTGCCGTCACAGGCGGGCTCACGAACCTGCCGGAGGATGCAAGGAAAATGGGCGTGACGCCGATGTGGATCGGATATGTCGGAGTCAACGACGTGGACGGTGCTGCCGGCCGGATTAAGCGTCTCGGCGGAGAAGTGCGCGTCCCACCGACGGATATCCTTGACATCAGCCGCTTTTCGGTGGTCGCCGACCCACAAATGGCAATCCTTGCGTTAGTCAAGTGGCTCAGACCTGACCAACAGGAGCCCGCTGCGCTGGGCAAACTGGGGCACGTGGGCTGGCACGAGTTGCTCGCCGCCGACTGGGAGAAGGCGTTCGCTTTCTACCGGGAGCTTTTTGACTGGCAGAAAGCGGACGCTGAAATTGGCCCGACGGGCACCTATCAGGTGTTCTCAGCCGGGGGACAGAAGATCGGGGGCATATTCACTAAGCCTCCGACAGTGCCGGTATCCTTCTGGCTTTACTACTTCAACGTCGGCGACATCGACGCGGCAGCGGGGCGCGTGAAGGCAAGTGGCGGCCGGATCCTCGATGGCCCGCTCGAAGTGGGGGGCGGGAGTTGGGTCGCTCGATGTACCGACCCTCAGGGCGCCATGTTCGGACTGGAGGGCAAGCGGAGCAGCGCGATCGGATATTTTGAGCGCGTCCCGCCGCGCGGTGGTCGCATCGCCTAATGCCGGAATCACCCAAGATCCTGTCCGAACGTTTGAGTCGGAGCCAGGGAACTTTTGCGTATTGGCCGCTCGCGCGGCTGGCGAAACACGAAGATACATGCACTCGCAGATGCTAAAGGCCGTCTCATCGCCATCCTGTTGACCGGCGGTCAGGCGCACGACTGCCCCGTTGCCCGACGGCTCATCGATCGAGTTGAGCCAGCCGAACGTCTGCTCGGCGATAAGGCTTATGACGGCAACGAACTGCGCGACAAATTGGATCAGCGTGGAACCAAGCCTGTCATTCCCAACCGCACGAGCAGGAAGTGCCCATTCCCCTTCAGCAAACACCTCTACAAGATGCGTTGGCGCGTCGAGAGTGCGTTCAACAGGCTCAAGGACGTCAGACGTATCGCGACCCGTTACGACAAGCTCGCGCGAAATTATTTGGCTTCCGTCTGCCTTGCCGCGGCCCTTGTGTGGTGGATTTAATGAGTCCGGACCCTAGTCGGGTCGCGCTTTCCACGAAAATGTGCGGACGGCAGGAAGAGCTGGCGCCTTGCTGAGGTCCCTCTGCGTCAGGCCCTTGTCCGGCGGCCGGACACGGGGGATGATCAACAACAAAGAAAACGACAGGAGGAGACGACATGCGCGCGCCGACATTCCCTCGGGCAGTTTTGGTGCCTTTTTTCTCCCTCGGCATTGCCGCTGGATTCGTCGGAGGCGCGGCCGCCCAGTCTCCGCCATCGCGTCCGCTGGTGAGCGAAGCCCAGTTCGAGGCCTGGCAGACGGAGTTGTCGAACTGGGGGCGCTGGGGCAAGGACGACGAACTGGGAACGCTCAACCTGATCACGCCAGCGAAACGTATGGCGGCGGTGGCGCTGGTGAAGGAAGGCGTGCCGGTGTCGTTGTCGACGAACGGATTTAGCGAAAAAGCCGTCGACGTTCCCTGCCCGGCCGAATGGGCGATGAACACCACTTCGGACACCGGAGCCACTGATCGCGTGGCCTTTCCCTGCATCCACGGCGCGGCCTCGACGCACATCAATTCTCTTGCGCACACGTTCTTCAGCTCGAAAATGTGGAATGGCTACGACGCGTCGAAGCTGGTGACGATGCAAAAGGGAGCCGAAAAGAATTCCGTGCTGCCGATGAAGAACGGGATCCTCACCCGCGGGGTGCTGTACGACATCGCAAGGCTCAAGGGCGTGCCGTACCTTGCGCCCGGCGATCGCATCTTCCCCGAGGACCTGGAGGCGTGGGAAAAGAAGACGGGCGTTCGCGTCGGGCCGGGGGATGCGCTGGTGCTGCGTTGGGGACGTTATGGGCGGCGCGCCAAGCTCGGTCCGGAGGAGGGTGCGGCAGGGCTCGACAATTCGGTGCTTCCCTGGCTCAAACAGCGCGACATCGCGCTGATCATCTGGGAAACCGCCGGCTACACGCCGCAGCCGCAGGGCGACCTCTTCAGAAACGCGGTTCACAATTTCATCCAGGCCATCCTGGGTATCCACGTGATCGATCGCGCCGATCTAGAGGCCTTGAGCGAAGCGACAGCCTCCCGCAATCGCTGGGAATTCATGCTGACCGTCAACCCGCTGGCGCTTCCGAATGCGACGGGATCACCGGCCAATCCGATTGCGACGTTCTAGACTTGAGCGTGCCGTGCCCCCATTAGCTGTCGAGAGCGTCCGATCGCCACGCTGGGGAAGCTGAACCTGTCGCGTGCGATGGGCGGCGAGAATTGCGTCGAACGTTGAGCGGTGCGCCTGACAAGGCGCACCGCTCACTCCACGTTGAGTGCCTGAAGCGCCCAGCTGCCCAAGGGGACGTTTCCAGCCCCCGCAGAAGACGATACACACGCGACGTTTCCACAGGACGTGAGGAACCAGATCGCGATATTGCCCTGACTATCCTGCCAAAGGATGTCGCTCGCGCCGTCGCCGTTGTAGTCGCCGGTCTGCACAATACTGAAGGAGGTCGGAACCGAGCCTAGGCCGGTTGTATAGGCTATATAGGGCAGGTTATTTTGGGCAGCATTTACATTGGAAAACCAGATTGAAACCGGGCCGGTCGCCTGACGCCAGAGAATATCGATAAAACCGTCGCCGTTGAAATCGCCAATTCCGGCGACCGACCACCCGCTGCCGGCCGGAACGTTGCCGAGACCCGCGGTCTGCACGATCTGCGTGCCGTTGATCTGCCAGATGGCGAGGTTGCCGGAGCTGTCCTGCCACAGCACATCTCCCCGGTTGTCGTCGGCGATGATCGTCCAGCTCGACGGGACCGTCCCGAAACTCGCGGTCGCCAGGACATTGCCGCCATCCATGAACCAGACCACGACCGTTCCGGTGGCGCTGTCCCGCCAGAGCAGATCGCCTTTGCCGTCGCCGTTGAGATCGCCGGTCCCATGGACGGACCAGTTGTTCGGCACGTTGCCGACCCCTACCGCTGAAGAAACCTGCGTCCCGTTCATGAACCACATCGAAAGATTGCCGCTGGAATCGCGCCAGAGAATATCGGCGTAGCCGTCGCCGTTGAAATCTCGTTGGCCGATGATCGCCCAATTGGACGGAATGGTGCCGATTGACGCGCTTTGGGCAACCTGCGCGCCGTTCATCGTCCAGACGGCGACGGGAAAGGTCGTCGAGGGTCCTGGACTCGTCAGGCCTTGCCAGAGCAGATCGCTTTTGCCTTCGCCGGAGAAGTCGTGGGTGTGCATCGTGACCAGGGAGGCGGGGAGCGGAACCCTGGCGATGAAAGCTTGAAAATAACCGTTGGGATCCGTGCCATATCCGGCAAAAACCCTTCCGTTGCCGTTGACGACTGCGCGCAGAAAAATCCAACCGGTGGTGTCGACGCCGGCGGCTGTCAACAGCGGCTGGATCGACTGCTCTCCGTTAGTCGTCGTCCAACGTTCGGCGCCCGGAACAGCGTTCGGGGGCGTGCCTCCGGCCACAACAAGACCGGTCGCGTCCGTTGCATAAGCAATAAGCTCGCCGGGAGCCGAAGGAGTCCCGTTTACCCACCGCACCGTCGTGAGAGTCCTGGGTATCACAGTGTGAGCTTGCCCGATGATCACTGAACCGTCGGCGTTCGCGGCCACAGCAGAGGCGAACGTGTAGGAGGTGTCGAAGTTTGCGAGCGGCGAAACGGTGGTTCCCTGCCACGTCACCGCTTTTGTGAAGGTTGGATTGTTCGGGTCGTAACTGCTGCTGCCGACGATGACTTGACCGTTTCCACTGACACCCCCTGCACCGCTCGAGGGAATGGATGTCGAAAGCGAAGGCAGGGCCATGGGCACGCCATTCTGCCAGAAGATGGCTTGAGCGCCCGGATCGCCGCCACCCACAATGATGTTGGTTTGAGCGGCGACGGCGGATGCGCTGCCCGTGGTGCCTTGAGGCAAGAGGGCAAGTGGAGTCGCAACGCCGTTGGTCCAGCTATACGGGTGGTTGACGGACGATCCGCCGCTGGTGACGTTACCGACAACAATTCCTTGTTGATTGACGCCGGTCGCGACACTTTCGCATTGGTTGGTGCAGCCGGGAAATCCAAGCCCGGTCATCGTGCCCGCAGTCCAGCTGAACGCTTCGCTGGAACCGCCGGCGTTGTTGCTCTCGCCTACGACGACCGAGCCATCCGGACTGATCGCGAGGGGAGAGCTGGAAGGCGGAGTGGCCGTCGGAGCGAGGAAGCCGAGCGCCTGAAAGCACGGCCCCAGTGTACCCACGCAGCCCTGCGCTACTGCCGGCCGGCCCAGCGCCAGCGGGACGACGGCAGCCATCATCACAAGCGAAAGCGTTCTGCATTTCCATGAACGTCGTCTGACAACGAGGCGCTTCGATTTGGAGCAGCGTCCTGACGCAAATTGAGTGACCTGCCGCGGTCGTGCCGCAGCATCCGAAAGCTTCTCGTGCATGACGAATCGCCCCCTGATGAATGAACCCACTTTGCATGCGCAATCAACGCGTGCAAGAGCGGGGCCGTTGAAACCTCCACGTCACCGGCCGGACGCCGAAACGCGCGCCGTGCCTCACTTTGCTCCGAGCAGACTGTCGTCCAGATATCTGCCGAGATCGCCTTGCGGCATGGCGGAAAGCTCCTCGCCCTCCACCATGATGGACACCATCTCCTTGAGCGCAGCGGGGTCGAGCCGACCGTCGCGCGGGAAGGTGTCGGGATTTTTCACGATGAGATCGTCATAGGTCTTCGCCGCGGCGTCGGCGGGCACCTTCAACGCCTCGGCGAGAAGCTTTTCCGCCTCGGCGCGGTTCGCCGGATCGTGAAGCCAGGCGACCGCTTCGAGCCACGCCTTGACGAAGCGGCGGCCGACGTCACGCTTCGCCTTGAGCCATTCGGTATTGGTCACGAAACACACGAAGGGGAATTTCGGCGCCACCTCGCGGAACGAGCCGAGCACGGGATAGCCGGCGCTTTCCGCGACATAGGACTGCGGCGGCACCAGCCATACCGCGTCGAGCGCACCGGCCTGCAGCCCGTTGAATATCTGGGCGCTGCCCTGGCCGGCGACGACGTCGTAGCTCTTGTCGGGAAGGCCGCGGCTCTTGAGCAGGCGGCGCAGCAGGATGGTCGAGCCGGATTTGATCGACGACGTGCCGACCACCTTGCCCTTGAGCTCGGCGGCGCTCTTCATGCCCTTCTTGCCGACGAGCAGCGCCGGATGAGTCGCCATCGACACCAGGCTGATGCGCACGTTCTTGCCGCCGCCTTCGTAGAACGAGATCGGCGCATTGCAGGTGTTGTGCATGATGTCGAGCGAGCCCGCGGCGACCGCTTGCATGCCTGGCGACACGCCGATCGAGACCACCTCCATCTCGATGGCGTTGGCGGCGAAAAAGCCTTTCTTCGTCGCCACCACGCCCGGCCACACGGTTGCGGTCGGCGACACCTGGCCGAACGTGACCTTGTCGAGTGCGCAGGCCGTCTGCACAAAAGCGAGGACGAGCGCGATGCCTGCCGAAGCCGCGGCGGCGTACCATCGAAATTCCATTGCCTACCTCCGGCAAAATCTACCCGAAACGGCGAACACCGCAGCAGTTCTACTGTGTCGGAATGCTTCCTGTCAGGGCTCTCGGAGTTGCACATTTGCCGCAGCCGGCACACCTCTCCCCGCGTGCGGGGAGAGGGAGCAGCGCTAGCCCTTCTGGGTGAAGCGGAAGCCGACGAGCACGATGGCGAAGCCGGCGATCTGGGCGATCGTCGGCACCTCGCCGATCGCGAGGTAGCCGACGAGCAGCGTGAAGCCCGGCACCAGCGAGGGAAACACCGCGGCGCGCGAGGCGCCGAGCAGCACCACCGAGCGCGCGAACAGGTAGATCGCGGTCGGACCGGAGAACACCCCCTGCGCCACCGCCTGGAGTGCGTTCTCGGCAAATCCGGCTCTGATCATGGTGCCGAATCCAAACAGCACGGCGTGGACCGGGATGTAGGCGAGGGTGAGCACGCTGACGGCCGCGGTCGCCCGCATCGGATAGATGCGCCACATCCGCAGCAGCATGCCGAAGAACGCGAACATCACCCCGGCGGTCGCGAAGGCGAGATCGCCGAGAAGCCCGTGGGTGCCGATCGTCGCAAGCGCCTCGCCGCCGATCACCACGAGCCCGATCACGATGATCAGCGCGCCGTAGACACGCACCCGCGGCAGATGCTCCTTGAGGACGGCCGCGGCGAGAAACATCCCCGCGAGGGCGGCGCAGGACGGCTGGATGACGCCGCCATGGCCGAGCGGCACCAGGAGAAAGCCCGAGGCACTTACCAATGCGAGGCCCGGCCCGCCGAGCACGGCGAGCGCGATCCCGCGGCCCCAGCCGACGCCGTCGAGGTCGCGCAGGCCGTGGCTCACCACGCTCGGCAGGAAGGCAAAGCCCGCCCACACATAGCGATGAAACATGATGTCGAAGGGGGTGAGCCCGATCGCGATGCCGTGCTTGGCGGCGACGAAGCCGGCCGCCCACATCAGCGCGGCACCGACCCCGCAGGCGATCCCGGTGACGAGGCCCGCGGGGCGCGCGGCCATCCGCGCCGGCTACGCCGCCTTGCGGGTGGCGAGGAAGTCGCCCATGCGGTCGAGCGCGCGCACGATGTTCTCGGTGGAATTGGCGTAGGAGAGTCGCACATAGCCTTCGCCGAGAACGCCGAAATCGGGCCCGCCGATGATGGCGACGCCGGCGTCCTCGAGCAGCGAGGACGCGAGCGGCTTCGCCTTCCATCCCGTGTGCTTCACATTGGGGAAGGCGTAGAACGCGCCCTTCGGCGTCGCGCAGGAGATGCCGGGCAAGCCGGTTGAGGCCGTCGACCACGACTTTGCGGCGGCGGTCGAAGTCGGCGACCATCTTGTAGACCGCGTCCTGCGGGCCGGTGAGCGCGGCGAGCCCGGCATATTGCGCGGCGGCGTTGACGCAGGAATGCAGGTTCACCGCGAGCTTGCGCGCATAGTCGTAGAGCTTGCCCGGCCACACCGCGTAACCGAGCCGCCAGCCGGTCATCGCATAGGTCTTCGACCAGCCGTTGAGCAGGATCAGGCGATCGCGGATCGACGGATAGGACAGCAGGCACACATGGCTCTCGCCGTCATAGACCATGTGGTCGTAGATCTCGTCCGACATCACCGCGACGTCGGGGAAGCGGGCGAGCCCGGCGACGAGCTTGTCGACTTCGCTCTTCGGCGTGACGCCGCCGGTCGGATTGGCCGGCGAGTTGACGATCAGGAGCCGCGTCTGCGGCGTGATCAACGACAGCGTCTCTTCGGCGGAGAAGGCGAAGCCGTTCTCCTCGCGGATCGGCACCGGCACCGGTCGCGCGCCGGTGTACTCGATCATCGAGCGATAGATCGGGAATCCCGGATCGGGATAGAGGATGTCGACGCCCGGCTCGCCGAACATCAGGATCGACATGAACATGGTCGGCTTGCCGCCCGGCATGATCATGACCTCGTCGGGCGACACGGTGACGGCGAAGCGCCGGCCGAGATCGGCGGCCACCGCCTCGCGCAGCGGCAGGATGCCGTTCGCCGGGGTATAGCCGTGATGGCCGTCGCGCAGCGCCTTCACCGCCGCTTCGACGATGTGATCGGGGGTGCGGAAATCAGGCTGGCCGATGCCGAGATTGATGATGTCGCGGCCTTCCGCGGCGAGCCGCGTCGCGCGCGCCAGCACGGCGAACGCGTTCTCCTCGCCGATCCGATCGAATGCCGCGATGGTGCGAAGCATGGCTCCCCCGAACGATCCTTTTCGTGAGCCGGGAAGCGCTCGAGCGATGATGGCATGCTCCCGGCGGGGCGGCAGTTCACCCGATCGTCGGGTGAAAAGCAATTCCGCAGCACAGGATGCGGGGGACGCAGAAACGCAAAGAGCCCCGGCGAGGCCGGGGCTCTTCTGGGCGCGAATGCCGTCGAACGGCTTAGCTGCCGTTGTAGGCCGGGTTGCCGTCGCGCAGGATCTCGGAACGGATGCGCGGGTCCGGATCGGTGCCGAGCACGTGACCCTCGCCGTACACGCGTGTTGTTCGAGTAGGTCTGCGGCGCGGACTGCTGCTGGGTGCGCGACTTGGCAACCGCCGGGGCGGCGACAAGCGCGGCAAGCGCAACGGCAGAAAGCGCAACCATCAAATTCGTCTTCATTGCTGCACCTCTTTCAAATCGTGTTCGACGGCGTGGAACATAGCCCCGTTTCCGTACTGCACAAGCAACTTTTGCTCACGAAATCATCCGGGAAAATAGCGCGTTTATAAGGATTTAATGGGCGCCTCTTCGGTTATGGGAGTTCCGTATATTACCATTTTGCAACACTTATGCTGCAACGCAACGGAGACCGCTCGAAGCGCCCGGTCGCCAAGCGCGAGCAGTATTGCGCGACCTATCGGCGGCATATCTTCGCCGCCGCCGCAACCCGACCAATGCCGCAAATACATGTCTGCCGCGTGCCGGATGCAGGCTCGCACCGGCGGCGAGCAGCACCACGCGGGACCGCCGACCGCTCAAACGAAAAGCCCCGGAAACGATCCGGGGCTCTTCGGTCGGCGTGAACTGCAGAGCGTTCAGTTGATGCCCGGTTCCGGAAGGTCGCGCAGGATCTGTGCGCGAATGCTCGGATCCGCATCGGGTCCGATCCGGCCGCCCAACGGCGTTACGCCGTTGAACGTCGAGAGAACCGGGGGCCGCTGCGGGTGCTCGTGATGCACGGGCGGCTTGGCAAGCGCCGGCGTCGCCAGCACCACGATCGCCGCGAAAGAAGACAGCATCATCTTCAGGGATATCATCTTCAGCCTCTCTCGACGGTGCCTCACGCACCCGAGATAGCGGAAATCGGGCGCTGGACAAGGCTTTCGCAGCACGAAAGAAACCGTCAAAAATAACGCGTTTATATGGATTTAACGCCCACCATAGCGGCCGGCGAAGGACCTTCTCCGGCGGCGGAACGGCAAGCTTCTCGCGTTGCACAACGAACCGGATCAAGAAAGTTTTAACGACCGTTGTCACGGCATATTCTTTTCCGGGTCCAAGCGCCTGATCCACGCCAAATGCAACGTAGCCATGCATTAGGCGCTGAACACCCAACGTGCGAAATCCGCCACTCACCGGCTCCGCGGACCACTCCGCACCAAGGGCAACAGGCATGAACGAGACAACGGCTCACGACGCTGACCCGCGCACCGGCCAGCCAATCGGCTTTCCGGTCGACGCCACCCCGGCGCGGCCGCCGGGACCGGTCACGCTCGCCGGCCGGTACGGCGCCGTCGAGCGCCTCGATCCGGAGCGGCATGGCGGCCCGCTGTGGGAGGCCGTCGCCGGTCATCCGCCGCTGTGGACCTACATGTCGTTCGGCCCGTTTGTGGAGGCTCCCGCTTTTGCGCAGTGGCTGGCCTCGCGGCTACCCTCCGCGGACCCCTATTTCTACGCGATCGTCGAGCCCGACGGACGCGCAGTCGGGCTCGCGGCGCTGATGTCGATCCGGCCGGAGATGCGGGTCGTCGAGGTCGGCAACATCCTGCTCAGTCCGCGCCTGCAGCGCACGCCTTTGGCCACCGAAGCGCAGTATCTCCTCGCCCGCTATGCTTTCGAGACGCTCGGCTATCGCCGCTACGAATGGAAATGCGATGCGCTCAACGCACCGTCGCGCCGCGCGGCGCAGCGGTTCGGTTTCCGCTACGAAGGCATCTTTCGCGATCACATGATCATCAAGGGGCGCAGCCGCGACACCGCGTGGTTCGCCATGCTCGAAGCGGAGTGGCCGGCGCGCAAGGCCGCATTCGAGCGCTGGCTCGCGCCGGAGAACTTCGATGCCGCCGGCACACAGCGCGAGCGGCTCGCCGCGGCGACGGCGCCGTGACGCGATGACCGCGACCGGCGTATAGTCGCCGCGCAGCATCGACGCATAATCCGTTCCGGGGAAACGCCATGACGGGAATCCGCAATTTCGCGGCTGCATTCGTTGCGGCCTTGCTTGCAAGCCTGCTCGCTACCGCAACGCCATCCACTCGCGCAGGACGCCGTCAAGATCGGCCTCCTGGCGCCGATGACGGGGCCCTTCGCCTCGACCGGCAGGCAGATGGTGGCAGGTGCCCGCCTCTACATGGAGCTTCACGGCGACAAGGTCGCGGGCAAGAAGATCGAGCTCATCGTCAAGGACGACACCGGCAATCCGGACGTCACCAAGCGGCTCGCACAGGAGCTCGTCGTCAACGACAAGGTCGCGGTCCTCGCCGGATTCGGGCTCACCCCCGGGGCGCTCGCGGTCGCGCCGATCGCCACCGAGGCGAAGGTGCCGGAAATCGTGATGATGGCGGCGACGTCGGTCATCACCGAGCGCTCGCCGTATATCGTGCGCGCGAGCTTCTCGGTGCCGCAGGTGATCCTGCCGCTCGCCGATTGGGCCGCAGCGAACGGCATCAAGAAGATCGTGACGGTCGTCTCCGACTTTGCCCCCGGCATCGACATCGAGACGAACTTCAAGCGGCGCTTCGAAGCGCTCGGCGGCCAGGTCACGGCGCTGCGCGTTCCGCTCGCCAATCCGGATTTCGCGCCGTTTCTCCAGCGCGTCGCCGAGGCGAAGCCCGATGCGCTGCTCGCCTTCGTGCCGGCCGGCGCAGGGACCGCCTTCATGCGGCAGTTCGTCGAACGCGGACTGGACAAGTCGGGCATCCGCTTCATCGCCGAGGGCAGCGTGACCGAGGACGACATCATCAACCAGATCGGCGATGCCGCGCTCGGCGTGATCACCTCGCAGCACTATTCGGCCGCCCACGACAGCCCGGAGAACAAGAGCTTCGTCGCCGCCTTCAAGAAGGCGAACGGGGGAATGCGCCCCAACATGGTGGCGGTGCACGCCTATGACGGCATGCACCTGATCTACGAGGCCTTGAAGAAGACCAACGGATCGACCGACGGCACCGCGCTCGTCGACGCCATGAAGGGGCTGAGCTTCATGAGCCCGCGCGGTCCGGTGACGATCGACCCGGAGACGCGCGAGATGATCCAGAACATCTACATCCGCAAGGTCGAGCGCGTCGGCGGCGAGCTCTACAACGTCGAGTTCATGACGAACCCGAATTTCAAGGACCCGAGCAAGGTGAAGTAGGGTTTGCACGCGACGTAGACCCACCCGCCGTCATCGCCGGGCTTGGCCCGGCGACCCCGATCATTTGGCACGGCCGTGCCATGTTAAGCGCGGTGGCCGGGACGAGCCCGGCCATGACCATTCCACAAGGGCGGAGCGCAACCTACGAAGTTGCTGATCCTACGCGCGCCGCATCGATCAGCGTCCACAGCCGCGGCGGCGAGAGCGGCAACTCCCGCGGCTCGACGCCGAGCGGGCGCAGCGCCGCGGCGACGGCATTCGCGATCACGCCGCCCACCGGGATGATGCCGCCCTCGCCCGCGCCCTTGGCGCCGAGCGGATTGTGCGGCGCCGGCTTCTCCTCGAGCGCGACGGCGCGCACGGCGGGAAAGTCGCTCGCGGTCGGCATCAGGTAGTCGGCGAGCGTGCCGGTGAGGAGCTGCGCCTCGTCGTCGTAGACGAGGTGCTCCAGGAACACGCCGCCGAGCCCCTGCACGATGGCGCCGACCGCCTGGCCGTGCAGCGTCGCCGGATTGATGATGCGGCCGACATCCTCCACCGCGACATAGTCGAGCACCTCGACGCCGCCGGTGCGCGGATCGACCGCGACATGGGCGGCGTGGGCGCCGTAGCTGTAGGTGCGTTTCGCACTGCCGTAGCTGCCCTCGGCGACGAGGCCGTCGGCGGCGAGCTCGGCGAAGGTCACCGGCCGCAGTCCCGCGGCCACGGCCTTGCCGTCCGCGAGCACGACGTCGGCCGCGGCGCAGCCGAGGCGGCGCGCCGCCGCGTCGCGCATCGCGGCGCGCAGCTTGCCGGCGGCATCGAGGATCGCCGAGCCGCCCATCACCACCGAGCGCGACGAGTAGCTGCCGAACCCTTCGCGTACGCAGTCGGTCGAGCCGTGATAGACGCCGCGGATACGATCCGCCGGCATCTCCAGCGCGTCGGCGGCGATCTGTGCGAACACGGTCTCGAGACCCTGCCCGTTCGCCGACGAGCCGACATGGACCGACACCGCGCCATCGGGCTCGAGTACGAGGCGCGCCGATTCCCGCGGTCCCGAGGCGCCACCCTCGAAATAGCAGCCGATGGCGAGGCCATGGTAGCGGCCGGCGACGAGCGTTCCCTGCAACGGCGCCTTCGCGGCCCAGCCGATCTCCTCGAGGCAGCGCGCAAAAGTCGTGCGGTAGTCGCCGCTGTCGGTCTCGGTCGAAAGATCGAGCTCGACGACGCGCGCCAGCGCATAGGGCATCTCGCTTTCCGCGATCAGGTTGCGGCGGCGAAACTCGACGGGGTCGATGCCGAGATCGCGCGCGGCCATGTCGAACAATCGCTCGCGAAAGAAATCGGCCTCGAACCGTCCCGGCCCGCGATAGGTGCCGACCGGCGTCTTGCTGGTGAGCACGAGCGACACCTGCATGTGGATGTTCGGCACGCGATACGGCCCTGAGAGTATCTGCGCGGTGTTGCGCGCACCGGTCGCACCGTTGGTGCGGATGTAGGCGCCGACGTCGGCCTTGGCGTGGCCGCGCAACGCGCGGATGGTGCCGTCGCGGTCGCAGGCGATCTCGAGCTCGCAGGCGACGTCACGGGCATGGTTGGTGGCGAGGAGGTGCTCCCGGCGATCCTCGATCCATTTGACCGGACGCCCGACGACGCGCGCCGCGAACGGAACCAGGAAATCCTCCGGATAGAACTCGCCGCGCACCCCGAAACCGCCGCCGACGTCGTTCTCGACCATGCGGATGGCGCCCTCCGGCAAGCCGAGCTGACTCGCCAGAATGCGCCGATTGGGAAACGGCACCTTGGCCGCACCGTAGACCGTGAGCTCGTCGTCGTGCCATTCGGCGAGGACGCCGCGCAGCTCCATCGGCACCGCTGTGTGGCGCTGGACCTGGAACGTCTCCCGCCGCACATAGGCCGCCGCGCGAAACGCGGCATCGGCGTCGCCCTTCACCGCGGTCAGGGTGCCGGCGAGATTGGATGCAGGCTTCTTCGAACAGCGGCACGCCGCTCTCGGCGGCCGCGCGGTCGGCAATCGCGGCGAGCGGCGCGATCTCGACCGCGACCACCTCGGCCGCATCCTCGGCGAGCGCCGCGCTTTCGGCGACGATCACAGCCAGCGGCTCGCCGACATACCGGACCTTGCCGGTCGCGATCACCGGTTGCTGGAACGGGATGAAGGCATCGAGCTGCTCCTGGCGGAGCGGAATGGTCGGCACCTCACCGAGGTCAGCTTCGATGTCGGCCGCCGTGATCACGGCGCGCACGCCCGCGCGTGCACGCGCTGCAGTCGCGTCGATCGAAACGATGCGGCCGTGAGCAACGGAGCTGCGCAGGATCACCGCATGGAGCTGACCGGGGCGCGCGACATCGTCGACATACTCGCCCTTGCCGCGCAGGAACCGCAGATCCTCGATCCGCTCGAGCGGGCTGCCGATGAGGGCGTTCGCGGTGCGGGCGAAGGAGCGGTGGCTCATGGAGCGACGTTTACACGCAACGCCGCAGCGCGTCAGCCGCCCCCGCGGGTCATTCGACAGCCGGCCTTCGCCGGCGGGTCATTCGATGCGCGTTCCCGACTTCTGCACCACCGCCTTCCACTTGGCGCGTTCGGCGCGGGTGAAGGCTGAAAATTCCTCCGGCGGCTGCGGGCGCCGGCTCGGCGCCCCCCGCGGCGAGCTGGGCGGCGACGTCGGGCCGTTCGAGAACGGCCTTCACTGCCTCCGCGAGCCGGTCGACGATCGGCCTCGGCGTCCCAGCCGGCGCGAACAGGCCCTGCCATGCAGTCGCTTCGTAGCCGGGCAGCGTCTCGCCGATGGTCGGAAGGTTCGGCATCGAGGGATTGCGCTGCGGCGTCGTCACCCCGAGAGCGCGCACCGCACCCGACTGCGCGAAGGGGATGGTGGTCGTCATCGAATCGATGCCGAGATCGATGTTGCCGCCGATCATGCTGTTGACGACCTCGCTCGTGCTGCGGAACGGGATGTGCGTCATGTCGGTGCCGGTCGCGAGCGCAAACATGACGACCGAGAGATGCGACGAGGTCCCGATGCCCGACGACCCGTAATTGACCTTGCCCGGATTGGCCTTGAGATAGGCAATCAGCTCGGGCACAGAGCGGGCCGGGAGCTTGGTGTTGACCATCATCAGGTTGGGGAACAGCACGAGCCGCGACACCGGCTGGAAGTCGCGGTCGAGATCATAGGCGAGGCGGGAATAGAGCGCCGCGTTGATCGCGTTGGAGCTGATGGTTCCGACGAGGAGCGTGTAGCCGTCGTTCGGCGCCTTGGCGACGTAGCCGGCGCCGATGCTGCCGCCGGCCCCGCCCTTGTTGTCGATCACGAAGGGCTGGCCGAATTTCGCCTGCAGATGAGGGGCGAGGACGCGCGCGGTGAGGTCGGCGGAGCCGCCGGCGCCGAACGGGACGACAAGCGTCACCGGGCGCTGCGGCCACGTGCCCTGGGCGTTGGCCTGCGCGGCGAGCACAAGCGCCGCCACTGCGGCAATGAACCATCGCATGATCCGTCCTCCAGAGCTCCAGGCCGCCGAATTCAGCAGCCGCGCGGGCCTTCGTCAAATGCGTCTGCGTCAAATGCCGAAGACGTCGCATCTCCGCGCGCCGGGCTGTGCGCGGTTGTGGCTTCCACGCCTTCAATAGGACCGCGGCAAGCCCAGCACCCGTTCCGCGATGAAGTTGAGGATCATGTGCGGGGACACCGGGGCGATGCGGGTGATCAGCGCTTCACGAAGATAGCGCTCGACATGGTACTCCCTGGCATAGCCCATGCCACCGTGGCTCATCACCGCGGTTTCGCAGGTGGTGAACGCCGCCTCGGCGGCAAGATACTTCGCTGCATTCGCTTCCGCCGCGCAGGGAAGGCCCGCGTCATAGAGCGCGGCGGCGCGAAACAGCATCAGGTTGGCCGCCTCGAGCTTCATCCAGCAGTCGGCGAGCGGGTGCTGGATCGCCTGGTTCTGGCCGATCGGGCGCCCGAACACGATGCGCTCGCGGGCATAGCCGGCGGCCTTGGCGAGCGCGGCACGGCCGAGACCCACCGCCTCGGCGGCGATCAGGATGCGCTCGGGATTCATGCCGTGGAGAATGTATTCGAATCCGCGGCCCTCTTCGCCGATGCGATCGGCCGCCGGACACCGGCAGCGCATCGATGAACAGCATGTTGGAGTCGACCGCCTTGCGGCCCATCTTCTCGATCTCGCGGACTTCGACATGACGGCGGTCGAGGTCGGTGTAGAACAGCGAGAGCCCTTCGGTGCGCTTGGCCGCGGCCTCGCGCGGCGTCGTGCGGGCGAGCAGCAGCATCTTGGTCGCCACCTGGGCGGTGGAAATCCAGATCTTGCGGCCGGTGACGAGATAGCGGTCGCCATCGCGCACCGCACGTGTCGAAAGGGCGAGCGTGTCGAGGCCGGCATCGGGCTCGGTGACGGCAAAGCAGGCCTTGTCGTGCCCTGCGACGAGGGAAGGGAGCATGCGGCGCTTCTGCGCTTCGGTGCCGAACCGCACCACCGGGTTGAGGCCGAAGATGTTCATGTGCAGCGCCGAGGCGCCCGACAGGCCGGCGCCCGACTGCGCCACCGCCTGCATCAGGATGGCGGCCTCGGTGATGCCGAGCCCGCTGCCGCCATACTCCTCAGGGATCGCGATGCCGAGGAAGCCGGCGGTGGCGAAGGCGCGGTGAAATTCCTCGGGGAATCCGCCGTCGCGATCCTTGGCGAGCCAATAGGCATCGTCGAACGGCGCGCACAGCCGTTCCACCGCCGCGCGAATCTCGCCCTCATGGGGCGAGGCGGCGAGCATCGTGGCGGTGCCGGCGGAAGGCGTATCCATGGCGGCTCTCGCGACGGAGGACCTGTGTCTGCGAGCCTTCTCTACACTTGTATCTGCGGCCAACCAATTTAGTTTGCGCGCGGCCTGCACCGCCTGCTTGTCCAACGAAGAGGACCACCGTTGCCGATCGACGTTCACGCCCATTACGTGCCGCCGCAGCTCATCGCCGCCGTCAAGGCGCGCGGCGCCGACATCGGCGTGCGGCTCGCCGCGACGCCGGGAGGCGAGGCCCTGCAATTTGACTACGGCTTCAGGGTGCGCCCGTTCTTCCCGAAGCTCATCGAGCCGGTGGCGGCACGCCTCGCCTGGCTCGCCGGAGAGCGCATCGACCACCAGATTCTCGGCACCTGGCCGGATATCTTCGCCTACGGCCTGCCGCCGCAGGCCTGCGAGGCCTGGCACCGTATGCTCAACGACACGCTCGGCGAATGGTGCGCCGAGCATCCCGAATTTTCCTGGATCGCATCGGTGCCGATGCCCGATGCCGAGGCGGCGGCCCGCGAGCTCGCCCGCGCCGTAGACCAAGGGGCGATCGGCGCCATCGTCGCATCCAATGTCGAGGGCATCAATCTCGGCGAAGTCCCGCTCGACCCGTTCTGGGCGAAGGCAGTGGCGCTCGATGTGCCGATCCTGATCCATCCTGTGATGAGCACGCCGGCGCCGCGGGCGGCGAAATTCGCGTTGGCGCAGATCGCGCAATACACCTTCGACACCACCCTCGGTGTCGGCTCCCTGATGTTCTCAGGCGTGCTCGACCGCTTCCCGGCGCTTTCCCTCGTCCTGTCCCACGGCGGCGGCGCCCTGCCCTATCTCATCGGCCGGTTCGACCTGATGCACGAGCGCATGGACCGCGCGGCCCAGGGCGATGTCGCGTTAAAGCCGCCCTCGGCCTACGCCCGCATGATGGCCTATGACAGCATCGTGCATTCAGCGAAGGCCCTGCGGTTCCTGGTCGATGTCGTCGGACTCGACCAGGTGGTGCTCGGAAGCGACTACTCGTTCCCGCCCGCCGACCTTCATCCGCTCGCAAGCCTCGAGGCCGCCGGTTTCTCGTCAGCGGACGTCGCCAAAGTCGCGGAGGCCAACCCGCGGCGCCTCTTCAAACGCCTGAAGGGATGAGCTGGCACTTCGGCCCAGGCCAAGTTCCATGGATTGCGAATTGTTAACCGGGCGCTCGGCTCACCGGGACCGGGGCACCGGCCACTCTTGCTTGATTTTTACCGCGGACATATCGATATGCGGTGCAACAAAGGCTTTTCCATCCGGGGAACGGTTTCATGTCGGATTTTGCCGCCAACAACAATGAGACGCCCGACGCCGAGGACGCGCGGGTCGTCGACCTCGCGCAGGAGGCGGCCACGCTCGCCAAAGAGAATGCCGAGCTCAAGGACCGGGTGCTGCGCACGCTCGCCGAGATGGAGAATTTGCGCCGGCGCACCGAGCGCGAGGTCGCCGACTCCCGCGTTTATGCGATCCAGAGCTTTGCCCGCGATCTCGTCGGCGTCGCCGACAACATTCAGCGCGCGCTCGACGCGGTGCGCGATTCCGGGGTGGTGCTCGAGGGACCGGCCAAGGCGCTGGTCGACGGCGTCGAGCTCACCGAGCGCGAGCTTCTCAAGGTCCTCGAAAAGAACGGGGTGAAGAAGTTCGACCCCAAGGGCGAGAAGTTCGATCCCAACCTGCACCAGGCGATGTTCGAGGTGCCCGACGCCCGGGTGCCGTCGGGCTCGGTGGTGCAGGTGATCCAGCCCGGCTACGCGATCGGCGACCGCGTGCTGCGGCCCGCCCTTGTCGGAGTCTCGAAGGGCGGCCCGAAGACGGCGCCGACCGCCTCGGTAAAAGGCGCGGCGGCGGGGGACGCCTGATTCCTCCGCTCGAACATTTTGAACTGAATTTTTCAGACCTCATCCTGAGGAGCCTGCGAAGCAGGCGTCTCGAAGGATGGCCCCACGCACTGCGGCCCATGGCCGTCCTTCGAGACGGCGCTTCGCGCCTCCTCAGGACGAGGTCTGTAGCAAGCTGGAAGCGCAGGCTTTACCCCCACTTTACTGCGGCCGTGCTAGCCGGGCGGCATGAGCCTGTCCGCGCCCGCATCGCCGCCCGCCGACGACATCTATAAGAAGATCACCGTCGCCGCGACCGTGTTCGCGGTGATGTTCGAGGCCGGCTATCTCCTGACCTCGGCGCCGCCCTACGACCGCTTCGGCTATCTGATCGGCCGCGATTTCGTGAACACCTGGATGGGCGCGAACAGCGCCTTCGCTGGCGGGCCGGCGGCGTGGTTCGATTTCGACACCTACAACGCGGCGTTGGCAGCCCGGTTCTACCCCGACTTTCCGCATCACAACTGGTCCTACCCGCCGCATCTGCTGCTGATGACGTGGCCGCTCGCCTTCCTGCCCTACATGCCGGCCTATCTCCTGTGGTGCGCGCTCGGCATGGCGCTCTACCTCGCGGCGGCGAGCGACGGGGGGCGACGGCCCGAGCGCCTGTTCATGCTGGTGGTCGCGCCGGCCGTGTGGATCAACATCTTCGCCGGGCAAAACGGCTTTCTGACCGCGGCGCTGATGATCGCCGGCCTCGCCGGGCTCGAGCGGCGCCCGGTCCTGGCCGGCATCTGCTTCGGCCTCCTCACCATCAAGCCGCAGCTCGGCGTGCTCATCCCGCTGATGCTCGTGCTGACAGGCCAATGGCGCGCGATCCTCGCCGCCGCCTCGACGGTTGCCGCCCTTATGGTCGCGACCGGCCTTGCTGTTCGGCTTCGACATCTGGCCCGAATACTTCCGTCAGGTGATGCCGCTGCAGAGCGAGATCCTCACCGCCGGCCAGGGCATCTTCACCATCATGATGCCGACCGTCTTCATGAATGCGCGCATCGCGCATCTTCCGCTCGACATCGCCTGGGCGCTGCAGATCGCAACGTCGATCGCCGCGGTGGCGGCGGTCGTCTGGACCTACTGGCGGCGGCGCGATCCCGTGCTCTCGGCGGCGCTTCTGGTGACGGCGAGCTTTCTCGTCACGCCCTACGCCTTCAATTACGACATGGTGGTGTTCGGCTGGGTGATCGCATTGCTGCGCGAGAAGGGCGGCGCATCTCTCGACGACCGGCTGGCGCTCGCGGTGTGGACGCTGCCGGTCATGGCGATGGTGATGGGCCTGTTCGCGATCCCCGGCTCGGCCCTGGTGCTGGTCGCTTTTGCCGCGCGCCTCATATGGCGGCTCAAGGAGGCGGAGCGCGGCTTCGAAAAGGCAGCGGCCCCGCAGGAGGCTGCGGGGCCGCTGGCTACCTCGATCTAAAAGCTATTCCTCGCCGCGAGGGCCGATGCCGTCGCGGACGGCGCGGAAGCGCGGGAATTCCTTCGTCCACACATCGGCGCGGGCGACTCCGATCATGCGCACGAAGGCGCCGGGGCCGAACCGCACCCACTGCACGATCCTCATCGGCGTGTCGGTCTTCACATCCTTGGCCTCGGCCTGCAGCTCATGGGTGGGCAGCTTGCCGCCGCCGAGCCGCAACATGTCGCCGCTCACGATGTGGATGTCCTTGAAGTCGGCGAGCCCGGTGAACAGGTTGCGCGCGAAGTTGACGCGTTCCCCAGTCTCCTCAGGTCCGCCCTGGCCGATCGAGACGACGAACACCGGCTGCTCGGCGACCGCCGGCGTGTCCTTGGGGCCGTCGGTCAGGAATACGCCGGCGCCGCCCAATATCCGTACCGGCCGCATGCCGGACAAATCGGCGAGCTTGAACGGCACCAGGCTGAGCTGCTCTTCGATCGGCACCGAGGGCCGCGCCGTCATGGTCAGGAGCGAGGTCTTGATGACGTCGTCCGAATCGGACTTGACCGCATCGTCGGGGATGCGGATGGCCGCGATCCCGATGGCGGCAGGAATGGAGCCGAGGAACATCCATTTGCGGAACTTCTGGCCGTTTTCCTGCTCGCTGCCGGTGACGAGCACGCCCTTGCCGTCGGGAAGGGCGAGATTCTCGCGCTTTTCCTCCGTGATCCCCTGGGACTTGAAGGCCTCCGGTGTCATCGACTTCTCGATGTCGGCGTAGGCCTGCGGTGGCAAGGTCAGCAGCACGATCGATCCGCCGTCGGAATTCTCGAAACCCGGAAAGTGCTTGCTGACGGTGAAGCCGGGCGGCGGCACGAAGCCGATCAGCGAGCCGGTCGGAAACAGGGCTTCAGCAGCTTGGGCCGGCGCAGCCGCGAGCGCAGCCGGCACGATCGCCAGCAGCGTGAGCAATTTGAATGCCTTAGAGATCATGAAGGTCCCCCTCGGGACATCGCCCCCGAGCGATATCGATGAGCTTCCAACCGTCCGGCCTGATTGTGGCGGTCCAGTGACGCTCGGCCGGTTCCGGCAATCCCCGCAGTGCGCCAGTCCCGAGCGGCTGCGGGCCGGAAATGTCCGGACCGATTAAGGAAAACGCAAGCGGCCGCCGCTATGGGAGGTCGGTGCAACCTTCGAGCCATGCAGGTGACGCTTTGCTCAAGCGCTCGGTCGTGCCGACCGTTGCCCTCTTCCTCGGCGCCGCGTGGCTCATCATCGTCGTGCAGCTTCTGGCGGACCACTGGGCCGAGACCGGCCGCACGCTCGGCGACATGGACGACGCCATGCGGCTCGTCGAGCTGCGCGGCTTCATCGACGGGCACGGTTGGTTCGATCTGCACGAACCGCGGCTCGGTCCGCCGGCTGGCTACGATACCCACTGGTCGCGGCTGATCGATGCCGGCCTGGCCGGGCTCCTCTGGTTTTTCGGCCTGTTCACCGGCCCCGCCATGGCCGAGCGGCTGATGCGGGTGCTCTGGCCGATGCTGTGGCTCTTGCCGACCATGGCCGGGGTGACTGCGATCGCATGGCGGGTCGCGGGGCGGGAGGCCGCGCCGATCGCGCTGGTGCTGACCGCCGTCGGGCTGCCGGCCTTCGCGCATTTCGCGCCGGGACGGATCGATCATCACAACGTCCAGATCGCGCTCGCCGTGCTGCTGGTGGCCGCAGTCGCCTGGAGCGACCGCGAGCGCTGGGCGGGAGCCGCCGCCGGAGTCCTCACCGGGGCCGCGATGGCGATCGGCTTCGAGGGCCTGCCCTACATCGTGCTCTCGGGCGTAGCGCTCGCGCTGCGATTCATTTTCACGCCAGACGGGGACCGCGCTCTCGTTCGCTATGGCGTCTGGGGCGCCGGCAGCGTCGCTGCGGCGTTCCTGGTCAGCGTCGGACCCGCGCATTGGGGGCGCACGGCGTGCGACGCCATCGCGATCAATTCCGCGGCGGGGTTGATCGTGGCGACGCTTGGGCTCGCCCTCGCCGGGCGGCTGCTGCGCACCGCAAGCCGGCCCGTCCGCGCAGCCGGGATCGCCGCTGCCGGAGCCGTCGCCGCGGCGGCCTTCGTCGCCGTCGAGCCGCGCTGTCTCGCCGGTCCCTTCGCGATGATGGACCCGACGGTCCGTGCGCTGTGGTTCAACAATGTCTCGGAGATGCAGTCGCTGTGGGCGGTGGCGTTGAAATCGCCGCCGGCCGGGGCGGCAATCGCCGCCTTCCCTGTGGTCGGCCTGCTCGCGCTTGCCCTTATCGCCCGTGATCGGGCGACGCGGCACGATTTCGGCTTTCTCGTCGCTGCCGCCGCGCTCGTGATCGCAACGGCCGTCATGTTTTCCATGGTCCGTGCCTTCAGCTACGCGATATGGCTCGCGATCCCCATGGTCGCAGCCGGCGTGGTGAGCCTGTTCCCGCCGCTGCGGTCGGGGACGCTCGCGGCGCGTACTCTCATCGCCCTTTTCCTGACGCCGGCGGTAACCGCGGCGGTCGCCATGGCGGCCGTCCAGGCGGTGACGGCGCGCGCCCCGGAGCCGGAGAACTCCCGCGTCGCCGCCGGCTGCCTGCTCGATGAGAGCTACGCCCCGCTGGCCGTCCTGCCGCCGGGCCTCGTCGCGACCGACATCGACTACGGCCCCTTCGTGCTGGCGCTGACCCCGCATGCGGTCATGTCGGCGCCCTATCACCGGCTGGTCGGGCCGATCATCGCGGCCCATGAGATCTTCGCCCTGCCGCCCGACGCGGCGCGCAAGGTGGTGGCGTCGGCCAAGCCCGATTATCTCGCGGTATGCGGACGCCACACGCTGGGCCACATCGGTGCGGCGGAGCGCGACGCGAGCCTGTGGGGACGGCTTGCCGCAGGCGAGGTCCCGCCCTGGCTCGAGCGCGTCGAGGAGACCCGCGATGGGCCGTTCGCGGTCTACCGCGTCAAGCCGTGACGCGCCCTCGTTTGGAGCTTGTTAGTGCTGCCGATTTCGACCGCTCCCGGCTTGCGGCCCAATGGCCGCCTCCTATATGACGCTGTGAACCCGCCGGGCTGGCGGGCAAGGACGTTTTTAGGGATCGGTCCAGGGGCGATCCTCGGCAGGTGCGACCACCTGCCATGCGCTTCATCCGGGTGCCGTGTGGGCCCGGCCGATCTGCTGACAGAGAAGGATTTCAAGAATGGGCAAGGTCATCGGGATCGACCTCGGCACGACCAATTCGTGTGTCGCCGTGATGGACGGCAAATCTCCCAAGGTCATCGAGAACTCGGAAGGGCGTAACACCACGCCATCCATCGTGGCGTTCACCGACGACGGCGAGCGCCTCGTCGGCCAGCCGGCCAAGCGCCAGGCTGTCACCAATCCGGAGCGCACCGTCTTCGCGGTCAAGCGGCTGATGGGCCGCCGCTACGACGACCCGATGGTGGAGAAGGACAAGAAGCTCGTCCCCTACAAGATCGTGCGCGCCGGCAATGGCGACGCCTGGGTCGAGGCGGACGGCAAGACCTATTCACCCTCCCAGATCTCCGCCTTCGTTCTGCAGAAGATGAAGGAGACCGCGGAGGCGAACCTCGGCCAGAAGGTCACCCAGGCCGTCATCACCGTTCCTGCCTACTTCAACGACGCCCAGCGCCAGGCCACCAAGGACGCCGGCAAGATCGCCGGCCTCGAGGTGCTGCGCATCATCAACGAGCCGACCGCGGCGGCGCTCGCCTACGGCCTCGACAAGAAGAAGACCGGCCTGATCGCGGTCTATGACCTCGGCGGGGGCACCTTCGACGTGTCGATCCTCGAGATCGGCGACGGCGTGTTCGAGGTGAAGTCGACCAATGGCGACACCTTCCTCGGCGGCGAAGACTTCGACATGCGGCTCGTCAACTACCTCGCCGACGAGTTCCAGAAGGAGCAGGGCATCGACCTGCGCCGTGACAAGCTCGCGCTGCAGCGGCTCAAGGAAGCCGCCGAAGCTGCGAAGATCGAGCTGTCGTCGACGACGCAGACCGAGATCAACCTGCCCTACATCACCGCGGACGCGAGCGGTCCCAAGCACCTGACGATGAAGCTCACCCGCGCCAAGTTCGAGGCGCTGGTCGACGACCTCATCCAGAAGACGGTCGAGCCGTGCCGGCTCGCCCTCAAGGACGCAGGCCACACGGCGAGCGAGATCAACGAGGTGGTCCTGGTCGGCGGCATGACCCGTATGCCCAAGGTCCAGGAGGTAGTGAAGCAGTTCTTCGGCAAGGAGCCCCATAAGGGCGTCAACCCCGACGAAGTGGTCGCGGTCGGCGCGGCGATCCAGGCCGGCGTGCTCCAAGGCGACGTCAAGGACGTGCTGCTGCTCGACGTGACGCCCCTCTCGCTCGGCATCGAGACGCTGGGCGGCGTGTTCACCCGCATCATCGACCGCAACACCACGATCCCGACCAAGAAGAGCCAGACCTTCTCGACCGCGGAGGACAATCAGAACGCGGTCACCATCCGGGTCTTCCAGGGCGAGCGCGAGATGGCGGCCGACAACAAGATGCTCGGCCAGTTCGATCTCGTCGGCATCCCGCCGGCGCCGCGCGGCGTGCCGCAGATCGAGGTGTCGTTCGACATCGACGCCAACGGCATCGTCAACGTCCAAGCCAAAGACAAGATGACTGGCAAGGAGCAGCAGATCCGCATCCAGGCCTCGGGCGGGCTCTCGGAATCCGAGATCCAGAAGATGGTCAAGGATGCCGAGGCCCATGCCGAGGAGGACAAGAAGCGCAAGGCCGGCGTCGAGGCGAAGAACCACGCCGAGGCGCTGGTCCATTCGACCGAGAAGGCGCTCGCCGAGCACGGCTCCAAGGTCGGCGAGGGCGAGCGGCGCGCGATCGAGACGGCGCTCGCCGATCTCAAGGAAGCTCTCAAGGGCGACGACGCCGACGCGATCACCGCCAAGACCAACACGCTTGCCCAGGCTTCGATGAAGCTCGGCGAGGCGTTGTACAAGCAGGGCGAAGGTGGCGGCGGCGCTCCCGGTGGCCCCGACATGGGAGCCGGCGAGCCCAAGAAGGACGACGTGGTCGACGCCGAGTTCACCGAAGTCGACGACGACAAGAAGAACAAGAAGTCTGCGTAAGGCACGGCGACCCTTGCTCCGGGGGGAGCAAGGGCCGGCTTTGCGTGTGGTCCGACTTTTGAATTGTGCTTGAGCCGATGTCCTCGAAGACCCGTCACGTCCGCACACGTCACTTGCGCGCACGCCACTTGCGCGCACGCCACTTCGGCGCACGTCACTTCTGCACAATGGGGGTAACCGCGTCCTTCCCTGCTTATGGGAAAGGGGGTTATGGTACGGGGCGATACCGAGACGGGTTGGGGTGACCTGCCATGGCCAAGCGTTGCTATTACGAGGTCCTGGGCGTCGAGCGCGCCGCGACCGACACCGATCTCAAGGGTGCCTATCGCAAGCTCGCGATGAAGCTCCACCCCGACAAGAACCCCGGCGACACCGACTGCGAGATCCGCTTCAAGGAGGTCGCCGAGGCCTACGAGGTCCTCAAGGACGGCGACAAGCGGGCCGCCTATGACCGCTTCGGTCACGCCGCCTTCGAGCAGAGCGGCGGCCACGGCTTCGGCGCCGACTTCGCCTCGACCTTCGCCGACATCTTCGACGATTTCTTCGGCATGGGCGGCGCCGCCCGGCGCGGCGGCCGCGGCTCCGGTCGCGAGCGCGGCGCGGACCTGCGCTACAACATGGAGCTCAGCCTCGAAGAGGCCCATGGCGGCAAGGGCGCCCAGATCCGCATCCCGACCTCGGTCGTCTGCGAGCCCTGCTCAGGCAGCGGCGCCCACTCGGGCACCAAGCCGAAGACCTGCTCGACCTGCGGCGGCCAGGGCAAGATCCGCCATGCCCAAGGCTTCTTCACGCTGGAGCGCACCTGCCCGTCCTGCCAGGGCCGCGGCCAGGTCATCGAAAATCCCTGCACCGCCTGCGGCGGGCTTGGCCGGACCACCCGCGAGCGCGCGCTCTCGGTCAACATCCCGCCCGGCGTCGAGGACGGCACCCGCATCCGGCTCGCCGGCGAAGGCGAAGCGGGCGTTCGCGGCGGGCCGCCGGGTGACCTCTACATCTTCCTTTCGATCTCAGCCCACGTGTTCTTCCAGCGCGACGGCGCCGACCTCCACTGCCGGGCCCCCATCTCGATGGCGACCGCGGCACTCGGCGGCGAGTTCGAGGTGCCTACAATCGACGGCGGCAAGACGCGGGTGAAAATCCCGGAGGGTACTCAGTCGGGCCGACGGTTCCGCCTGCAGGCCAAAGGGATGCCGGTGCTGCGCTCCAAGCAGGTCGGCGACATGTACGTCCAGGTTGTGGTCGAGACGCCGCAGAATCTGACCAAGCGGCAGCGCGAGCTGCTCGCCGAGTTTCAAAAATTGTCTTCCAATGAAACAAATCCGGAGTCGGCCGGCTTCTTTGGCCGGGTCAAAGAGTTCTTTGGCACGAAGGCAGGCTCGGCCTGACGTCCGCTGCTCCTTGGCGGGCTTGACCGCCCCCCTGCCGCCCTATAGTCGTGACTATTGTGTGACAAAAGAGTGGCGGGCGATCCTTGTTTCAGTCAACGTCGAGTGGTGCCAAGAAAAGTCTGCGCCTTGATGACGAGGTGCATTTTCTGCGTTCCTGGATGGAGAAGCCGCTCGCGACGGGAGCGGTCGCGCCCTCGGGCAAGCCTCTCGCCCGCGCCATGGCGAGCTATGTCGACCCTGACCTCGACGGCAAAGTGATCGAGCTCGGCCCCGGCACCGGGGCGGTGACGGCGGCGCTCGTCGAGCAGGGCGTCGATCCCAAGCGCCTTGTTCTCGTCGAGTTCAACCCGTCGTTCTGCGCGCTGCTGCGCGCGCGCTATCCGGAAGCCACGGTCGTTCAGGGCGACGCCTACGCCATCCGGCGTCTCGCCGGGAGCCTGATCCGGCGGCCGGCGGCGGCCGTGGTGTCGAGCCTGCCGCTGTTTACGAAGCCGATGAAATTCCGCCTGAGGCTCGTCAACGACGCCTTCGGCCTGATGCACCCCGGCGCGCCCTTCGTCCAATTCACCTACGCCGTGGTGCCGCCGATCCCGAAGGAGCTCGAAGGCGCAACGACCGAGTGCTCCGAGCGGATCTGGCTCAACCTGCCGCCGGCGCGTGTGTGGGTCTACCGCCAAGCGTGAGCCGGAAGCGCTTCAGCAGACCCCGAAATTTCCACAGGCCCCCATCCTGAGGAGCCGTGCGTAGCACGGCGCCTCAGGATGAGGTTGTCATTTTTGATTACCGCGGTAGAAGCGCCGCATGCGCCGGCCGAAAATCCTCGTCTTTGCGGGCTCGATCCGCACCGGATCGTTCAACGGCCGGCTCGCGGCGCTTGCCGCGAAGGAGCTCGCGCTTCTTGCCGCCGACGTCACTCGGATCTCGCTCGCCGACTATCCGTTGCCGCTCTATGACGGCGACGCCGAAACCGCAGGCGGCCCGCCGGACAATGCCAAGAGGCTCGAGCGACAGTTCGCCGCCCATCACGGCATCTTCATCGCCAGCCCGGAATACAACGCCTCGATCACGCCGCTCCTCAAGAACACGCTCGACTGGGTTTCGCGGGTGCGCGAGGCCGGCGCACAACCGCGTGCCGCCTTCCGCGACCGGGTGTTCGCGCTCGGAGCCGCTTCAAACGGAACTTATGGCGGCTATCGGTCGCTGATGGCGCTCCGCCACGTGCTCGAGCTCGGCTGCGGCGCCCTCGTGTTGCCGGACCAGGTCGCGATCCGCAATGCAGCAAGCGCCTTCGACGAGGCTGAAAATCTCCGCGACGCCGGCGACGGGGACCGGCTGCGCAGCATGCTTGCCCGATTGGTCGATGTCGCGCACCAATACGCCGTGCCGTGATTCCCCAAGCATGATCCCGAAAAGTTGCAGACTTTTCGGACAAGATCATGCCCAGCAAGTCGGAGGTCCGATGCCAGCACCGCGCGACCGGCTGATCGTCGCCCTCGATGTCCCGTCCATTCCGGCGGCGTCTGCCCTCGTCGAGCGGCTCGGCGATGCCGTCTCGTTCTACAAGATCGGCTATCAGCTCGCCTTCGCCGGCGGCCTGCCGCTCGCCGAAACTCTCATCGGCGCCGGCAAGCAAGTGTTCCTCGATCTCAAGCTGCATGACATCGGCAACACGGTCGAAAAGGGCGTGGAGAGCGTCGCACGCATCGGCGCGACCTTCGTCACCGTGCACGCCTACCCGCAGACCATGAAAGCCGCCGTCGCAGCGCGCGGCCGCGCCGGCCTGCGAATTCTAGCAGTGACCGTGCTCACCTCCTACGACGATGCGGACCTTGGGGCCGCCGGATACGCGCTCGGCGTTTCGGCGCTGGTCGCGCGGCGCGCGGCACAGGCGCGCGAGATCGGCGTCGACGGGCTCGTCTCTTCGGCCGAAGAGGCGGCCGCGTTGCGCTCCCTCGTCGGCACCTCGATGGCGCTGGTCACCCCCGGCATCCGCCCGGCCGGTGCCGCGGCTGGCGACCAGAAGCGGGTGATGACGCCGGCCCGCGCGATCGCCGCCGGCGCCGACTACCTCGTGATCGGCCGGCCGATCATCGAAGCGGCCGACCCAAGAGCGGCCGCCGAAGCTATCGTGGCGGAGATAACGGCCGCGGCGGCGGCCTGAAACGGGAGGCGAGCACTATGGCGAAGGGATACTGGATTGCTCTGGTCGACGTGTCGGACCCCGACGGCTACAAGCCCTATGTCGCCGGCATCCAGGACGTGTTTCGCAAGTTCGGAGGACGCTACGTCATCCGCGGCGGCCGCAACGAAGTGATGGAGGGCGAGCTGCGCTCGCGCCTCATCACGGTCGAGTTTGCCGACTACGCCACCGCGCTCGCCGCCTACAAGTCGCCCGAATACGGCGCGGTCAAGAGGCTGCGACAGCACTGCGCCACGGTCGACCTCGTGGTCGTCGAGGGCTATGACGGCGCGCAGCCCTGAGGCGCCGCCCCACCCGCCCCTTCGCTTTGCATTCCTGCCGCGTCCCGGTATATCGGCGGAAAAACCGGAGGAACCGATGTCCGACATGCGGCTGATCGTGGCCGGTGCCGGGGGGCGGATGGGCCGCACCCTGATCGAGGCGATTTCCGACACCGACGATGCCGTCCTCGTCGGCGCCGTGGAGGCGGGCGAATCCACTGCGATCGGGCGCGACGCCGGCGAGCTTGCCGGCCTCGGCGTCAACGGCATCCTGGTCACCCGCGAGATCGAGCCGCTGCTCGCCGAGGCGGACGGCGTTCTCGACTTCACCGTGCCCGCGGCGACCGTCGCTCTGGCGGACAAGCTCGCGCAGCGCGGCCTCGTTCACGTCATCGGCACCACCGGGCTTTCGCCGGACCAGGAGAAGGCGATCGCCACCGCCGCGAGCGGCGCGCGGATCGTGAAATCCGGCAACATGAGCCTCGGCGTCAATCTGCTCGCCGCGCTCGTCAAGCGCGTGGCGCGTACGCTCGGGCCCGAGTTCGACGTCGAGATCATCGAGATGCATCACGCGCGCAAGACCGACGCGCCGTCGGGCACCGCGCTCCTCCTCGGCCAGGCCGCCGCGGCCGGCCGCAACATCGAGCTCGGCTCCCATTCGGTGCGCGTGCGCGATGGCCATCCCGGCGCGCGCAAGTCCGGCGACATCGGCTTCGCGAGCCTGCGCGGCGGCACCGTGGTCGGCGAGCACAGCGTCATCTTCGCCGGTCCGCATGAGCGCGTCGAGCTCGTCCACAAAGCCGAGGACCGCATGATCTTCGCTCGCGGCGCGGTGAAGGCGGCGCTGTGGGCGCGCACCCGCCGGCCGGGGCTCTACACCATGAGCGACGTGCTTGGCCTGTCGGATTTCTAGAGCATGATCCCGAAAAGCTGCAGACTTTTCGGACGAGATGATGCTCAAAACCAAGGAGCATGACCCCGAAAAGTTGCAGACTTTTCGGACGAGATGATGCTCAAAACCAAGGAATTCAGAGTGCGATCCAATTCAACTTGAATCGATCGCACTCCAAGAGGAGGAACAATGGACCGTCTCCTGGTGCTCACGCGTCACGGCCAGAGCGAATGGAATCTCAAGAACCTGTTCACCGGCTGGAAGGACGTCGATCTCACCGAGGTCGGCATCGCCGAGGCGAAGGCCGCCGGACGCAAGCTCAAGGCGCAGGGCATCACGTTCGACGTCGGCTTCACCTCCGACCTCAAGCGTGCCCAGCGAACCATGACGCTGATGCTCGAGGAGATGGGCCAGCCGAACACCCCGGTGATCAAGAACCTGGCGCTCAACGAGCGCGACTATGGCGACCTTTCCGGACTCAACAAGGACGACGCCCGCGAGCGCTGGGGCGCCGACAAGGTCCACATCTGGCGGCGCTCCTACGACGTGGCGCCCCCCGGCGGCGAAAGCCTGCGCGACACCGCGGCGCGCGTGCTGCCCTACTACATCCAGGAGATCCTGCCGCGCGTGCTGGGCGGCCAGCGGGTGCTCGTCACCGCCCACGGCAACTCGCTGCGCGCCCTGGTGATGGTGCTCGACCGGCTGAGCCCCAAGGAGATCATCGCCCGCGAGCTCGCGACCGGCGTGCCGATGGTCTACCGGCTCAACGCGGATGCGACGGTGGCGGAGCATCAGGAGCTGGCGGCGTAGCCGCCAATCGAATCACATCGGGCCAAACCGGCGGGCTCGTAGGGTGGGCAAAGGCGCGCTCTTCGCGCCGCGCCCACGCGGTCGAACCGACTCGCACGCTCAGACGTGGGCACGCTTCGCTTTGCCCACCCTACAGGTCCGCGCATATGACCGCGGCAAGTCAATCGCCGAGCCCCGACGCCTTGCCGATCGCGGCAAACAGCGCCGGCTTCACGAACAGAAAATCCGCCTGCAGCACATTGCCGGCGGGAGCGCGGTGCAGCTCGCAGATGTCGACGCAGCGGAAACCGAGTTGCGTGATCGCCGGCAAGGTCTCGCCGATCAGCGGGGCGTCCTTGTTGTAGCTCGCGAGCGAGAGCTCGATGATCAACGCCTCGCAGCGCGAGAGCGCGGTTTTCGCCCCGGCGATGACATCGAGCTCGGCGCCCTGGACGTCGATCTTGATGAGATCGGCCGGGGGGAGTTGCTCGGCGACGACCAGTGTGTCGAGGCGCGCCGTCGCCACGTTGCGGACCATGAGATTGCCGGCGTCGTAGTGCGCGGAGTTCTCGCGGTAGAGCGAGGTCCCGGTGGCATCGCCCGCGCGCGGCAGGAACAGCGGCTTCTCGCCGTCCTGCGCTGACAGCGCCGTGGTGAAATGGCGATATCCTGAAAGATGCGCCGCGTTGTCGGCATTCGCTTCGAACAGGACGAACGCCGCATCGGGAAACACTTCCGATGCGAGCCGGGTCCAGCCGCCGCGATAGGCGCCGACGTCGTAGATCGTCCTCGGGACAAACTCCAGCGCCTTCAACCGCAGCAGCGCGTTGCGATGGGAGAGCTTCGCCGCCTTGCGCTTCACCCATGGCAGCCGCGAGCGCGCCCGCGCAAAAAAATCCGCCATCGGTCAGCCGAGCGCGAGCCGATGGCCGTCGACGGGCTCGGCGAGGAGACGCGTCAACCGCTCGATGCGCTCGGCTGCCGCGTTGATGGCGGCGGCGACGTCGGATTGCAGCGCTTCCGTCCGCCCGGTCGCGGCGATGCGCTCGTGCTGCAGGCCGAGAAGCTCCTCCTCGACGCGGCGCATGCGCTGGCGCGCTTCCGCCAATTCGTCGGCGAGGAGCAGCGCCGCCATGACGGTGAGCCGCATGTCGCCGATCTCGCCGAACGTCGTGCGCAGCTGGGTGATGCGCTGGTCGAGTTCGTGGGAGAGCCGGGCGAGATGGTGCTCCTGGCCGTCGTCGCAGGCCATGCGATACTGGCGGCCGCTGATGGTTACGCTGACATGAGCCATGACCAGGTCTCGTTACGCAGTACACACACGACCTTCAGCGCCACTCAGCGCTGATTGGCCTCGATGATGTCACGGATCGCGGTCATCGCCTCGTCGAGGCGCCGCGCCGCCTCCCGGTTGTGGTTCTCCAGCATTCGCGAATGGGCCTGGACGCCGTCGAGCTCGGCCGCGAGCCGCGACCGGTCCAGGCTGAAATCGTGAGCCTCTTCCGCGAGCGTGCCGCGGCGGCGGTCGGCCTCGAGCCTCACCTCCATGGCCGCATCGAGCGCATCCAACGCAGCGCTGAGGCGCCTGACGGCCTGCTCGACTGCGAGGGTGTCGCTCACATTGCCACCTCGGGGCCACCTCGGGGCTGATCGACCCGGGGCACGGCCACAATCTGGTCGCCTCCGAGCCGCCGAACCGTATGGAAGCTTAAGGGCTTTGACGGTTTGGCGTCAACGCGCCCGCGCTGTGGGAGGTGTGGACAGCGCCATTTCCCGCCGCGTTGACTCGCACGCGCTCCATCCCTAATCAATCCGCACCGAGCGCTGGCGAATTTCGCCGCAATTCCTCATTCCTGCAGGGGGTGCCGTTCTTGGTGATTTCGAGCCCTTCCGCGGTCTCGCGCGTTGCCCAGGGCCGCCTCGCGAATGCCATACGCGCGCTGGCAATGGACGCGGTCGAGCAGGCGAAATCGGGCCACCCCGGACTGCCGATGGGCGCCGCCGACGTCGCCACCGTGCTGTTCACCCGCTTCCTCAAATTCGATGCCGCAGCGCCGCACTGGCCGGACCGCGACCGCTTCGTGCTCTCGGCGGGCCACGGCTCGATGATGCTCTATGCGTTGCTTCATCTCCTCGGCTACGAGGCGATGACGATCGACGAGATCAAGCGCTTCCGCCAGCTCGGCTCGCGTACTGCCGGCCATCCGGAATACGGCCATGCGCCAGGCATCGAGACGACCACCGGGCCGCTCGGGCAGGGGCTCGCCAACGCCGTCGGCATGGCGATTGCGGAACGGCACCTCGCAGCCGAGTTCGGCGCCGACGTCGTCGATCACCGCACCTATGTCCTCGCTTCCGACGGCGACCTCATGGAGGGGATCAGCCAGGAGGCGATCGCGCTCGCCGGCCATCTCAAGCTCGCGCGGCTCATCGTCCTGTTCGACGACAACGGCATCTCGATCGACGGACCGCTGTCGCTCTCGGACTCGGTCGATCAGGTCAAGCGGTTCGAGGCCTGCGGCTGGAACGCTTGCCGGGTCGACGGCCATGACCCCGAAGCGATCGCCGCCGCGATCGCGGCGACGCAGATGTCGGAGCGCCCGAGCCTGATCGCCTGCCGCACCGTGATCGGCTTCGGCGCGCCCACCAAGGCGGGCAGCGAGAAAGCGCACGGCTCACCGCTAGGCCCCGACGAGGTCAAGGGCGCGCGCGAAAAGCTCGGCTGGACGTCGCCGCCCTTCGAGGTGCCGGCGGACATCGCCGCCGCCTGGCGCGAGGCGGGAGCGCGGTCGCGCACCGTGCGACTTTCCTGGGAGCAGCGGCTGGCGAGCCTCCCCCCAGATCGGCGCGCCGAGTTCGATCGCCGGATCGCCGGCGACCTGCCGGCCGAAGCGCTCGCCGCCGCCGTGCGCGGCATGAAGGAGAAGCTCGCCGCCGCGCCGAAGGAGATCGCGACCCGCATCGCCTCGGAGCAGGCGCTCGACGCGCTCACCGCCGCGGTGCCGGAAATGGTCGGCGGGTCGGCCGACCTCACCGGCTCCAACAACACCCGGCCGAAGGGCATGGCGGCGCTGACAGCGGCGAACCCCGGTGGCCGCTTCATTCACTACGGCATCCGCGAGCACGGCATGGCTGCGGCGATGAACGGAATGGCGCTGCACGGGGGAATCATTCCCTATTCCGGGACCTTCCTGGTGTTCTCCGACTATATGCGGCCGTCGATCCGGCTCGCCGCACTGATGGGCCTGCGGGTGATCCATGTGCTCACCCACGACTCGATCGGCCTAGGCGAGGACGGGCCGACGCACCAGCCGGTCGAGCATCTCGCGGCGCTGCGGGCGATCCCCAACCTGCTGGTGTTTCGGCCCTGCGATACCGTCGAGACGGTCGAGTGCTGGCAGCTCGCGCTCGAAGCCCGCACCTCGCCCAGCGTGCTCGCACTCACTCGGCAGAACCTGCCCCAGTTGCGCACCGGCTACACGGCGGAAAACCGTTGCGCCGCCGGCGCCTACGAGCTGTTGCCGGCGGAGGGGACGGCGCAGGTTTCGCTGTTCGCCTCGGGCTCCGAGGTCGCCATCGCGGCGGCGGCGCGCGCGCTGCTTGCCGCGCGCGGCATCGCCGCCCGGGTGGTGTCGGTGCCCTGTTTCGAGCTGTTCCTCGCCGCCCCGGCGGCCGAGCGCCAGCGGGTCGTCGGCACCGCGCCGGTCCGGATCGGCATCGAGGCGGCGATCCGCCAGGGCTGGGACGCCGTGATCGGCTCCGACGCGCTGTTCGTCGGCATGAGCTCCTTCGGCGCCAGCGGCCCCTACAAGGACCTCTACCGCCACTTCGGCATTACCCCCGAGCACGTCGCCGAGGCGGCGTTCACCAAGCTGTCCACGGGATGAAATTTCTGCACTGGAACCATGCAGTTCATATGTTATCAACGCCGCCAAATTGAGCACCCGGCCTGCCCGTCCGACGGGCTCCGGGGCCGGTTCGGCAGGTCACAAGCCTAAAGCGGAGGATGCACGAGATGTCGGTGAGGGTTGCCATCAACGGATTTGGCCGGATCGGCCGCAATGTCCTCCGCGCCATCGTCGAATCCGGCCGCAAGGACATCGAGGTGGTGGCGCTCAACGACCTCGCCCCGGTCGAGACCAACGCCCACCTGCTCCGCTTCGATTCGATCCATGGCCGCTTTCCGGGCGAGGTCAAGGTCACGGGAGACACCATCGATTGCGGCACCGGCCCGATCAAGGTGACCGCCATCAAGAACCCGGCGGAGCTGCCATGGAAGGCGCTCGGCGTCGACATCGCGCTCGAATGCACCGGGATCTTCACCTCGAAGGAAAAGGCCAAGGCCCATCTCGACGCCGGCGCCAAGCGCGTCCTCGTCTCGGCGCCGGCCGACAATGTCGACCTCACCGTCGTCTACGGCGTCAACCACGACAAGCTCACGCGCGACCACGTCGTGGTGTCGAACGCCTCCTGCACGACGAACTGCCTCGCCCCCCTCGCCAAGGTAATGAACGACGCTGTCGGCATCGAGAAGGGCTTCATGACGACGGTGCACGCCTACACCAACGACCAGCCGTCGCAGGACCAGTTCCACAAGGACCTCTACCGGGCGCGCGCCGCGGCGCTGTCGATGATCCCGACCACGACCGGCGCCGCCAAGGCGGTGGGCCTCGTGCTGCCCGAGCTCGCCGGCAAGCTCGACGGCGTATCGATCCGGGTGCCGACCCCGAACGTGTCGGTGATCGATCTCAAGTTCGTCGCCAAGCGCAACACTTCGAAGGACGAGATCAACGGCGCGGTGAAGCGCGCCGCCGAGCAACAGCTCAAGGGCATTCTCGGCTACACCGACCAGCCCAATGTCTCGATCGACTTCAACCACGATCCCCGCTCGTCGATCTTCCACATGGACCAGACCAAGGTCATGGACGGAAACTTCGTGCGGGTGATGTCGTGGTACGACAACGAATGGGGCTTCTCCAACCGCATGGCGGACACCGCCGTTGCCATGGGCAAGCTGATCTGAGCCGTGAGCGACTTTCGCACCCTCGACGACGTCGACCTCCGCGGCAAGCGGGTGCTGCTGCGGGTCGACCTCAACGTGCCGATGGCCGACGGCGCGGTGAGCGATCCGACCCGCATCGAGCGGCTCGCGCCGACGGTCGCCGAGATCGCGGCGAAGGGCGGCAAAGTCATCCTGCTCTCGCATTTCGGCCGCCCGAAGCAGCGGACGCCCAAGGATTCGCTCAAGCCCATCGCCGCGGCGCTGGCGAAGCATTTGAAGCGCGACATCGCCTTTGCCGATGATTGCGTCGGCCCGGTCGCGCAGGCCGCGGTCGCGGCGATGAAGAACGGCGACATCCTCTGCCTGGAGAACACCCGCTTCCACATCGGCGAGGAGAAGAACGATCCCGCTTACGTCGAGGCGCTCGCCGCGCTCGGCGACATCTGGGTCAACGACGCCTTCTCGGTCTCCCACCGCGCCCATGCCTCGACCGAAGGGCTCGGCCACGTGCTGCCAGCCTATGCGGGCCGTACCATGGAGGCGGAGCTCGTCGCGCTCGCCAGGGCGCTTGAAGCGCCACAGCGGCCGGTCGCCGCGGTGGTCGGCGGCGCCAAGATCTCTACCAAGCTCGACCTCCTCGGGAACCTGGTCGCCAAGGTCGACGTTCTCATCGTCGGCGGCGCGATGGCGAATACGTTTCTTGCCGCGCAAGGGGTCGCGGTCGGGAAATCACTGTGCGAGCACGATCTCGCCGACACGGCCCGGCGCATCCTCGGTATCGCCAAGGCAAAGCATTGCGAGGTGGTGCTGCCGGTCGATGCGGTCGTCGCCAAGGCGTTCAAGGCCGGCGCGCCGTCGCGCGCGGTAGCGATCGATGCGGTCGAAGCCGACGACATGATCCTCGACATCGGCCCACGCTCGGTCGAGCACGTCATCTCCGTTCTGGCGCGGATGCGTACGGTGGTATGGAACGGCCCGTTCGGCGCTTTCGAGCTCGAGCCCTTCGACATCGGCACCACCGAGGTCGCCGAGGCGGCGGCGGAGCTGACCGCGGCCGGCAGGCTCGTTTCGGTCGCCGGTGGCGGCGACACGGTCGCGGCGCTCAATCGTGCCGGTGCCTCCGAGCGGTTCACCTATGTATCGACCGCGGGCGGCGCGTTTCTCGAGTGGATGGAAGGCAAGGCGCTGCCGGGCGTCGAGGCATTGCGGCTCACGAGCGCAGGTGGCGGCGCAGCGGGAGCCGACGCCCGCGTCATGACGGCTGCGTTCTTGTAGAGCGAAAATCCGGCGCGGCGACTGAGCAGGAGGAAGTGCGATGGACCTCGATCAATTGAACAAGGTCGCGACCGCCATGGTCGCCTCCGGCAAGGGCATTCTCGCGGCCGACGAATTGAGCGGCACCATCAAGAAGCGCTTCGACACCATCGGCACCGAATGCACCGAGGACAACCGGCGCGACTATCGCGAATTCCTGTTCCGCTCGACCGAGGCGATGCGCAATCACATCTCCGGCGTCATCCTCTATGACGAGACCATCTGGCAGAACGCCAAGGACGGCACGCCGCTCGTCAAGATCATCGAGCAGGCCGGCTCCATCCCCGGCATCAAGGTCGACGAGGGCACCAAGGCACTGCCGGGCTGCCCGGGCGAGCTCGTCACCATCGGGCTCGACAAGCTCGCCGACCGCCTGCCGAAGTATTACGCCCAGGGCGCGCGCTTCGCGAAGTGGCGGGCGGTGATCGACATCGGCGCCGGCATCCCGACGCATACCTGCATTCACGCCAACGCCCATGCGCTCGGCCGCTATGCGGCGCTGTGCCAGGCCGCGCAGATCGTTCCGATCGTCGAGCCGGAAGTGCTGATGGATGGCGATCACGACATCGACCGCTGCTACGGCGTCACCGAGTGGATCCTCAAGGAGACCTTCCAGGAGCTCTACTGCAACCGCGTGGTGCTCGAGGGCATGGTGCTCAAGCCCAACATGGTCGTCCCCGGCAAGAAGAGCAAAAAGCAGGCGAGCGTCGAGGAGGTGGCCGAGATGACCGTACGGCTCCTCAAGAACTGCGTGCCGGGCGCGGTGCCGGGCATCGCGTTCCTCTCCGGCGGCCAGTCCGACGAGGAGGCGACCGCCCATCTCGACGCCATGAACCGCATCGGCGGCCTGCCGTGGAACCTTACCTTCTCCTACGGTCGCGCCCTTCAGGCCGCGCCGCAGAAGGCATGGTCCGGTCGATCGGAAAACGTCGCCGCCGCCCAGCGCGCCTTCAGCCACCGCGCCCGCATGAACGGTCTCGCGAGCCTCGGCCAGTGGAAGGCGGATTTGGAGAAGAAGGCGGCGTAGCGGGACTTGGCAGGAAGGTGCGACCGATTGATCCCTCCTCCGCGACAGGTTGCCTTCGTCCAGCCGCGCGAATCGTGCGATAGTTCGCGTGCCGCCAATTCGCCGGAATAAGGCGGCATCGACGTCACGATGTCAGCGCGATCTCGACCAGGAACGCCGCCTCCGCGCCTTTATCTGCTCACGCCTCCGGTGGAACGGCCGGCGGTGGTGACGGACGTCGCCGACGCCATGTCGAGCGCCGATCTCGCCGCCGTGCTGCTGCGGCTCGCCGATGCCGACGAGCGCAGCCTCATCAACCTCGTCAAGGAGATCGCGTCGGCGGTCCAGCGCCGCGACGTGGCGCTCATTCTCGCCGACCGCGACGATATCGTCGCCCGTTCCGGCGCCGATGGGGCCCATCTCGGCGATGTCGAAGCGCTCAAGGAGGCGGTGTCGCGGCTCAAGCCGAAGAACATCGCCGGCGCCGGCGGACTCCACACCCGCCACGACGCGATGGAGGCGGGCCAGGCCGGGGCCGACTACGTGATGTTCGGCGAGCCCAACGCTGCCGGCCATCGCCCCTCTTTCGAGGCCGTGCTCGACCGGGTCGAGTGGTGGGCCGATGTGTTCGAAGTGCCCTGCGTCGCCTATGCCGCGCGGCTCGAAGAGATTCCAGCCCTTGTCGAGGCCGGCGCCGATTTCGTCGCCGTCGGCGGGGCGGTGTTCGACGATCCGCGCGGGGTCAGGGCGGCGCTGGCGGAAGCCGCGGCGCGGCTCGGTAATGCCGGAGGTGCTCCATGACGACACGGCTGCGGATGACGTTCGTCGCGGCGAGCCTCCTGCTGGCGGTGCCCGGATATGCCCAAGCGCCGGAACCCGCGCCGGTTGCGCCAAAACCCGCGGCGCCGGCTGCGAAGCCCGCTGCGCCGCGGACCAACCCGTTGCCGCCGCCCAAGGCCAGCCGTCCGCCCACCCCCGCAGCCGCCCCGGCAACCACGGCGGCGCGCCCGGCCGTCGAGCCCGACCTCGCCTACGGCGCTTACCAGCGTGGCTACTTCCTCACCGCTTTCGCCGAGGCGACCCGCCGCGTCGACGAGAAGGGCGACCCGCATGCGATGACCTTGCTCGGCGAGCTCTTTTCAAGCGGCGTCGGCATTCCCCAGAACGACACAAAGGCGGTCGAATGGTACCGCCTCGCCGCCGCGCGGGGCGACCGCGACGCCATGTTCGCGCTCGGCTTGTTCAACATGACCGGACGCGGCGGCCTGCATGACAAGGCGGAGGCGGCGCGGCTCTTTGCCGAAGCGGCGAAGCTCGGCCACGCCGCTGCGGCCTACGACCTCGGCTTGCTCTACCTCGAGGGACAGCAGTTCCCGCAGGATTTCGGACGCGCCGCGGAGCTGTTCCGCACCGCCGCGACCGAGGGCAGCCCCGAGGCCCAGTACGCGCTCGCCACGCTCTATAAGGATGGTCGCGGCGTCGAGAAGAACGACGCCGAGGCGGCACGGCTGCTCGCGGCGGCTGCGCTCGCCGAGAATTCGGACGCCGAGGTCGAGTACGCCATCGCCCTGTTCAACGGCACTGGCGTCCCCAAGGATGAGGTCCACGCCACCGCCGTGTTCCGCAAGGCGGCGCTGCGCGGCAGCCCGATCGCCCAGAACCGCTTGGCCCGCATCTATTCGATGGGCCGTGGCGGCGGCACCGCCAACCCGGTGGAAGCGATCAAGTGGCATCTCATTTCCAAGGCCGGCGGCAACAGCGATCCCTATCTCGACAAATACGCCGCCGACCAGCCTGAGGCGGTCCGCCAGGCGGCGCAGAAGGCCGCGGGCCCCTGGCTGGCCGTCCTGCCGCGTTCCTGAACCGGAAAAGCCGACGTTCATCCCCGCTTGCGTTTGCCGTCGACGCCTTGACGTGGCGGGCGCGGCCATGCACACCACCGCCACCTTCCCGAAACCTAGCGCGACATCGATTGTCTTCATGCTGCGGTCCGCCCTTCTCAATGTCATGACCGCGGCGGCGCGCAAGGCCGGCCGCAGCCTCAAGCGCGACTTCGGCGAGGTCGAGAAGCTGCAGGTCTCGTTGAAGGGCCCCGCCAATTTCGTCTCCGCGGCCGACCATCGCGCCGAGGAGATTTTGCGCGCCGAGCTCGCCAAGGCGCGGCCCGGCTACGGCTTCCTCGGCGAGGAAGGCGGCTTCGAGGAGGGCACCGACAAGTCGCATCGCTGGATCGTCGACCCGCTCGACGGCACCACCAATTTTCTGCACGGCATCCCGCAATTCGCCATCTCGATCGGGCTCGAGCGCGACAAGGTGATGGTGGCCGGGCTCGTCTACAATCCGGCGAACGAGGAGTTGTTCGTCGCCGAGCGCGGCAAGGGCGCGTTTCTCAACGACCAGCGGCTGCGTGTCGCCAATCGGCGGCGGCTGCCGGAAGCGGTGGTGGCCTGTGGCCTTCCCCATCTCGGCCGCGGCGATCTCGCGCAGTTCCGCAGGGAATTCGCCGCGATCCAGGAGCGCGTCGCCGGGATTCGGCGATTTGGCGCCGCTGCCCTCGATCTCGCCTGGGTCGCCGCCGGCCGGCTCGACGCGTACTGGGAACGCGACCTGTCGCCGTGGGATATGGCCGCCGGCATGGTGCTGGTGCGCGAAGCCGGCGGTTACGCATCCGATCTCGACGGCGGCGACGCCGTCTTCGAGAAACGACAGATCATCGCCGGTAACGAATTCCTCCAGGGGACACTGATTTCTCTCCTCAAGGATGCACCGAGCAAAGAATGATCGATGTTGTCGCGAAATTTCATAGAAGTGGATCGATGGCGAAGCGCTCGATCCGCCGATCCGTCGGTGGGCGTTCGAACAGTCCAGGGATACCGCCGGCGCCCTCCGCTCGCGAGGCGACCGGCATGGCACAAGGTGCGGCGACGGGTCATAGTGCAGTGCCGTTGCAGCTGATACTTGCGTATCCTCACGCGCCCTACCTGTGCCATATTGGCGCCTGAGGCGATTGTTTTCGGCGGGACATCGATGCTCCGGCAAGAACTAGATCCGTTCAAAGTTTCCTCACCTCGGATCTTCCTGGTGCGGATGATGGTCTTCCTCACCATCGGCGTGCTGGTGGTGGTGATCCTCAATCGCCAGATCAAAGATGCATTCTTCGCCAATCCCGGGCTCAACGCCCTGATCATCGGCGTGCTGCTGGTCGGCATCCTGCTCTCCTTCCGCCAGGTGCTGAGGCTGTTTCCCGAGATCGCCTGGGTCAACAGCTTCCGGCTCGCCGATCCCGGCCTTGCGGTCGAGCGCGCGCCGGTGCTGCTCGCGCCAATGGCGGCGATCCTGCGCGACCGCGTCGGCCGCATGGCGATGTCCTCGCAGACCATGCGCAGCCTGATGGATTCGATCGCGAACCGTCTCGACGAGGCGCGCGACATGTCGCGCTACATGACCGGCCTCCTGGTCTTCCTCGGCCTGCTCGGCACCTTCTGGGGCCTGATCGAGACTGTCGGCTCGGTCGGCAAAGTGATCGAAGGCCTCAAGGTGGGCGGCGACGCCGGCTCGATGTTCGAGTCCCTCAAGGAGGGCCTGGCGGCGCCGCTCGGCGGCATGGGGATTTCGTTCTCGTCCTCGCTGTTCGGCCTCGCCGGTTCGCTGATCCTAGGCTTCCTCGATCTGCAGACGAGCCAGGCGCAGAACCGGTTCTACACCGAGCTCGAGGATTGGCTCGCCACCACGGTGCGCGATCTCGGCAGCGAGGACGTGGCCGCGCCGGCCGCCGGCGGCGACATCTATGCCGCAATCGAGCGGCTGAACCAGGTGATCACCGAGGGTGGCTCCAACAAGACGGCGACCGCCGCGATGGCGAACCTCGCGGAGGCGATCCAGGGCCTCGTTCACCATATGCGCAGCGAGCAGCAACTGATCCGCGAATGGGTCGACGGCCAGGCCGGCCAGCATCGCGAGATCAAGCGGCTGCTCGAGTCGATGGCGCGCGCCCCGGCGCATCGCGAGTAAAGAGCGGACCAAAGAAGCATCGGGAACTCGAGACTCGGAACTTGAGACATGGCACTCGCACGCGGACGCCGCGAACGCGGCATCGACTACTGGCCCGGCTTCGTCGACGCGCTGTCGACCCTCGTTCTCGGCATCATCTTCCTGCTGACCGTGTTCGTGGTGGTGCAGTTCTTTCTCTCGCAGGAGGTGGCGGGCAAGGACACCGCGCTGACCCGCCTCAACGTTCAGATAGCCCAGCTCACCGATCTCCTGTCGCTCGAGAAGACCGGCAAGGTCGATCTCGAGGACGAGATCGCGCGCCTGCGGGCGGGCCTGACGGGCGCCGAGAACGAGCGCGACCGTCTGCGCGCCAGCACCGAAAGCGGATCGAGCGCCGCCATCGTCCAGGGGCAGCTCAGCGAGGCCCAGGGCAAGATCAGCGAGCTCTCGGGCTCCCTGGATAGCGAGAAGAGCGTGAACGCCCGCGCGCTCGCCCAAGTCGAGATTCTCAATCAGCAGATCATGGCGCTGCGCCGACAGCTCGCAGCCCTCGAGTCGGCGCTCGACACCTCCGAGCGCAAGGACAAGGACGCCCAGGCCAAGATCGCCGACCTCGGCCAGCGGCTCAATGTGGCGCTCGCCCAGCGGGTGCAGGAGCTCTCGCGCTATCGCTCCGACTTCTTCGGCCGCTTGCGCGAAATCCTCGGCAGCCGCCCGGACATCCGCGTGGTCGGCGACCGCTTCGTGTTCCCCTCGGAGGTGTTCTTCGACAGCGGCCAGGCGGTGCTGAGCCCCGAAGGCCGCGTCGAGCTCGACAAGCTCGCCGGGGCGTTGCTCGACCTCGACAAGAAGATCCCATCGGACATCCCCTGGGTGCTGCGCGTCGACGGCCACACCGACGTGCGTCCGATCGCAAGCTCGCAGTTTCCCTCGAACTGGGCGCTGTCCGCCGGCCGCGCGATCTCGGTGGTGCAGTACCTCGTCAGCAAGGGAATTTCCCCCCAGCGCCTGGTCGCCGCCGGGTTCGGCGAATTCCAGCCCCTCGACCCCGGCAACACGGAAGAGGCGTTCCGCCGCAACCGTCGCCTCGAGCTCAAGCTGACCGAGCGGTGACCGCCCGATCCAACGGCTGCGCCGTCGCGACGGCGAAGCGTGCGCGCGAGGGCGCATGATTCCGGCACAAGAGCCCGTCCGCGCTTCGCACCTGAGCCTGCGCCCGTACCTCCCCGATGACGAGGATACGGCGATCGCGCTGTGGCAGCGCACCTGGCAGCAGGCTTATCCCCACATCGATTTCGCCGCGCGCGTCGCGTGGTGGCGCGAGCGCTGGCGCACCGAGCTCGTGCCGGTCTGCGTCATCACGATGGCGATGGTGGAAAACGCGGTGGGGGGCTTCGTCACCGTCGATCCGAAGAGCGGTTATCTCGATCAGCTCGTGGTCGCGCCGGAGGCGTGGGGCAGCGGCGCCGCCGCAGCCCTCATCGCCGCCGCCAAGACGCAGTCGCCCATGGGCCTCGATCTGCACGTCAATCGCGACAACATCCGCGCCATCCGCTTCTACGAGAAGCAGGGCTTCGCCATTACGGCTGAGGAGACCAACCCGCGCTCCGGCGCACCGATCTATCAGATGAGCTGGCGGGGGTAGGCGTCGTAGGGGCGCAAAGCGAAGCGTGCCCACGCGGCCCCGATCGTGAGTCTTTCTATTTCAGACCTCGTCCTGAGGAGCGCGCCCTTGCGCGCGTCTCGAAGGATGGCCCCACACGCTGCGGCCCGTGGCCGTCCTTCGAGACGCCGTGCTGCGCACGGCTCCTCAGGACGAGGTCGTCAAGCGAGAATCGTCACCGCTACCCGGCCGGCGCCGTCGCCGGCGCCCGGCGCGTCGCGAGCCGCACCGCGACCAGGAATGCGTTGAGCCCGAGGCCGATCGGCACCAGCGCCTGCGGAATCCACAGCGGAATATCGGCCGCCTGGCTGCGCTGGTCGAACTCGGCGAGCATCTGGACCGCCGGCCAGCCGAGTACGATCAGGGCCACGCACACCACGATCATGGTGAGGTCTGCGAGTATTTCGAAGGCATGGCGCAGCCGCGCCGGAAGGGCCTGCAGCACGACGTCCATGCGCAACTGCTTGCCTTCGTAGCCGACCACGCTGTTGCCGAGAAACACGATGCCGACCAGGAGAAACAGCATCACTTCCTCGGCCGAGGCAATCGGTGCGGAGAACACGTAGCGGCCGACGATGTTGGCGAAGTTGAGCGCCACGGCGACGAGCAGCAGCACGGCGGTCAGCGCCTGGATCAAGGCGACGAACGTGTCGATCCATCCACCGCGCCGCACGGCTGCGCTGCTGCCGGATTCCATCGTTCCTACTTCACTTCGTGCGCTTGGCGGTGGCGACGAGTTGGTCCCACAGCGGCTTGAGCTCGGGCTTGGTCTTGACGATGTCGTCGCCGATCGCCGAGGTCTTCGCCATCAGCTCGGCGTGATCGGCGGGCGAGAGCTCGATCACCTCGCCGCCCTTTTCCGCCCACACCTTGCGCTGCTGGGCCAAAAAATCGAGCGACCAGGGAAGGACCTCCGCGCGGGCCTGATCGGCACTCGCCATCACGATGGCCTTGAGGTCGGCCGGCAGCGCGTCGAACCAACGCTTGCTGAACACCGCCATGCTGAAGATGTAGGCGTGGCCGGCCTCGGTGATGTATTTCGCCGTGTCCTGATATTGCAGCGCCGTGAACACGGTCAGGCCGCCCATCGCGCCGTCGAGCGTACCCTGCTGCAGCGCCGGCAGGACGTCGCCGAGCGAAAGCGGCACGCCGGTGCCGCCGAGCCGGGAGACCTGCTCGGTCTGGAACGGCGAGGCGAGCACGCGCACCTTCTTGCCCTTGAGCTCGGCGAGGCTGCGCAGCGGGGTGCGCATGTCGAACACCATGGGGCCGGTGATGAAGAGGCTCGCACCGACCAGGCCCTTGTTCGCTCCGAGCGCCAGGAACGTTTTCGAGAACTCCGGATCGGAAATGATCTTGATCGCGTGCTGGTCGTTCTGGATGAGGCCCGGGGCGCTCAGAATCTCGTAGCGCGCGTCGACACCGACCAGGAACTCCGGCGGGCCGACCCAGGCCTGAATCGAGTTGAGCTGGGTGCCTTCGATCTGGCGCGGAATGGTGCCGAGCTGGCTCGCCGGATAGATCTCCACCTTGATTCGTCCGCCGGTGTTCTTATCGATCGCGGCCGCGAACCGCTTCATCCATTCGTGCTGGGCGTCGTTGAGCGTAGCGGTGGAGAGCTTCATCACCAGCGTCTTGTCCTGCGCCGCGGCGGGACTGGACGCCGCGAGCACGGCGAGCGCCGCTGCACACAGGATCAGGCGGGTTTTTGCGAAAATCGTCATCGCTGTCTCCTCGGACCGCATCTTCGTGCGAGCCGCCGGAACTTTGCAACTTTTTCGCAAGCTGTGCGAGCCGGGCCGACCGCCGACGCCGCCTCGGCGGCTGGGACGTATCGACGCGCAACGGCGCACGGCTATTTGCGGCCGGCCTTTTCGAACGGCAGATCGATGATGCCGAGCAGGAACACGGTGAAGGCGAGTTGCACTGCGGTCGCAATGAGGACGAGCGAGAGGGTCAGCACCCGGGTCACCTCGGGCGCGATGAGCGGACCGAAATCCAGCGCGGCCCACCGCCAGAGCGACCACGCGACGCCGCCGATGCCGCCGCACATCAGCGCCAGCGCGATCAGGAGCCCGCGCTCCAGGGAGACGCGTGACATCACCCCGTCGAGGCTCCTCGACCGCGGCAGCAGGCCGTTCGCCGCGGCGAAATGGCGGGCGATGACCCCGAAACCGACCACCTGGACGCCGACCAGGATGGCGATGGTGGCGACGAGGAAAGTATGGTCGTCGACCCCGAACTGAGACGTGAGCATCAGCGGGCCGGGCAGCAGGACGAGCGTCCCCAACAGTCCGAGCGCGAACAGCACGGCGCCCGGATAGAGAAACAGCCAGCGCGGACTGAACATCAGGAGGAAGCGCAGGTGGCGCCAGCCGTCCGACCAGGTCCGCAGATGCGGCGGCCGCGTCCGGCCGTCGACCGCAAGCGCGGTCGGGACCTCGGTGATGGCAAGCCTGTTGAGCGCGGCGCGCACCACCATCTCGCTGGCGAACTCCATGCCGGAGGTCCGGAGGTCCAGCGCGAGGATGGCGTCGCGGCGCACGCCACGCAGGCCGCAATGGAAATCGCGGATGCCGGAGCGGAAGAACATCCGCCCGATCAGGCTGAGCACGGGATTGCCGAGATAGCGGTGCAGGAAAGGCATGGCGCCGGGCGCGATGCCGCCGGCAAAGCGGTTGCCCATCACGAGGTCGGAGCCTTCGCGCAGCCTGGCGAGAAATAGCTCGAGGCGGGAGAAATCGTAGCTGTCGTCGGCGTCCCCCATGATGACGAAGCGACCGCGCGCGGCGGCGATCCCCGCCCGCAGCGCCGCCCCGTAGCCGCGCTCGGTCACCGCGATGACGCGGGCGCCGCGCGCCAGCGCATATTCCACCGAGCCGTCGCTCGAGCCGTTGTCCGCGATCAGGATTTCGCCGGCGACGCCGGCGCGGGCGAGGAAGCCATGCGCCTTGTCGATGCAGGTGGCAATGGTCTCGGCCTCGTTGAGGCAAGGCATCAGGATGGTGAGCTCGACATCGCGGCTTGCAGCCTCCGCGACGGCAGGCTTGATTGCGTCAAGCGGCAATGCCCGGGACATGAGCGCTCTCGGGGTCAGTCGGAGGGAAACTGATCGGCGCCGCGGAGGAGCTGCAATCGCCGCCGCCGCGCCTTCATGCTAAGGCATGCGAGCATCATGCCAAGCGCCGCGCCCAATGCCCAGTACAATGTTGCCGCAGCCGACAGCCTGCCGGTTAAAATCGCCGCGCATCAGCGCCGCAAGATGTTCGCGCGCTTCCTCGCGGCCACCGGCGTTGGGCGCCGACGACACGGTGCTCGATGTCGGCGCGACCTCCGAGCGGACCTACGAGGCGTCGAACTACCTGGAGGCCTGGTATCCGCACAAGCACAGAGTGACGGCGATCGGGCTCGACGACGCCTCGTTCCTGCCGAGGCTCTATCCGGGCATGCGCTTCGTCCAGGCAGACGCGCTTGCGCTACCGTTCGCCGATGCCGCCTTCGACGTCGTCCACGCGGCCGCCGTCATCGAGCATGTCGGCGCATTCGAGCGGCAACGGGGTTTGCTGCACGAATGCTGCCGGGTGGCCCGACGCGCGGTGTTCGTGACGACCCCGAACCGCTGGTTTCCGATCGAATTCCACACCGTGCTCCCGGTGGTGCATTGGCTCCCCAAGCCGCTATTCCGCGACATCATGCGCCGTACCGGCCGCAGCTTTTTTGCGCAGGAAGCCAATCTCAACCTGATGACCGCGCGGGAATTGGGCCTTGCCGCAGCCGGCGTCGCCGGCTTTTCCGCCGCCGTCTCCACGGTCAATCTCGCCGGCTGGCCGAGCAATCTCCTGCTGACGATGCGCCGCGACCGCGCCCCGGAATGAGCGCACTCGCCGCGGATCGCACGGCGGTGACATTCGACCAGCGCCACCGCCTGCTGGCGTTCGCGCTGTTCGCGCTTGGCTTTGCGCTGGTGTTTCGCGGCTGGCTGTTCACCGGCTTCGACGGTGCCTTCGGCGACGAGGAGGACGGCTATCTCGCCCTCGCCATCATCGAGCACTGGCGTCACGTGTTCGCCGGCACGGTGCACTGGACCGACCCCATCGTCTTCTTTCCCGCACGCGGCACGCTCGGCTACACCGACGCGTTCTTCCTCCTCGGCGCTGCCGATGCGGCGTTGCGCGGCCTCGGCCTCGATGCGTTCACCGCCTTCATGGCGGTGATGGCCGCGGTATCGGCGATCGGCTTCTTCGGCTTTCGCCGGCTCGCCGTCCGCCATTTCGGCGTGCCCCCGGCCTTCGCGGCCATCGGCGCGTTCCTGTTCGCATTCGGCAATCTCGACGCAGTCAAGCTCATCCACGTCCAGGTCTATTGCGCGATGCTGCTGCCGGTGCTGTGCGATCTCGCACTGACCGCGTGGAAGGGGGTGCGGGGCGCGGCGATCCTCGCCGGTGCGGCCGGCGCACTTTACGCGCTGATGTTCCTCACCGCCTTCCAGGCGTCGTGGTTCTTCGCCTTCTATTTGCTGCTGATCGCACTGCTTTACCCCGCGGTGTTCGGCCGGCAGGCGACCGTAGCGCTGCTGCACGAGATATACGCCCGCCGCACCATCCTACTTGCCGCGACAGCCGGCTTCGCCGCCGGGATCGTACCGTTCCTCCTGCTTTACGTGCCGGTTTTCCTCTCCGGCCACAGCCGCGGCTTCGCCGAGGTCGCCGGAAACATGCCGCTGTGGCGCGACCTCCTCAATGTGACGCCGGAAAACGGCATCTGGGGCGCACTGTTCGAGCACCTCGGCATCGCCGGGCGGCCGGACCGCCCGGTCTGGGAGGTCGAGCTTGCGTTCACCCCGGTGGTGCTCGCTGTGTTTGCGGCGGGACTCACCACGCTGCTGGCGCGACTGCTGGCCTCTCGAAGCGGTGAATTCCCTCCCCTTGAAAAGGGGAGGGTCGGGGTGGGGATCGCGGGCCGCAGGCGTAGCGCTTGTGACACCTCAGCGGACCCCCACCCCAACCCTCCCCCTGGAGAAGGGGGAGGGAGTGCGCGCTACGACGGGAGCGACCGCCTCCTGCTGCTCATGGGCCTCGCGGTGGTCGCGGTCTGGCTCCTGCAGATGGACTATTTCGGCGTGCGGCCGTGGCACGCGGTCTGGGCGGTGGTGCCCGGTGCCAAGGCGATCCGCTACACCTTCCGCTCGCAGCTCGTCGCGAATCTCTTCGTCTCGCTCATCGTGGCGCGCACGCTCGCCGGGCTCGCGCGCCACCGCATCGCGGTGATCGCACTCGCCGTCGTGCTGATCGCCGAGCAGGTGAACCTCGTGTGGCCGCCGATGATGTCACGCAAGGCCGCACTCGCCTGGATCGACGCCGCGCCGGCGCCGCCCGCGGGCTGCCGCGCCTTCTACGTCGTCCCCGGCGCCGGTCCGCCGGAACGCTCCGGCCCGCAGCACCAGGACGACGCCATGTTGTTCGCGCAAATCCGCGGCATCCCGACGCTCAACGGCTATTCGAGCTGGTTTCCCGACGGCTGGGCACTCGACGAGCCGGCGAGCCCGGGATACGCCGCCGCGGTGCGCGCCTGGGTGGAGAAGACCCACATCGAGGGCGAGGTCTGCGGGCTCGAACCGCGCAGCGGGCGATGGGTCGAGGGGTTGCCGCGGTAGCGGAATTCTTCAAGGCAGGACCTAGCATGGAGGCAAGACTTCAGATACTTGGTCCTCGCATTTGCATATGCAAACGCATATCATCAGGGCGACGATGGACTTCGATGGCTTTGACTGGGATCCCGGCAATCGAAACAAGTGCTGCAAGCACGGCGTTTCGGTAACCGAGATCGAAAGCCTGTTTCGCGGAACGCCACTCGTCGGCCCCGACCCGAAGCATTCGGAGATGGAACGGCGCTTTCGGGCGATCGGCCGCACGACCGAAGGCCGATCCATCTTCGTCGTGTTCACATGGCGGCACAGACGCAAGGAGCGGCTGATCCGTCCGATCAGCGCCCGTTACATGCACAGGAAGGAGGTCGAAGCCCATGAAAAAGAAATTCCCTGACTTCAAAACCGACGCCGAGGCGGAAGCCTTCATCGAGACCGCGGACCTGAGCGAATACGACTTGTCGGACATGGTGCCGATGCGCTTCGAGCTACGGCGCAAGGACAAGTCGGTCAGCCTGCGCTTGCCGGAGAAGCTGCTGGAGGAGGTGCGCGTCCGCGCCCGTCAGGCTGGCATGCCCTATCAGCGTTTCATTCGCATGGCGATAGAACGCGCCTTGCGTCCCGAGCCGAAATGAGAACAGCGGCTGCGCGCCCGAAATCGATCCCGCGACGCGACCTCACCCCGCCGCCTTGCTGCGCTCGACGATGCGCAGCACGTCGGTCATCACCTGGTTGAGCTCGAAATCCTTCGGCGTGTAGACGGCGGCGACGCCGGCCCCTTTGAGCTCGGCGGCGTCGTCGGGCGGGATGATGCCGCCGACCACGACCGGCACGTCGTCGAGGCCGGCGTCGCGCAGGCGCGTCACCACGTCCTTGACCAGCGGCAGGTGCGAGCCCGAGAGGATCGACAGGCCGACGACGTGCACATCCTTGTCGCGCGCGGCGTCGACGATCTCCTCGGGGGTGAGGCGGATGCCGTCGTAAACCACGTCCATGCCGGCGTCGCGCGCCCGCACCGCGACCTGCTCGGCACCGTTGGAGTGACCGTCGAGGCCGGGCTTGCCGACGAGAATCTTCGGCCGGCGGCCGAGCTTCTTGGTCATGCGGTCGACCTCGGCGCGCAGATCGTCGATGCCCTGGCAATCGTTGCGCGCGGCATGCGACACGCCGGTGGGCGCGCGGTATTCGCCGAAGCCTTGGCGCAGTACCTCGCCCCATTCGCCGGTGGTGACGCCCGCCTTTGCGCAGGCGATCGAGGGCGGCATGATGTTCGCGCCCGACTGCGCGGCCCGGCGCAGATCGGCGAGCGCCGCCTCGACGGCCTTCGCGTCGCGGGCGGCGCGCCATTCGTTGAGCTTGGCGATCTGCTCGGGCTCAACCTCCGGCGGCACGGTGAGGATCGCGCCTTCGCCCGCAGCGAGTGGCGACGGCTCGGTCTCGACGAAGCGGTTGACGCCGACCACGGTCTGCTCGCCGCGCTCGATCGCCTCGAGCCGGCGCGCATTGCTGTCGACGAGTTGGGACTTCATGTAGCTGTTCTCGACCGCGGCAACCGCGCCGCCCATGCCGAGAATGGCATCGAGCTCCTCGCGCGCCTCCTTCCGGAGCGCCGCGACCTTGTTCGCGATCTCCGTCGAGCCTGAGAAAATGTCGCCGTATTCGAGCAAGTCCGTCTCGAAGGCGAGGATCTGCTGCATGCGCAGCGACCATTGCTGGTCCCACGGCCGCGGCAGGCCGAGCGCCTCGTTCCAGGCGGGAAGCTGCACGGCGCGGGCGCGGGTGTCGCGCGACAGCGTCACCGCCAGCGTTTCGAGGAGGATGCGGTAGACGTTGTTCTCCGGCTGCTGCTCGGTGAGGCCTAGCGAATTCACCTGCACGCCGTAGCGGAACAGTCGTTGCTTCGCATCGGCGACGCCGTAGCGATTGGCGGTGATGTCGTCCCACATCTCCGACATCGCGCGCAGCTTGCACATCTCGGTGATGAAGCGCAGCCCGGCATTGACGAAGAACGAGATGCGGCCGACCACCTCGCCGAATTTTTCGGCATCGACGTCGCCCGACGCCTTCACCGCGTCGAGCACGGCGATCGCGGTGGCGAGCGCATAGGCGAGCTCCTGCACCGGCGTCGCGCCCGCCTCCTGCAGGTGGTAGGAGCACACGTTCATCGGATTCCAGCGCGGCATCTCCTTGGTCGTGAACAGGATCACGTCCTTGGTCAGCCGCATCGAAGGGCCCGGCGGAAACACGTAGGTGCCGCGGGAGAGATATTCCTTGATGATGTCGTTCTGGGTCGTGCCCGAGAGGCTCTTGCGCGGCGCGCCCTGCTCGTCGGCGACCGCGATGTAGAGCGCCAGCAGCCAGGCGGCGGTGGCGTTGATCGTCATCGAGGTGTTCATCGAGGCGAGCGGAATCTCCTCGAACAACGCCCGCATGTCGCCGAGATGGCAGATCGACACGCCAACCTTGCCGACCTCGCCCGCGGCCAGCGGATGGTCGGCGTCGTAGCCGGTCTGGGTCGGCAAATCGAAGGCGACGGAGAGGCCGGTCTGGCCCTTGGCGAGATTCTTGCGATAGAGCGCATTCGACTCTTTCGCGGTCGAATGCCCGGCATAGGTGCGGATGATCCAGGGCTTGTCGCGCATACCTCTCCGTTCCAGTTTCTCCCGGCCGTGTCGACGCTGTCACCTCATCGGACAGCGCCCCGTCTCTGCGATCGAAATCATGTCTGCGATCGAAATCGCTGTCATTGCCTCATGCCCGCCGGATCAGTCCGATGATCACGAGAACGATCACCGCGCCAACGGCGGCGCTCAGAATCTCTCCGATCATTCCGGCCGGCAGACCGACGCCGAGCCGCGGAAACAAATATCCGGCGACCAGCGCACCGATGATGCCGACGACGATGTTGCCGATCAGGCCGAAGCCGAAACCGCGCACGATCAGGCCCGCGAGCCATCCGGCGATGGCTCCGACCAGGAGAAAAACCAGCAAGCTCATTGACCGTCCTCCCCACGCGGGCGAGGCATGCCGCCCGCTGCCAATGCTGCGATGCAGCGTCCGAAGATACGGTATCTTCGTGCGGATGTCAGCTAGGCCAATGCCGCTTTCGGCGCCGCCACATCGCCGCTTCGAGAGGCGGCGACAGCTCGTCGGACGATCAGCGCCACCACCACAACCAACGCCGCAAAGCCGGTCGGCATCGCCAGCACCGGAAAGGCCAGGATCAGCCCGCAGGCGAGCGCGATGCCGGCCAACTCCCAGGGCAGGAAGCCCTCGCGCAATCCCATCCGCATCAGGAAGGCGAGCGGGATTGCGAGAACGGGAAAATCGTAGATGTAGAGGTAGGGCGTCGCGAGCATCGCGCCGGCGGACAGCGCCGCCGCCTTGATCTCGTAGCGGACGTTCTGCCGCCAGAGCCACATGTTGCCGGCCAGCGCAGCAAGAATCAGCAGGCCCTGCGCGAGCCACGCCGCGGTCATGTTGCCGCCGAGCCATCGCACCAGGCCGAGCAGGCTCTGCATCTTCATGAGATTGGCGCGGCCTTGCGCGAACACCGCATCGCTGGTCACCGGCATCCAGTGGAAGAACGCCTGCCAGCTCTCGATGCCGAAGGCGAGGATCGAGGCGACGACGAGCGCCACTGCGGTCACGCTCGCCGCCGCGAGCACCCGCCAGCGCCCATCGATCATCAAAACGAGCGGAAACAGCACGCCGAACTGGGGCTTGTAGGTGAGGAGGCCGAGTAGGACACCGGCGACGAGCGGCCGGCGTTCGAGGCACACGAGCGTGCCGCCGATCAGCGCTGCGGTCAGAAATCCATTCTGGCCGACCGAGATGTTCCACAGCACGCCGGGGAAGCCCAGCGCCAGCACGATGCCGATGCGCTCGCCGATGATGGCGCGGACCGCTGCGACATAGGCGGGCAAGGTGACCGCCATCCACACGGCCCACGCCGCGAGATAAGGCAGGGTCGCGAGCCCCGCTGCCAGGAACAGCGGCGGCGGCGGATAATGCCAGCCGTAATAGCTCGCGAAGTCGCGGCCCGCGGCCGCGATCTCGACTTGGCGGTGCAGGTCCCAGTCGTAGGCTGCCGCCGGATGGCCCTCGAGCACCAGCCGGCCCGCTGCCCAGACGGCGATGAAGTCGTTGTCGATGAGGCGGCCGTGGTCGTCGATGATCCACGCCCCGTGAACCGCGCTGCCGGCGAGGAACACCGCGTAGGCAAGCGCGAGCGAGAACGCGATCAGCTCGAGCGAATGGCGGACCGGATCTTTCGGGCGCGCGGCGAGCGCAGGATCGAGGGAAGCCACGGTGCGTGTCCGTTTTGAGCCGGCATGCGGCGGACGGGCGAACATGCCGCTTCGGCCGTTGCGGAACCTTTAACCGCCTCGGGCTTTGTTGCGGCGCAACATTAACTGAGGCATAATGCTTGCCTGGGATGTCGCCGCCCGTGCCGCGCCCGGAGGTTCCCCATGTCGGCAGTCGTCGAGTTGAAATCCGCTGCGAGCCACAAAGACCTCTACGCCATGGGCGAGATTCCGCCGCTCGGCCACGTGCCGGCGAAGATGCACGCCTGGGTGATCCGCAAGGAGCGCCACGGGCCGCCGCTGACCTCGATGCAGCTCGAGGTGGTGCCGACCTGGAGCATCGGCGAGGACGAGGTGCTTGGTCCACGTGATGGCCGGCGGGGTGAACTACAACGGCATCTGGGCGGGGCTCGGCGTCCCGATCTCGCCGCTCGACGGCCACAAGAACCCGTACCACATCGCCGGGTCCGACGCGTCCGGCATCGTCTGGGCGATCGGCAACAAGGTGAAGCGCTGGAAGGTCGGCGACGAGGTCATCGTCCACTGCAATCAGGACGACGGCGACGACGAGGACTGCAACGGCGGCGATCCCATGCTCTCGCCGTCCCAGCGCATCTGGGGCTACGAGACGCCGGACGGCTCGTTCGCCCAGTTCTGCCGCGTGCAGTCGCGCCAGCTCATGACCAAGCCGAAGCACCTCACCTGGGAGGAGGCGGCGTCCTATACGCTCACCCTTGCCACCGCCTACCGCATGCTGTTCGGCCACCCGCCCCACACCATGAAGCCCGGCGATTTCGTGCTGGTGTGGGGCGCCTCGGGCGGCCTCGGCGTGTTCGGGGTGCAGCTTGCCGCCGCCTCGGGCGCCAATGCGATCGGCATCATCTCCGACGAGACCAAGCGCCAATACGTGCTCGAGCTCGGCGCCAAGGGCGTGATCAACCGCAAGGATTTCAACTGCTGGGGCCAGCTGCCCAAGGTCGGCACGCCCGAATACGACACCTGGGTCAAGGAGGCGCGCAAGTTCGGCAAGGCGATCTGGGACATCACCGGCAAGCGCGACGTCGACATCGTGTTCGAGCATCCCGGCGAGCAGACGTTTCCGGTGTCGTGCCTCGTGGTCAAGCGCGGCGGCATGGTGGTGTTCTGCGCCGGTACCACCGGCTACAACATCACCTTCGATGCGCGCTATGTGTGGATGCGCCAGAAGCGCATCCAGGGATCCCACTTCGCCCACTTGAAGCAGGCCAGCGCGGCGAACCAGTTCGTGCTCGACCGCCGCCTCGACCCCTGCATGAGCGAGGTGTTCACCTGGGAGAACATCCCGCTCGCCCATCAGATGATGTGGAAGAACCAGCACAAGCCCGGCAACATGGCGGTGCTCGTCAACGCGCCGCGAGCGGGCCTGCGCAACTACGAAGATACGGTGGAGGCGGCCGGCGGGGGCGCGTAAGGAGCTCGTTCCGGCCGCGACCCTGCTGAAATCAGCAGTCCGGCTCGCGGATGTAGCCGGTGCCGTTACAGGTCGGGCAATCGATCTCCAGAAACGGCGTCGGCCCGGGCAAATTGTCGAGCGCGGCGGGGATTTTGCCGGTTCCGCCGCAGTCGGGGCACGGGATCGTTTTCGGTTCGTCGTCACTCTCGCCCATTGTGGCTACTCGAGCAGTCCCAGCGTGCACTCATGTCGGCATTGTGGAGCCTACCACGGGCCACGGCGTGTTGCGATCGGCACGGGGCGCCGCCCGGTCGAGGACGAACTCGGTTGCTTGCAGGAATGCTGGGCGAAGCCCGGCGCCTTGATGCTTGATAACGATACGGCTAAGCCGTACTTTTATGGATGACGGCGCGTTCCAGTGGGACGACGTTAAGGCGGCAAAGAACTACGCCAAGCATGGCGTCACGTTCGCAGCCGCGCGAGACGTATGCAAAGACCCGTTTGCCCCGGATTGGGTGGACGATGTCCACGACGAGGGCAAGCAGCGCTTCGCCACGCTTGGCATGGTCGAGGGCCGCTCGCTGTTCGTTGCATACGCGATGAGAGGCGATGCAATTCGGATCATCTCGGCGAGACTGCCCGAACCCTTCGAGAGACGGAGATATCATGACGAAAACAAAGCATGATTGGCGGCGCGCTGACGCCATGACGGACGAGCAAATTCATGCTGCTGCGCTGGCCGATCCCGATGCTCAGTCCTTGACGCCGGAGCGCTTGGCGCGCATGCGCCGCACGCCGCAGGTTCGCATTATCCGGCGCGCGCTCGGACTGTCCCAGGAGGAGTTCGCCACGAGATTTCATATTCCGCTCGGAACGTTGCGGGATTGGGAACAGGGCCGCAAGGACCCCGACGCTGCTGCACGCGCCTATCTCGTTGTAATCGGACGCAACCCAACCGCGGTCGCCGAAGCGCTCCGCTCCTCGTGACGAAGCAGCGCCACGCGTGGCAATATGCTGCGCCATTGCTCTCCTATGAATCCTTCCGCTTCGCCCGCGCCCGGCGGATCGCCTGGTTGAATTCGCCGCCATAGACGAAGATTCCCGCGGTCCAGTAGAGGAACACCAGCGCGATCATCGCCGACGCGAGCCCCGCATAGGTGGTGACGTAGGCGTTGGAAAACTGCGCGAGATAGCGGCCGAATGCGGCGCCCAGCACGATCCAGCCGACGAGCGTCACCAGGATGCCGGGCGCGATGTCGGCCATGCGGCGCCGGCCGAACGGAAGCCATTTGTGCACCAGCACCAGCGCGAACACGAGCACGATGGTGGCGACGCCATAGCGTGTGAAGGTCAGGAGCGCCTCGATGCGGGAGAGCCACGGCGCATAGAGCTCGGCGGTGTGAAAGATCAGCGGCCCCAGCACGATCAGGAAGGAGAGCGCGATGAGCCCGATCGCGCCGACCAGCACGTAGCCGATCGATTCCAACCGCAGGATCCACCACGGCCGCATCTCGATCTCGTCATAGGCGCGGTTGAGGCCGATGCGCAGGCTCTCGATCCCGCTCGAGGAGAAATAGACCGCAAGGACCACGCCGAAGGTCAGCGGTCCGCTATGGGCGGTGGTGAGCACCCGCGCGATCTGGCTCGCCAGCGGCTCCGCCACCTCCTTCGGCCAGGCTTCGAGCAGGAGGCGCGCGACCTGGTCGGCCAGTTGCTCGGTGCCGAATAGGAAGCCGGTCAGCGCGGTGATGAAAATCAGGAACGGAAACAGCGACATCAGCGTGGAGAGCGCGATGTGGCTCGCGATCGCCCAGCCGTCGTCGCGGGTGAAATCGTAGAAGGCATCGACGGCGATGCGGTACCAGTGGGCGAGGCTTCGCAACGGGTCGCTCCCTGTAGATGGCCTTTTGATAACGCGCGAAACCTGTGACCGGAAAATTATGTTCTGGCCGCGCCTGTGGAAGGCTGGCGCCGGGGGCCGAAACGGTATTATGCTGCGTTGCAACATGGGCGGTCCGGGCGCCCGTGCAGTCTGACGCGCGGAGGAGACGCATGTCGCAGGCAGCACCGCTTGTGGAAGCCGGATCGGATTTGCTGGGGCTGATGCAGGAGGCGAGACGCGCCGCCGACGCGCTGCTCGCCGACGCCACCTACAAGGTCCGCGAACGGGTCACGGTCGCCGGCAAGCTCGATGCGGACGCGATCGAGCGCGAGCAGCGCGCCACCCACGGCCTCGCCTGGCTCGCGACCTATGTCGAGGCGATCCGCCAGCTCTCGGCTTACGCGGAGCGCATGAGCGAGCAGGGCCGGCTCGGCGAGATCGAGGAGCTGCTGGTCCGCATCGGCGCCGGCGAGTTCCTGGCGCAGATGGCCGGCGGCATCCTGATGAGCCAGGGCGAGCTCGTCCGCCCCTCCGATCTCGGGCTCGACGCCAAGGCGGTGGCGGCGCGCTTTGCCGGCGCGGCCGACGAGCTCATCGCCACCGGCAACACGGTGGAAAACCGCGCCCGCCTGATCGCGCTGATGGCCGAGCACAGCGGCGCGACCGTCGGCGATTGCGGGCTCGACGACATCCTCGACACCATGCGCGAGGAGATGCGCAAGTTCGCCGACACCGAGGTGATGCCGCACGCGCAAGCGTGGCACCGCACCAACTCCTACATCCCGCTCGAAGTCATCGGCAAGATGGCCGATCTCGGCGTGTTCGGCCTCACGATCCCCGAGGAATTCGGCGGGCTCGGCCTCGGCAAGGAGTCGATGTGCGTCGTGTCCGAGGAGCTGTCGCGCGGCTATATCGGCGTCGGCTCGATCGGCACCCGCAACGAGATCGCCGCGGAGCTGATCCTCGGCAGCGGCACCGACGAGCAGAAGACGAAATGGCTGCCCAAGCTCGCCTCCGGCGAGGTGCTGCCGACCGCGGTCTTCACCGAGCCCAACACCGGCTCCGACCTCGCCTCGCTGCGCACCCGCGCCCAGCGCGACGGCGACGTCTACAAGGTCAACGGCAACAAGACCTGGATCACCCATCCGGTGCGCGCCGACCTGATGACGCTCCTCGTGCGCACCAACCCGAAGGAGCCCGGCTACCGCGGCCTCTCCATGCTGCTCGCCGAGAAGCCGCGCGGCAGCGACGAAAATCCGTTCCCGGCGCCCGGCATGTCCGGCACCGAGATCGAGGTGCTCGGCTATCGCGGCATGAAGGAATACGAGATCGCCTTCGACGGCTTCGAGGTGAAGGCCGAGGGGCTGCTCGGCGGCGTCGAGGGCCAGGGCTTCAAGCAGCTCATGCAGACCTTCGAGTCCGCGCGCATCCAGACTGCCGCCCGCGCCGTCGGCGTCGCCCAGGCGGCGATGGACCAGGCCATTCTCTACGCCAACGAGCGCGTGCAGTTCGGCCAGAAGCTGATCGCGTTTCCCCGCGTCGCCGACAAGATCGCGATGATGGCGGCGGAGATCATGATCGCGCGCCAGATGAGCTATTACGCCGCCCGCGAGAAGGACAAGGGCCGGCGCTGCGACCTCGAGGCCGGCATGGCGAAGCTCCTCGCCGCCCGCGTCGCCTGGGCCGCGGCCGACAACGCCCTGCAGATCCATGGCGGCAACGGCTTTGCCTTGGAGTACAAGATTTCCCGCATCCTGTGCGATGCGCGCATCCTGTCGATCTTCGAGGGCGCGGCGGAAATCCAGGCGCAGGTGATCGCGCGGCGGCTGCTCGACGGGCGGAATTAGCACCTACTTCCATGGAGGGTCATGGCCGGGCTCGTCCAGGCTCGTCCCGGCCCCTCCGATCATATTGAACGGCCGTGCCTTACTATCGGGGTCGCCGGGACACGCCCGGCGATGACGCCGTGGGTAAGGGAAATCGCGATCACTAGCCCCCCGCAAAATCGCAGGCGTGGCCCGCGGCGCAACTTCTTGCCCCCGCGTCCCTGCGGCGTTATGAGGCGCCCTTGAGAGCGGAATCGATCACGGGAGGCACAATGACGACGGTCGCGGAGGCAACGACCCCATCGCGCCCGATTCCGTTCCGCGAGGTGTGGCTGATCTCCGCCGGCCACATGATGACCCACTGGTATCCCTCGACCTTCTACCTGCTCCTCCCCGCGATCGGCGCGAGCCTCGGCCTGAACTTCGCCCAGATCGGCTCGATCCTGACGGTCCAATACGCGGCCGGGGCGATCTCCAACATTCCGGGCGGGATGTTGGTCGATGCGGTCGGCCGCAAGGGCCTGCTGATGGCGATCGCCCTGTCCTGGATCGGCCTGCCCTATCTCGTCATGGGCCTCACCCACAGCTACTGGATGATGCTCGTCTGCGCGGCGTTCGTGGGCATCGGCAACAACCTCTGGCATCCGACCGCGATCCCGCTGCTGGCGCAGAGCTTTCCGCAGCGCCGCGGCCTCGTGGTGTCGATCCACTCGATGGGCGGCAATCTCGGCGACGCGATGGCACCGCTGGTCGTCGGCCCGATGCTCGCGTTCCTCAACTGGCGCGAGGTGGTGGTGATCAACGTGGTGCCGGGGCTCATCGCCTCGGTCCTCCTCCTCCTTTCGCTGGGCAGCACCGAAGAGAAAACCGCGCCGCGGGCGACGCGGCCCGATGCGGCGAGTGCGCTTGCCGGGCTGCGCATGCTGTTCTCGAACCAGACCGTGCTGATGCTCTCGCTCGGCTCCGGGGTGCGGGCGATGACCGCGATGACGCTGCTCACCTTCCTGCCGGTGTTCCTGGCGGACGATCTCCATTATTCGCCGGCCGTGATCGGCGGCTCCCTGTTCGCGCTGCAGGCGGCGGGCTTCGTAGCGGCACCGATCGCCGGCCATCTGTCGGATCGCGTCGGAAGGCGCAGCATCATCATGTCGAGCATGGTGATGTCGGCCGTCGTGCTGGTCGCCATGGCGTTCGCCGGGCGCTCGCCGCTGTTCGTGCTGTTCGTCGCGTTCCTCGGCTTCTTCCTGTTCGCGATTCGCGCCGTGCTCCAGGCGTGGCTCCTCGACGCGACCCCCTCTCACATGGGCGGCACCAGCATCGGCATCCTGTTCGGCGCCCAGGCCGCGGGCGCCGCGGTCGGCCCGCTGGTCGGCGGCGTGCTCGCCGACCACTACGGCATCATCGCGGTGTTCTACTTCCTCGCCGTCACCATCGTGGTCGCGAACATGTTCATCTTCTTCACCCCGGTGACGCCGGCGGAAGAGGAGCGCGTGCGGGCGTGACCTGACGTGGCGCCAAAACCGGCGGCGGACACCGCTCTTCCGCCATGCGATCGAGCCCCGCGGAAAATGCGGGGCTCCCCTTCCCGATCGATCGATCGACGCAATCTACTCGGCAACCGTGCTCGGGTTCTTCTGGTCCGCAACCATGAAGACGACAATTTTTTGCACGCTTGTCGACGCTTGGATTTCGAGATGTGGAGTGAACCGCGCCAGGCGGCTCGTAAAAAGTATCTCCGGCTTTCAGAAGGCGACTTGGTTCACCGTTGATCGCAAATTCGTACGTCCCCTCGATCACGTAGCCAAACGTATGATGACCCGGGTGCCGGTGCCGGGCACTGCTTGCCCCCGGCTCTCGATCCAAAAGGCTTATGCGGACCTCTCGCCCCGGGAGATCGGCGAGCGGTTGAGCGAGGAGCTGTCCCGTGCCGGGCGCGGCGGGCTGCGCCGCGGAGCGGGCGACAAATTGCGTTGCGCTCCACGTCCCGACCGCCGACAGAATGGCAGCAGCCGCAGCAACCGCAGCATAGGACGCGACTGATCCGCTTCTCTGTGTGAACATTGATCGATCCTCCGAGTATCGCCCGAGGACATTCTCAGGCGATGTGGACATTGAGCAGCGCGGCCAAGATGAGGCTGGAGGCGACTACTCCCAGAGTGACGAGGGCCAGCATGAGGCGATTGGCCGTCGGCGTTGAAACATCATGTTGCAGCAGGACCGCTCTCAGGCCACTCGCAACGTGAGCAACGATTGCGATCGGTCCCACCCAATAATGCGCAATCAGGCGGAGATTGGAGAGACTACTCAGCATACTGATGTTCTGGCGGGTCAACCACGCCCAATTGGTGTCGACGTCTGCATAGCGCGCCGCAAATACCGCCGTCATATGGGCGAGAAAATAAACGCCGATGTATGCGCCGAACATGGCCTGCACGGTGCCGAAGGTATCGCTCCGCATGCTCATCTTCGACCGCACCAGCACGATGCCGCTCAGGATCTGAAAACCGATCAACGCCAGTAAAACCGGTTGGACAACATCGTCGCGATAGACGCGGCGTGCGGCGTTCATGATCTCCGTGTGTACTGATCCGCTCCAGAAGCCGGCCAGATGATTCCCGATGTGAGGCCCAACGAACAGCAGCAGGATCGCGAGAGCGGAAACGCCATGGGCAATGGCGAGTCGGCGATGTCCGACGGGCGATATGGCCGATGCTGCCGATGACGAGCCTGCCGATGACAACTCCACCGACGCCGACCCGGAGCTCAGCAGGACGATCATCGCCATGAGCGTCCAAAAGATGAGCCATGCGGCCGGCACTGCTGAAGGCGCATGCAACACGCCTCCAAGGTTTGCGAACCCCACGTATAGAGAGGGTGTGGCAAACGCCAGAAGGGCAACGCATCGCGCGCGAAAGTCCCCGGGTCTCCCGACACGCGGCGATCCGAGCTTCAGTCCGAATAAGAAGCTGACCAGCATGACCGCAAGCGCAAGCGTCAGCGACCCGATGACACCGACCCAAACGATCGGTCCGTTCGGCGAGTCCGAGCCGTGCACCCAGACGAGGCCGGCGGACAGCCAACTCAACAGCGACGGATAAGCCAACGCGCACAGCGCGGGAATGACGAGCGATAGGCGATGAAGAGATACCGCACTTAAGCCCAGAAAGCCACCGCGACGGGCACCTGGAGAAGACACGACCGTCGGCAGACTGAGAGCGTCGCGTTCATTCATCGGATTTCTCCCCGGTGTTCACGACGCGCGTGCATCCGCGGTCAGGCGCGCTCGGCCAAATACGGGCACCTGAGAATCCGGGCACCTAACGACTTGCGCGCATCCGACATGGAGCTGGTCTCGTACAACGGTACTTGCTGAGGATAGCCGGAGTTGGTCTAGACTATAGGTCCGACATTTGTGAATTTGAGTGGACCATGCAGCGAAAGCATCGCGCCATTTGGTCGGCCCCCGGCGGTCTTCCCGTCTATCGCCAGGTTTATCGGCGGATTCGTTCCGAGATCTTATCCGGCAGGCTTGCCGCCGGCGCTCGCCTGCCATCCTCGCGGACTTTGGCGAGTGAATTGGGCATAGCGCGCGGGACGGTCGTGACTGCGTTTCAGATGCTCGCCGGCGAGGGCTACACCGTGAGCGCCGGCGCGCGGGGAACGGTCGTCAATGTGGCGTTCCCCCGCGCAGGGAAGTCGAAGCCGGCGATAGAGTCAGCGGAGACTGGCGGCGAGCTTCGCAGAAGCATCAGCGCTCCCGCGGCACCGCTGCTTTTTCGGGTCGGCTTACCGGCGCTCGACGCGTTCCCGCGCAAGCAATGGACGCGAATCGCTGCGCGGGTGGCGCGGCAGCTCGACGGCGAGCAGATGGCCAATCCCAATCTGCACGATGTCATGGGTTACGAGCCCTTGCGGCGCGCAATTGCGAGCTATTTGCGGATCGCACGGGATATTGCATGCTCAGTCGATCAGATCCTGATCACTGCTGGTTTCCAAGGTGCTCTCGGCCTGATCATTCAGGCGCTGCTCAAGCCCGGCGCCAAGGTTTGGGTCGAGGACCCCGGATATTTTTTCGCGCGCAATCTGCTGCAGCAGGCCCCGCTTCGGCTCGTGGGGGTCAGAATCGATGATGGCGGGCTCAACGTCGCTGCGGCGATCCGCAGCGCACCCGACGCCGCGCTCGCGCTCGTCACGCCCTCACATCAGTTCCCGTTGGGCATGACACTCCCCATCGAGCGCCGGCTTGCCTTGCTCGACTGGGCCGATCGCCAACGCGCCTGGATCGTGGAGGATGACTACGACTGCGAGTTTCATCATCGCGGTCCCCCACCGCCGGCGCTCAAGAGCTTGGATCGCAGCGGACGCGTCCTTTATGCCGGGTCCTTCAGCAAGGTGCTCTTCCCCGGGCTGCGGCTTGGATATCTCGTCCTGCCTGGCGCCGTCGCCGAGCGCTTTGCCCGCACCGCGAGCGCCACCTTCCCGACCCCTGCAATCATGATTCAGAGGTCGGTCGAGGCCTTCATGTCGCAGGGTCATTTCGCGCGCCACCTGAGCCGCATGCGGACGCTCTATACCGAGCGTCGCAAGGCGCTGGCGGCGGCGATGGAGTCGTCAATGCGGCAGTATGTTGAAATCCGTCTGCAGGACGGAGGAATGCATTTCGTCGCCTGGCTTCGCGGAGGCGTCAGCGACACCGAGATCGTCGAACGCTTGGGCCGGCAGGGGATTGGTCCTGCGCCCCTGTCCCGCTGCTCGCTAAGGGCCCCCGGCCACAATGGGCTGATGATCGGATACACCAACGTGGCCCAGGAGCATGCCGCGTCGGCCACACGCCGTATGCTGGCCGCCATCCGAGGGGTTCGATGATTACGGCGCGGCCGCGCTGTTGGCGACCGCCGACGTGCTGATCGAATAAATTCAGTTCGATGACGACTTCGGGCCACGAACGATCTCTCCGGTCGACGGCGCTGGCGGCAGCTTCACTCCGACTTGCGGACGCCGCATGGGAGAGCACAGGAGAGCGGAGCCGGAAACCGGCTCATGCGGAGCAGCGCCAGCGCCCGGATCCAAATCAATGCGTATTTGCGGCACGCTATGCCGAGCGCCTTGAAGTCGAGCGCCGGTGCAAATTTGCCGGCACCGACTTCGGCCCAACGAGGAATGCGGTTACTCGGAATTGGACGATAGCACGGTCCAACCCGCAATGTTACCGAGAGCGGCGCTGGCGGCGACCTGCGTGCCGTTCATGTACCAGATCACAAGATTGCCGCCGCTGTCTTCCCACATAATGTCGCTTTTTCCGTCGCCGTTGTAGTCGCCGGTCGACACGATGTTCCAGAGGCTGGGCACCACGCCGAGACTCGTACTGGATTGAAACTGCGTGCCCTTGAGCCTCCAGATCGCCACCGTGTTGGTATTGCTGTCGCGCCACAGAATGCTGCTATTGCCGTCGCCGTAGAAATCTCCATACCCGACAATCGTCCAATTCGGTGGCACGTTGCCGAGGCCGACGGCGCTGACAATTTTCGATCCGTTCATCTGCCAAATCGCCAGGTTGCCAGAGGTATCTCGCCAGAAGATATTGCCCTTGTTGTCGGAGCCTACGATCTTCCAACTGAGGGGCACCACGCCGAGGCTTGCCGTCAAGGCGACGCTGCCTGATCTTATGAACCAGATAGCCACGGTCCCGGCGTTGTCGTCGCGCCAGAGAATACTGCCGGACAAGCCCTTGGTGTCGATGCCGTGATCGAGGTTGCCGGTGCCGTAGACGTTCCAGTTACTTGGCACCGCGCCGAGCGAGGTCGTCGACAGGACCTGGAAGCCCTGGATGAACCAGATTGCCACGGTGCCGGTGGTGCTGTCGCGCCAAAGCAAGTCGGTGTAGCCGTCGCCGTTGAAGTCGCGCTGGCCGACAATCGACCAATTGGACGGCACGTTGCTGATCAGTTTGGAACTGATCAACCCCGATTGGCCCATTTGCCAGAACGCAATGTTCTGCGTCGAATTCCCAGCCGGGAGTGGTGCACCGCTGCCAGCCGGTATACCTCCGCCAAATGGTATTCCGGACCCAAAGGGCAAAGAGGCATTACAAGGTCCGAAAAAATTATGTGTCACCGCCAGCGGGATATAAGCTGGCTCCCACATGCCTGACTGAGTCACGCCGTGAGAGGACTGCCACGTGGCGCTAAGGGTGTCGTTCTGTCCGCACGGTATCGGCTGGGTTAAGGTGTATTGCAAGGTACCGAAACATTGCAGTGTGCCTGCGGGGTTGGGTCCCGCGGCGTCGCATGGCGGATTAGGGGCACAACCTCCTAATGGGGTGCCGCCAATAACGACACCCGTTGCGGTGCCATCGCCCGGCGGCGGAGTAATGGTCCATTGCCCGGTATCTCCGTCAGGACATCCATTGAAGGTCTCGACGAAGCCGATGACATAAACAGGGTTGTTGAGATCGGCTTGAAAGATGCCTCCGATGAGTGGAGCGGACGTGGCTGCCTGCTGCCGGGAAGCGCTCGCGCTGTAGTTTGCCGAGGGTGATCCCTGAGCCATCGCGCTGATGACAGCAGCGGATACCGTCATCGCAACGATGGCCATGAAGACAGCGTGGGCGGCCCACCGGGGCATCCTCGCTCGCGCCGTTATGGATGCCCAATCTGTCGAGTGCCAGAGTGTCATAAATCCCTCCACCACCTGCCAAGCTGTCGAAATCCGGCGCATCAGGCTTCGAGTTGCGCGAGGCCTAAAGACAAAGCGCCTGCGAAAACGAAGCGCCCATTTGCAATGAATTGCCCGCCGCACGCACTATAGCTGCCTGCAATTTGCGGAAGCTTGGCATACTTCCGTTGCAGCTCTGTGATCACAGTTGGGATTACGATACTACCACCACGATATGTTTATTCTCTCTTATGCGTCAGAAATAAGGCAATCGATTTCTGGCCGGTCGGCCGGGGCGGCCGGATCTCGCCTTAGGAGCAGGCGTCGTCAGTCACGCCAATTGGATTAGGCGCTACGCAAAAAAAACACGCCGCCCCGGAGGGCGGCGTGCGTCATTCGCGAAGATCGGCAGCTTACTGCGCGAAGCAGTAGAACAGGCCGTTGCCGCCGGTGGCGACGAGGCCGGGCGCCGTGCAGTCGCGCGACATGTGCGACGAAATCGGGCGAGTGCTGGTAGACGGTGTCGGCGATGCCTTCGCGGTCGCTGTGGCCGAGCATGGCGCTGCCGAAATTGCTGCTCGTCCAGTTGTTGCAGGTGAGGTTGAGGTTCGGCGGGAACGAGCGGCCTTCGAGCGTCGAGCCGGTCAGCATGTCGTGCTGGTTCGGGGTGTCGCCGCGCACCTTGGTCGGCTCGCCCTTCTCGCTCAGCCCGTTCGCCTTGTTGATCTGCGAGTTGGTGCTGTGCAGGTCGTCGACGTTCTTGGCGATCTCGACGCCCTTGGCGTTGAACCACGGGCCACTGCCGATGCGGTCGCGGGCGTTGATGCCCGGCTGCGTCGGCGTCGAGTTGGTGCTCAGATAGGCGCGCCAGGTCTTGCCGCCGGCGCCGGCCGCGGCCGCGAGCTTCTGGCAATGTGCGTCGGCGCCGGCGAGGCCGCCGAGGTCGCCGCCCTTGCCGGGGCCTTCGCTGGTGATGAAGAAGCTCATGTTGCTCTGCTGAGCCTGGGCGATGCCGGACCAGCCGAAGGAGATGAGCGCCGCCGAGGCGAGGATGGACAATCGCATGGTCGTGTTCATGTCTTCGTTTTCCCTTGAGTGTGTTTCTGTTGTCGTGAATTGCCTGCGTGCAAATCAACGGCGTGCCGTCACTGCGCGAAGCAGTAGAACAGCCCGTTGCCGCCGGTGGCGACGAGGTCCGCCTGGGTGCAGCCGCGCGACTGATGCGTCGAATTCCACGAGCGCGCATACTCGTTGTCGGCGAGCCCGGTGCGGTCGATGTGGCCGAGCATCGCCTTGCCGAACTCGCTGCTCTTCCAGCCGTTGCAGGTCATGTTCATGTTGCCCGGGAAGGCGCGGCCTTCGCGGTCGGAGCCGGTCAGGGCGTCGTGCCAGTTGGGCGTGAAGCCGACGCCGGAAATCCGGTTGCCGCGTTCGGTGAGCGCGGTTTCGCCCGTGAGCTTGTTGTTGGCGCTGTGGAGGTCGTCGACGTTCTTGGCGATCTCGACGCCCTTCACGTTCTGCCACGGACCGCTGCCGATGCGGTCGCGGGCGTTGACGCCCTTGGCCTGCGGCGTTTCCGGGCCGCTGAGATAGGCGCGCCAGGTCTTGCCGCCGGCGCCGACCGCCGCCGCGAGCTGCTGGCAATGAGCATCCGCGCCCTCGAGGCCGCCGAGGTCGCCGCCCTTGCCGATCGGCGCGCTGGTGACGAAGAAGGTGACATTGGGCGTCTGCGGCGCCTGCGCCTGCGCGCCGCTACTCGCGACGATCAGCAACGCCGTCGCCGACGCCAACAACGAAAAACGCAACGCCTTCTGGTCCTCCATGCTTCTCGAGCCATGCTTGCTCGAACCTATGCGAGATTGGTGAACCGCCGTGACGATGTCATGAACCGTGTCGTCATGACCCGTGTCGCTTCGCTCGCGGCGGGCGATCACTTGTCGTACCGGCGGCTCCCGCATTCCTTATTGCGCGCGAGAAAATCACATCTGGTTTCCGGCGACAAGGTGGGGCCCCGCGTCACCGCGGCTCATTCCGCCCTGATGTTGGCCGCCTTGATCATCGGCCACCACTTGTCGATGTCGGCCTTCTGGAGCGTGGCCAGCGCCTCCGGCGTCTGCTGCTCGCGCGGATAGACCTGCTGGCCGAGCTCGGCGAGGCGCGCTCGCACACCCGCGTCGGCGAGCGCCTCGACGACGGCGGCATTGAGCCTGGCGACGATGTCCTTCGCCGTGCCTCGCGGCGCCCACAGCCCGTGCCAGTAGGACAAGTAGAACCCCGGCAGGCCCGCCTCGTCGGTAGTCGGAACGTCGGGCGCGATGCCGAGGCGCTTGTTCGCGGACACCGCGAACACCTTGATGCGCCCGGCGCGGATTTGCGGCATGCCCTGGTCGGGCGGGGTGAAGGTGAAATCGAACTGGCCTGCAACCAGGTCCTGCATCACCGGGTTCGCGCCGCGATAGGGGATGAATTGCCACGTCACACCGAGGATCGACTGGAGCATGATTCCGCCGATATGCCCGGGGCTGCCGGCGCCGGACGTCCCCTGGGTCGCCGTGCCGGAATTGGCCTTGAGCCACGCGACGAGCCCGCGCGAGATCGCCGACGGGCAGCGTCAGCCTGCCGACCATCAGATACGGGTTGCTGGAAATCAGCGCGACCGGCTCGAAATCCTTGAATACGTCGTAGGTGAGCGCATAGACGGCGCCGTTGACGACGTGGGTGCCCCAGTGGCCGAGGCTCAGCGTGTAGCCGTCCGGCGCTGCACGCGCGACGCGGCCATGGGCGATGCTGCCGGCGGCGCTGCCGTTGTTCTCGATCACGATGGTCGTCCCGAGCGTCATGCGCATGCGCTCGGTGATGATGCGCCCGATGGTGTCGGTGGGGCCGCCGGCGGAGGCACCGACCACAATGGTGATCGGCCGCGCCGGATAGGTCTCGGCCTGCGCGATGCGTGACGCGACCGGCAGCACGGCGGCACCGGCCGACAGACGCAGGAAACCGCGGCGCGGAATGTACATTCGCGTCCCTCTTGGCGGCGTCTGGCTGCGGGCGGGAGATTACACCCGCCGCGCGCAGGCGCGAAAGGGCACCCGAATATCCCACGAGTATCCCAATGGTCGCACCTGCGATAATGGTGGCGCGCACGCACCACAAAAGGGACCGCAGATGAACAAGCTCAAGGCCCGCCTGAAGGCGGGTAAGGCCTGCGTCAATGCCTGGCTCGCCATTCCCTCCGGCTTCTCCGCCGAGGTGATGGCGCAGTGCGGCTTCGACAGCGTGACCGTCGACATGCAGCACGGCGTGCAGGACTATCTCTCGATGGTGCAGTGCTTCCAGGCGATGAACGGCCATCCGGTGACGCCGCTCGTGCGGGTGCCGTGGAACGAGCCGGGCATCATCGGCAAGGTCCTCGACGGCGGCGCCTGGGGCGTCATCTGCCCGATGGTGAACACGGCCGCTCAGGCGCAGGCGCTCGCCAGCGCCTGCCTCTATCCGCCGGCCGGCAAACGCAGCAACGGCCCGATCCGCGCCGCGATGTACGGCGAGGCGAGCGCCTACCAGACGATCGCCAACGACGAGATCCTGATCATCCCGATGATCGAGACCCAGGAGGCGATCGACAACATCGACGGCATTCTCGACGTGCCGGGGATCGGCGGCATCTATATCGGCCCGAGCGACCTCGGATTCTCGCTCGGCCTGAAGCCGATGCTCGACCGCGAGGAGCCCGAGATCTTTCCGATCTACGAGAAGCTCGTCGCCGCGACGGCGCAAGCGCGGGCAGTTCGCCGGCATCCACAACGCCACCGGTACCTATGCCGCGCGGATGATCGCGATGGGATTCCGCTTCGTCACGCTCGCCAACGACAGCGGCCTGATGGCGCGCGCGGCGCGCGCAGAGATCGCCATCACGCGCAAGAACGCGGGAGACATCGCGAGTTGATCGGGGCGTGCAGCGTCCCCGTAGCCCGGATTGAGCGCGAGCGAAATCCGGGGAGGATCGCGGTAGTCAATCGCCGCCCCGGATTTCGCCTTCAGCTCAATCCGGGCTACGAGGTGGGGTGTCTGCACCACCTGGAGCATCTCGTTTGCAGCACTGGCGCGGAATTGCCATCACCTCGGGCCTGATCGCCATCGCCTTTGTGCTCGGCGTGTGGTCCGAGTCCGCGCATTGGGCGCCGGCGACATTTCTCGCGCGGGTGGGCGATCCGATCCAGCGGCTCATCGGGCGCAACCCGCCACCGCCGGGCCTGCAGGACGAGCCGTTTGGACGTCGTCCGGTCCCCTGCCCCGAGATCGGCGCGCGCACCATGGTCGCGCTGGTGTTCGGCCAGTCGCAGTCGGCGAACCAGGTCCAGGAACGTTTCGTCGGCGGCAAAGGCGTGTTCAATTATCTCCGTGGCCGCTGCTACCAGGCGGTCGATCCGCTGCTCGGCACCGGCGGCGACAAGGGCAACGTCTGGACCCTGGTCGGGACCGACCTCGTGGCGCAGAAGCAGTTCGATGCGGTCGTGCTCGTCACCATCGCGATCGGCGGGAACGAGCATCGCGCAATGGGCGCCGGGTGGGCGGCTCAACGAGCACCTGATGGATGCGGTCACTGCGATCGCACCGGTGTTTCCGTTCACCCATGTGTTCATCGCCCAGGGCGAGACCGATTTCCTCTCGCAGACCCCGCCGGACGACTATTTCCGCAACTTCGCCGCGCTGATCGCGTCGCTGCGGCACAGCGGGATCGACGCGCCGATCTTCGTTGCGATCGAGTCGGGCTTCTGCGATGCCGCGGCAACGCCGGCGAAGCCCGGCAATCCCATCGCCGAGGCCCAGAAACGGATCATCGCCACGCAGGAGGGCGTGTATTTCGGCGCCGACATGGACGCGGTCAACGCGCCATCGGACCGTTACGACGGCTGCCACATGACGGGATCGGGGGCGAGGAAGCTCGCGAAGCTGTGGACGCAGGCGATCGCCGCGCCGGTGCCCGGCAAGGCGTCGGAACGATAGCCGGGGGCGGGCGAACCTTCAGGCGCTCACCACGGCCCGGCGCGCTTCCCGTCGTTTTTCCAGCCGGTCAGCTTGCCGTTGCGGAACTGCAGCCACAGCGTGTGATCGTAGGTGAAGAGGCTCGGAATCTGGGTCGACCGCTCGGCGTAATAGACCTCGTTGCCGGCGCCGCCCGAGACGTGCACCAGCGGCACGCCGAGCGCGGTCGCGACCACGTCCGGCGTCATGCCGAACTCGAGGGGAATCGCGTCGGTGCGGACGTCGTTCCAGGGACAGTTGGAGAACCACGCAAGGCAGCCCCAGATCACCGCCTGCCGCCACGGTCGCATTCCGAGCATTGGCTTGATCCCACTCCCTCGACGCCCCGCCCCCATGCTGGGCATGGCGGTACGCGCAGTCAATCCGCGACGTCCGGTTTCCCGGCCGATTCGGTGCGAGCGTGGCTACTCGGCCACGTCCGCCCGACCAATGTCCTACCTGATCACGTCTACCTGGCTACGCTCGCCGTCGTGTCCGGCGCCGGACCGCGCGGCCACACCACGACCTTGGTGCCGACCTGGACGCGGGCAAAGAGGTCGGAGACGTCGTCATTGGTGAGACGGATGCACCCCGAGGACACGAAGGTGCCGATGGTCGAGGGCTGATTGGTGCCGTGGATGCGGTAGAGCGTCGAGCCCAGATAGAGCGCGCGAGCGCCCATCGGATTGCTCTCGCCGCCCGCCATGAAGCGCGGCAGATAGGGCTGACGCTCGATCATCTCCTTGGGCGGATGCCAGTCCGGCCATTCCGACATGCGGCTGATCTTCTCGCGGCCCGTCCAGGTGAAGCCCTCGCGGCCGACGCCGATGCCGTAGCGGATCGCCTTGCCGTTGCCGAGCACCAGGTAGAGGTAGGTGTTCGGTGTATCGATGATGAGGGTGCCGGTCGGCTCCTTGGTCAGGAAATCGACGAGCTGGCGCCGGAACTGAGGAGGCAGCTCCTTGGGCTTGCCGACCTCGGGCTGGTAGTCGGGCCCGAAGGCCGCATAGCCGTTCTGTTCCTGCGGCTGGCCGGTGCCGTAGCCGGGAGTAGGCGCAGCATAGCCCGCGGGCGGCGCGCCATAGCCGGGAGGCGCGGCTGCCGTTCCCGGCGGCGGCGCGCCATAGCCGGGCGGCGTGGCGTTGGTGACGTCACCGGGCGGCCGCCAATTCCCGTATCCGGGATCGGGGCGGGGCTCCTGGTATTGCGGGGCTGCCGCGGCGCCGGACGGAGGCGGCAGGGCGTCGCGCTGGATGGTCGAGGGCGGCCGCGGTGCGCCGTAGGGCCCCACGCCCGGATCCTCGTCGTCGTCGTTTTCGACGAGCTGACGGCCGCGATAGGCCGGCTGGGCATAGCCGGGAGCCGGGACATAGCCCGGCGGCGGCGCATAGCCCGGCGGCACCAGCACGTATCCGGGCTGATAGACCGGCTGACCATAAGACGGGTTGCGGCGGGTAGTACTGGTACTGGGCACTCGCAGTGCCGACCATCCCCACCACAGCAAAAAGGCTCGCGGCGATTACGCGTGAATCCATTTCCCACATCCCCCCGGGATGACCCCGTCACTCTTGGAAATCAGATAGGGCAGGAACAAGGCGAAAAAACAGTAAAGATCGGTGAGAAAATAAGGAATTCGCCCCGACAGTTCCGCGGTTTGCGGGTTCCTGCCGACGCTTCCGGCACCCTCGGGCCGGCAGTTCTTCAATGGAGTCAACCCGATTGGGATGGAACGCCGTGTGACCTGCAATTTCCGCAAGGTCGGCCAGCAGCTCTTCATAGGTCCGGATCGCGTCTGCGCCATCCTTTGCCGCCGACCTGCGGCCTCCAGTAGCGGGGACACCTCGCCCTTGCAGAGTCGTCCGATACCGGCCGCGGCTACCGCCTGCGACGAGCCGGCGCGGTGCCGGCGTCAGGTCCGCGGTAGAACGGGCTTTGCATACAGCTGCCGCCGATCCCGATCATCATCGTTTTCATGCACGTTTCGTAGGTTTTGTAATAGCAGGCGTAACCGCCGACGGCGCGCGGATAGACGGCGCACCACGGGTAGGAATACGCCGACTGCGCGTGACCGGGCGTCGGTGTCGCCGCGAGCATCGCGACGACCGCCAGCATCGGGAACTGCAAGCTTACTCAGCGTCATGAGTGCGCTGCCCTCAGTATCGACGGTAGCGGTAACGCCGCGGCGCGACGACGCCGCCGCCGCGGTAGGCCGGATTCTGAAAACAGTAGCCGCCGATCCCCGATACCGTCTCCATGCACACGTGCCACGATGCGTAATAGCAGCTCGTCGGAGTGCCCCTCGTGTAGAGCTTGGCGCACCAGGGATAGGAATAGGGCGATTGGGCAGATGCTGCCTGCGGCGCTCCCATAAAGGCGGCGGCAAGCGCGAGTGCTGCTAACGTCGGTCTCATGGTGTGGTTCTCCCGGCTACGATCTCAAATCTCGGTACAACTCGAATGCTCGTTCCTCGTCACTCCTGATGAGCGTGGACCTCCGCGTCGGTCATGGAGACCGCGCGTCACCTAGCTGCGTTACCGCGTTTGGCGAGGGCGCTGCCGTGGTAATACGGACTCTGGAAGCAGTAGCCGCCGATGCCGGAGAGGTCGTCTGACACTGCTGCCAGCTCGTGAAGTAGCAGCTGGTGGCGCCGAGCCTCGCAGGGTATCTGGCGCACCACGGATAAGAGTAAGCCGATTGAGCCGATGCCGGCTGGTTCGCGAAAATCACTGCTGCAAAGGTACCCGCGAAAATTCCCGCGGCAGTGGCGGGGGAACGTTGCATGGTGACCTCCCGTCACCCCTCCACCACGCGATCCTACTCCAAGCAATCGATGATCAAAACCGCCGGAGCGGCGGCACCGCGTCACATCCCGGTGAGAGCGGGATTATGATGCGGCGCACCGCAAGCAATTCCTGACATGGATGTTAGTCGATGATGATTCCTGACACCGGTGTCATTGGAATGCGCGCGTCATTCGAGTGCTCGTGTCATCCGAGTGCGCGCGTCATTCGAAGCGCACCGGCTTGTCGAGATAGAACTGCCGCATCGCCGGCCGATAGCGGTCCATCGTCTCCTTGTTGAGATCGAGCGGCGGTTTGGCGTCGGCCGGCAGCACCGCGAAATACTTCATCTCCGATGTCTGCTTGTCGAACTCGGCGCGCGCCGCCGCGACGAGCTCCGGCCGCGACAGAGGTCGATGATCGTTCCGGCGAGCACCTTGGCGCCGGCGACCATGCCCTTGTGCGCGATGGTGCTGGTCGGCGTCACCGCAGCCTGCCAGTTGTGATAGCCGATCCCCGGCACGCTGCCGGGAAAGTTCAGCGCCGCGCTCGGGACCACCCAGGTGACGTCGCCATTGTCGTTCGACGACGCCGACTGCGGGCGCTGGCCGAGCGGGGTCGGCGCGGTGCGCAAGCCGATCGCCCGCGCGCCCATCGCGGTCTGGAATTTGCGGGCAAAGGCCTGCTCCTCCTCGCTCCACTGCGGCATGCCGACAGCCTCGATGTTTGCCTGCACCACTTCGGCGACCGGCTTGAGGCCGAGCTGCGGCCACGCCGCCGCGTCGATCTTGTAGTCCATGGTGGTGCCGGTCATCAGCGCCGCGCCCTCGGCGATCTTCACGAGCTTGTCGAAGGTCTCCTTCGCCGCAGCCATGTTGGCGTCGCGCACGAACCACCAGATCTGTCCGTAATCGGCGATGATGTTCGGCTGGATGCCGCCCGCGGTGATGGCGCGGTGGGCGCGATAGGTCGGACGCAGGTGCTCGCGCAGCTTGTCGAAACCGAGGTCCATCAGCTCGACCGCATCGACCGCGTCCTTGCCGTTCCACGGATCGATAGCGCCGTGGGCGGTCTTGCCGTGAAAGTCGAACTTCGCGCTGATCGCGGCGTAGTTCATGAGCCCGTAGCCCGCCGCAAAACTGTCTTGGATGTGCAGGAGAAGCGCGATATCGGCGTTTCCGTAGAGGCCCGCGCGCACCAGGAACGGCCGGCTCACGATCTGCTCCTCGGCCGGACCGAACGAGATCGCGACGCTGCCGGGAATGTTGAAGCGCTGCATCGCCTGCTTGACCGCATAGGCGGCGCCGATGGCGACGCCGGCATGGGTGTTGTGGCCTTCCATGTGGCCAGGCGCCCCGTCGACCAGCGGCTTGTGGTCGATGGAGAGCGGCGCCTGCGAGCCGCCGGGCAGCGCATCGATCTCCGAGACGATGACGATCTGCGGCTTGCCGGTGCCCCAATGCGCCCAGATGTTGGTATTCATCCCGGCGGTGCCGGTCTCGACGGTGAAGCCGATCGACTCGAGCACGCCTTTGACGAACTTCGCGCTCTCGATTTCCTGCATGCCGAGCTCGCCGAAATAGTAGACGGTGTCGCCGATGTTCGCGATCTGGTCGGCATTGCGATCGATCGCGGCGAAGGCGAGCGCCTTGCGTGCATCGGTCTGCGCGCCGGCCGGACCGGCGAGCAGCGTGACGCCGAGTGCGAGGGCTGCGGAAAGATTTCGTCTCATCATGTCCTCCGTGCCCGCATGCTGTCTCTGCGAGCGGTTGCGCGAGCGACCAAGCCTATTGCGAACGCACCGCGCAGACGAGGCTATTCTTGACGCGCCTTTCGAGGCTTCGCCATCACGACCGGCGCCCATACGCGAGCGCGCATGGGTCGCGGCAGCAGGGGAAGGGCATCAATCGGGCTTGGCAACCGCCGGCAGCAGCTTCACCGCAGGCGCAGGAAACCGATAATCCCGGGCGGTCTTGCCCGCAGCCGGGATCTCGTTCCAGCGTTCGATTCCCTGCTCGCAGATCTGAGTAACGGGGAAGTAGAGCGTCGCGCCGGGCTCGAGGGCTTTGTCGATGCGGCTGCTGAGCACGAACTCGTCATAATAGTCATCCGGCAGGTTGCCGCCTGACCAGGTGACGGCCTTGACGACTTCGGAAACCGCGGCGCGCTGGTCAGGGTGATCATCAGGCCCTTTGACGATTTCGATCCGCCATCCCGGCTTGGGCTGCGGCTTCACCCCGATCACGCCGGCAGGCACCTCGACACTCAGCTTGACGGTGGCCGAACCGTTGCAACCGTGCGGCACGCGAAATATCGCTTTGTAGTCGGCGCCGACCGGCACCTCCTTGGTGGCGAGCGTCACGTGTGCGAACGCCGTGGTCGCGAGCAGACTGCTACCTCCGAGGACGGCGACCAAACGCAATCGGGTGAACATTCGCCGACTCTCCTTGTGAGCGTTCTCGATGGGGCGACGCGTGTTCAGGCTCCGTCCTCGTGCCGAGCGTGGTCAGAATCGATATTTCGCGGCCATCACGTAGGTTCTGCCCGGAAACGGGTGGAACAGGAAATAGTACTGGTTGAAGACGTTATCGATGCCGAAGTCGAACATGAAGTTCTCGGTCGCCTCGTAGTGAATCTTGGTGTCGATGACGGTGTAGCGGTCGAACGCGCCGTAGACGTGGCCCACCACGTCGGTGTTGTCGAGGGTCGAGAATTGCTTGCCGCTGTAGCGGCCTGCGACGGTCCACGACCAGTTCTCGACCGGGCGGTAGGTGAAGCCGAACTTCATTCGCCAGTCCGGGACGTAAGGCACGCGGTTGCCGACCACGTTGTCCGGCCTGTTGGTCAACGGATTGAGGCCGGCCCAGGTCGGGTCGGCGATGATGCGGGAATCCACCCAAGTCATGCTGCCGAAGAGCTGCAGCTTGTCGATGAACATGTTGTTTTTCTCGGCCGCAAGCTCGACGCCCTTCATGCCGATCGCCTGGACGTTGCTGATGGTGGTGGTCGGGGTCTGGACGCCGGTGTTCGGGTTGGTGACGAGGTTCGTCTGCGAAATCAGCGCCTGATTGACGCGCTCGTCGAACAGGGTGAGCCGGGCGCGGCCATCGAACCACTTGCGCTCGATATTGACCTCGCCGCTGAAGTCCTGCTCGGGCTTGAGCAGCGGATTGGCGAAGGTCGCGACGCCGTTGACCGTGACGTTCTGGTAGAGTTCGGTCACCGTCGGGTAGCGCCAGGCCTCGCCGAAATTCACCGTGACGTTCCAGTCCTTGTCGAGGTCGTAGGAGAGCGACGCCTTCGGCGAGAAATTGGACGAGTTGAGCTCGGGCTGGTTGACGGCCGTCGTCGAGGTGATCACGCCTGCGGAGGTCGCGCTGGTGCCGAGATTGTAGCCGTCGAGCGCGTGCCAGGTTTCGAGGCGCCCTCCGAGCGTCAGCTTGAGGTTCGTGAATATCCGCCAGGCATCCTGGAGCCACAGCGCGCCGGTACGGGTCTCGCCGATGCCGTCCGAATAGATCTGGCCGGTGTATGCCGGCGCGTTCCACACCGAGGAGGCATAGACCGGATTGTCGAGATTGTAGCGGTCGCCATGGATTCCGAAGCTGAACTCATGAGCGCCCCCGATCCCTCCCGGCCGCCAAATTCCCTTGGCGTCCGCGTTCTGCCAGTTGGTCCCGTCGTTGCGGGTGACCTTTCCGTTCTGGGAATATCCGACGCCCGTCGGAGTGACGGTGTACGGGTTGAGCATGATGTCCTGGAGGTAGTTGTAGCTCGATGCCGATATGTCGAAGTCGTAGACGCCCTTGCTGTCGCTCTTGAACGACAGGGCATTGCTCATGTGCGTCTGGTTCCAGTTGTACTCGTTGCTCGCGAAGCTCGAGACGCCGCCGAGCGTCGGCGCTCCCGTCGCGGTCGACGTGAGGTAGGTTTGAGGATTGGAGGTCTGGATGTTGTTCCAGATGCCCCAGCTATAGGCCGCGGTCACTGCCGGGAGGACGTCGTAGGTGAGCTTGAGATTGGCGGCGGCCTGCTCGTTGTGGATCAACGCACCCGTTCCCACGACATCGGCCACGACCCCTTGCTTGTTGAGCGCGAGGTACGTGCCCCTCGTCCCTGCGGGCGGCGCCGACACCGTCGTATAGGTCAGCGGCTGGGCGAAGGCGTCGAGGTAGTAGCCGCTGAACAGCCACGCGAAATCACCGTGTCGATCGCCGACCGACATGCTGGTCTGGCTGCTCGTGTAAGTGTCGTGCGTGCCGTATTGCTGCCACGGCTGCACGGACTCCGTCTGCTTCAGGGTGACCTCGAACTTGTCGGGCATCTTGGTGGTGATCAGAAGGACGCCGCCGATCGAATTGCCGGGATAGGCGGCGGCATACGGACCGTCGAGGAAATCGACACGCGCTATCGCCTCCGGCGGGATCAGGTTCCACTTCGGCGCGGCGCCGGAGTTGTTGTTGCCGATGAGCGCGGAGATCAGGAGATCGTCGAGGTAGATCAGCGACCGCGCGCTGGAGTTGAGGCCCCAGGTCCTGGTGGCCAGCACCGCCTGGTTGTCGCCGTCGTTGCGTTTGCGCACGAACAGGCTCGGCATGTATTTGACGGCGTCTTCGGGGTCCTTGAGGTTGATCGTCTGCTCGATCTCCCGGGCCGTTATGCTGAAGGACTCCTGCGGCAACTGAAATCTCGCGACGACCGGCGGCACGCCGTTGCCGAGGCCGCCTGCGCTGCCTTGAGCCGGAGCCGGGGACGGCGCGGTGGAGCCCGGCGTCGCGGCCGATCGCGGGGATGACGCCGATCGCGGGTGCACGACGATCGCGGTACGCGCGACATGGCGTGGGCGGCGTGGGCGGCACCGGCTTTGACGAAGGCGGCGGTGGTGTCGCCCGCTTCGCGGTGACATTGATTTCCGGCAAAGCCGGTGCCGCCTCCGGCGAAGCTGGAGCGGACCCAGGTGCGGCTGGTGCAGAATCTGGCGGTGTCGCCGGGGCATCGGCAGGCTGCGCGTGCAACGACGCGCAGAGCCAGACACCACTCGCAAAGGCGACAGCGCCCACTAAAGGGCGATTCGACATGACGCGGACTCCAAATGCAGGCGTGCGTGGTCAATTTCCGGCGGTGCCGGACGAGTTCACGCGCTCTGCGGAGGCGCTCGCGATCGATAAGATATGGAGGGAGGCGGCTCTGGTAAGTCTGCCGTCGTGGCCCACGACAGTGCACGGCCCGCCGGATGCACGACCGGCAACGCGATCCGCGACGGCGGGGGCGCCATCGCGACCATGCATCCGAGCGAGCAGCAATCGATGCAGTGTTTGGCGGCATCCTGGTCGCCGGACTGCGGCACGGTTGCCGGGTTGCCCGCGTGGCAAATGACGTTGAACGGATCGGTGACTGCGTCGGCCGCCGCGCGTGCGGCGACGAAGCTCGCGACCAGCGTAGAAAGGGCAACGGCCAGCGCCGCCGCAAATGCAACGGCACGCCGCGTCGAGAAGCGCTGAACAAAGTCGGTGCGCAAGACATTCACCCCGCCGTGAGTTTAAGGCGGAGGCATCGACGGGTCCATGCGTCCCGGCGCTTTACGGGCAATCTGTTCGCGACTGTGGCGCCGCACCCACACTCTCTTTTCAGAGAATTTCGTTCAAACGCTCCGGCGGGCGGCACAAACGCGTGCCCTTTTCCGTCTGCACGACCGGCCGCTCGATCAAGATCGGATGCTCGTGCATCGCCGCTATGAGGGCGGCATCGGAGAGCTTGGGGTCGTCGAGCCCGAACTCCTCATAGGGCGTGCCCTTGCGGCGCAGAAGCGCGCGCGGCTTCAATCCCATCGCCTTGAGGACGCCGCGGATTGCGGCGGCACTCGGCGGCGTCTTCACGTAATCAACGACCTCGGGCGAGATGCCGGCGGCGCGGATCGCGTCCAGCACCTTGCGCGAGGTCGCGCATTTCGGGTTGTGCCAGATGGTGACCGTCACGCCGCCGTCCTCAGCAATTACACCCGATGCGCCGGTCAGGCCGTCACTGCGGCGGGGGCGGGGGATCGGTCGCGGCCGGCGCCGCGGCGGGCCGTCGGGCGCGCGCTGTGCGTGCGGGCGGGGCCGACGGCTCGGAGCCGCAGCGCACCAGCACCATGATGCCGTAGCGCCCGGCGACCTCGGGGTCGACCCATTTCAGCACCAGCACCTTGCCGTCGAAGGACAGCACTTCGCGGTCGTCATTGCCTTTGGGGGTCGGTCCCGGGCCGATATAGGTCTTGTTCTCGTAGCTCGCCTTGATCGTCATATCGACCTTGGCGGGATTGTCGTGACCCAGCATCAGCACGCCACCCGAAGCCGAGCGCTCGATGTCGTAGGGCTGATTGCATCCGGCCCGCGCGGCGGCCTCGGTGCGACCGCGGTCGGCGTCACGATGATAGGCGGAATAGCCCCAGCGGCCGGTGATCTCGTCGGCGCGCAGGCTCGGCGGCGGCAGCGGCGTCGCCGGCGGGGCGTCGGGAGTCGACGAGGCGAACGGGTTCAGGCTCGAGAACGTGTTGTTGGTCGAGGAACAGGACGCGAGCATCACCGCAGCGGTCCCGACGAGGGACGCAGTGACGAGATGGCGCATGCGAAGCATGGGTGTCTCCTCCCAACCACGCAACAAATCCAGGCGAATTCGACACCGGTTCGCCGCCGGACGTGGCGGGCTATCGTAAGCGGTAACGTTAAGATTCTGCTGAATCCCTCTAATCTCCCGGTCACTGTGCGTGGCCTTTGCGGCAAGCGCAAGGTCGGAGCGCCGATTGTGCTGCGGTGCACTATATCATCATACCGTCACACGCGGCCATGGCGACTTCATGGCGCCGCCCCTTCCTTGACGTTGATGCGCGCCATCGTCTCCGGATCGGTAAAATCGCCGCAGGCCTTGTGCCCGGCGGCGTGAATGCCGGCGATGGCGCAGACATCGTCCATCTCGCCGGAATCCCCGGTGACGCCGATCGCCCCGATCACCTCGCCGGTGACGTCGCGAATGAGTTGCCCGCCGGCTTCGAGGAACATCGGGCCGTCGGCCAAGGCGATCAGATTCTCCATGAACACCGGCTTCTCGCGCTGCTTCTGCAGCACCATGCGCGACGGCCGGCCCATGGAGAGCGCGGCATAGGCTTTGCCGTAGGCGACCTCGAAGCGCAGCATCGCGCAGCCGTCCTGCTTGAGCGCCGCCTTGAGCCGGCCGCCGGCGTCGAGCACAACCGCGGTGAGCGGCCGCAGCTTGCGCTGCTTCGCCGCGGCGAAGCAGGCATTGATGATGGTCATGGCCTCGTCGAGGCTGATGGCGCGCATTCCGGTCGGTCTCCGAAAGATGGTAGGTTGGCCGCACTCAAGGCAGGAAACGCAGAGGTGTCAAATGCTCCCCGTCGATTGGTCCGTCACCGCGAGGATCGCGGCCGTCATGCTGTTGTCGGCGGCGATCGCATCGCCGGCGGGTGCGCAGACGCTCAAGGTCAACACCTTCCCCAACGCCAAGTCGCTGCCGGACTTCGTCGGCGTCGCCAAGGGCTTCTTCGCGAAGTACGGGCTGACCGTCGAGGTCGAGCACACCGAGAGCTCGCAGGCCCAGCGTGACGGGCTTGCCGCCGGCCGCTTCCAGATCGCGCAGGCCGCCCTCGACAACGCGGTCGCCATGATCGAGGTGGCGAAGCGCGACGTCGTCATCGTGTCCGGCGGCGACAGCGGGATGAACGAGTTCATGGTCCAGCCCGGGATCGGCTCCTTCGCCGACCTCAAGGGCAAGACCCTCATCGTCGATGCACCCGACACCGCCTATGCGCTGCAGGCGAAGAAGCTCCTCCTGCGCAGCGGGCTCGTCGACGGGCGCGACTATACGGTGAAGCCGATCGGTGCGGTCGTCTATCGCTACAAGGCGATGATCTCGGACCCCTCGAATGCGGCGAGCATCCTCAACCTGCCATTCACGGTCGAGGCGAAGGCCAAAGGATTGAAGAGCCTCGGGGGCATGGTCGAGCTCCTCGGTCCCTATCAGGCGTCGGGTGCCTTCGTGATGAGGCCATGGGCGCGCGAGCACGGCGCCGAGCTCGAGAAGTACCTCGCGGCCTACATCCAGTCGGTGCGTTGGATCCGCGATCCCGCGCACCGGGCGGAGGCGGTCGATCTCATGATCGACAAGCTCAAGCTCGACCGTGGAATCGCCGAGCAGACCTATGACCTCCTGATCGATCCGGTCTCGGGCTTCACCCCGGACGCCAAATTCGACGTCGAAGGTTTCCGCAACATGCTGGCGCTGCGCGCCGAGATCGAGCGCAAGCCGGGGACGGAGGCGGTGGCGCCGGAGCGCTACGTCGACTTGCACTATTACGACGCGGCGTCGAAACTCGTCGGCGGCCCGTGACGCAGGCGGCCGAGCCGGCAGGCCGCAACATGAGCCTGTTCGCGCTCGACCCGCGGCGGACGCGCTGGAAGCGCGACAATGTCTACGCCTTCGTCGGCATCCACCTCGTGGCCGCGCTCGCGGTGTTTCCGTATTTCTTCAGCTGGACGGGGGTCGTGCTGCTGATCGCCGGCATTTATGTGTTCGGCGCTCTCGGCATCAATCTCTGCTACCATCGCCTGCTCAGCCACCGCAGCTTCGACTGCCCGCGCTGGCTCGTGCGGTGCCTCGTCGTTCTCGGCGTCTGCAATGTGCAGGACTCGCCGCCGCATTGGGTCGCAGTGCACCGCAAGCACCACCACCACACCGACGACGAGGACGATCCGCACAGCCCGCTGGTGAGCTTCTTCTGGGCTCACATGGGATGGCTGCTGGTGCGGATGGAAAGCATGGATCGCAAGGCGCTGATCGCGCGCCATGCCCGCGACATCATCGATGATCCGTTTTGTGCGTGGTTCGAATGGTGCCATCGCTGGATCAAGGTCGCGCTGGCGACGTGGGCCGTCTATTTCATCGGCGGCTTCGCCTTCGTCCTTGTTTCGCGCGGCTCGTTAGCGCAAGCGCTGCAGTTCGGTCTGAGCCTCGTCGTGTGGGGCGCGGCGCTCCGCACCGTCGCAGTGTGGCACATCACGTGGTCGATCAATTCGGCGACCCATCTGTGGGGCTATCGCAACTATCCGACCCGCGACCTGAGCCGCAACAACGGGTATCTGGCGCTCCTCACCCACGGCGAAAGCTGGCACAACAACCATCATGCCGACCCGCGCTCGGCGCGGCACGGGCATCGTTGGTGGGAGCTCGATACGACCTTCCTGATCATCCGGCTGCTCATGTGGCTCGGGCTCGCAACGAATGTCGCGCTCCCGTCGCCGGCGTTGGTGAAACCGGCGCGAGAAGTTTATCCGGATGCCGCCGAGCAAAAATCGCCGGGCTGACCAAGCCGGCAGATCTCGCGTCGCGACGCTTCCAGGCTTGTCGATCCGGCTCGGCGAGCTCGATTGAGGTTTTGCCGCGCCCGACCGCGGTCACCTCGCCGCCGAGATCTGCACGTTGACCCCATCGGGGTCCTTGATGTGCTGGCCGGCCAAATCGCCCTGCAGCACCGTCGCGCCGCGCTGCTGAAGATAGCGTGTCACCGCTTCCTTGTTGTAGTGCGGTATTCCGATCGAGAAGTGATCGATCTTTCCGGCAGAACCTTGATTGTTGAAGGACACCAACACGCGGCCGTTGCCGACCCGGACGATTCCCTGCGGCTTGTCCTCGCTCACCACCGTGAAGCCGAACATCTTCTGGTAGAAATCGACGGAGCGCTGCAGGTTCGCAACCTGGATGCTGACATGGTCGATGTTCGCCGCCTTGAAGTCGGCCTCTTCCTGGGCAGTCGCAGCCGTACCGCTCGCGGCCAGCAGGGCGAGGCCGCGAACGAGGTCCCGGCGATTGAGCGATCCCTTCTCGAAACGGGCCAAGAGATCGGAAATGATCGTTTCCATGCGGGCTTCCTTTCACGCGAAAGAACAAACGACCCGGATTATAGGGCATCAGCGGCGACTTTCTTGCCCCAAACGATGCCCGAGTTCTTGACAGGCACGCGCACAGGCCATATTTCCGCGGCCATTGGCACTCTTTGCGATCGAGTGCTAACACCCCTGCTGCATTGCACAATCGCCGCTCGACGCGGCCTTCCAAATGGATCCTCGCATGGCAAAATCCAAGTTCCGCCCGCTCCATGACCGTGTGGTCGTGAAACGCATCAATCCCGAAGCCAAGACCAAGGGCGGGATCATCATCCCCGACACCGCCCGCGAGAAGCCGCAGCAGGGCGAGGTCGTCGCTGTCGGCCCCGGCGGGCGCGATGAGGCGGGCAAGCTGATCCCGATCGACGTCAAGGTCGGCGACAAGGTTCTGTTCGGCAAGTGGTCCGGCACCGAGGTGGTGCTCGAGGGCGACGAGCTCCTCATCATGAAGGAATCCGACGTGATGGGCGTACTCGCCTGACGGCTCGGTAATTCGACGGCCGCGAGCATGTTCTCGAACGTGTCGACGAGCGGCAGAAATCCAGAACAATCAGGAGTAAGCAGATGGCTGCGAAGGAAGTGAGATTTTCCACCGACGCCCGCGACAGGATGCTGCGCGGCATCGACGTGCTCGCCAGCGCGGTGCGGGTGACGCTCGGCCCCAAGGGCCGCAACGTCGTGCTCGACAAGTCGTTCGGGGCGCCGCGGATCACCAAGGACGGCGTCACCGTCGCCAAGGAGATCGAGCTCGAGGACAAGTTCGAGAACATGGGCGCGCAGATGGTGCGCGAAGTCGCCCAGAAGACGAACGACATGGCGGGCGACGGCACCACCACCGCGACGGTGCTCGCCCACGCGATTGTCAAGGAAGGGGCGAAGTCGGTCGCCGCCGGCATGAACCCGATGGATCTCAAGCGCGGCATCGACATCGCGGTGAGCGCAGTGATCAAGGACATCGAGAAGCGGGCAAAGAAGGTCGGCTCGTCGGCCGAGGTCGCCCAGGTCGGCACCATCTCGGCGAACGGTGACTCGGCCATCGGCAAGATGATCGCGCAGGCGATGCAGAAGGTCGGCAACGAGGGCGTGATCACGGTCGAGGAGGCGAAGTCGCTCGAGACCGAGGTCGAGATCGTCGAGGGCATGCAGTTCGACCGCGGCTATCTCTCTCCCTACTTCATCACCAATGCCGAGAAGATGGTGGTCGAGCTCGAGGACGCCTACATCCTCCTGCACGAGAAGAAGCTGTCCGGCCTGCAGGCGATGCTGCCGGTGCTCGAAGCGGTGGTGCAGTCCGGCAAGCCGCTGCTGATCATCGCGGAGGACGTCGAGGGCGAGGCGCTCGCCACTCTCGTCGTCAACAAGCTGCGCGGCGGCCTCAAGGTCGCGGCGGTGAAGGCACCCGGCTTCGGCGACCGCCGCAAGGCGATGCTCGAGGACATCGCGATCCTCACCGGCGGCCAGCTGATCTCCGAGGAACTCGGGATCAAGCTCGAAGCCGTTACCGTCGCCATGCTCGGCCGCGCCAAGAAGGTGGTGATCGACAAGGAAAAGACGACGATCGTCGACGGCGTCGGCAAGAAGAAGGACATCGAGGCCCGCGTCGGCCAGATCAAGGCGCAGATCGAGGAGACTACCTCCGACTACGACCGCGAGAAGCTCCAGGAACGGCTCGCCAAGCTCGCCGGCGGCGTCGCGGTGATCCGCGTCGGCGGCGCGACCGAGGTCGAGGTGAAAGAGAAGAAGGATCGCGTCGAGGACGCGCTCAACGCCACCCGCGCCGCGGTCGAGGAAGGCATCGTCCCGGGCGGCGGCGTCGCGCTGCTGCGCGCCAAGAAGGCGGTCGGCAAGATCAGCCACGACAACCACGACGTCCAGGCCGGCATCAACATCGTGCTCAAGGCACTGGAGTCGCCGATCCGCCAGATCGCCGAGAATTCGGGGGTCGAGGGCTCGATCGTGGTTGGCCACATCATGGACAACAAGTCCGAGACCTACGGCTTCGACGCCCAGACCGAGAATTACGTCGACATGGTCGAGAAGGGCATCATCGATCCGGCAAAGGTGGTGCGTGCAGCCTTGCAGGACGCGGCGTCGATCGCCGGCCTCCTGGTGACGACCGAGGCGATGGTCGCCGAGGTGCCGAAGGAGAAGCCCGCGATGCCGGCGATGCCCGGCGGCGGCGGGATGGGCGGCATGGGCGGCATGGACTTCTGACGTCCGCGCCCCACGGAAGCGAAAGACGAAGAGCCGCCGCGAGGCGGCTCTTTTTTGTGCGTGTCTACTCCCGCGTTATTGCGGGGCGCGCATCAGCGTGAACCCGGAATGACGAGCTCAATTCGTCTGCGTGCGGAATCGCAAGGAGCGGCTGCCGCCGGTCAGCACCAGGGAGGAGCGCTCCATCCGCCAGTTGGTGATCTCGTTGAGCGCTGCGAGGAGGTCTTCGTCGGCGCGGGCGCGGTCCGGCGCGCATTGGCGGGTCGAGGCCTCGCCGGTGATGATGGTGACGGTGTCGCCGGCGACGATGAGTTGCGCCTTGACCGCATTGCACCACAATTCGATCTCGGCGGAGCCGCCGTCACCGATGTCGAGGATCGGCACCTTCTTCGAGCCGCGCAGCGGCGCGGCGTCGAGCAGAAGCTCGCGCCCGAACGGGAACGCCTCGGCCTGCGCCTTCGCCGGCGGCACAAGCGTCGGCGCGACAAGCACCGCAAGAAGCGATGCGGTAAGGACAGGCCCAACGAAGCGGCTGCGCAACGTGGTCACTTTCATTCCAGGCTCTCTCATTCTCTCGTCGCGGCCCCCGACCGCGCGTCATACAAAAGCAAAAAGCGGCAACGCCATGACGTGACCCGCCGCATCGGTCTTCTACCGGCCGGCGAGCGGGAATTCCAGGGAGGCCTGGAGCCGCACGCCGGCTTACTTTAAGGCGAGTCTCGACCTGCCGAAGGCGGTGTGACTCGCGCGGCGCGAGGAGCTATTGGTCGACACGCTGCCGGCGCTGCCGATTTCGGCGGCAAAGCATGGGGACATTGATGTCGGTTCGCATCGGTTTTCGCGTCGCACTGCTCGCCCTGCTTGGCGCCTTCGTGCCGGGACATCCGCTCACCGCGCAGCCGTCTCCCGCCGAGGTCCAGGCGATCCGCAGCGCCTGCCGAAGCGATTTCATCTCGCATTGCATGGGTGTCCAGCCCGGCGGCCGCGAAGCGTTGGAATGCCTCGCGGGCCATGCCCCGCAACTGTCGGCGGCCTGCGGCGCGGCGATTAGCGCGGTGACGGCCAAATCCGATGCGCCGAAACCCGATACGGCGAAGCCTGTTCCGCAGAAGGCCGAGGCGGAGAAGGCGAATGCGCAGCCGGAGACTGCGGTGACAGCGGAGTCGCCGGCAACCACCGCTCCGGCTGCAGAGCAGTCGCCGCAGCAGGAGCTCGCAGCGGTGAGCAAGGTGTGCACGCTGAGCGACGTCGCCGCCCATTGCTCGTTCATCGCTCCCAACAATCCCGAGTTGGTGCTCTGCCTCAGGGCCAATGCCGCGGACCTTTCGCCAGCCTGCCATGCGGTGGTGACCGGCCTTGCCGCCGCGCCTCCTGAAGCGACGCCGCCTGCCACACCGCCAGCGGCGGCGGCATCGCCTGCAGCGGTTGCGGTGCCCGCCGAATCCCCACCGCCTGCGGCGGTCGCAACTCCATCCACGCCAGCGGCGTCGCCTCCGCCAACCGCTGCGCCCGCGAGACGGCCGACCCAGCAGCAGATCGGCGCCATCCGCGCTGCCTGCCGCTCCGATTTCATCTCGCACTGCTCGGGCGTTCAGCCCGGCGGGCCCGAGGCGCTGCAATGTCTCGAACGCAGCAAGGCCGAAGTCTCGTCGCGCTGCCGCACTGCACTGGCCGCAATCACGCCGAGAGCGCCGGCCGCGACCGCGCCGCCGCCAGCAGCCCAGCCGCCTTCACCACCTGCCGAGAGCTTCACGATTCGACCGCTGCGTCCGCGCGAAGAGTTCGCGATCCTGCGGCTCTGTATCGAGGAGGCGCGCGACCTCTGCGGCGGCACTCCACCAGGTGGCGGCCGCATCATCTCCTGCCTCGCGCGGAACGCCTCGCAGCTCTCCCCGCGGTGCCGTGCCGCCATGGATGAGGCGCGGAATTAGGGACTGCCGCATTTCCCTCGACGGTCATGGCCGGGCTTGTCCCGGCCACCCCGATTAGCATGGCACGGTCGTGCCCCATTGATCGGGGTCGCCGGGCCAAGCCCGGCGATGACCGCAGTCGGTTGGCTGATCGCCGCGCATTCAAACAGCGACGGGCGCGCGGCGCGCCTCGCCCGCTACATCCGCTCTAGGATGGTGAGGCCGCGCAGGCGGTCGATCAGGTAGATGAGCCCGCGTTCGTCGACGGTGACGTCGTTACTCTGCACGCGGTCCGAGCCCTCCGCGACGTCCGGCATGAAATGCGCGACCTCGCGTGGCGTATGCGGATTGGCGATGTCGATGATGCGCAGGCCGTGGGAGAACCAGGCGAACGGAATCTCGGTGCCGGTGACCTTCTCGCAGGGCTGATGACAGGCCGTCATCGTCGGCGAATTCTTGCCCTCGATGCCCTCGACCTGGAAGCTCGACACCGGCACGGGGCGGGTTTCGTCGGTGATGTCCACCATCCACATGAAGGCCGGCGTCGCTTCCGCCGGGCGGAACACGTCCTCGTCGGCGACAACCAGATAGCGCCGTCCGCGGATGTCGAACGGGATCGGCAGCGCGGTGTGGGTCGGGCAAGCGAACGGCGGCGACCAGTCGAGCCCCGAGACGAGCTGCGGCTTCGACATGTCGTCGATGTCGAGAATGACGAAGCCGCCGAGCCAGTAGCTCGTGTAGAGCCGGTTGCCGAGGCGGAGCGGATGGTGGCAGCGATGGGCGGTCTTGTCCCAGGTCGGCTTCTCGCCGCCGCCGATCCATTGTCCCGGCATCCACCACCGTCCGACCTCGGTCGGCCGCACCGGATCCTTGAGGTCCAGGATCATGGCGACATTGCCGACATAACCGTCGAGCGTCGGCGACATGTAGGCGTAGCGGCCGTCGAAGTCGAAGCGGTGCACGCCCGTTCCCGAGGTGATCCAGCGCGAGATCAGGCTCGGCGAGGACGGCTTGCTGATGTCGTAGATGCCGAGCCCGGGGCGGAATTCCGGCGGGATCGGGCGGGTGTCGGCGAAATTGGTCTCGTGGTTGACGATCATCAGCCCGTTGCCGACCCGCACCTTGTGGGAATGCGTGCCCTGCGGCATGGCGATCGCCGCAAGCTCTTTCGGGTTCTTCGGATCGCGGACGTCGATCACCGAGGTGCCGTGGGGGCTGCGCATGTGCGCGACATAGGCGATGTTGTTCTCGACCACGACCTGCCCGCCGCCGGCGCAATCGAAATAGCCGACCTCACGGATACCGACACCCGTCCCCATCGCGTTCTCCCGCGGGCTGCCGCAAAGGCCCGATCGTTCTCGTGCGACACCCGTCGCGCGGCGGCGGCGACCTTAGAACATGTTCGGTGCACGCGGAAACGGCGTCGGGGGCGCCCTTAGGAAGGCCGCAATTCGACGGAAATTCGAGGGGAACAACACCGGCGGCCGGACTGGAGGCTCTGCACCACGTCCGATGTCCGATAAGCTTTGCAAATGTAACCAAGCGGGCCGAAACAGGAACAAGAGAATGCCGACGCATCGTAGCTTCCTCTCGACGCTCGCCGCCATCTGGCGGCTCACTATTCCCTATTTTCAGTCGGAGGACCGCTGGCCCGGTCGCCTGCTGCTGATCGCCGTGATCGCGGCCGAGCTCGGCCTCGTCGCCATCAACGTGCTGCTCAACGAATGGAACAACCGCTTCTACAACGCCCTGCAGGATCATAACTGGGACGCCTTCGTCCACGAGCTCTTGTTTTTCTGCATGCTCGCCGCGGCCTATATCGTCTGCGCGGTCTACCAGCTTTATCTGAACCTGTGGCTGCAGATCCGCTGGCGGAAATGGATGACGGTGCAGTTCCTCGGCGACTGGCTCAAGGGCAGCAATCACTACCGCATGCAGATGCTCGGCGACGTCGCCGACAATCCGGACCAGCGCATCACCGACGACCTCAGGATGTTCGTCGACAACACACTGACGATCGGCATCGGGATGCTGTCCTCGATCGTGACGCTCGGCTCGTTCGTCGTCATCCTGTGGCGCCTGTCGGGGGACGCGCCGCTCCTCCTGTTCGGCATGGAATGGAAGATTCCCGGCTATCTCGTCTGGTGCGCACTGCTCTATGCGGTGTTCGGCACCGTGCTGGCACACCTCATCGGCCGGCCTCTGATCGAGCTCAATTTCCTTCAGCAGCGCTACGAGGCAGATTTCCGCTTCAATCTGGTGCGGGTGCGCGAGAACTCCGAGCAGATCGCGCTGCTCGGCGGCGAGCGCGCCGAGGACGACCGGCTGCTGGTGCGGTTCGCCAAGGTCGTCGCCAATTGGCGGGCGATCATGACACGCCGCAAGCGCCTCACCTTCTTCACCTCGAGCTACACCCAGGTCTCCAACGTGTTTCCGTTCCTGGTCGTGAGCCCGCTCTATTTCGCCGGCCGCATGGCGCTCGGCGGCATGATGCAGACGGCATCGGCCTTCACCAGCGTGCAGACGGCGCTGTCGTTCATCATCACGTCCTACAGCACCATCGCCGAATGGCGCGCCGTGGTCGACCGGCTATCGGGCTTCGAGGAGGCGATGCATGCGGCGCGAGCGGCGGCGGTGAAGCCGCCGCACATCAGTGTCGGTCCACAGGCCGCGCAGGACGTCGCGATGGAGGAGCTCGAGGTCACCCTGCCCAACGGCACGCCGCTCGTCGACGTCGCCGACCTGCATCTGCCGGCGGGCGAGAACGTACTCGTCAAGGGGCCGTCCGGCTCGGGTAAGTCGACACTGTTCCGCGCGATCTCCGGCATCTGGCCGTTCGGCAAGGGACGCATCTTCGTGCCCCAGGGAGCACGGGTGACGATCCTGCCGCAGCGGCCTTATCTGCCGGTCGGCAGCTTGCTCGCGGCGGTAAGCTACCCCGCGCTGCCCGACCGGTTCGGCACCGCCAAGGTGGCGGCCGCGCTAACCGCGGTCGGCCTCGAGAAGCTGGTGCCGCGGCTTGACGAGGAAGGGCACTGGAACCGGACGCTGTCGCTCGGCGAACAGGAGCGCGTCGCGCTCGCCCGCGCCATCCTGCTCGAACCGGATTTTCTCTTCCTCGACGAGGCGACTGCCTCGCTCGACGAGCCGAGCGAGGCGCGGCTCTATCGCCTGCTCGCCGAGAAGCTGCCGCAGGCGACGCTGATCTCGATCGGGCATCGCACGACGCTCGAGGCGTTCCACCGCCGCAACGTCACGCTCGTTCCCTCGGGCGGCCATTTCCGCGTCGAGGAACGCACACCCGCTCCAGCAGCGGGGTAGTACTCATCAGGTAAGCCATGCGACACTCAAATTCGTCATTCCGGGGCGCACGCAGCGCGAACCCGGAATCCAGTTTTTTTGCAAACAAAGTCTGGATTCCGGGTTCCTACCTGCGGTCGGCCCCGGAATGACAGTGTGCTTTTGATAACCGTGGACCCTCAGCCCACCGGATCCTCACCCCGCCAAGTGCTTTTCGATCTCGTAGATCGGCTCTTTCGTGAGGTCCTTGTTGACTTCGGCGATGATGCGCGCCTGGACGTCCCTGTGAAAGGCCTGGCGCAGGTCGGCGAGGGTGCGCGGCGGCGCCGCGATCAGCAGCGCTTTGACGTGGTTGTCGCGCACGAGCTTCTCCAGCGCCTCCGCCACCATGCGGGTGAAGTGGTGCTCCTCGAGCTCGTGCCAATCGGTCTGGGAGACCGCGCTGCGGCCATGGCCGACGCTTGAATAACTGCGGCCCGGCTTGTCGGTGCCCTGCTCATGGGTCGGCGGATTGACGTCGTTGAAGACGCGCTCGGTCTTGAGATTGGGAAACTTCTCGTCGCCCTCGTTGCGCAGGAACAACGCCTTGCGGCCGTCGCCGACGAAGACGATGGCGTCATGGGGAATTTAAATCTTGGTCATGGGCCCTCGGCTGTGCTCCCTGCGATGCCGTCATGTCGGATGGAAATGCCGGCCGTGGCTTTGATGTTCCTCAATCCGGACGACCTTCGATCCCGTTCGCAGCCAGATAGTCGCGTGGCCGGGACAAGCCCGGCCACGACATAACCTCAGACGCGACCAGAAGCGCGGCGCTACTCCCCTGCCGCTTCGCGGTGGTGCTCGTCCTCCGCCTTCTGCTTCGCCTCGACGTCCTCGCCGGTCTGCTGGTCGACGACCTTCATCGAGAGCCGCACCTTGCCGCGCTCGTCGAAGCCGAGCAGCTTGACCTTGACCTTGTCGCCTTCCTTGACGACGTCGCCGGTCTTCTGCACGCGGCGGGATGCCAGCTGGCTGATGTGGACGAGGCCGTCGCGCGAGCCGAAGAAGTTCACGAAGGCGCCGAAGTCCATCACCTTGACGACGGTGCCCTCGTAGATGTGGCCGACCTCGGGGTCGGAGGCGATCGACTTGATCCAGTTGATCGCGGCCTTGATCGAAATCGCCCGAGGACGAGGCGACCTTGACGGTGCCGTCGTCGGAGATGTCGACCTTGGCGCCGGTCTTCTCGACGATCTCGCGGATCACCTTGCCGCCGGAGCCGATCACTTCGCGGATCTTGTCGGTCGGAATCGAGAACACCTCGATGCGCGGCGCGTGCTCGCCAAGCTCGGCGCGCGCCGAGGTGATCGCCTTCGCCATCTCGCCGAGGATGTGCAGGCGGCCGTCCTTGGCCTGGGTCAGTGCGACCCGCATGATCTCCTCGGTGATGCCGGCGATCTTGATGTCCATCTGCAGCGAGGTAATGCCTCGCTCGGTGCCGGCCACCTTGAAGTCCATGTCGCCGAGATGGTCCTCGTCGCCGAGAATGTCGGACAGCACGGCGTGGCGCTTGTCCTCGAGGATGAGGCCCATGGCGATGCCGGCGGTCGGCGCCTTGAGCGGCACGCCAGCGTCCATCAGCGCGAGCGAGGCGCCGCACACCGTCGCCATCGACGACGAGCCGTTCGAACTCGGTGATCTCCGAGACGACGCGGATGGTGTAGGGGAACTCGTGTTTCAGCGGCAGCACGGGGTGGATGGCGCGCCAAGCGAGCTTGCCGTGGCCGATCTCGCGCCGCCCAGGCGCCCCGATCCGTCCGGTCTCGCCGACCGAGAACGGCGGGAAATTGTAGTGCAGCAGGAAGTGCTCCTTGTAGGTGCCTTCCAGCGCGTCGATGAACTGCTCGTCCTCGCCGGTGCCAAGCGTCGCCACCACGAAGGCCTGGGTCTCGCCGCGGGTGAACAGCGACGAGCCGTGGGCGCGCGGCAGCACGCCGACCTCGGCCACGATCGGGCGCACCGTCTTGAGGTCGCGCCCGTCGATGCGGCGGCCGGTGTCGAGGATGTTCCAGCGCACGATCTTGGCTTCGAGGTCCTTGAAGACCGAGGCGAGGCGCTCCTTGTCTTCCGCCGCCTCGCTGCCTTCGGGCGCGAGCGCGGCCATGACCTTGGCCTTGGCGGCCTGGACCGCGTCGTGGCGCGCCATCTTGTCGGGGATCGAATAGGCGGCGCGCAAATCCGTCTCGATGACGCCGAGCATCTTTTTCTCGAGCTCGGAATTGTCCGCCACTACGAGCTCGCGCGGCTCTTTCGCGGCCTTCTCGGCGAGGCGGATGATCGCCTCGATCACCGGCTGGAAATGGCGGTGGCCGAACATCACCGCGCCGAGCATGACCTCTTCGGGCAGTTCCTTCGCCTCCAATTCCACCATCAGCACCGCGTCCTGGGTGCCGGCGACGACGAGGTCGAGATTGCTCTCGGTCATCTCGTCGATCTGCGGATTGAGGACGAACTCGTTGTTGATGAAGCCGACCCGCGCGGCGCCGATCGGGCCCATGAACGGCGCGCCGGAGAGCGTCAGTGCCGCCGACGCCGCCACCATTGCGAGGATGTCGGGACTGTTCTCCTGATCGTGCGACATGGTGGTCACGATGACCTGGGTGTCGCAGCGCCAGCCGTCGGCGAACAGCGGACGGATCGGGCGGTCGATCAGGCGCGACACCAGCGTCTCTTTTTCGCTGGGCCGTCCCTCGCGCTTGAAGTAGCCGCCGGGAATGCGGCCGGCTGCGAAGAATTTTTCCTGGTAGTTGCAGGTCAACGGCAGAAAATCGATGCCTTCCTTCGGCTTCTTCGCCGCGACGACGGTGGCGAGCACGGTGGTCTCGCCATAGGTGGCGAGGACGGCACCGTCGGCCTGGCGCGCTATCCTGCCGGTTTCGAGAACGAGCTTGCGCCCGCCCCAATCGAGCTCCTCACGATGAATGTTGAACATCTTTGCTTTCTTTCATGGTTCTGCGGCCATGAAAGCCATGAGCAAGACGGCGAGAGGCTGCGCCGGACCGCGTAGGTCCGATCTGGCGCAGCGTCCGGCGATCCTGCCATGACCTTCATGCCTTTTGCACACCGGACGCTCATCGTCCTGGCATCGCGGCGGCCGCGGCCACCGGCTTCACGCGACGGATGCAACCGGGCGCCCGTCGACATTTGCGTGCTCTCTCGCACGCCGACCGCTCAACGGCGGATTCCGAGCTTCTCGATCAGGCTCTTGTAGCTCGCTTCATTGACGCGCTTGAGATAGTCGAGAAGTTGACGGCGCTGGGACACGAGCTTGAGCAGTCCCCGCCGCGAATGATTATCCTTCACATGAGTCTTGAAATGCTCGGTGAGGTTGGAGATGCGCTCCGAGAGGATCGCAACCTGCACCTCCGGCGACCCGGTGTCGCCGTCCTTCTTGGCATACGTCTTGATGACTTCCGATTTGCGTTCGGTGGTAATCGACATCGTCAACGACCTTCCTGTCGGCCGGCTCTGCCCTGCAGGCCGGCGAGATTGAAAACGCGCTTGGGGACGACTTCGCCGCGGTCGACTTCGGCAAGGGCAATCAGGCTTCCCGACGCGGTCACATAAACCGTGCCACGGACCATGGGAGCGTCCCGTCCGCGCAACAGAACGGCCTGGCCCCGCTGGAGCCTTGCCGCATCTGCCCGACTGACGGCCAGCGCCGGGATGTCGTCCAGCGCGGTCGCAACGGGCAGTAGCGCGTCGGCGAGGCTCAACTCGCCGAACGCGGCTCTATGACACAAAGATTCAAGGCCTTCCAGTGAAATCATGTCGCTTTCCGCGAACGGTCCAACCGCGGTGCGCCGCAGGGCCGACACGTGGCCACAACAGCCGAGCAGCCGGCCGAGATCGCGAGCGAGCGCGCGGACATAGGTTCCCTTGCCGCATTCGGCGCGAAAGGCGCTGTGGTCCGCGTCGACCATCGCTTCGAGCGCGAGCCGCTCGATGTTGACGGTCCGCGGCTTGAGCTCGAACTCCTCGCCGTCGCGGGCGATGTCGTAGGCGCGCTCGCCTTCGATCTTGATCGCGGAATAGCGCGGAGGCACCTGCTCGATGGCACCGACGAAAGCCGGAAGCGCGGCGGCGATCGTCTCCGCGGCCGGACGCACGTCGCTCGTCGCGACGACCCGTCCCTCGGCATCGTCGGTATCGCGTTCCTCGCCCCAGCGCACGGTAAAGCTGTAGGCCTTTCGCCCGTCCATCACGAACGGCACGGTCTTGGTGGCGTCGCCGAGCGCGATCGGCAGGCAGCCGGAGGCGAGCGGGTCGAGCGTGCCGGCATGGCCCGCGCGCTTTGCCGTGAACAAGCGCTTGATCACCGCCACCGCGTGGGTCGAGGTCATGCCGACGGGCTTGTCGAGCACGATCCAGCCATGGACGTCATGCTTCTCGCGCTTGGGCTTCGGGCCGGCGGGCGGCGACTGCAACGGGGCGGCCGGCGCGGAGGGAGCCGCGCCGTCGGGCTTGGTCATGGTCGAGGTCATTTGCTCTCGCTGGACTCTTGGTCGGGGCCGTCATGCGGCCGCTCGAGATCGCGCTGGACCTGCGGCGAACGCAGGAGGCGCTCGATGCGTTCCGCCTCGGCGAACCGCTCGTCGATCTGGAAGCGGATGTCGGGGGCGAATTTCAGGTCGACGCGATGTGCGACCTCGCCGCGCAGATAGCGCTTGTTGCGCTCGAGCGCCTCGAGCACGTCGTTCTCGTCGGTACCGCCGAGCGGCATCACGTAGACGGTGGCGAGCCGCAGGTCCGGCGACATGCGCACCTCCGGTACGGTGATGAGATGGGTCTCGATCACGGGATCGTGGATGCCGCCGCGGGCGAGGACCTCCGCCACCGCATGCCGCACCAGCTCGCCGACCCGCAACTGACGCTGTGAACCGCCCGTGCCGGGCGCTCGAACCTGTCGTGACATTTCTGCTCCTGCCCGTCGTTTTGGGATTCGGACCCAGCCGGCGGGAAATGGGTTGGCGCCGCCGGTGTCACCACCGACGGCTGAATCTCAAGAAGCGCCGCCGCTCACAACGAGCGCTGCACGATCTCCACGCGATAGCATTCGATGACGTCGCCGACGCGCATGTCCTGGTAATTCTCGAAGGCCATGCCGCATTCCTGTCCGGCGAGCACCTCCCTGGCGTCGTCCTTGAAGCGCTTGAGCTGGGACAGCTTGCCTTCGTGGATGACGACGTTGTCGCGGATCAGCCGCACATTGGCGCCGCGTTCCACAGTGCCGTCGGTGACGCGACAGCCGGCGATCTTGCCGACCTTGGTGATGTTGAAGATCTCGAGGATCAGCGCGTTGCCGAGCATGGTCTCGCGCTGCGTCGGCGGGAGCAGTCCCGACATCGCCTTCTTCACGTCGTCAACGAGATCGTAGATGACGTTGTAGTAGCGGATCTCGACGCCGTCGCGCTCGGCCATCTCGCGCGCTTCCTTGTGGGCGCGCACGTTGAAGCCGATCATCGATGCGCCGGCAGCTTCCGCCAGCGTGATGTCGGATTCGCTGATGCCGCCGGCACCGGCGAGGATGATGCGGGCGCCGACCTCCGATGTGCCGAGCTTCTCCAACGCGCCGACAATGGCCTCGACCGAGCCCTGCACGTCGCCCTTGATGAGCAGCGGGAATTCCTTGCGGCCGGTGGTCTTGAGCTGGCTCATCATCTGCTCGAGGGAGCCGCGCATGCCGCTCGTTCGCGCCGCCGCCCTCTCGCGCTTCTGGTGGGAGCGATAATCGGTGACCTCGCGCGCGCGGGCTTCGCTCTCCACCACCGCAAGCCGGTCGCCTGCTTCGGGCGTGCCGTTGAAGCCGAGCACCTCGACCGGGGTCGACGGCCCGGCCTCGGCGACGGTCTCGCCGGAATCGGAGACGAGCGCGCGCACCCGGCCCCATTCGGCGCCGGCGACGACGATGTCGCCGACGTGCAGCGTACCGCGCTGGACCAGCACGGTCGCCACCGGGCCGCGGCCGCGGTCGAGCTTCGCTTCGATCACAGTGCCTTCGGCGGCACGGTTCGGGTTCGCCTTGAGGTCGAGGATTTCGGCCTGCAGCCCGAGGGTTTCGAGCAGCCTGTCGAGATTGATCTTCTTGGTCGCAGACACTTCGACGTCGAGCACGTCGCCGCCGAGTGATTCGACCTGCACCTCGTACTGCAACAACTCGGTGCGGACCCGCTCGGGCCTCGCATCCGGCTTGTCGATCTTGTTGATGGCGACGATCATCGGGGCCTTCGCCGCCTTGGCGTGCTGAATCGCCTCGACGGTCTGCGGCATCACCCCGTCGTCGGCGGCGACCACCAGCACGACGACATCGGTGACCTTGGCGCCGCGCGCGCGCATCGATGTGAAGGCGGCGTGGCCGGGCGTATCGATGAAGGTGATCTTCGAGCCCGACGGCGACGTCACCTGATAAGCGCCGATGTGCTGGGTAATGCCGCCCGCCTCGCCGCCAGCGACATTGGTGGCGCGGATCGCGTCGAGCAGCGAGGTCTTGCCGTGATCGACGTGGCCCATGATGGTCACCACCGGCGGCCGCGGCACGAGGTCGGCTACTTCGTCGGCCTTGTCGAACAGGCCTTCCTCGACGTCGGACTCGGCGACGCGACGCACGCTGTGGCCGAGCTCCTCGGCGATCAGCTGCGCGGTATCGGCGTCGATCGTGTCGGTGATCTTGAGCATCTGCCCCTGCTTCATGAGCAGCTTGATCACGTCGACCGCGCGCTCCGCCATGCGGTTCGCGAGCTCCTGGATGGTGATCGTCTCCGGGATCGTCACCTCGCGCACGAGCTTGTCCTTGAGCTCGTTCGCGGCGTGCCCCTTGGTCAGGCGCTGCGTCCGGCGCCGGAACGACGCCACCGAACGCTCGCGCACCTCGTCCGCATTGAATGCCGTGACCACGGTCAGGCGGCCGCGCTGCTTCTGGGGGCCGGATCGGCTCGGCTTCGGAGCGGGTACCGGACGGGGCGCGCCTCCGCCCGGGCGCCGCACGACGCGCGGAGCCTCCTCCTCGTCGGGTTCCTGAACGAGGCTGCGCACGTTGACCGGTGCCGCCGCCGCTGCAGTCGGACTGGCGGTCGTGGCGGACTTCGCCTTCTCGTCCTCACCGAACCGCTTCTTGGCTTCGGTCTCGGCCCTGCGCTTGGTTTCGTCCTCGTGGCGGCGGCGATCCTCCTCCTCGCGCTTGCGCGATTCGGCGGCGTCCCGCTCCACCCGTTCGCGGGATTCGCGCTCGGCGCGCCGGCGCGCCTCCTCCTCGGCGATGCGGCGTTCCTCGGCTTCGCGGACCTTGGCATCGGCGAGCGCATGGGCGCGGGCGCTACGCTCTTCCTCGGTGAGGGTCCGCAGCACGACGCCGGACGGCTTGCTGGAAGACGCCGGCGACGATGATCCTGGAGCGGCCCTGCCACTCGGCATCTGGGCGCGGCGTGGCTGGGGGGCCGCGACAGCAGCGGCGGCGGCGGGCGCAGGCTCCGCCTTGGCCTCGCCGGGACCGACCATGCGACGCTTCACCTTCTCGACCACCACCTGCTTGGTACGGCCGTGGCTGAAGCTCTGGCGCACCACCCCCTGCTCGACGCCCGTGCGTTTGAGCGTCAAGGTCTTGGACGGGGTGACCGTCAATGTCTCGCCGGGGTTCTTCTTGTCAGTCATTACGATCCTGGTTCTACTGCGTCAGGCTGCGGGCGCGACGAGCCGGGCTTCCCGTCGTCCGGTTCAACCGCTCGAAAACGTTCGAGAATTCGCCAGCGCGCGAGAAACGTTTCGCCTGCCCGCCCAGCCAGCAGCGCTGCATGTACCACATTTAGGCGGCCCAATGCCAAATCCAATTGCGCGGTGGTGAAGGAGGTCACAATTTCTGTAGGGCCGACCGCCTCTCCGCGCCGCGCCAACGCCGCCACGAGCTTGCGGGCACCGTCTGCACCGGCATCGCGCGCATGGATGAGCGCAACCACGGGCGCTCTGGCGATTGCCGCCTCGACCTTCGCGAATCCCGTCACCACGAGCGAGCCCTTGTGGGCGATCGAGAGCGCATCGAGCGCCGCGTGATCGAGAAGCCCCTCGACGATATCGGAGAGGCCAGCGGGAACCCGCACTTCGGCGCGCAGGCTTTTCTGGAACGCATGCCGCTTCACCGCCGCGTCGATGTCGGCGCGCCGGGCGGTGACCCAGACTCCCCGGCCAGGCAGCCGGCGCTTGAGGTCGGGGACGAGCCCGTCCGGCCCGGCGACGAACCGGATCAGCTCCCCGACCGGCCGCACCGTCCTTGTCGCAGCGCACAGGCGCGTCGCCGCCGACGCCGCGTCGCGCGGGCCACGATCGGCGCCGTGGTCGGCGCCGTCGAGATCGAGGTCGTGCAGTTCCGCCAGCATGTCCGCTCAATCCACCAAGCCCGGCGTCCAGCCGCTTATTCGGCCTCCGCCGGAGCTTCGGCGGGTGCCTCCTCGGTCGCCTGGGGCGCGAGATCAGCCTCGGTGATCCAGCCGGCCTTGACCCGCGCCTGCATAATCAGCGCCTCGCACTCCTCGCGACTCACTTCGAAACCCTCGAGGGCACCCGCATTGCGGACCACCTCGCCATCCTTGCGCTCGGTCCAGCCGGCGAGATCGTCGGTGGCGCAGCCGGCGAGGTCTTCGACGGACTTGATGCCGTTCTCGCCAAACGCCACCATCATCTTGGTGGTGACGCCGGGAACCTCGCGCAGCTCGTCGGCGACGCCGAGCTCGGTACGCTTCGCGTCGAACTCGGCCTCGACCTGGCCGAGATAGTCGTTGGCGCGGGCCTGCAATTCGCTCGCGGTCTCCTCGTCGAAGCCCTCGATCGAGGCGATGTCCTTCTGGTCAACCATTGCAAGTTCCTCAACCGAGTTGAAACCTTCCGAGGCGAGCAGCTGGCCGACCACCTCGTCGACGTTGAGCGCCTCCATGAACATCTTGGTGCGCTTCTCGAACTCGGCCTGGCGGCGCTCGGACTCCTCCTGCTCGGTGAGAATGTCGATGTCCCATCCAGTGAGCTGAGAGGCGAGGCGCACGTTCTGGCCGCGCCGTCCGATCGCGAGCGAAAGCTGCTGGTCGGGGACCACGACCGAGATGCGCTCGCGCTCCTCGTCGAGCACCACCTTGGCGACCTCGGCGGGGGCGAGCGCGTTGACGACGAAGGTCGCGACGTCCGCCGACCACGGTATGATGTCGATCTTCTCGCCCTGCAATTCGTTGACCACGGCCTGCACGCGCGAGCCTCGCATGCCGACGCAGGCGCCGACCGGATCGACCGAGGAGTCCTTCGAGATCACTGCGATCTTGGCGCGAGAGCCGGGATCGCGGGCGACCGCCTTCACCTCGACGATGTTGTCGTAGATTTCCGGCACTTCCTGGGCGAACAGCTTCGCCATGAACTGCGGATGGGTGCGCGAGAGGAAGATCTGCGGCCCGCGCGGCTCCCGCCGCACGTCGTAGATGTAGGCGCGGATGCGGTCGCCGTTGCGGAACACCTCGCGCGGCAGGAGCTCGTCGCGCCGCACGATCGCCTCGCCGCGTCCGAGATCGACGACGACGTTGCCGTATTCGACCCGCTTGACGATGCCGTTGACGATGTCGCCGATGCGGTCCTTGAATTCCTGATACTGGCGGTCGCGCTCGGCCTCGCGCACCTTCTGTACGATCACCTGCTTCGCCGACTGGGCGGCGATGCGGCCGTATTCGAGCGGCGGCAGCGTGTCGGCGATGGTGTCGCCGACCTGCGCCGCGGGGTTGCGCCGGCGCGCATCCTCGAGGCTGATCTGGCTCGCCGGGTTTTCGACCGCCTCGACCACGAGCAGATGGCGCGAGAGCCGAAGCTCTCCGGTCTTGGAGTTGATCTCGGCGTGCACGTCGGTCTCGCTGCCGTAGCGCGAGCGCGCCGCCTTGGCGATCGCGTCCTCCATGGCGGCGATGACGATGCCGCGATCGATCGATTTCTCGCGGGCGACCGCGTCGGCGATCTGCAGCAGCTCGAGCCGGTTGGCGCTGACGGCCATCGGTCATTCTCCTTCGGTCTCGGCGGCCGCCGGCGATCCGGCAGCGCGGCCTTGGTTCAAGTCCGTTTCGTTCGGGCGCGCACGGCCCCGGCGGGCGGCCCGCGCCTCCGATTTGCCGCGGCGCAGTGCGGCGGCGATGAGCTCGTCGGTGAGGACGAGCTTGGCGTCCGACATGTCGTCGAACGGCAGCACGAATTCGCTTTCTGCGGTCGCACCGCCCTTGGTCTCTTCGGTCGCACCGCCCTTGGTCTCGTCGGTGCGCGTCTCGTCGACGCGCACCCGCACACCCGTGCCTTCGACGCCGACGAGGGTGCCGCGGAAACGCCGCCGTCCCTGGTGCGGCGCGTCGAGCTCGATCTTCACGAACTGGCCGGCGTGACGCTCGAAATCGGAGCGGCGCACCAGCGGCCGATCGAGCCCCGGCGAGGATATCTCGAGGCGGTAGGCGCGATCGATCGGATCGGCGGCATCAAGCACCGGCGACAACGCGCGCGACGCAGCCTCGCATTCCTCGATGGTCATCGTGCCGTCGGGCCGCTCGGCCATCACCTGTACCGTGCAGCCGGCATTGCCGGAGATCCGGACCCGCACCACGCGCAAACCGAGCTCGAGCAGCACCGGCGCGCAGATCGCAGCGACACGCGCCGCGACGCCGGTGTCGCCGATCACGCGCGGCTCGGCGAGCGCGCCGTGGGCGTCGTCGGCCGGGTGTTCTGCTGCGAAGGTCGCAGATGTCGTCAAGCGTTGGCTACCTGTCGTTTCGATACGTGCCCGGCCTTACTTGCGTCCCGCAAGTAATAAAAAAGAGCGGGTCCCGGGCGGGGCCCACTCTCACGAACCGATCGAAAGCTCGATCGTTATGAGAAGTCGAACTAGACGAGCGAAATATAGCGATTTACGGCGCGTGCGCAAGATGGAGAACCGAAACTGTGGAGGACTACAATCCCACCCCGCTGCGGCAGGAGCCCGCGCATCAGGCGAGGCGTCGAAATACCAGATAGCAGGGCACGCGCCCCTCGCGCTTCGCCTTGGCCTCGTAACGGGTTCCGGAAAAGCCGCGCCAGGGGAGGCGCCAGTCGTCGGCACGCTCGGCGGTCCATGCGAATTGCGGCGCGCGCAACAGCCGCTCGAGGGTCCAGGCGACATAGTCGGGAATGTCGCTCGCAAAGCGAAACGACGCGCCGGGCGCAAGCACGCGGGCAAGCATCGCCACCGTGTCGTCCTGCACGAAACGGCGCTTCCAATGCCGCCGCTTCGGCCAGGGATCGGCATAGAGCAGATCGACGCCCGCAAGCGAATCCGCCGGGAGCCAGCGCAGGAGGTCCACGGCGTCGCCGGCGTAGAGACGGATGTTGTCGATACCGGTCGCTTCGATGAGGGCGAGGATTTTCGCCATGCCGTTGACGAAGGGCTCGCAGCCGATGAAGCCAGTGTCCGGCGCGGCGCGGGCCTCTTCGACGAGGTGCTCGCCGCCGCCGAACCCGATTTCGAGGCGCACAGCATCTAGGGCGCGAGGAAACAGCGCGGCGAGATCGGGCGGCTTGACGAGGTCGATCGCGAGGCGCGGCAGCAGCTCTTCGATCAACGCGGCCTGGTGCGGCCGCAGGCGATGGCCCTTGCGCCGGCCGAAGAATGCGCGATCACGCCCGCCGTCGGATGTTGCGGTGATGGTGCGGTCCTCGATCATCCGCACAGTATTTCGGTGCGACGCGGCCAACGATCAACCGGAAGCCGGCGATCGCAACGATCTCTCCGCGACGTTGTTGCGTGCTCGCGCGTTATTTCGCGAGCGAGCGCAAATCGTCGACGAGATCGGTGCGTTCCCAGGAGAAGCCGCCATCGGCCTCCGGCGGGCGGCCGAAATGGCCGTAGGCGCTGGTGCGCGCGTAGATCGGCCGGTTGAGGCCGAGATGCTCGCGGATGCCGCGCGGGGTGAGGTCCATCACCTCGCCGAGCGCCTTCTCCAGCCGGGCATCGGCGACCTGTCCGGTGCCGTAGCTGTCGACGTAGACCGAAAGCGGCTTGGCGACGCCGATCGCATAGGCGATCTGGATCGCGCAGCGATCCGCGAGGCCCGCGGCGACCACGTTCTTGGCGAGATAGCGCGCGGCATAGGCGGCCGAGCGGTCGACCTTGGTCGGGTCCTTGCCGGAGAACGCGCCGCCGCCATGGGGCGCGGCACCGCCATAGGTGTCGACGATGATCTTGCGCCCGGTGAGACCGCAGTCTCCGTCCGGGCCGCCGATCACGAACTTGCCGGTCGGATTGACGTGCCACACCGTGTGCTTGGTGATCCATTCGGGCGGCAGCGCCTTGCGCACATAGGGTTCGACGATCGCCTGGATGTCGTGCGAGGAAAGCCTCTCGTCGTAGTGCTGGGTCGAGACCACGATCTGGGTCGCTTCGACCGGCTTGCCGTTCTCGTAGCGGATCGTCACCTGGCTCTTGGCGTCGGGCCCGAGCGCCTCGGATTCGCCGGAGCGGCGCGCCTGCGACATCACCTTGAGGATGCGGTGGGCGTAGAAGATCGGCGCCGGCATCAGCTCCGGCGTCTCGCGGCAGGCATAGCCGAACATGATGCCCTGGTCGCCGGCACCTTCGTCCTTGTTGCCGGCGGAATCGACACCCTGGGCGATGTCGGTCGACTGGGCGTGCAGATGCACCTCGATCGAGGCCTTCTCCCAATGGAAGCCCGGCCTGCTCGTAGCCGATGTCCTTCACCGCGAGGCGGGCGATGTGAGCGATGTAGTCGCGGGTGATGGCGGACGGCCCGCGGGTCTCGCCGGCGATCACGACGCGATTGGTGGTGGCGAGCGTTTCGCAGGCGACGCGGACATTGGAGCGGATCCCAACCCTGTTGCGGCGCGATCGTGAAGAAGGCATCGACGACCTCATCGGAGATGCGGTCGCACACCTTGTCGGGGTGACCCTCGGAAACCGATTCGCTGGTAAACAGATAGCTCGCGCGCGACACTGATGATCTCCCCGCAGACGCGAGTTCCACCCGCGCCGTCATAGCCGCGTGTTCATGCAGCGCGGCGCCGTAGCGGTCAAGGTGTCGGCAGAAGGTAGGGGTGGAGGGTGGGGAAAGGCGGATAATCGCGCTGGACGCGGGCCGATCGTCAGCCGGGCTCCTTGGTCTCAGCCTCCTCGCCGGCAATCTGTTGCACGAGGTCGACGATGCGGCGGCGCAGCTTGGCGTCCTTGATGCGCATGAAGGCCTTGGTCAGCGACAGACCGTCCGAGGTCGCGAGAAAGTCCGATACATAGGCCGGAGATGGTGCCTCTTGCATTCCGGGAGCGGGTTCGAACTCGCCGGAAATGATCGGTGCGCCCTCGAAAAAGAACGCAACGGGAACCTGGAGGATTTGCGAAATCTGCTGCAGACGGCTGGCGCCGATGCGGTTCGTACCTTTTTCGTATTTTTGCACCTGCTGGAAGGTCAAGCCGAGGGCGTCCCCGAGCTTTTCCTGGCTCATCCCCAGCATCATGCGACGCATACGCACCCGGCTGCCCACGTGCTTGTCTATCGGATTGGGAGCCTTCTTGGCCATCCAGTCTCTCCTTTACCCATCCCCTCGATCACATCACGTCCCCTGGAATTTTTGCGTCATGCACCTGACACAACCAAAGTGCAACCGATGATTCCGCAATCATAATTCAAGAATGGGGATACACCTGCGAATTAGTGCACGAAATTGTAATTATATGCAGTTTTTGAACAATTAAACTTGCGAACCCCCTTTGCACGCGTTTGTTGTACTTGCAACTTTTGCTATTTGCGCACACGAATTACGAGCGACGCGGCGAAAATCGCGGCAATAACGAGCCACAACCACAGGTCGCCAATCCTCGCGTAAATCGTGGCGGCAATTGGCCGCGGCAACCTGGAATCGAGCGTTCCGGCGCTCCCGAGCGGAAGCGATTGCACGATGCGGCCCAACGGGTCGATCACCGCCGACACGCCGGTATTGGCGGTGCGAATGAGCGGAAGACCTTCCTCGATGGCGAGCACGCGGGCCTGCTGCAAATGCTGGTAAGGCCCTGCACTTATGCCGAACCACGCGTCGTTGGTGAGGTTCAGGAGCCAGCCCGGCCGTTCTCCCGGGGGTACTGCCTCACCGGGAAAGATCGCCTCGTAGCAGATCAGCGGCAGCATCTCCGGCGCGCCGGGCACCGCCATCCGCCGCCGCCTCTCGCCAGGGATGAACCCACCCGGCATCTTGGTGAGTTGCATCAGCCCGAGGCTTTCGAGGAAAGATTGAAACGGCAAGTATTCGCCGAAGGGCACAAGGTGCAGCTTATCGTAGATCGAAAGAATCGAGCCGTTGTGGTCGATCACGTAGATCGAGTTGTAGGCGCGCACGCCCCGGACGCCGGGAACCGGATCGGCGAGCCGCGCCGCTCCGGTGATCAGCACCGTCGTCGACGGAAGCACCTTGGCGATGGCCGCAAGCGCCTCGGGCTCGCGGGTCAGAAAGAACGGGAACGCCGATTCGGGCCAGATCAGGTGGGTGATGCCATCGAGCGGGATACCCGATTCCGCGCCCTGCGACAGGTCGAGGTAGCGCCGCATCACATCGGCCTTGTTGCGGTAGTTGAATTTCTCGTCCTGCTGCACGTTCGGCTGCATGATGCGCAGGCGTACGCCATCGTCCATCTCGGTCGGATCGAGCGCGAGCCGAACTGCGCCGAACGCCGCAAGCACCGCGAGAAGGCCGACGGCGCCGATGACGGGCAGGAAGCGCCACCGTTTCCGGTCGTCGGCGAGCAAGGCGGGGCTCGCGAACACCGCGACGGCAATGAATGTCAGTCCCCAGATGCCGAACACCGCGGCGCTCTGTGCGAGCGCGAGCGGCGCGGTGAGCGCGTAGCCGAACGCATTCCACGGAAATCCCGTGAACAGGTGGCCGCGCAGCCATTCGCTCGTGGTCAAGGCGGCAGCGAGCGTCAGGACGCGGAATGCGCCCGGCGTCCACAACACGCGTGCGAGCGCGACGCCGATCCCGGTGAACGCCGCGAGGCCGGCGGGCAGTGCGGTCACCCCGACCGGCAGCAGCCAACCGAAGGTCTTGGCATCGACCAGGAAGGCGTAGCCGACCCAGTAAAGGCCGGCGACGAAGTAGCCGAAGCCGAACCACCAGCCGATCAGAAAGCCGGCCGCTGCACCGCGCCAGCGCGCGGCTGCGGCCCCGTCGACCAGCCACACCAGCAGCGGAAAAGTCACGAACAGCACCGGCCAGAAATGGACCGGCGCCATCGCCAGTGCCGATACCGCGCCGGCGACGAATGCAATCGCGGCGCGACGCCATCCCCAGGCGAGAATGACGGGTTGAGCCAGGCGGAACCAATTCACGGCTTGGCTGTCGATCCGGCTGGCGTCTCGGCCGCGGCCGTGGCGGCGGGAGAGATCGGATCGCCGGGGTCCGTCGCGACCACCGACAGGGCAGTGGACGGCGGCTCGGCGGGATCAGCCATCGGCACTCCAGTCGCGGGGCCACGTGCATCGGCGCGGCGCGGCGGACTGCGCTCGATCACCCGGCGGCGCTCGCGGCTCGGATAGATGCGCACGCGCTTGACGCGGCGCGGATCGGCGTCGAGGACCTCGATCTCGAAGGTACCGGGGCCGGAAATCAACTCGCCGCGCACCGGCACGCGATCGACCAAAGTGACGATGTAGCCCGCGACGGTGTCGACCTCTTCGGCGGCCTTGCCGACGTCGAATTCGGGCCCGATCACGGCGAGCGCCTCTTCGAGGCTCGCCCGCCCGACCGCGATGAAGGAGCCGTCGGTCTGGCGGATGACCGTCATCGCCGCCGCCTCGTCGTGCTCGTCGTCGATCTCGCCAACGATCTCCTCGACGATGTCCTCGATCGAGACGATGCCCTCGGTGCCGCCATATTCGTCGATGACGAGCGCGAGGTGGATGCGCGTCGCCTGCATCTTCGCGAGCAGGTCGATCGCCGGCATCGACGGCGGCACGAACAGCATGGTGCGGACGATCTTGGTCGTCGACAGCGGCCGAGCGAGATCGACGGCGGAAAGGTCGAGCCCGGCCGGATGCGGCTCGCTGCGCGCGGAGCCGGCTTCGGTCGGTCTGGCCTCGGTCGCTGCAGTGGCGGCCTGCGCCATCATGAACGCGATCATGTCGCGGATATGCACCATCCCGATCGGATCATCGAGGGTGTCGTTGTAGACGACGAGGCGCGAATGGGCGGCGTCCTTGAAGACCTTGAGAAGGTCGCCGAGGGCGACATCCTGCTGCACCGCGACGATGTCGGTCCGCGGCACCATGACGTCGTCGACCCGGCGCTCGCGCAGGCTCAGGATGTTCTTGAGCATGCGGCTCTCTTCGGGGGAGAAGCCGGTTTCGGCCCCCTCCCCTTCGAGCAGCACTTGCAGATCCGAGCGGATCGAGGTCGGGCTCCAGCCGAACACTGCGCGCAGCAGCCGGTTCGACCACGACTCCGGATTTTCCCGCGCGCCGTTGCCGGCGCGGCGCGGCAAAGGCGCCGCATCGCCGGAGCCGGCCCTGGGGTCCTTGTCAGCAGTCATGGGGGCAGAATTGTCGGACATCGCACGCGGTTTCAAGCATCATGGGGGGCATAGGGATCGGATATACCCAACGTGGCGAGGATCTCGCGCTCGAGCGCTTCCATGTCCTCGGCCTCTCCGTCGGTTTGATGATCGTATCCCAAAAGATGGAGAAAACCATGAACGACGAGATGCGCGAGGTGTTGTGATACCGTCCGACCCTGCTCGCGCGCTTCGCGAACGACGGTCTCGCAGGCGATGGCGATGTCGCCGAGGTGGACGAGCGCCGATGGGTCGGGCGCTCCGAGGTCGGATGCCGGCGGTGCCGGAAACGACAGCACGTTGGTCGCTTCCTCGCGTCCGCGCCATTGGGCGTTGAGGGCGGCGATCGTCGCATCGTCACACAGGAGCACCGCAACCTCGGCGGCGGGCTCGCCTACGTCCGTGGCGGCTGCGGCCCGTGAGATCGCCTCTCGCACTACGGCTTCGGCGCCAGGCTCGGCCTCCCACAGCCCCGATTCGGTCAAGACGTCGACTGTGACACCGGACGGCGCGAGGCGCAGCGAGGCCGTCATTCTTTGACTTCGGCCTTGCCGTCCGCCTTCTTCTCCGCCTTTTCGGCCTTCGCCGCGGCCAGCTTTCCGGCCGCGCGGTCGTAGGCTGCGACGATCTTGGCGACGAGGTCGTGACGGATGACGTCCTCGTGGGTGAACACCACCTGGCCGATGCCCTCGACGCCGGAGAGCAGCCGCACCGCCTCGGCGAGGCCGGAGGTCTGGCCGGGCGGCAGGTCGACCTGGCTCGGATCGCCGGTGATGATCATGCGGCTGTTCTCGCCGAGCCGGGTGAGAAACATCTTCATCTGCATCGACGTGGTGTTCTGCGCCTCGTCGAGAATGATCACCGCGTTGGAGAGCGTGCGGCCGCGCATGAAGGCGAGCGGCGCGATCTCGATCTCGTTCGTCTGCAGGGCGCGCTCGACGATGCGGGCGTCCATGAGATCGGCGAGCGCATCGTAGATCGGGCGCAGATAGGGATCGACCTTCTCGCGCAGATCGCCGGGCAGGAAGCCGAGCCGTTCGCCGGCTTCGACCGCCGGCCGCGACAGGATGATACGATCGACCTCCTTGCGCTCGAACAGCGCGATGGCGTGGGCGACCGCAAGCCAGGTCTTGCCGGTGCCGGCCGGGCCGATGCCGAACACCATCGCATGGCGGCGCAGTGCGCGGATGTAGGCGTCCTGCATGGCGGTGCGGGCACGCACCGGCCGTTTGCGCAGATTGATCTCCTCGAAGCTCGCCCGCGGCGCAGTGGGATCGAAGTCGAACAGCGAGCCCTGCGCGATCGCAAGCCGGATCGCGCCCTCGACGTCGCCGGTGACGAGATCGCGGCCGCGCTTGAGCTGCTCATAGAGGCCTTCAAGCACGCGTCGCGCCTGCTCGCAGGCATCGCGGCTGCCTTCGAGGGTGACGTGATTGCCGCGCTGCTCGGCGACCACGCCGAGGCGGCGCTCGATCAAGGCGAGGTTCTGGCCGTACTGACCGAACAGCGCTGAGGCGAGCCGGTTGTCGTCGAACGCGACCACGATTTGGGTCGCCGATTCTGCGGGTGGAGCAGGAATGACCGATCCGGGATCGGATGCGCGTCTTGCCAACTCGATCAGGCTCCCATTGCGGCCGGCGCCGGCTCCCGCACGGGCGCGGAAGCCAAGCTGCCGAACAGGCTGTTTGATCCGACGCCGGTGATTCCCACCGCGGCGATTTCACCGATCAATGATGACGGCGCCATGACCTGGACCGGCTGCAAATATGGCGACCGGCCGACGATCTGCCCTTGCAGCCGCCCGGGCTTCTCGAACAGGACATCAAGGACCCGTCCGGCGCAGGTAAGATTGAAGGCATCATGGTGGCGGTCGATCGCTGCCTGCAGCCGCGCCAGGCGCTCGACCTTCACGTCCTCATCGACCTGGTCGTCGCGTTCCGCCGCAGGCGTCCCGGGCCGCGGCGAATATTTGAAGGAGAACGCGCTCGAATAGCCGACCTCCTCGACGAGGCGCAGCGTGTCGGAAAAATCCGCTTCGGTCTCGCCGGGAAAGCCGACGATGAAATCCGAGCTCAAGGCGAGGTCGAGGCGCACCGCGCGCAGCCGCTCGACGACGCGCAGGTAATCAGCGGCGGTGTGGCGGCAATTCATCGCGGCGAGAATACGGTCGGAACCCGACTGCACCGGCAGGTGAAGCTGCGGCATCAGGGCCGAGAGATCGCGGTGCGCGGCGATGAGCGCCTCGTCCATGTCGCGCGGATGGCTCGTCGTGTAGCGCAGCCGGCTGATCCCGGGAACCGCCGCCACCGCGTGCAACAGGTCGGCGAGGCTCGCCGGCCCGGCTGGGCCCTTGCCGTGATAGGCGTTGACGTTCTGCCCGATCAAGGTGACTTCCCGCACGCCCGCCGCTGCGAGCCGCTCCGCCTCGGCGACGATGCTCGCGACCGGACGCGACGCCTCGGAGCCGCGCGTGTAGGGCACGACGCAGAAGGTGCAGAATTTGTCGCAGCCCTCCTGCACGGTGATGAACGCCGTGACGCCGCGGCCGCGGATCACAGCTGGCGCGGCGGGCGCCAGGTGGTCGAACTTGTCCTCGGCCGGAAACTCGGTGACGACGACCTTACCGCCCCGCGCGACCTCGGCAAGCAGCGCCGGCAGACGGTGATAGCTCTGCGGCCCGACCACGAGATCGACGAGAGGCGCGCGGCGCACGATCTCCTCGCCTTCGGCCTGGGCGACGCAGCCCGCAACCGCTACCGTCACGCGCCGCCCCTCACGCGCAGCCGTGTCCTTGAGTTTGCGGATGCGCCCGAGCTCGGAATAGACCTTCTCGGCGGCCTTCTCGCGGATGTGGCAGGTGTTGAGGATGATGAGATCGGCCTCGTCGGGGCCGGATTCGGCATAGCCGTCGCGCGCCAAGAGGTCCGCCATACGATGGGAATCGTAGACATTCATCTGGCAGCCGAAGGATTTGACGTGAAGCTTGCGCAAGCCGTTACCGTCGCACTCGATTTCGGCACCCGGTTACCGGAGGCCGTTGCACGGGACTGCGGCGGGCCGAACCCGCCTTCCCCGCGGTCATAACGCCTTTCCGGGCAAAAAGGAATTCGCGGTGGCGTCGACCTCGCCGGCCGGTTCCGGAAGGGGATCGGCCGGCTTGCCGCGTAGCGCCGCGACGGTGTGGCGGCGCACGGCGCCCTCGAGCCGCCGGGCGAGCGCCTTGCGGTCCGAAGACGAGCCATAGGCGATCGGCTCACCCCAGGTCACGACCACGTCGACCGCACCCCGCGCCACCAGCCAGGACAGATGAGGCCACAGCGGCGCCCCGCCATACCAGGCGACCCGATTTCGCGCATGGCGATCGAGCGGCAGACCGAGCAGCCGGGTATAGGCGACCGAGAGCGGCTGCAGCCATACGTGCTCGACGTGCTCGGCTTCGGCGAGCGCATCGCCCGCCGCGCCGATCAGCGCGGTGCGGAAGGCGAGCACACGGTTGCCGTCGCTCGAGGTGCCCTCGCCGAACAGCACGACCGGATCGCCGCCGGTGAGCCGCTCGGCGATCTCGCTGTTCACGTCGGCGGTCTTGTGGCGCCGGGTGCGGTCGACGAACACCGAGCGCTGCAGCTTGGCGAACAGCCCGACCACCGGCCAGCCCGCCACCTCGCTCTTCGCCACGAACACCACCGGCGCCACCGCCGTGATCACCGATATGTCGAGCCAGGAGGTGTGGTTCGACACGATAAGCAACGGATGGGCGCCGATCCGGTAGCCGATCTCGGTGATGCGGATGCCGAGCACCCCGCACACGAAGCGATGATAGAAGCTCGGAATGCGCCGGCGCAGCGGCCATTGGAAGCGCACCGCGAGCCATTGCACCGGGATCAGCACGAGGCTCACGATGGTGATGATACCGAGCGAATAGACCGCGCGCAGCATGGTCCCCGTCCACGGTTCAGGAGAGATTGCGGCGCAGCACCAGCGCCGCTGCGGCCGCAGCATAATAGCTTTCGCGGCGGCCCACCTTGGCGAAGCCGAAGCCGGCATAGAGCCGGCGCGCCGGCGTATTGTGCTCGTCGACCTCGAGAAACACCGCGGCGACGCCATAGCCCGCGAGCCTGCGCAGATGCACGTCGAGCAGGCGACGCGCGACCCCGGCGCCGCGAAACTCCGGCGCGACCGCAATCGAGAGAATTTCCGCCTCGTCGGCGGCGGTCCGCGACACCGCGAAGCCGGCAAGCCGTGCGCCGGCCATGGCGCGGTCGGCGACGACGTTGCGCTCGACCAGCAGCCGCTCGAATTCCTCGGCGCTCCAGCCGCGGCTGAAGGCTTCCCCATGCAGTACCGCGAGTTGCGCCGCATCACCGAGCTCGGCCGGCGAGATCGCCGGCGCGCTGCCGAGGCGATGCCGCAGCCGCGACATCCTGGCGAACAGGGCGGGGAACATGGTCATTGCCGCGGCAACACGTTGGCGGTCTGCGGATGGGCGTCGGCCGGGCGCAGATAGAGCGGCTTCACCGAGGCCGGATCGGGGTCGGCGGCGGCGCCGAGCCGGGCGACCCAGACGATGTCGGGCGCCTTGACCTCGGTCACCTGGAGCGGCCGGCGCTCGTTGTCAGGCCACGCCGCTTCGAGCAGGCGAGCGGCATTGCCGACGATCCGGGTCGGGTTTGCCATCGCGACGCGGATCGCATCGCGCAACGGCGCGACGCACGGCGCGATCAGAGTGCGGCCGTCGGGCCCGAACAGCTGCATGTAGACATTGGCGTGCCGGGCATCGATCACCGCGAGCACCGCCTGGCTGTCGTCGGCATCGATCAGCGGCACGGCGAGCGCCGAGAGCGTGGTGAGCCCCGCCACCGGCTTTCCCGCAGCAAGACCGATGCCGCGGGCGGCAGCGACGCCGACGCGCAGGCCGGTGAAGCTGCCCGGCCCCACCGTGACGGCAACGCGGTCGAGATCGGCAAATTCGGTGCGGGCCTCGCTCATCACGTTGGCGATGAGCGGCATCAGCGCCTCGGCATGGCCGCGCGCCATCGGGAGCGACCGGCTGCGCGCCCGGGCGCTCTCCTCGGTATCGAGGACTGCGACCGAGCAAGCCTCGAGCGCGGTGTCTATGGCGAGAACTCGCATCGGCGGGAACGGACTGTCCTCGGCGGCTCCTGGTTCGGAGCCGACACTAACCGATTCCCGCCCCACTCCACAAAGCCGATCAGAACGCTACATGGGCCGCACTTCGACAACGTCGGGAACGAAGTGTCGCAACAGGTTCTGGATGCCGTGCTTGAGCGTTGCGGTTGAGGATGGACAGCCCGCGCACGATCCCTTCATGTCGAGATAGACGATCCCGTCCTTGAAGCCGCGGAAGGTGATGTCGCCGCCGTCATTGGCGACCGCCGGGCGCACCCGGGTCTCGATCAGCTCCTTGATGGTGGCGACGGTGTCGGCGTCCTTGGCCTCGAAGAACTCGTCCGCCGCCACCGCGCCGGCGCCGGCCGCGAGCATCGGCGCGCCGGACATGAAATGCTCCATGATGGCGCCGAGGATCGCCGGCTTGATGTGCTGCCACTCGCCGTCCGCCTTGGTCACGGTGATGAAGTCGCCGCCGAGAAACACGCCGGTCACGCCGGGCAGCGCGAACAGCCGCTCGGCGAGCGGCGACTTCGCCGCCTCCGACGGATCGGGAATGTCGAGCACACCCTCGTCCAGCACGGGCCGTCCCGGCAGGAACTTCAGTGTCGCAGGATTGGGGGTCGCCTCGGTCTGGATGAACATCTTCGTCTCCTCGGCGGGTTCAAGGCCCGCGGGCCGTCGGGTAATGTCGCCTCATTACATGGGATTTTCGAGGCAAGGCGTCAACTTCACTCCTCCCTCCCCGTCTTCGGGGGGGTGGCCGAGCGCAAGCCGAGGTCGGGTGGGGTCCGCGAGCGAAGCGAGCCACGAAGAAGGAACCCCACCCTGCCCTCCCCGAAGCCGGGGAGGGAAAAGAGCCGCCGTTGTCATCGCCTCGACCCTATGGCAAGCAGGGCTTCCGCACGTGGGGAATCGCCCATGTCCTCTGCCACCACGAACATCGATCAGGTGCGCCGCCCGACGGCGTTGGTGGACGATGATCGCGTCACCGCGGGCGTCGTCTATGCTTACACGTGGTCGGCGGCGATCTGGCTCCTGATCGGCTCGGCCTACGGCATGATCGCCGCGATCGAGCTCGTGTGGCCGGACCTGCTACCCTACGAATGGCTTTCCTTCGGGCGCATCCGGCCGATCCATACGGCGAGCGTGCTGTTCGGCTGGCTCTCGATCGGCCTCACCGGCATCGCCTATCTCGTCGTCTATCGGACCGCGCGCCGCGCGCTGTTTTCGGTGGCGCTCGCCGAAATCGGCCTCGGGCTCCTCAATCTTGCGCTGATTGCCGGGCTCGTCACCCTGACGATAGGCATGACGCGCGGGCCGGTCGAGTACCGCGAGTGGATGACGCCGATCGCTGTGGTGTTCGCGGCGGGCTCGCTCCTCAACGGCTTCAACATCCTCGTCACGCTGGTGCAGCGGCACGGCGATGAGCTCTACATCGCCGACTGGTTCATCCTCGGCTCGTTCGTGTGGCTGCCGATCCTCTACGTCATCGGCTACCTGCCGCAATTCGACCGCGGCATCGGCAACGTGGTGATCCAGGGCTACTACATGCACGTCGTGCTGGGGCTGTGGTTCACGCCGCTCGTGCTCGGCATCACCTACTGGTCGCTGCCGCGCATGCTGGCAAAGCCGATCTATTCTTATGCACTCGGCGTGCTGGCGTTCTGGTCCAATCTCGTATTCTACCCGCTGATCGGCGCCCACCACTTCGTGTTCTCGCCGCTGCCGTGGTGGCTGCAGACGACAGCGATCGCGACCGGCATCGGCATGATGATTCCGGTCGTCGCCTCATCCGGCAATTTCCTGCTCACCATGAACGGCTCGTGGCGGATGATCCGCCGCGAGCCCGCCGTGTGGTTCATCGCCGTCGGCGCGGCGTGCTATCTCCTGGTGTCGCTGCAAGGCAGCCTGCAGAGCTTCCGCAGCGCCAATGCGCTCCTGCATTTCACCAACCACACCGTGGGCCACGCACATTTCGCGGCCTACGGCTTCGTGTCGTTCCTGCTGTTCGGCGCGATCTACGGCCTTGTCCCGCGCATCACCGGCGCGTTCGACACCGCGCTTCGGGTGCGGCTGCATTTCTGGCTCGCACTCGCCGGCATGGCGCTCTACGTCATCGCGATGATCGTGGCCGGCGTGCTGCAGGGCCTCATCTGGATGGACGGCCGGCCATTCATCAACTCCGTCGTCGCCAATAAGCCCTGGTACATGCTCCGTGCCGCAGGCGGCGGCCTGATGACGCTCGGCCACATCGTGTTCGCGTGGAACCTGTGGCTGATGCGCCCGCAGCCGCACCGGCGGACGTTCGCCGTGCCCGGACCCGCACCCCTGCCGGAGCCGGCGCGATGATCGACCTCAATGCACTGTTTCATCGCTCCCCGGTCGCCATCGTGACGATCGGTGCCGCGGTGTTCGGCGTGCTGTCGTTTCTCGTCGCGCTGCGCCCTGCGATCGAGCTCGACGCGTCGACGCCGTTGTCGCTGCGCGCCCAGAATGTCGCGGTCGCCCGGGGCCGCGCGCTCTATGTCGCCGAAGGCTGCGGCTATTGCCATTCGCAGCTGGTGCGACCGATCTTCGTCGACGCCGCCTATGGCCGCCCATCCGAGATCAGCGATTATGCCGACGCCGCGCCACCGCTCGCCGGTACCGAGCGTACCGGCCCCGACCTCGCCAATGTCGGCGTCCGCCAACCGAGCGTGATGTGGAACCTGCTGCACCTCTTCAATCCGCGCAGCATGGTGCCGGACTCGGTGATGCCCGGCTTCCCCTGGTATTTCGAGATCATCGACCGCGCACGCGCGCCGACCGGCCCGGACGCCTACGTGCTGGTGCCCGGCGAGCCGTTCCTTCAGCGTGGCAAGGTCGCGCTGCCGCGCCGCGAGGCGCTCGATCTCGTCGCCTATCTGCAAACGCTCAAACAGGAGTGAGCGATGCTCGAACGCCTCGCGTTCTACCGCGACCTCATCATCAGCGAATGCCTGCCGGCAATCCCGGGCGCACCGCCGGGTTTTGCCGACTACCTGTTCGCGGGCCTCACCGCGGCGCTCGGCCTGTTGGCGCTTGCGTTGCTGGTGCGAGGCTTTCGCGGCCGCGACGATGTCCGCAGCCAGCGCATCAAGGCCGCAGTGCTCGAGGATTGATCGGCTTTTGCAAAGAGAGATTTTGTAAGGGGAATCGCATGACAGACGCTGCGTTCTCCCTCCCCCTGAAAGGGGGAGGGTCGGGGTGGGGGTCGCGGGACGCAAGAGAGGCGAGTCGGCACAACACCACGAGTCAGAAGACCCCCACCCCAGCCCTCCCCCTTTCAGGGGGAGGGAGTTCGGGCGGCTGAGAAGACGACCATGCTGATCCGCGTCTATGTCGATGACAGCGCCAAGCCTTTCGCCGAGCTTCCCGGCAACTCCGGCCGGGTCAAGCTCGACACGACATCGATTCCCGACGGGACGCACCGGCTGCGCTTCGAGACCGTCGAGGGCGGCCGCGTCACCGGCCGGCGCGAGATTCCCTTCACCGTGCGCAACGGGCCGGGCATTGCGGTCGCCGGCCTTTCTCCGCGCGACGAGGTGCGCGGCAACCTCGCCCTCGCGGTCGACGCCACGTCGGCCGGGATCGATGCCGATCTCGACGTGCGCTCGCTCGAGCTCCACCGCGGCCTGCCGTTCTGGACCGGCATGCTCTCGGTCCTGATCATTGCACTCGGCATCGTTTACCTTGCGCTCGACCCCTTGGCGTTCCGAGCCTGGAAGGCAGAGGAGCTTGCGGTCGCCGGCGACAGCGCGACGCTCACGCGCCGGCCGCCGGATCAACCCTCCGCCGTCGACCCATTGCAGGTCAGCCTCGCCGACGGCGCGTTCCTGCCGGTGCTGCCGTTCGATGCCGGCAAGGCCGACACTGCGCGTGGCGCCGCGACCTATGGTGCGAAATGCGCCGGCTGCCACGGCGCCCGAGGGGAAGGCCGCACCGCGCAGTCGGCGACGCTCGGCGAGCAGGGCGTTTTCCCGCGCCTCGCCGGCCAGCCCGCGGCCTATCTCTATCGCCAGCTCTGGAGCTTCGCCAATGGCTGGCGCGCCAGCACAGCAATGCCGCCGCTCGCCGACGGCCTCACCGAGTCCGACTGGACCGACATCGCCGTGCATCTCGAGCAACTCGCGGCGGGCTATCCGCCGCCGCCGGCGGTCGCCGCCGACGTCACCGATCTCGGCCGCTCCGTGGCCATTGCCGGGCGGCCGGACCGCGGGGTCAGTCCGTGCTGGCGCTGCCACGGGCCGAACGGCATCGGCGTCGCGCCCTATTTCCCCATGTTGATCGGGCAGTATCCCCGCTACATCGCGGCTCAGCTCGTCGCGTTTCGCGACGGCCAGCGCCGCAACGCGATGTTGCGATTGATGGATCCGGTGTCGCACGGGCTCGAGCCGAAAGAAATCGACGCGGTCGCTCTCTACTACGCAGGGCTTCGGCCGGGAGCCGTGCAATGAGGATCAACTCCAAGCGCGGCGGCATCGCGCGCGCGACCGGCTTCGTCAGCGTTGCGCTCGCGGCGACAGCCTTCATCATCGCGCCGCATCGGATCGCCGCGCAGTCGGCTCGTCAGCCCGACCTCGCGGCGATCGACCGCGCGTGGTCCGATCCCGGCCTCGATCCCGATACGCCCGGCGTGCCGTCCGTGTTCGTGCCGCCGTCGGAGGCCGACATTCCCAACGACGTGTTCGGCGAGACCATTCGGCGCGGCATCGCGATCTTCACCGACACCCGCAACGAGGCAAAGCCGTATGCCGGCGATGGCCTCACCTGCTCGAGCTGCCATCTCGACCGCGGCCGGCGTCCCGGCGCGGCGCCGATGTGGGCGGCGTGGGTGCGTTATCCGCGCTTTCGGTCGAAGAACGACGCCGTCAACACCATGGCGATGCGCATCCAGGGCTGCTTCCGCTTCAGCATGAACGGGACGCCGCCGCCCGAGGACAGCGAGGTCATGACGGCGCTGCAGACCTATTTCTTCTGGCTCGCGCGCGGTGCGCCGACCGGCGCCAAGCTCGCCGGCGGCGGATTCCCAGTCCTTCCGGAGCCGGCGGGCGCGCCGAGCAGCGAGCGCGGCGCCGCCGTGTTTTCCGGCAAATGCGCGGCCTGCCACGGTGGCGACGGCGAAGGACGCCGCGTGCCCGGCGGCACCGGCTACCAGTTTCCGCCGCTGTGGGGGCCCAATTCCTACAATTGGGGCGCCGGCCTGACCTCGGTCGCGTCGGCGGCGTATTTCATTCGCGCCAACATGCCTTACGGCCTGCGCAACGTGCTCACCGTCGAGGAAGCGTGGGACGTCGCGATGTTCGTCGACAGCCACGAGCGCCCGCAAGACCCGCGCTTCACCGGCAACGTGGCCGAGACACGCGCGCGCTTCCACGACAGCAAATGGTCGCTCTACGGCACCGAGCAGCGCGGCGTGCTGCTGGGCGATCCCTCGAATTATCCGCTGCGGGAGGGGCGATAGATGGTTGCTGTGGCTTCGCGCATCACTTCTATGAATGGTTCAAGTGCAGTTCGCATACCGAAACGTTACTGAATATTTGGCTGGCTGAACCGGATCACTCCGGCTTGATGCCCGCGAACCTGATCACCTTGCCCCACTTCTCGGTTTCATCCGCGACGAGTGTTCTGAAGTCGGCGGGCGAGACCAGACAGCGGCGTGCCGCCGATGTCGGCAAGCCGCGCTCTTCATATTCGGATCGGTGAGAGCGGCGTTCACGGCTTTGTTCAGCTTGTCGACGATTTCGGTCGGAGTGTCCTTCGGTGCGCCTATTCCATGCCAGAAGCTCGCCTCGTAACCCGGCAGGAAATCGTTCACGGTTGGAACGTCAGGCAGCACCTCGGAGCGCATCGCCGTCGTCACCGCCAACGCACGCAGCCGGCCGGTCCTGATGTGCTCGATGGACGCGGAGATCGGAGCGAAAACGACCTGCACCTGTCCGCCGAGCAGATCCGTGAGTGCAGGCGCCCCGCCGCGATACGGCACGTGAACCATGTTGATACCGGCCATCATCTTGAAGAGCTCCCCGGCCACGTGGGTCGAAGTACCATTACCTGCGGATGCCATGTTTATCTTGCCTGGATTGGCTTTGGCGTAGCAAATGAACTCGGTAACGGTTTTGGCGGGGAACGACGGACGGACTTCGATAAAAAGCGGCTCACGGATGATGCCGGCGATCGGCGCAATGTCGCGGATAAAATTGAAACTGAGCTTCTCGTAGAGCGTCGCATTGATCGCGTGCGGTGAAACCGACCGACAGAAGCGTAAGGCCGTCCGCCGGTGCACGTATGGTCGCCTCGGTGGCGATGTTGCCGCCCGCACCGGGCCGATTCTCCACGACGAATTGCTGGCCAAGACGCTCTGACAGCCATTGTCCCATTAAGCGCGCAACGATATCTACTGGTGCCGCCAGGGGGAAAGCCGACGATGATGCGCACCGGGCGTGACGGATAGGTTTGCGCGCTCGCGACGCGCGAGAAAGTTGGCAGAGCGGCGGCGCCCGCTGCCAGATGGAGAAATTGTTCGGTGGGGAAGTTTCATGATGCGACCCTCGACCAATTGTCGGTGATGAAATGACTGCCACTACTCCGCCTTGATGCCTGCGAACTTGACGACTTTGCCCCATTTGTCCGTTTCGTCGGCAATGAGCTTTTCGAAATCAGCGGGTGAGCCCGAGAGCGGCGTGGCGCCCAACTCTGCGAGTCGCGTTTTTAACTTGAGGTCGGCAAGGCTTGAATTAACCTCCTTGTTGATCTTGTTGACGATGTCGGTGGGCGTATCCTTCGGTGCGCCAAGGCCGTGGAAGGAACTATTCTCGTAACCGGGCAAGTATTCGCCCACGGTCGGGATGTTCGGCAACGGGTCTGCGCGCGTCGCCGTCGTCACTGCCACCGGGCGCAGCGCACCGGCTTTGATGAACCCGATCGACGACTGCATCGTGTCGAACATGACCTGCACCTGTCCGCCGAGCAAATCATTGAGCGCGGGCGCTCCCCCACGATAGGGGACATGTGTCATGTTGATGCCGGCCATCATCTTGAACTGCTCGCCGGCAACATGTTGCGCGGTCCCATTACCCGCCGACGCCATATTGATCTTGCCGGGATTGGCCCTCGCGTAGGCAATAAAGGCTGGCACTGTCTGGGCGGGAAACGAAGGATGCACCACCATGACGTTGGGCACGCGATCGATGCTGGCGACCGCACTTATGTCGCGGGCGAAATTGAAACTAAGTCTTTCATAGAGCGTCGTGTTGACTACGTTCGCCACGGTAACCAGGAGGAGAGTGTACCCGTCGGGGGGCGCTTTCACCACCGCCTCCGTGGCGATGTTGCCGCCGGCACCGGTTCGGTTCTCGACGATGAGTTGCTGACTTAGTCGCTCCGAAAGAATTTGGCCTATCAGACGCGCGATAGTATCGCCGCCTGCGCCCGCGGCGAAGCCACTGATAATGTGCACCGGTCGCGTCGGATAGCCTTCCGCCTTCGCGATGTGCGATGCGGCTTGGAGCGCGGCGGCGCCCGCGGCCAAATGCAGAACCTGTCGGCGAGGAACGTTCATGATGTCCTCTCGATGCTGGTCGCGTTCAGGACGTGCCAGGAAAAATTATTGCCCTTTCATGCCGGCGGCCCTGATGATCGGCCACCACCTTTCAATATCGCGCCTTTGAAGAGCACCGAGCGCTTCCGGCCTTTGCTGCTCGCGCGAAGGAAGCTCTTGTCCTTGCTCGGCGAGCCGGGCACGCACCGCCGGATCGGCTAAGGCATCAACGACCGCGGCATTGAGCTTATCGATGATAATTTTTGGAGTGCCTTTGGGTGCAAAAAGGGCATACCAGTTCGACATATAGAGGCCGGGCAATCCCGCCTCGTCCACAGTCGGAATATCGGGCGCGATTGCCAAGCGCCTGCTGGCGCTGACGGCATATGCCTTTATCGTTCCGGCATTCACTTGCGGCACGGAGGCGGTCGGTGGCTCGATCATGATGTCGAAAACGCCCGCCACCAAATCCTGCATCGCCGGGCCGGCACCTCTGTAGTGCAGAAACTGGAAACGCGTGCCTGTAGTGTTCTGGAGCAAAACGCCGAGGACGTGACCGGGGCTGCCGACGCCGACCGTCCCCTGGGACGCCTTATCGGGGTTGGCCTTAAGCCACGCGACGAGTTCCTGAAGGCTGGTTGCCGGCATGGCCTTCTTTGCGTCGATCAGAAGAGGGTTGCTCGCAATTTGCGCAATGGGCTCGAAGTCTTTGACCACATCGTACGAGAGCCCGAAGAGGACCCCATTGGCGACGTGCGTGTTCCATAGGCCCATTACGAGTGTGTAACCATCGGGGGCAGCGCGAGCGGCTCGTCCAACGCCGATGCTGCCATTCGCGCCGGCTACATTTTCGATGACCACGGGTTGACCGAGCGATGCCCGCATCCGCTCACCCACGATACGCCCTATCGCATCCGACCCTCCGCCGGGAGTGAATGGCATAATCATCGTGATTGGTCGCGTCGGATAGGTCTGCGCCAAAGCCAAGTGCGGCACGCTGGAAAGTGCGGCGGCGCCCGCCAAACGCAGAAATTGTCGTCGCGGAAGTTTCATCGTGCCCCCTGATGACAAGGGAACGTCGTGCAGTCATCCCGACTGCCTTCGACAATACGTCTGATCGAAAAAGTTTGCCGGCCGCCGGCACGTACGCTGCCCTTAAAATTACGAGACTTTCGGCACGTCGCGCTGGCAGCTCTTTTGTGAGGTTACCAGTTTTTCGTTGTTTGAATAGGCCCGCCGCACAAGCTGGCGTTCCTACTGGTGAGGTTGAATCCGTCGCGCTCACACGACTGCATCGAGTCCGCAAAAACGCGCCGCGCTGCCAGGAAGAGACCAGCCTTTTCCGCCGCGCCCACGTTACGAAGCGTAATGGAACGTGCCAGAGCTACTGCGCCGCAGTGCCTGACGAAATAATAACTTTAGCCCATTTTTCGGTGGTTGCCGCCATCTCTGCGCCGAACGCGGCGGGCGTCGCGGGGATCGGCATCGCTGTCTGCTCGGTAAGCAGCGTCTTTATATGCGAATCGGCAAGCGCGGCGTTGACCGCTCGGTTGAGCCGCGCGACTATTTCTGGAGGGGTCGCCGTTGGCGCGCCGAGGCCGACCACCGAACTTGCTTCATAGCCGGAGACGGTTTCCGCCAATGTGGGAAGCTCCGGGATCACCTCCGACCGGGCGCTTGTCGCTACTCCCAGTCCTCGAAGCTTTCCAGCCTTGATGGGTTCGAGCGAGCTCGCGAGGTTGTCGAACATGGCTTGCACCTGTCCGCCGAAGAGATCCGTCAGAGCGGGCGCCGTGCCGCGATAAGGGACGTGAACGATGTCGATGCCGGCCATCGATTTGAACAGCTCGCCGGCAAGGTGCAGCGACGTACCGGTCCCCGAGGACGCGAAGTTGACCTTGCCCGGATTGGCCTTGGCGTAGGCAATGAACTCGGCAGTCGTCTGCGCAGGGAATGACGGATGCACTTCCAACACGATAGGCAGCCGGACCAGCCCCGCGACCGCAGTGATGTCATGCATGAAGTTGAACGGCAGGTGCTTGTACAACGACGCATTGATCATGTTGGCGGTGCTGATTACCAGCAGCGTGTAGCCGTCTGCGGGCGACTTTCGCGACCAGGTCGGTGCCGAGGTTTGCACCGACACCCGCCCTGTTCACGACGATGAAATGCTGGCCAAGTCGCTCCGACAAATACGGCGCAATCAAGCCGAGCGATCGTGTCCGTGCTGCCGCCCGGGGGGAAGGGTACGACGATGAGAACCGGCCGCGTCGGATAGATCTGCGCCCTGGCGACGCGCGACAGGGCCGGGAAAGCGGCGGCACCGGCAGCCAGCTGGAAAAATCGTCGACGTGGAAGTTTCATGAAGTGAGACCCGCGATTATTTGGTGATCGAATAGTTTCGGACCGATCAGTCCGGCTTGGCGCCGGAGAATTTGACCACCTTGGCCCATTTGGCGGTTTCATCCGCCATGAATCGACCGAATTCGGCCGGCGTGGCCGCGGCGACGGTGCCGCCGAGATCGACGAGCCGCGACCGCAACTTCGGATCGGCGAGGCCCGCGTTGATTTCACGGTTGAGCCTGTCGATTATCTCCGCGGGCGTTGCGCCCGGCGCGCCGATGCCGAACCAGGCGCTCGCTTCGTAGCCCGGTACGAACTCCGCAACGGTCGGGACATCCGGCAAAGCGGGGGAACGGACGGCCGTGGTCACCGCGAGGGGGCGCAGCCTGCCGGCCCGGATGTATTCGATCGAGCCGGGCAGGTTGTCGAAAACGACTTGCACTTGCCCGCCGATGAGATCCGCCACGGCCGCCGCCGCGCCCCGATAGGGCACGTGCACCATCCGTACGCCCGTCATCATGTTGAACAGCTCTCCGGACACGTGGACGGAAGTCCCGCTGCCGCCCGACCCCATGTTGATTTTGTCCGGGTTGGCCTTGGCATACGCGACGAACTCCGGGACCGTGCTGGCCGGCACCGCGGGGTTCACCTCCATGACATTGGGCACACGCATGACGAGGGCGACTGCAGCGATGTCACGCAGGAAGTTGAAGCTGAGCTTGTCATAAAGCGTCGCGTTGATCGCGTTCGCCGGGTTCAGGAGGAGAAGCGTGTAGCCATCCGGCGACGCATTCGCCACCGCCTCGGTGGCGATGTTGTTGGCGGCACCCGCCCGGTTCTCCACGATGACGGGCTGTCCGAGCCGCTCCGTCAGCCATTGAGCGATCAGGCGCGCGGTGATGTCGGTCGCGCCGCCCGGTACGTAGCCGACGATGAGACGCACCGGTCGGGTCGGATAAGGCTGCGCCCTCGCGATTCGCGGAAGGGCCGGGAGGGCGGCAGCGCCTGCCGCCAGATGGAGAAATCGTCGCCGGTGGGGAAGGTTCATGATGTACGACCCTCCAATGATTGGAGATGGAAATAGCAGCAGTTCAATGCCGGCCCGGCTTGCGTTGCCGGCCCCAATCACTCCGCCCGGATGCCCGCGGTCTTGACCACCTTGCGCCACTTCTCCGTCTCTTCGGCGATCAGCTTGCCGAACGCCTGCGGGGAGAGCGGCAGCGGCGTGTCGCCGAAATCGGCGATGCGCTGCGACAGGCGCGGATCGGCGAGCCCGGCAGTGATCGCTTCGTTGAGCGTGCGGACGATCTCGGGCGAGGTGGCGCGGGGCGCGGTGACACCGACGAAGATGCTCGCCTCGTAGCCGGGCACGGTCTCCGCCATCGCCGCAACATCAGGCAGCAGCGGCGCGCGCATTGCGCTGGTCACCGCCAGCGCGCGGAGCTTTCCCGACCTCACGTGGATGAGCGTCGACGCCATCGTGCCGAAATAGACCTGCACCTGCCCGCCGAGGAGGTCGGTGAGCGCCGGGCCGCCGCCGCGATAGGGCACGTGCAGCAGGTCGGCGCCGGTCAGGCTGTGAAACAGCTCCCAGAACATGTGCGGCGCGCTGCCGATGCCCGCCGTCGCCACCGTGAGCTTTCCCGGATTGGCCTTGGCGTAGGCGAGCATATCGGCGACGGAGCGCGCGGGGACCGAAGGGTGCACCACGAGCACGCCCGGCGCCCGCGCGATCGAGGCGACCGCGGCACTGTCGCGGATGAAATCGAACTTCAGGTTCTCGTAGAGCGAGCTGTTCCAGGTGTCGCCGGAGGTCGCTAGCAGGAGCGTGTAGCCATCTCCCGGCGCGCGCACCACCGCGTCGGCGGCAAGGTTTCCCCCCGCTCCGGTGCGGTTCTCGACAATGAATTGCTGGCCGAGGCGCTCGGAGAGCCACTGGCCGATAAGGCGGGCATAGAGGTCGTTGATGCCGCCCGGCGGATAGCCCGAGACGATCCGCACCGGCCGCGTGGGATAGCTCTGCGCGGTAGCGAAGCGCGAGGCTGCCGGTAGCGCAACGGCGGCGGCGGCGAGACGCAGAAACTGTCGACGCGGATGGTCCATGGGGTGACCTTTCGATGAGTTTGCTGCGTCCGTCCCTCGTTTCCCTGCGCTTCCCGCCCTGACAATGTCATTGCCCGGCTCGATCGGGCAATCCAGTAACCCCTGTGTTTGAATGACGCGGTGTCGCCTCACGAGACCGGTGGTTACTGGATCGCCCGGTCAAGCCGGGCGATGACCGCAATTCTCTTCTTTGCTCAGAACGAAACCCGCGTCGCAAGCCCGGCGATGACGGCGGATGGGTCTGCGGATCACTCTCCCTTGATGTTGGCGGCCTTGATGATGGGCCACCATTTCGCAATGTCGGCGCGCTGCAACGCGGCGAGGGCTTCCGGCGTCTGCTGGTCGCGCGGGGCGATTTCGAGCCCCAACTCGATGAGGCGCTTCTGTACCGCCGGATCGGCGAGCGCCGCGACGATGGCGGCGTTGAGCCGGCCGATCACTGCCTTTGGCGTGCCCTTCGGCGCCCACAACCCGTACCACAGCGAGGTGCGGAAGCCGGGCAAGCCCGCCTCCTCCGCGGTCGGAATCGCCGGCGCCGTCGCGGCGCGCGTCGCCGACGTCACCGCGAAAGCCTTGATGCTGCCGGCGCGGACCAGCGCGCGGAAATTCGACGACGGCTCGATCATGAGATCGATCTGTCCGGCGACGAGGTCCTGGGCGGCCGGCCCATTGCCGCGATACGGCACAAAATGAAAGCGCGTGCCGGTCTCGCGCTGGAACGAGATGCCCGTGAGCTGCCCGACGGCGCCGACGCCGGCAATGCCGACCGAGGCGGTATCGGGATTGGCCTTGAGCCAGGCGATCAATTCCTTGAGATCGGCTGCCGGCAAATTCTTCCGTCCGACGATCAGCAGCGGCTCGGAGGCGAGCTCCGCGATCGGCTCGAGATCGGCGACGAGATCGAACTGCAGCGGATAGAGCCCGCCGATCAGGGCGTGCGTGGTGAGCGTGCCGATGCTCAGCGTGTAGCCGTCGGGAGCGGCGCGCACGGCGCGCCCGACACCGAGGCTGCCGGCCGCGCCGGCCACGTTCTCGATTATGACGGGCTGGCCGAGGCTCGCGCGGAGCGGCTCGGAGAGGAGGCGCGCCAGTGTGTCGGTAGCGCCGCCCGCAGGAAACGGCACGATCATGGTGATCGGCCGCGTCGGATAGGATTGCGCACAGGCGAAGCGCGCGTCCGCCGCGAGCGCAGCGAGCGCGGCACAGACGTCGAGAACGTGGCGGCGGGAAATCTCCATGCGCGGGGTCCTGCGGCTCGCTGATACTCTAGCTCATCGCGTCGAGCTCTTCGTCGGTCAGATGCGCCGGCACGATCGCGATCGGTACGGGGAATGAGCCCGCGGTCTTACCGAGATTGCTCACCAGCGGCCCCGGCCCCTCGCTGTCGGCGGCGGCGGCGAGCACGAGCACTGAAATGTCCTCGTCCTCCTCGATCAGCTTGAGGATTTCCTCGCTGACATCGCCCTCGCGGATCACACATTCCGGAGTGATGCCGGCGATGCCGTTGGAGCGCCCCGCCGACTTCGCCAGCATGGCATTCGCCTCCTCGCGCGCCTCGGCCCGCATGATGTCGGCGACGCCCAGCCATTGCTGGCCGTGGTCGTGGGTCTCGATCACGCGGAGCATGACGACGGTGACGGCGACACGGGCGGCGCGGCGGCTCGCGAAATAGACGGCGCGGTCGCATTCCGGCGTGTCGTCGATGACGACGAGGAATTTCGGCTTGTGACCGGCCTCGTAGCTGCGTCGCTTGCGACTCATCTGGCCCCCGGGGCCGTGGACCGCGCCCGACGACGGATCGGCGCCACCGAGCGGATGGTGCCATGGCTCGGCGCCGCAGCACAAGGGAGCGGGTTTGCAGTGCGACGCGCGCCCTGCCGCGACAGGCGCACCGCTCAGCGGCGGACCACGTCGACGATGTCCTTGACGGGCGCCACGGTTTCCGCGGCGATCTTCCGAGCACGCGGGGCCGGAATGCCGGCTGTGACGCGTGGCCTAGCGAGGGGTTCCGCAACGGCCCGAAGGCAGTCCTCTGAGGTAGGGGGGCTTCGGGCCAAAACCGCACATCCGCGGCCGCTTTTTTTCTGACAGGCATGCTCGCCGATTAGGCGATCCAAAAAATCGGCGGTCGTTTCTTCGCCGGCGCTTCCGGAATTGCATCGGGGTAGCCAAGGCATAGTGCAGCTATCGGGGTGATGTCATGAGGGATGCCCAGTTCGGCTTTCGCCTCTTGCGTTTTCAACCACGACATCGGCGAGCCGACCCAGCAAGTCCCCAATCCCCGCGCGTGGGCTGACAACATGAAATTCTGACCGGCCCTGCAGCAGTCTTCTGTCGCTCCGGAAATGACGACCAGCACCGGCGCATCCCAAAATATCTTGAAGCCCGGCTGGTCGAGCCAACTCCAGCCGGGTTCGTTGCCACGATGGTGGGCCTTCGCGTGGTTCATTGCCGTCATGCCGAGGGCCGCGATGCGCTCGATACCCTGAACGACATTGAAGGTCCACGGGACCACACTGGCGGTCGGTGGCGGCGCTTGGGCAGCATCCAAAATAATCGCTTCAATAAGGTCTCGTTCGACCGGTCTCCGGGCATACGACCTTATGGAGCGACGCCCATAAATGGCTTCGAAAACATCCATATGGCCCTCCTCGCGCTGTATGATGGACCGAGCGAATGTTTGAACCCGTGAAGCAACTTCAATCAGCCAGGAGCGAAGCACACGCATCGATCTGGGACGGAAGGAGTGCTCGCCCGGGGAACAACGCATCAGGGTCGGCGGCGGCGCGACGGCATTCGAGTGCATCCTCGATCAGGCCGACGTCGAGGCCCCGCGGATGTCGTACTCTTAGAAAATCGACGGCCTCATCGTTCGAACCGACGACGCCAGTCACCCAACTGAAGCAGAAGCGTGCCGGGTAAAGGAGCGTCCGCAGGAAGGCTTTGTGGTCCCTGGGCTCGAGCTTCTCGCCTGCCGCAAAGCCGCGCGCACGGTCCGACCAGCCGGTGAACGGCGCGCCGCGCAGGTAGTCCCGAATCTCGCCGAGCGTCGGTCGCGCGGCCTCGATGCGCTCGCGCTCCATCAGGGGAACGGCGTGATCGAGATAGTCCATCCGGTCAAGCGGTGGAAACCGGCCATGAGAGAAGTGCCGGTCGGTCCAAAACACCGAAACCTTGGGTCCCCAATCGGCAGACAGCGCGGCAGCCACGCTCCGCAGGCCATCGAGGGTCTGCGAGGAGAGTCCGGTCGCCGTGACGAGGGCGATGTCGACATCGCTGTAACGTCGGCTGAACCCGGCGTGCGCCAGGCTCCCGATGAGATATGCGCCGAGCAACCCGGTCCCGAGCTCCTGCTGCCAACGCACGACCAGACGGCCGGCAAAGCCGACCGCCGAGGTTCGAGCAAGCTCGTCGAGGTCGTTACTTGTCATTTCCTGCAGGTGCCGATCATTCCGGCTGAATGCCGGCCTGGCGAACCACCTCGCCATACTTGTGATACTCTGCGGCGATCAGGTCACGGAACTGCTCGCCAGTACGAAAGTCGATCGACATTCCGAGCGCCGCCATGCGGGACCGAACGTCGGGCAGATCGGTGATCTCCCCAATGGCTTGCTGCAACCGGGCGACGACGCCAGGAGGCACCTTGGCCGCCGCGGCAATTCCGTAAAAGAAATTCACGTCGAACCCCGGCACTGCGCTCTCGGCGACGGTTGCCACGTTCGGCAGCATCGGGAAGCGTTGCCGCGTCGATACCGCGAGTGCCTTCACCTTGCCCTGCTCGGCAAAGGGCATGGCGGCCACCGGCAGCGCCCAGATCAGCGAAATCTGTCCGCCGAGGAGGTCATTGAGTGCAGGCGCGGCGCCGCGATACGGCACGTGCGTGATCTCGATCTTTGCTGCCGAATTCAACCACACGGCGGCGAGGTGATGCGGGGACCCGATTCCGGCCGACCCAACCGAGAGTTTGCGAGGATGGGCCTTGCTGTAGGCGATCAACTCCGTGACGTCGCTCGCGGGCAGGGAAGGATGCGCGAACAGCACCAGCGGCTCCGTTGCGACGAGCGCAATCGGCGTGAAGTCGTTGATGACGTCGTAAGGCACGGTCCTGTTCATCCACTTTGCCAACACCGCGGCTGGCTCCATGAGCAGCAGAGTGTGACCGTCGGGGTTCGCCTTGGCGACGAAATTGGCGCCGATCATCGAGCCGGCCCCCGGCCGATTTTCGACCACGACCGACTGTTTCAGCTTCTCCTGCAGCTTTTCCGCCAGAATGCGTGCGGCGGTGTCGACCCCGCCGCCGGCGGCGACCGGCACGACCAGTGTAATCGGACGCGTCGGGTAGGTCTCCGCGATGGCGATCCGCGAAGCGATCGGCAAAGCGATAGTTCCAATTGCGAAATGCATAAATCGGCGACGTGGAAGTTTCATGGTGTTCCCCCTGTGCCGGGCGTCACTCATGCGAAACCACCCCGAGAGCGTAGCTAAATCGCTCAAAACCAGATAATATCGATATCGAATGCTAGCATAGCAATCTCGAATGACCACTCTCCGATGACCAGCGTCACGCAGTGGAACGACCGGGTCCGCCGCCGCCTCAAATTGCGGGACGTCGATATTCTGCTGTCGGTCATTCAGACCGGCAGTATGGGCAAGGCCGCCGCGGCCCTCAACATGTCGCAGCCGGCAGTGTCAAAGGCGATCGCCTACCTGGAACACACTCTCGGTGTACGGCTCGTCGACAGGAGCCGGCAGGGCGTCGAGCCGACGCCCTACGGCCGCGCGCTCGTCAGGCGTGGCGTCGCCATGTTCGACGAATTGCGTCAAGGGGTCCACGAAATCGCGTCGCTCACTGATCCGACAGTGGGGGAGGTACGGATGGGCGGGAGCGAGCACACGATATCCGCGATCTATTCGCCCGTCATCCATCGACTTTCGAACCAACACCCGCGGATGTCTTTTCACGTCACCGTCGGAGACTTGCGCACGACGTTGCGGGAACTAGACGCTCGACACATCGACTTCGTGGTGAGCCGGACGTACAGCCCGCCCTCGGAAGAGCATTCCACCGAGGTGCTTTTCGAGGATCCCCTCGTCGTGGTCACGGGACCCGGCAATGCAATCGCACGCCGGCGCAAGATCGAGGTTGCAGAACTGTTGAATGAACCGTGGACGCTGCAACCGCACGAGAACAGTTTCGGGGCTTTCGCTATCGACGCGTTTCGCGCCGCGGGCGTCGCTCCTCCGACGATCACGGTTGCAACTGCGTCGAGCAGTTTGCGCGGTGAAATGCTCGCGACCGGCCGCTACCTCTCCATGGTGCCTCGCTATTGGGTTCTGCTGCCGCGCAGGAATCCAACTCTCAAAATTCTACCGGTTGATTTCCCCAATACGCGCCTGAGCGTGGCTATCATTACCCTGAAGAATCGCTCTCTCAGTCGGGCGACACAACTCTTCATCGACAGCGTGCGCGCACTCACGAAGCCGCTGGCAGCGTAGCAAACGAGGTGATGGCTCGCCGCCACAGCACAAGGCAGCGGGTTTGCAGTGCGACGCGCGCCCTGCCGCGACGACGCGCGGCTCAGCGGCGGATCAAGCCGACGATATCCTTGACCGGTCCCATGGTTGCCGCGGCAATCTTCTGGGCGCGCGCGGAGCCGTCGGCCAGCACGGCATCGATGTAGGCGGCGTCGGCGACGATCCGCTTCATCTCCGCGGTGATCGGCGAGAGCTTTGCCACCGCGAGGTCGACGAGCGCCGTCTTGAAGGTGGAGAACTGGCCGCCGCCGAACTCGACGAGCACGGCGCCCTTTCCGGTGTCGGCGAGCGCGGCATAGATGCCGACGAGATTGTCGGCTTCGGGGCGATTCGCCAATCCCTTCTCCTCACTCGGCAGCGGCTCCGGATCGGTCTTCGCTTTGCGCACCTTCTGGGCGATGGCATCGGCGTCGTCGGAGAGGTTGATGCGCGAATTGTCCGACGGATCGGACTTCGACATTTTCTTGGTGCCGTCGCGCAGCGACATCACCCGGGTCGCCGGGCCCTGGATCAGCGGCTCTGGCAACGGAAAGAAGGCGTCGCCCAATCCGAGCGCCGCAATCGACTCCGCATAGTCGTTGTTGAACTTCTGCGCGATGTCGCGGGAGAGCTCGAGATGCTGCTTCTGGTCCTCGCCGACCGGCACATGGGTCGCGCGGTAGACGAGAATGTCCGCCGCCATCAGCACCGGATAGTCGTAGAGGCCGATCGAGGCGTTCTCGCGGTCCTTGCCGGCCTTCTCCTTGAACTGGGTCATGCGGTTGAGCCAGCCGAGCCGGGCGACGCAGTTGAACACCCAGGCGAGCTCGGCATGCTCGGCGACCTGGCTCTGGTTGAACACGATGTGGCGCTTGGGATCGATGCCGCAGGCGATGAAGGCCGCGGTGACCTCGCGGATGTTGCGCCGGAGCTCCGCGGGGTCCTGCCACACCGTGATCGCGTGCAGGTCGACCACGCAATAGATGCAGTCGTAGCGCTCCTGGAGCGCGACGAACTTGACGATGGCGCCGAGATAGTTGCCGAGATGCAGGTTGCCGGTCGGCTGCACCCCGGAAAACACCAGTTGCTTGAAACCCATCGCCTTCTCCTTCGATCGGCTGCGGTGCATGCCACGCAACGGCGGCGGGACGCAAGGCCCCGAGGGCCTGTATCAGGCCCTAGAGCCTGCCGCCGACCGCGGCCAGAAGATCGCGCAGCGACGCGACGCGGAGCGCCTGCAAGGCCACGAGATAGATCGTGAGGCCGGCTCCGACCAGGGCGAACAGGGTGACGATGCGCGCGAGCGAGGATCCGGAGAGGTCGAACATCGTCGTCATCGCCAGCTCTCCGGCGCCGACGACCGCTGCCATGATCGCGGTCGCGATCACGATCCGCGGCATCCGCCTGAGCGACACCTCCTCGATATGGAGCCAGCCACGCCGCCACAAAGTGACCGCGAGCAATGTCGCGCCGACCCAGCCGGACAGCCCGATCGCGCCGGCGATCCCGACGTGGCCGTAGCGGGGAAACAGCAGCAACGAGCCGATGACCGCGGTCGTGAGCCCGCACAGCGCCGTGTACATCGGCGTGCGTGTGTCCTCATGGGCGAACGACACGGCGCCCAGCACCTTTTCCAGCGAATGGCCCGGCAGCCCGGCCGAGATCGCCGCAAGCGCCGCCGCGACCATGGCGGTGTCGCGGGGGCCGAAGGCGCCGCGCTCGAACAGCCCGCCGGCGATCGCGTAGGAGAGCACGGCAAATCCCGTCGCCGCCGGCAGCGAGAGCGCAAGCGCAAGCTCCAGCGCGCGCGACTGGGAGGCCGCATCGGCACTGCGGTCGTTGCTGCGCAGGCTCGCCGCGATCGCCGGCACCATCACCGAGGAGATCGCGATCGAGATCACACCGAGCGGGAGCTCGTAGAGGCGGTTCGCATAATAGAGCCACGACACCGCGGCTTGCGACGATGACGCGACCATCGCGCCCGCCATCAATTTGAGTTGAGGAATGCCGCCCGCAAGCACCCCCGGGAGCGCCTGGACGAGAAAGCGCCGCACCGCCGGCGAGGAGGAAAACGCAAGCCGCCGCGGCCGGTCTTCGGTGCGCATCCAGGCGGCGCCGACGCAGATGAGCTGCGCGGCGCCCGCGGCAACGACCGAGGCCGCGAGCAGCGCGGCAGCCGAGGGCGAGGCCTCGGTGTGCCGCAAGAGCAGCGCCGTGACGGTCGCGAGCAGCACGGCATTGAACACCACGAGACCGAACGCCGCCGCCGCGACCCGGCCCTGCGCGTTGAGGGCGGAGGCTGCCACCGCGACCACGCCGGAGAGCGCGACATAAGGTATGGACAGCCGCACGAAGGTGACCGCCAGCGGAAACCGATCGCCGGTGCTCGCAAAGCCCGGCGCGACCACGTGCACGACGAGCGGCGCGGCAAGCAGGCAGAGCACCGCGACGAGCCCGAGCGTGCGCACCATCGCGCCGAGCACCTGCTCGCCGAACCGGCGCGTGCCCTCGGGCCCGCTCTCCTCGTGGATGCGGATCCACATCGGCACGAAGGCGGAATTGAGCGCGCCCTCCGCGAGCAGCCGCCGGAACAGGTTGGGAATCTGCAAGGCCGCGAAATAGGCGTCCGACAGCGCGCCGGCGCCGAGGATTGCGGCGATGCCGGCATCACGCAGGAATCCGAGCAGGCGGGAGGTCAGCGTCGCGGCACCGACGGTCGTGACATCGCGCGCAAGCGTCATTCCGCGGCCTCCGGGACCCATTGTAACACGGCGCTCACCGCCTGTTTCTTCAGGCATCGATCATCAAATCGCCGGACCGTCGCCTTCGCATCCAACCGCGTCGCAGGGAAATAACCTCGCCCCGCGTGCGGGGAGAGGTCGGATCGCGTCAGCGATCCGGGTGAGGGGGCCGCGTCGCGAGTCTGAGCGTCGGTGGTGTACATCGGCGACTCAAACTCGTGAAACCGCCCCCTCACCCCAACCCTCTCCCCGCACGCGGGGAGAGGGGGCAGCAGCGCCGTGCAGTTTGGTACCCATGCGGAAACTCTCGGGCGTGTCGAAAACGTTCCGTTCCGCCACTCGTGGGTATTGCAGCGTTGCAACGCCTGCGGCCCCAGCTATAGTGCGCGAATTCTCCCTCAAGCTGTGAACGCAACCATGACCGCCGCCCGCTATGACGTTCTCGGTCTCGGCAATGCCATTGTCGATGTCATCACCCGCGCCGAGGACGCCTTCCTCGCCGCGCACGACATGCGCAAGGGCGGCATGGCCCTGATCGACGAGACGCGCGCTGCGCAGATCTACGACGCCATGGGGCCGGCGGTGGAAATCTCCGGCGGCTCGGCGGCGAATACGATCGTCGGCGCTGCAGGCTTCGGCGCCCGCGCCGCCTTCGTCGGCAAGGTCAAGGAAGACCAGCTCGGCGCAGCGTTCGCCCACGACATCCGCGCCGCCGGGGTCACGTTCGACACGCCGCCGGCCGCCGACGGCCCCTCGACCGGGCGCTGCTACGTGCTGGTGACGCCGGATGGCGAGCGCACCATGAACACCTATCTCGGCGCCGCGCAGGATCTTCATCCCCGCGACATCGATGACGACACCGTCGCCGGCTCGGCGATCACTTATCTCGAAGGCTACCTGTGGGACCCGGAGCACGCGAAACAGGCCTTCCTCAAGGCCGCGGGCATCGCCCATGATGCGAAGCGCATCGTCGCGCTGACGCTGTCCGACGCTTTTTGCGTCGACCGCTGGCGCCACGAGTTCCTCCATCTCATGAAATCAGGCACGGTGGACCTGCTGTTCGCCAACGAGGCCGAGTTGAAGAGCCTCTATCAGACGACCGACTTCGATACGGCGCTCGCCGCGCTGCGCGGCGATGCCCGCCTTGCCGTGGTCACGCGGAGCGAGAAGGGCTGCGTCGTGATCGAGGGCGCGAACACCATCACGTCGCCCGCTTTCCCCGTACCGCGGGTGATCGACACCACCGGCGCCGGCGACCTCTTCGCCGCCGGCTTCCTGTTCGGGCTCGCGAGCGGTGCGGGGCATGAGAAAGCGGCACGACTTGGCGCGCTCGCGGCGTCCGAGGTGATCTCGCACATCGGCGCCCGCCCCGAGGTACCGCTCAAGAAGCTTGCGCGCGATCGCGGGCTGCTGGCGTAGCGCAAGGCGAGGGCGCCTGGGCGCCACATCCGGCTGAACGCGCTCACGGAATCCGTGGGCTATCGGCGCAAAGTAACGGCTTGGTAAGCATCCTCGCTTAGCGTGCGCACCCGCAAGGGGCGTGCGGAGCGTTTCATGAGCGAGTTCAACGAGGATCACAGCGCCAAGGGAACCCCGGGGCAAGGTTCGCAACCGGCGCTCCCGCATCACGAATCCCCTTCGATGGTGCCGGGCGAAAAGGCACAGGAGCCGGTCGGCGAGCCGGTAAACCCCAGCGAGATTTCCATCCCCTCGCGCGCAATCGAACCTGCTTCGCGAGCGGCACGCAGCACCGTGTTGCTCCTCACCCTGCCGCGTCCCGAGGACGCGATGGCGGGACCAGCGCCGGCGAGCGAGAAGACACGCCGCTTTGCGCTGAGCCCCGCGATGCTGAGCATGATCGCGGTGGTGGTCGGCGCTGCACTCGGATCGGCCGCGACTGCAGGACTGCTCGGGATGGGCGGCACGCCGGCCACGCCGGCCGCGAAGCAGTCCGACCCGATGACCTTCGCCGCTGCGCTCGAGCGGATCGATCACGAACTCACCAATCTGAAGGCGAGCATCGAAGGCTCGGCCAAGCAGTCGAACGCCCAGGTCACCAAGATCACCGACCGCCTCGATCGCTCCGACAAGGCCCAGTCCGACACCGCGGCCAAGGTCGCGCGCACCAGCGAGTCGCTCGATCGGATCGATCATCGCCTGACCAGCGCCGCGGAGCAGACAGGCGCCGTCCCATCGGCATCGCTCGCCCCGGGGCCCGCGCGCCCCCCTGGTGTCTACGGGACGCCGATCCTCGATGGATGGGTGCTGCGGGACATCTTCAACGGCGGCGCCCTGATCCAATCGCCCCGCAACGGCGTCCTCGAGGTCATTCCCGGCGACAATGTGCCCGGGCTCGGCCGCGTCGACGCAATCCGCCGGCAGGACGGCCGCTGGGTCGTGGTGACGAGCCGCGGCCTCATCGTCGCGCGCTGATCGCAATCAATTTCTCGCGTGCCGGAATAGCGCGTGAGCCGCGGGCACTGTCCCGGTTTGGCTTGCGCGACCGACCGCGTTTTGAGCTAAGCTCCGCTTTCGTGGTCCGATCGGCAACGCGTCCCGTGCCCGGGATGGATCGGCCCGCCCGAGTGGCGGGCTCAACCATCAAGACGCGGCGGCCGAGCAGGCGCCACAGAAATTCGGACGGAGCACCGCATGGCTCGATTTGCGACCGTTGCTGCACATCGTCTGGTCGTCGCGGCAGGACTGAGCGGGCTCTTCCTCGCTGCCGCGCAAGCGCAGGCGCCGACGCCTGCAAGGCCGGAGATGCGCGAAAGCTGCCCCGGTCTAATCGCCTCGGACCGGCCGCCGGTAATCCCGGCGGCCTATTTGCGCACGGCGCTGGCCGACGGCCAGGTGCGCATCAGCTACAGCGGCCATTCGACCTTCATCCTCGAAAGCTCGAAGCTCGTTCGCATCGCCACCGACTACAACGACTTTCTGCGGCCGCCGGCGACCCTGCTGCCCGATATCGTCACGATGAACCACGCCCATTCGACCCATTACACCGACCGCCCTGATCCCGACATCAAGTTCGTGCTGCGCGGCTGGCGCGACGACGGCAAGCCGGCGAACTACGACATCACGTTCGGCGATGTGCGGGTGCGCAGCGTCTCCACCAACATCCGCAACTGGAGTGGCGGCACCGAGTACAACGGCAATTCGATCTTCATCTTCGAGATGGGGAAGCTGTGCATCGCCCATCTCGGCCATCTCCATCACACCCTGACCCAGCAGCAGCTCGACGACATGGGCCGCATCGACGTGCTGCTGGTGCCGGTCGATGGCGCCTACACCATGGACATCGACGGCATGGTCGAGGTGGTGCAATCGATCAAGGCGCCGCTGATGATACCGATGCATTTCTTCTCGACCTTCACGCTGCACCGGTTCCTCGATCGTGTCGGTCGACAGTACGACGTCGAATACGCCGAGGTGCCGTCCGTCGTGGTGTCGAAGGAGACGCTGCCGACGAAGCCGAAGTTCCTGGTCCTGCCGGGCCACTGATCCGCCTCCGCTCAGCCACCGAGATCGACAGACAGGAATGCCCCCATGATGAAGATGCCGATCGTCGACCTCCTCGCCCGCGGACGCGAGCTCGCCGCCCGCGGCGAGCGCGTAACCGTGTTGTGGCAGGAGCCGGAATCGCTCGCCTTCGTCGCCCGCGGACGCGAGTACCGCTCCGAGTTCCACATCAACCCGAGCGACGAGGTCATGCTCGCGGTCAAGGGCGAGATGCGGCTTCATTACCGCACTCCCGAGGGCAAGGAGGAGGTGGCGGTCGTCCCGGAAGGCTCGACCATCTACACGCCCGCCGGCACCCCACACTCGCCGCGGTTCGCGCCCAACTCCTATCTCCTGGTGATCGAGCGCCAGCGTCGCGCCGGCGAGGTCGACCGCTTCCAGTGGTTCTGCCCGCGCTGCGACGCGCAGCTCCACGAGGAGGCGGCGGAAGTGCATGATTACCGCAGCGACCCGGTCTCCAAGGCCTATGCCCGATTCTTCGACAGCGAGGACTTCCGCACCTGCCGCGCCTGCGGCCACGTGATGCCGCGGCCAGGCATGTGAGGTCGGGCAACAAAGGGCGGGTTTTTCACCCGCACCGGCCCTCACAGCCCGTCATACCGGGGCCGGCTGCAAGCCGGAACCCGGACTCCATCTTCCTTCCGGAGGCAGCCGGGATTCCGGGTTCGCGTTTGCGCGCGGAACGACGCGAACCCGACGGAGGCAACGCGTTAGCAATTCGGAAAGCGAATTATGGTTATCAAATCGGCCATGTACCCGGAGTTTCGCATGGCCGCGTTGGACGATGACACTTCGCCGCCGAAGGACACCCTCGCGTTCGCCATCCTCATCGCGATGATCATCCTCGCGGCGGCGCTGTTCGGCGCCGGGGTGAGCGGCATCGCGAGTGGCCGGTTGCAGACCCTGCTGCGCACCTTCGGGACCAACCCCGAGCTTCGCACCGAGGTCGCGCGTCAACGCCGCGACATTGCCGGTGTCGGTGCCTCCCTCGACCGGATGATCGGCGAGGCGTCGAGCCTCGACGCCCGCAATGCCGAGCTGATGCGTCGCGACGCCGCCCGGTCGGAAGAGCTTGCCAGGCTGGCGGAGGAGATGGCGATGCTCAAGGCGAAATTCCGCGCGCTGCTGCCCGCGGATCCGCTGGAAAGCCTCAACACCGGCGGCACCGATCTCCTGACGCTGCGCTCGACGCTCGACATCCAGGCCGAGAGCAATCGCAACGAGTTCGATGCGCTCCACCGCCGGATCGACCGCCTGGAGAGCATCGTCACCCCGCCCGAGGCCACCGGCTCGGTCCGGCCTGCGCTCACGCACAAGCGCCGCATCGCGCCCACGCAACGCACGCCGAAGGCGAATTAGCCGAAGATCAATCGGAGAGCATCTCGTAGCCCGGGTTGAGCGGAAGCGAAACCCGGGGGCGGAGTCGCGTGTTGGCGCAGCCCCCGGGTTTCGCTCCGCTCAACCCAGGCTACGTTCCCTACGCCGTCGCAGCGCCGAGACCGATCGGACAGCTCACTCCGGTGCCGCCGAGGCCGCAGTAGCCGAACGGGTTCTTGGCGAGATACTGCTGGTGATACTCCTCGGCATAGTAGAACGGCGGCGCGTCGCGGATTTCCGTACTGATCGCGCCGTGGCCCTTGGCCTTGAGCTCCTTCTGGTACATCGCGAGCGACGCCTCGGCGGCGCGCCGCTGCTCGGCGTTCGCCACGTAGATGCCCGAACGGTACTGCGTCCCGACATCGTTACCCTGGCGCATGCCCTGGGTGGGATCGTGGTTCTCCCAGAACGTCTTGAGGAGGCGCTCGTAGGAAATCTTCTTCGGGTCGAACACCACGAGCACCACCTCGTTGTGGCCGGTCTCGCCGCTGCAGACCTCCTGATAGGTCGGATTGGCGGTGAAGCCGCCGGCATAGCCGACGGCGGTCGCGTAGATGCCGTCGCCGAGCTCCCAGAACTTGCGCTCGGCGCCCCAGAAGCAGCCCATGCCGAACACCGCGGTCTCGAAGCCCTGCGGCCACGGTCCCTTGAGCGGATGACCGTTGACGAAATGGGTCGCCGCAGTCGGGATCGGCACGGCGCGGCCCTTGAGCGCCGTCTCGGCCGTGGGCATGTCCGGCTTCTTTCTCGAAAACAGCATGATCGGCTCCTCCTCTGCTTGCCATTCCCGTTCGCAAGCTCGTGCAGCTGCCCGAGGGTCTGGGCGTCGGCCGACGAAGACTTGGGACTCTAGGAATTGGAGCGCAGCAATCGTGTCCGGCGCATGATATAAGCGCAGATCGTCGTCTGTGCATCCCACGCCGGCATCACGACGGGGCCATCGCAGGTATCGACGCGGTCACGGCGGCGCGAAGGCCGGGTGAACGTTTCCGTTGCCAACATTTATGTTTCGAAAGGGCGCCCGACACCCTATGCTCCGGCCCGCCGGGCCAACCGGCCAATTTCGGTCTGGCAATGACCGGACGACAAAGCGGGGAGGAACCACATGCTGCAGGGCCGTCGCGGGCGCCTGCGCTCGGGTGTGCGGCAGTCGCGGCGTCAGCGGTCGTAGCCGATCAGCGGTTGCGGCTTGCGGCCGATCAGTACCATCAGCGACCCAATCACGCCGAAAATGACGAAGGTCGGTGCCGCGAGAATCCACCGTGAAAACTGATCCCACCCCCAGGCGCCGGCATAGCGCTCGATAAGCGGCTCGAGGGCCGCGAGGCTCGTGGCGCTCACGGAATTCCAGGTATCGTTCAATGACGTGTAGAAGATCGCGTTGCCCGCAATCGACTTGGTGCCGTCATAGACGAAAAATACGAAACCCACGGCCAGAAGGACGAGGCCGATGGCGCGAGTGAAGAAGCGGATCATGTCTGCCGTCGTGGAATCGCCGGAGCGGAAGTGCCGCTCCGGCTTAGCGCGACACGGCGCCCGGTTCAACTTCGTTCGCCCCGATATCGACCGGCGCAAGGGCTTGCATTTGCTCCGCGAGACGTCTTGAGCAATCACCGCCCGTTCCGGTAAGTTCCGCCGCCCCGCGCGGGCACGAGGAGTAGCGATGGCTTCCAATCCGCCCAAAAAGAATCACAGGCCGACCTTTACCGATCAGGAAGCGTTGCTGTTCCACAGCCATCCGCGTCCCGGCAAGCTCGAGGTCGTCGCCACCAAGCCGATGGCGACACAGCGCGACCTCTCGCTCGCCTATTCGCCGGGCGTCGCCGTGCCGGTGCTCGCGATCGCCGAGGACGAGGCGCTCGCCTTCGAGTACACCAACAAGGGCAATTTCGTCGCCGTGGTCACCAACGGCACCGCCATTCTCGGCCTCGGCAACCGCGGCGCGCTCGCCGCGAAGCCGGTGATGGAAGGCAAGGCGGTGCTGTTCAAGCGCTTCGCCGACATCGACTCGATCGACATCTTGGTATCGACCGAGGACCCGACCGCCTTCATCGACTGCGTCAAGCTGCTGGGCAAGGGCTGGGGCGGCATCAATCTCGAGGACATCAAGGCGCCGGAGTGCTTCATCATCGAGCAGAGGCTGCGCGAGCTGCTCGACATCCCGGTGTTTCACGACGACCAGCACGGCACCGCCATCATCGCCTCCGCCGGGCTCCTCAACTCCCTGTCGCTGACCGGGCGCGACATCGCCTCGACCAGGATCGTCTGCAACGGCGCCGGCGCCGCCGGCATCGCCTCGCTCGAGCTGCTGCGGGCGATCGGCTTCCGCCCCGAGAACCTGATCCTGTGCGACACCAAGGGCGTGATCTTCGAGGGCCGCACCGATGGCATGAACCAGTGGAAATCGGGCTTCGCGGTGAAGACCGCGGCGCGCTCGCTCGCCGACGCCATGGAGGGCGCCGACGTCTTCTTCGGGCTCTCGGTCAAGGGCGCGGTCACCAGGGAGATGGTGAAGTCGATGGCGCCGAACCCGATCATCTTCGCCATGGCCAATCCCGACCCGGAGATCACCCCCGAGGAGGTCGCCGCGGTCCGTGACGACGCGATCGTGGCGACGGGACGCTCCGACTACCCGAACCAGATCAACAATGTGCTCGGCTTTCCCTACATCTTCCGCGGCGCACTCGACGTCCGCGCCACCACGATCAACATGGAGATGAAGATCGCCGCCGCCCACGCGCTCGCCGATCTCGCCCGCGAGGACGTGCCCGACGACGTCGCCACCGCCTACGGGGCGCGGCCGAAATTCGGGCGCGACTATATCATCCCGGTGCCGTTCGACCCGCGGCTCATCTATTCGGTGCCGCCTGCGGTCGCTCTCGCCGCGATGGACACCGGCGTCGCCCGCAAGCCGGTCGTCGACATGCCGGCCTATCGCGAGCAGCTGCGCTCGCGGCGCGATCCGGTCGCCGGCGTGCTCGCCCATGTCTTCGCGCGGGTGCGGCGCGAGCCGAAACGCGTGGTGTTCGCCGAGGGCGAAGAGGAGCCGGTGATCCGCGCCGCCGCGAGCTTCGTCCATCAGGGGCTCGGCAGTGCCATGCTGGTCGGACGCGAGGAGCGGGTGCGCGAGACCGCGAAGCTCGCCGGCATCGAGCTCGGCGGCGGCATCGAGATCCACAACGCCAGGCTTTCCAAGCGCAACGCGGCCTATGCGGCGCATCTTTACGAGCGCCTGCAGCGCAAAGGCTTCCTGCCGCGCGACTGCCAGCGTCTCGTCAACCAGGACCGTAACTACTTCGCCGCCTGCATGGTGTCGCTCGGCGACGCCGACGCTGTGGTGACCGGCGTCACCCGCAGCTTCTCGGGCTCGCTCGAGGACGTGCGCCAGTGCATCGACCCGAAGCCCGGGCATCGGGTGATGGGCGTCTCGCTGGTGCTGGCGCGCGGGCGGACCGTGCTGGTCGCCGACACCGCGGTGACCGAGATGCCGACCGCCGAGGATCTTGCCGCGATTTCCGTCGAAGCCGCGACCGTCGCCCGCAAGCTCGGCTACGAGCCGCGGCTCGCGCTCCTCGCCTTTGCGACCTTCGGCCGGCCGCCGGGCGACCGCGCCGCCCGAGTCCAGGAGGCGGTGCGCATCCTCGACCAGCGGCGCGTCGACTTCCAGTATGACGGCGAGATGGCGGCGGACGTCGCGCTCAATCCTGATCTTATGGCTGCCTATCCGTTCTGCCGCCTGACCGGCCCTGCGAACGTGCTGATCATGCCGGCCTTCCACTCGGCGGCGATCGCGACCAAGATGCTCCAGGAGCTCGGCGGCGCCACCGTGATCGGCCCGCTGCTCGTCGGCCTCGACCGCTCCGTGCAGATCGCGAGCCTCGGAGCCAAGGACAGCGACCTCGTCAACATGGCGGCGCTCGCCGCTTACGGTATCAGCGGATAACGTCTCTGCCGTCCCTGCTCCGGCGAGACCGTCCCCGCCCTACCTTTGGAGAACGACATGACCAAGCCTGTCCTGCGTGGGGTCATCGCCGCCATCGCGACCGCAGTCGAGGCGGACGGCGAACCCGATTGCGGCCGCGCCACCGCGCTCGCGCATTTTCTGCTGAGCAATGGCTGCGACGGCCTCAACGTGCTCGGCACCACCGGGGAAGCGACCTCGTTCTCGCTGACCCAGCGCAAGACGGTGATGAACGCCTATCGCACCGCCGGCCTGCCGCTCGAGGTCATGATGGTGGGGACCGGCGCGGCGGCGACCGCCGATGCGGTGGAACTCACCCGCCATGCCGCCGAACTCGGCTTTGCCGGCGCGCTGGTGCTGCCGCCGTTCTATTACAAGGGCGTGCCGGACGACGGGCTTGCCGCCTATATCGGCGCCATCGTCGCAGCGACCACGGAGCGGCCGATCCCGCTTTATCTTTATCATTATCCCCAGCTCTCGAGCCTGCCCTGGCATCCTGCGCTGATCCGCCGCCTGCGCGAGGCCCATGGCGGCCGCATCGTCGGGCTCAAGGATTCCTCGGGCGACATGGCCTATGCGCGGTCCGTCGCGGCGATCGATCCGGCGTTCCACGTGTTCCCTTCGACCGAGGCGGTGTTGCTCGAAGCGCGCGGCGGCGCCTTTGCCGGCTGCATATCGGCGACGGCGAACCTCAATGCCGACCTGTGCGCCCGCGCCTTCCATCACGGCGATGCCGCGGCCCTCGACGCCGCGGTGACCATCCGCAAGCTGTTCGACGGCCGGCCGCTGGTACCCGGCATCAAATCGCTGCTCGGCCACATCCATGGCGACCAGGCGTGGGCAAAGGTGATGCCGCCGCTCGCGCCGTTCGCCGCCGCCGACCGGGCGTCGGTGGTCGCTGGCTATGACAGCGTGCGCGCCAAGCGGGTGGCGTGAGCCCCGGGGGCGCAGGCGGCGCACAGGAGCGCGTTGACGCCTTCCCGCCGCATCACTATAACCATCGCCAATCCGGCGGCGCCTGACGCCGCCGCTTTTTTTCTGCCACTGGCAAAGTCACGGAACATCAATGGCCAACACCAAATCGGCCAAGAAGGCCACGCGCAAGATCGCGCGTCGTACCACGATCAACAAGGCCCGCCGTTCGCGCATGCGCACCTCGCTGCGCGAGGTCGAGGAAGCCATCTCCAAGGGCGACAAGACGGCCGCACGGGCGGCACTCGTTGCCGCCGAGCCGTCGCTGATGCGGGCGGCGCGGAAGGGCATCCTCCACAAAAAGTCGGCGAGCCGGAAGGTTTCACGACTGACGCACCGGATCGCCAAGCTCGGCTGACCCAACAGCCCGGGCGAGCCCGGGCTCATTTTTGCTTTTAGCGCGTCCTTGACCGCGAGCGGTTGGGATGTGACTTTTTTATCATAATTGGCGTGTTTTTCGCTTCGTATGGCCGATTGATAACAACATATTGTTGTTGCGGGAATGTCGCATAGTTGATGCAAAAGCGTCATCAGGGAGCGATTGCGACATTTCTGATCGCGCTTTTTGCCAGCCGGCGGCCTCGGGTTACCTGTCATAATCGCCCAAGAAATCCGGTTCTATAACAAAGCGTTAACAGGATAGTGTCGAATTGCGGTTTGAAAATCCGGTACGATGCATATTGCGATGTTTACTCCGAATTTATGTCGCCCAGGTGTTGCAGAGCGCCCACCCCGGTTCGCCCGGCGGCAATTAGGACTGCGAATTCAGGACTTTGCGATTGTCGGGCGGAGCATCCACAAATTCGTTGTCGCGGCGTCAACGAGCGCTTTCGATCGCGGCAGGATCAAGGCCGTTGCGGGGCGGGGGGTGGCGGTGTATTTTGAAGCTACTCCGGTCGTCCGGGGTTTTCTTCAGTATTCGTTCGCGTTCGGCGCTCATCGACAATGAGTTCTCTAGGTGTCTCTCCAGCCACGTTAAGTATAGGCAGGGTATAGTTGAGACTTTTGGGGGGTCAGGTTCGGGTGAAGTCTTGGCTTTGCTGTGGCGAAGCTTGATGGTGCGCGGTAAGAGCTTGGAGAATCCCATGCGATTCGATCAGAAGTCTCTGGGATCAATTTGCGGGCAACAGAGGGGCAATTATGAAGTTTCCGCGGCAAGGTTTTGCGTTCTCCGTCGCCGAATTGGTGCCCTCCTTGCTCGATGGATTGCTTGATTGCAGCAATGTTGCCGTGGCCGGTCCGCCACTCGATGTGGCGGACGAGAGGCCTGCCTACCGCTCGATTTCCCGCAGCCGATGACCCCTCTCAGTTCTGGACGTCAGCCGTCCGCGTTCGCGGACAGGCCGGCGTCGCCGTCGCCCGTCGGCGAGTGGACGCGGTCGCATTTGCACAGTGATACCAACGAGAAAATGGCAATGCCCGACGTATCCGACGAGTGCTGGTCGCGCGTGAAGAAGCGGCTTCAAGCCGAGCTCGGCGATGCCATCTACACGAGCTGGTTCGCGCGCATGGAGCTCGAGAGCCTCGACCGCGACACCGCCCGTATCACGGTGCCCACCCGCTTTCTCAAGAGCTGGATCCAATCCCATTACAGTGAGCGGTTGCTCGCCTGCTGGCAGTCCGAGCAGCCGGCCGTGCGGCGCATCGACCTTGCCGTACGCTCGGCGGCGATCCGCAGCGCCCCGCCCTGTGCCATCGCGCCGCCCGCGAGCGCGCCGGCGGAGAAGCGCGAGGCCTTCCTCCAGAAGTTGGACTTCAAGGCCGTGGCGGCGCCCGCGCCGACGCTGCTCGATGGCCATGGCGGCTCCCCGCTCGATCCGCGGCTCACCTTCGATTCCTTCGTGATCGGGCGCTCGAACACGCTCGCTCATGCCGCCGCCAAGCAGGTGGCCATGGGGCGGCGCACCGACCCCGTGATGTTCAATCCGCTGTTCGTCCATGCGGGCGTCGGACTGGGCAAGACCCACCTGCTCCAGGCGATCGCCATCAAGACCAATGCGAGCGGCGAGCGTGCCGCGCTCTATCTCACCGCCGAGCGCTTCATGTTCGGCTTCGCGTCGGCGCTGCGCAGCCAAACCGCACTCGCCTTCAAGGACGCTCTGCGCGGCATCGACGTGCTCGTCATCGACGACCTTCAGTTCCTGCAGGGCAAGAACAGCCAGGCCGAGTTCTCCCACACGCTGAACTCTCTGCTCGACGGCGGGCGGCAGGTGGTGGTGGCCGCCGACCGGCCTCCGACCGACCTCGAGAGCCTCGACGAGCGGATGCGCTCGCGCCTCGCCGGCGGGCTCGCAGTGGAGATCGGCGCCTTCGACGAGGAGCTGCGCCTCGAGATCCTCACCGCACGGGTGCGCGCCGCCCGTGGCCATCACCCCGGTTTCGCGGTGCCGGAACCGGTGCTGTCCTACATCTCGCGGTCCGTCACCCACAACGGACGCGATCTCGAAGGCGCGCTCAACCGGCTGCTCGCCCACAGCAAGCTGACCGGCCAGCCGATCACCATGGAGCTCGCCGAGCGCGAGCTGCGCGATCTCGTGCGTCCGCTCGAGCTCAAGCGGGTCCGGATCGAGGACATCCAGCGCATCGTCGCGCGCCACTACAATGTCAGCCGCAGCGACCTTCTGTCGTCGCGGCGGACGGCAAACGTGGTGCGGCCACGACAGATCGCCATGTATCTCGCCAAGACGCTGACGCTGCGCTCGCTCCCCGAGATCGGCCGCCGCTTCGGCGGGCGCGATCACACGACGGTGCTTCACGCCGTGCGCAAGATCGAGGGCCTGATCGGCACCGACAACGTGCTCGCAACCGAGATCGAGTCGCTCAAGAGCCAACTGCAGGAGTAATCCGCGGCGGTCCGCTGGCCCACCGCGTCGCCGCTGCGCGTTGTTGATATTGACGCATTTTGTGGAGCGCACCCGGTGCAAAAATGGTATCCGGTCTGACGTTCCGGCGGCGCCCAGCCGTCTTCATCGGCGGGGTCAGCGGTCGGAACGGCTGAACGGTATCCACTCAGCCGCGATGGCTCAGCCCCAATGGCGCGCTGGAACCGGTTCCTCGTCACCGGGCATGCTCACATCGCGCAGGATCCCTCAATGAAGGTCACGGTCGAACGGTCCGAGCTTCTGAGATCGCTCTCCCACGTCCACCGCGTGGTGGAACGGCGCAATACGATCCCGATCCTTGCCAATGTGCTGATGCGCGCCGAACGCTCCAAGCTCGCATTCAAGGCGACCGATCTGGATCTCGAGGTGGTCGAAACCGTCACCGCCGAGGTCAATCCGGCAGGCGTCACCACCGTCCCGGCGCACATGTTCTACGAGATCGTGCGCAAGCTGCCCGACGGCGCACAGATCATGCTGGAGGCCGCGGGCGACCGCGCCGTGATGTCGATCCGCGCCGGCCGTTCCCGCTTCACCCTGCAGACGCTGCCCGAGAGCGATTTTCCCGATCTCACGGCCGGCGACATGACCCACAGGTTCACGATCGGCGCCGGTGCCCTCAAGCGCATGATCGACAAGACCCAGTTCGCGATCTCGACCGAGGAGACGCGCTACTACCTCAACGGCATCTATCTCCACACCGCCGGCTCCGGCAAAGCGCTGGTGCTGCGCGCCGTCGCGACCGACGGCCACCGCCTCGCCCAGTTCGACCTCGAGGCGCCGGCTGGGGCGGAGGGGATGCCCGGCGTGATCGTTCCGCGCAAGACCGTGGGCGAGATCCAGCGTCTGATCGACGGCGTCGAAGGTGAGGTCCAGGTCGAGCTGTCAGCCTCGAAGATCCGCTTCACGCAAGGGTCTGTGGTGCTCACCTCGAAGCTCATCGACGGCACGTTCCCCGACTATGGACGGGTCATCCCGGTGGGCAACAACAAGATCCTCGAGGTCGGCAAGCAGGACTTCGAGCAGGCGGTCGACCGCGTCTCCACGGTCGCCAGCGAACGTGGGCGGGCGGTGAAGCTCTCACTCTCCGCGGGGCGGTTGGTGCTCTCGGTGACGAATCCCGATTCCGGCAGCGCCACCGAGGAGCTCGAGGTCGCCTACGACGCCGACCCGCTCGATATCGGCTTCAACTCGCGCTACCTGCTCGATATCGCCGCCCAGCTCGAGGGCGAGACTGCGCTCCTCAAGCTCGCCGATCCCGGGTCGCCTACCCTGATCCAGGACAAGGAGGCGAAGGGTGCGACCTACGTGCTGATGCCGATGCGGGTCTAGCCGACCTCGACGGCCGGGATCGACCCTTTGGGGGCGGAAGGGGCGCCGTGGTGAAAGCCCGCATCTGCCGACTGACGCTTTCCAATTTCCGCAGCTACCACGCGGCGAATATCGCAGTTGGCGGCGATCTCGTCGTGCTGGTCGGGCCGAACGGCGCCGGCAAGACGAACCTCCTCGAAGCGATCTCGCTGTTCTCGCCGGGCCGCGGGCTGCGCCGCGCCGACATGAGCGAGCTCGCTTTCAATGAGGGCGACGGCTCCTGGGCGGTCTCGGCCGAGGTCGATGGCGCGCTCGGCCTCGCGACGCTCGGTACCGGCATCGAGCCGCCGGCGAACGCCGACGCGGCGCCGGTCCGCAAATACCGCATAGACCGCGAGCCGGCGGGATCGGCAGCGGCGTTCGCAGACCATTTGCGGGTGATCTGGCTGGTGCCCGCGATGGATCAGCTGTTTGCTGGCCCCGCCTCGGAGCGCCGGCGCTTCCTCGACCGGCTGGTGCTTGCGGTCGATGCCGGCCATGCCGCGAGGGTGTCGGCGCTCGAGCGGGCGCTGCGCTCGCGCAACCGGCTCCTGGAAAGTCCCCGCCCCGACACCCACTGGCTCGACGCCGCCGAGCACGAGACCGCGGAGGTTGCGGTCGCTGTCGCCGCGGCCCGCGCCGAGACAGTGCGACGGCTTTCCGCCGCGCTCGCGGCGCGCCGCGCCACCGAGACCGCGTTTCCGTCCGCGGAGATCGGCCTCGACGGCTGGATGGAGGCAGCCATGCTCGCCGCGCCTGCCGTCGAGGTCGAGGACCGCTACCGCGCCGTGCTGCGCGACAATCGCGCCCGGGATGCCGCCGCCGGGCGCACCCTCGACGGGCCGCATCTCACCGATCTCGCGGTCGTCTACGAGCCGAAGGGCATCCCGGCCCGCGATGCCTCGACCGGCGAGCAGAAGGCGCTGCTGATCGGCCTCGTCCTCGCCCATGCGGCGCTCGTCGCCGACATGAGCGGCGCCGCGCCGGTGATCCTGCTCGACGAAGTGGTCGCGCATCTCGATCCGTCGCGGCGCGCGGCGCTGTTCGCGGCGCTGGGCCGGCTCGGCGCCCAGGTATGGATGACCGGTGCCGATCCGGCAGCCTTCGCCGAGGTCCCCGCCAGCGCGGAGATCTTCGACGTGACGCCGGGCCGAGCCGTCCGCCGCCCGGGGTGAGAAACGGCCCGGGAGGGTGCCCCGGCTGCCCTCTTCAGCAGCTCCAAAAAACCCGGCTCGAAGGGGCCCCGAAGAGGCTCTTTTCGCGCTGCGGCAAAAGCCTGGAAAAAGCCTCTCGCGCGCCTTGAAATTTAACGCCGAAACAACCACTTAACGGCTATCACTTTGGGCTGTACCCAGGCCCCGATTCGTGTCACAGAAACAGGCAAGGTGCGGAGCCTCCTCAACAACGATTCGAACCGGTTTCATGGCTGATCCTGCGCGTATGCCGGACCCCTCCGATTACGGTGCGGACAGCATCAAGGTCCTCAAGGGCCTCGATGCCGTCCGCAAGCGTCCGGGCATGTATATCGGCGACACCGACGACGGCTCGGGCCTCCATCACATGGTCTACGAGGTCGTCGACAACGCAATCGACGAGGCCCTCGCCGGCTTCGCGAAGGAGGTCCTCGTCACCCTCAATCCCGACGGCTCGTGCACCGTGTTCGACGACGGCCGCGGCATTCCGACCGAGATGCACAGCGAGGGGGTGTCGACCGCCGAGGTCGTGATGACCCAGCTCCATGCCGGCGGCAAGTTCGACCAGAATTCCTACAAGGTGTCCGGCGGGCTGCACGGCGTCGGCGTGTCGGTCGTCAATGCGCTGTCGAGCTGGCTCAAGCTCACGATCTGGCGCGACGACCGCGAGCACATGGTCGAGTTTCGTGACGGCGAAGCGGTCGCACCGCTCGCCGATGTCGGGCCCGCGCACGGACGGCGCGGCACCGAGGTGACGTTCCTCGCCTCGAAGCAGACCTTCACGATGACCGAGTTCGACTGGGCGACGCTCGAGCATCGCCTGCGCGAGCTCGCGTTCCTCAATTCCGGCGTCCGCATCGTGCTGTCCGACAAGCGCCACGCGGTCGAGAAGCGCGAGGAGATGGTCTACGAGGGCGGCGTCGAAGCGTTCGTGAAATATCTCGACCGCAACAAGACGCCGCTCGTGCGCCAATCCGATCATCGTCAAGTCGGAGCGCGACGGCATCGTCGTCGAATGCGCGATGTGGTGGAACGACGGCTACCACGAGTCCGTGCTGTGCTTCACCAACAACATCCCGCAGCGCGACGGCGGCACCCATCTCGCCGGCTTCCGCGGCGCGCTGACGCGCCAGGTCACGAGCTATGCCGAGACCAGCGGCTCGGCCCGCAAGGAGAAGGTCGCGCTCACCGGCGACGACTGCCGCGAGGGCTTGACCGCGGTGCTGTCGATCAAGGTGCCGGACCCCAAGTTCTCGTCCCAGACCAAGGACAAGCTCGTCTCGTCGGAAGTCCGCCCGGTGGTCGAGGGTGTGCTCAACGAGGCGCTCGCCGCCTGGTTCGAGGAGCATCCGAGCGAAGCCAAGGTGATCGTCGGCAAGGTCATCCAGGCCGCCGCCGCCCGCGAGGCCGCGCGCAAGGCGCGCGAGATGACGCGCAAGAGCGCGCTCGGCGTCGCCTCGCTGCCCGGCAAGCTCGCCGACTGCCAGGAGCGCGATCCTGCCAAATCCGAGCTCTTCATCGTCGAGGGCGATTCCGCCGGCGGCTCGGCCAAGCAGGGCCGCAACCGCGAATTCCAGGCGGTACTGCCGCTGCGCGGCAAGATCCTCAACGTCGAGCGCGTCCGCATGGACAAGATGCTGTCGAGCCAGGAGATCGGCACGCTGATCACCGCGCTCGGCGCCGGCATCAGCGAGGAGTTCAACGCCGACAAGCTGCGCTATCACAAGATCATCATCATGACCGACGCCGACGTGGACGGCGCCCACATCCGCACCCTGCTGCTGACGTTCTTCTATCGCCAGATGCGCGAGATCATCGACCGCGGCCATCTCTTCATCGCCCAGCCGCCGCTCTACAAGGTGATGCGCGGCAAGTCCGAGCAGTATCTCAAGGACGAGCGCGCGCTGGAGAACTATCTGATCGCCGGCGGCACTCGATGAGGCGGTGCTGCGGCTCTCCTCCGGCGAGGAGCGTGCCGGCGCCGATCTGCGTCAGGCTCGTCGAGGAGGCGCGCCAGGTGCGCAACATCCTCGCCGGCCTGCACAGCCGCTATAACCGCAAGGCGGTCGAGCAGGCGGCGATCGCCGGCGTGCTGCGACGAGGCGATTTTCCGCGATCCGGACAACGGCCAGGCCGCGGCGGCCTATATCGCTCGCCGGCTCGACGCGCTTTCGGAGGAAACCGAGCGCGGCTGGGCCGGCCGCTTCTCCGAAGGCGAAGGCTTCGTGCTCGAGCGCACCGTGCGCGGCGTCAAGGAGGTCGCGGTGCTCGACCACGCGCTGCTCGGCTCCGCCGATGCCCGCAAGCTCGACGAGATCGCACCCTCGCTCCAGGAGGTCTATCCGCGCCCCGGCACGTTCCGCCGCAAGGGCGAGGAGACGGCGATCCACGGCCCGATCGGCCTGTTCGAGGCGGTGATCGCCATGGGCCGCAAGAGCATCACCCTGCAGCGCTACAAAGGCCTCGGCGAGATGAACCCCGGCCAGCTGTGGGAAACGACGCTCGACACCAACGCGCGCTCGCTCCTGCAGGTGAAGGTCAAGGAGGTCGACGAGGCCGACGACATCTTCACCAAGCTGATGGGCGACGTGGTCGAGCCGCGCCGCGAGTTCATCCAGGACAACGCGCTGACCGCGAGCGTCGACGTGTAAGCCTTCTCCCTCCCCTTTCAGGGGGAGGAGCGATTGGGCCGTCGTACGTCGCGTGCCGCCGCTTGGGATCGCGAGACCAGTTCGTGTCCGAGAACGTGTTATGCCGCGCTGACCCGCCGGCGAGACCTGAGAACATCATGGTGAAGCTCGTTCGTATCGTCGAAGCGGTCATTTTCTACAGCCGGTGGCTGCTCGCCCCGCTTTATCTCGGCCTCGTCGCTGCGCTGTTCATCCTGGCGCTGAATTTCTTCAAGGTGTTCGTGCTGTTCGTCGGCAACCTGATGTCCGCGAACCAGAACGACGTGATCCTCGGCGTGCTCAGTCTCATCGACGTGGTCTTCACCGCGAACCTCGTGCTGATCGTGATCTTTTCGGGCTACGAGAACTTCGTGTCGCAGATCACCACCGATGACGGCCATGCCGATTCGCGGCCGCTATGGATGTCGCAGGTCGATTTCGGCGGGCTGAAACAGAAGCTGATCACCTCGATCGTCGCGATCTCGGCCGTCGAGGTGCTCAAGGCATTCATGAACATCGACCACTACGACACCACCAAGCTCGGCTGGCTGGTCGGCATCCACATGGTCTTCCTCGCCTCGATGCTGGTCGTCGCTCTCTCCGACCGCATGGGCGCGGCTTACAAGGCCGGGGCATCCTCCAAGTGAAGGGAGACGGCGGTATCCGCTTGCTCCCCCACCTCACGTGATTCGCCCGCGCCATTGCGCCTGCGGATGGCGCCCGGGCGACACCCGTTTACTGATTTTTTGCCAAACGAGGGCACTCGTTAGGGTTTGTTAACCATAAATCGTTAATCCGGAAGAAGGCCAGTTTGAACCCGTCCGGATTTTGCAATGCGGCACGCCCGCCTCGCTGTTCTGCTTCTCGCCGTGCTGATGGTCGCGGGCTGCGCCCGCTTCCTTGGGCCGTCGACCGCGCCGCCGCCCGGAGCTGGGCCGATCGAAGCCGGCCCGCCGCCCGGACCGGGGCCGGTCGCCGTTGGCCCGCCGCCTCCGCCGGCCGTGCCGCCGGTCGCGCTCGTCGGCGGCGCGCCGCTGCCGCCCTTCACCCTCGACTCCGGTGACCGGCTGCGCATCGTCGTATTCGGGCAGGACAACCTCACCAACAGCTATGCCGTCGGCGCGTCCGGCAACATCACCATGCCGCTGATCGGGGCGGTGCGCGCCCGCGGCCTGACGCCGGCCGAGTTGTCCCAGGTGATCGCCTCCCGCCTGCGCCAGGGCTACCTGCGCGAGCCCCATGTCGCGGTGGAGGTCGAGCTCTACCGGCCGTTCTTCATCCTCGGCGAGGTGAACTTTCCTGGCCAGTATCCTTATGTGCCGAACATGACGGCAGAGACCGCCGTCGCCATCGCGGGCGGCTTCACCCCGCGAGCGTGGCGTCCGACCGTGCAGCTGAGCCGTCCGGTCGACGGCGCCACGGCGCGGCAGCTCGTTCCCGTCATCACCCAGCTCAATCCCGGCGACACCGTCGTCATCGACGAGCGCTGGTTCTGACGGGGAGCCGGGGCGCCCTCCAATCGACTGTTAGCGGTTCGGCCTCCCGTTGCGTGCCGCAGCGGACGGAGTAGTCATTCCAGGACGCGCGCCTGCGCGCCTCGGGAGAGCGACCGCCATGACGAGACTGCTCATCCGCTTTCTGCGGCGCCTGCTGATCTTCGCCCTCGGCATATTGTGCATCTGGCTGATCGTCTTCGTCTTCCAATTTGTCGACGCGAGGGCGTCGTGGATTCTGGCCCTCGCCGCCACCTACGGAATGGCCGCTTACATCATCCTGCCGCGCGCCGTTCGCATGGGGCTGAAGATCCTTCAGCGCAAGCAGGTGCCGAGCTACACCTTCACCGGCGACGGTCTGCCGGGCGACCCCGTCAACCTGATGCTGATGGGTACGCTCCAACAACTTCGCGCCGCCTTCGCGGCTGCCGGCTGGATCGAAGCCGACCCGCTGGGGCTCCGCAGCTCCTGGCGGATGGTGCGCGCGTTCGTGTTCAACTCGCCCTATCCCGCTGCCCCGTTCAGTACCCTTTTTCTGTTCGGGCGCGGCCAGGACATCGGCTTCCAGAAGGCAATCGACGACAGCCCGCGCAAGCGCCATCACATCCGGTTCTGGGCTCTGAGCGTCACCCGCGCCGACGAAACGCTCGGAACAGCAAGCTTCTGGCTCAACACCGACCGCCCGCCCGAGACCGCGCGCGTCTACTGGGTCGGCGCCGGCACCAGGGACACCGGCTTCTCGCTGACCAAGTTGACGTTCCAGGTCACGCACGCGACCGATTCCGACTGCGATATCGAGCGCGACTTCATCGTCGCTCAGCTGAGCAAAATCCGCGTTATCGCGGACGCGACGTCATACAAAGCCGGCCAGCCGTTGAGCGTGGAAAAGGTCAATCATTACGTCACCAACGGGGAGGTGACGATGGCGACGTTGATTGACGGCTGACACGGAAATCCTCCCCGGCTTCGGGAAGGGTGGCCGAGCGCAAGCGAGGTCGGGTGGGGTCCGCGAGCATAGCGAGCAAGGAAAGAAGAGCCCCACCCTGCCCTCCCCGAAGCCGGGAGGGATAATTGCAGACCGTCCCCGAAGACGCGGGAGTGAGAGCTATCCCACGTACTTCGTGAGCCAGGCGAGGGTACGCCCCAGCGCTTCCTTGGTCGCGGCTTCGTTGTAGCTGCCGCGCTCGTCGCAGGCGAAGCCGTGGCCGGCACCCTTGTAGACGTAAACCTCGACGTCCGGGCGCTTCTCCTTGATCAACTCGATATCGCTCACCGGGATCGAGCCGTCCTGGTCGCCGAACTGCAGGAGTGTCGGCACCTTCGGCTTCACATCAACGTTCTTGGCAATGGTACCGCCGTAATAGCCGATCGCACAGGAGAGCCCGTCGAGCTTCCCCGCGGCGAGGAAGGCGACGCTGCCCCCCATGCAGTAGCCGATGATGCCGACCTTGCCGGCCGACTTGACCTCGGCGATCGCCGCCGCGGTGTCGAGCATCATCTTCGCCCAGTCGATTTTCGGGAGAAAGGTGCGGGCGTGCTCGATCTCTGCCGGCGTGTAGCCGCATTCGAAGTTGGGCTGGATGCGGTCGAACACCGCGGGCGCGACCGACGCATAGCCCTGCGCCGCGAAGCGGTCGCACACGTTGCGGATGTGGTGGTTGACGCCGAAAATCTCCTGGATCACCACCAACCCGCCCTTCGGCTTTCCCTGCGGGTCGGCGCGATAACCGCCGAGCTTGAATCCATCCGAAGCGGTGAGTGTAATCGTGCTGCCCACGTGAGACCTCCATCAGCCTGTAATGCCGGAGAAACGTCGGCCTTCTATATTCGCGGCGGGGGCGCGAGCGCAACCGCCGTCAAGACGCGGCAGGTTCCGGCTCGCGTGCGCCGACGAGTCCGAAGGCCTGCGCCAGCAACTCGAACGAGCGCCGCCGCGCGGCGTGGTCGTAGATCATCGTCGTCACCATGACCTCGTCGGCCTTGGTTGCCACGAGCAGCGGATCGAGCCGCGTGCGCAGCGTCTCGGCGGTGCCGGTGAAGATCCGCGCACGGTTTTGCCGCATGCGCTCGCGGTCCATGGGAGAATAGGGATAGACCGCAGCCTCCTCCGGGCTCGCCAGCGGCAAATACTCGCCGTTGGAGCGGCGCAGGAAATTGAGGTCGATGGTGGTGGCGAGCCGATCGGCCTCGGCATCGCTGTCGGCGGCGACCGCGGCAATGCCGAGGATCGCGTGCGGATGCGCGAGCGCCGCCGAGGGCCGAAAGCGCTTGCGATAGCTCGTCATCGCGTCGACCGGATCATAGGTTGCAAAGTGGTGCGCGAAGGCAAAGCCCGCTCCGATCGCACCAGCCAATTCGGCGCTGTAGCCGCTCGAACCGAGGAGATAGATCGGCGGCAGCTCGACGTCGGCGGGCATTGCACGGATGTTGCGGAATGGATGACCTTCCGGGAATCCACGGCTCTCGATCAGCATCAACTCCTGGAAGCGCTCGAGGAAGTCGTCGTCGTCGCGGATGTCCTGGCGGCGGCGCAGCGCCACCGAGGTGATGGGATCGGTACCCGGCGCTCTTCCGATGCCGAGATCGATGCGTCCGGGAAACAGCGCCTCGAGGGTGTGAAACCGCTCGGCCACCGTGAGCGGGGCATGGTTCGGCAGCATGACGCCGCCGGAGCCGACCCTGATGCGCCCGGTCGCCGCGGCGATCTGGCCGATCATGATGTCGGGCGCAGTACTCGCGACCGACGGCAGGTTGTGATGCTCGGCGACCCAATAGCGCGTGAATCCGAGCCGATCGGCGAGCTTTGCGAGATCGATCGAGTTCTTCAGCGCGGTGGCGCCGGACGAGCCGGTGGTCACGGGCGAAAGGTCGAGAATGGATACCTGCATGGCCCAGAGATAATAGCGCGGCGGCCGGGGCGGAACCCAGCGCGCGCCGGTAGTTCTCGGGAGCCCATACCTGCCATGCCGAGGCGCAAGGCCCGCTGCGCGTCGGCCTTGTCACAAGTTTTTCTTAACGCCGCCGGGCGTAAGCCCAAGCGGGCTCGCATCCTGCACCGGCGCCGGCTGGGCGAGCGCCATGTGGTTAACAAGATGGAACTGGCCGGATCGCTGTTTGCGAAGTTCGTCGAGACGCTCGCCATCGTGCTGCCGAGCGCGATCGGCTTCGCCATCGCGTTCGCCGTGCTGAGCCTGTTCTCGAGCCAGGCGTGCAATCCCGGGCGGCCGTGGTGGCGCAATCCGGGGCTCGCGACCGACATCTGCTACATGCTGATCATCCCCTTCGTCGCGCCCTACATGCGCATCAGCCTGATGATCGCCGGTGCCGCGGCTCTATCGGGCGTGATGACGGCTGACGAAATCTCCGATTATTTCGAGCTGGGGCGCGGGCCGCTCGCGACGCTGCCGTTCTGGGCGCAGGTGCTGATCTACGTCGTCGCCTCGGATTTCCTGCTCTACTGGACCCACCGCCTGTTTCACGGCGCGCGCCTGTGGCGCTTCCATGCGGTCCATCATTCGGCCGAAGAAGTGGATTGGACGACGGCCTACCGCTTCCACCCGGTCAATCTGTGGCTCGGCTCGTTCCTGGTAACGGCACTGATGCTGTTTCTCGGCATCTCGCCGACGGTGCTGCTGTTCCTGGTGGCGTTCGACACCACGACCGCGGCCTTCGTGCACGCCAACCTGAACTGGACGCTCGGGCCGCTCAAATACATCGTAGCAACGCCGGTGTTCCACCGCTGGCACCACACCCCGCTCGATCAGGGCGGCAACTCGAATTTCGGCTCGCTGTTGTCGGTGTGGGACGTGCTGTTCGGCACGTTCTACATGCCGGCGCACGCGCTGCCCGGCCACTACGGGATCGCCGACGCGAGCTTCCCCACCGGCTTCATCGGCCAGACGGTGCACCCGTTCCGCGATCTCGTGGGGAGCACCGTGCCGGACCGGGTCAAGTCCCACCCTCCAGCGCTTTGATCTGACGGATTGCGCCGAAGACCTTGATGTTGAGCAGCGACCGGCCGCGCTCGCGCGTCGACTTCGACGGATTGCCCGACACGCCGGTCGGCTCGGCGGCAAACAGCGGGATGCGGGTGAGATCGACGCCTTCGGGATGCGCCGACATCAGCTCCGAGGTATCGGCGATGCCGGCGTGCTGGCCGATCGTTTCCTCGGTTTCGCCGAGGTTCTTGAGAAAGGCGGTCTCCGCGGCATCGGCGTAGTAGTCCGACACGTCGAGCACCCGCACGCCCTGGGCCGCCCATTCCTGACTCAGGCGCTTGGCCACGTCGGTCTGGGCTTTGAGGCTGCCGGCGTGGTCGGCGATGAGGCAAATCGTCTTGAAGCCGCCGGCCTTGAGGCTGCGGGCAATCCCCTCGAGCATCAGTCCATAGGCCTGCTCGGAAATGCCGATGGTGCCGGGGAAACGCAGGTGCCCGGTCGGCGGATCGTAATCGCCCTCCGGCACGAAAGGGATGACCGGCGTCACCAGGGTCTGCCCGAGCTGCTTGGCGATCTCGTTGGCCGACCAGCCGACGATGTAGTCGTGCTTGCCGAGTACCATGTGCGCGCCGTTCTGCTCGATCCCGCCGCTCGGGACGATCACCCGCTTATAGCCGCGGCTGATGGCGCTGCGCACCTCGACCCAGGTCATGTCGGCGATTTGCAGCGTGTTGGGCAGCGGCTGGGTGAGCGGCTGCTGCACGACGAAGAGAGCGATCAGCGCTCCGGCAACGACGGCGACCGCGATTTTCGCGGCGATGCTTCCGCGCGCGGCTTTGCGCGGCTTGCCTCTGTCGTCCGCAACCGGGTCCATGGTTCCGCCGGGCGGCACGGGTTCCTCACCCCCTCCCGTGGAGTGCGGCCGCCTTTGGGATCGGGACCCTAACTACCGGATATTGCAACAATCTTAACCGGAACCAGTTGCCGCTGGGTCGTCCTTCAACTCCTCCGGGCGCGGCATGGCGATGACGTTGTAACCGGAATCGACGAAATGGATTTCGCCGGTGACGCCGGTCGACAGGTCGGAGAGAAGATAGAGCGCGGCGCCGCCGAGCTCGTCGAGCGTCACTCCGCGATGCAGTGGCGAGTGCCGCTGCTGAAACGCGAACATGAAGCGGGCATCGGAAATACCGGCGCCGGCGAGCGTCCGGATCGGTCCCGCCGAGATCGCGTTGACGCGGATGCGGTCGGCGCCGAAATCGACGGCGAGATAACGCACCGACGCTTCGAGCGCGGCCTTGGCGACACCCATGGCGTTGTAGTTCGGCATCGCCCGCTCGCCGCCGTTGTAGGTGAGCGTCACCATGGCGCCGCCGTGCGGCATCAGCGCCGCGGCGCGGCGCGCAACTTCAGTGAACGAGAAGCACGAGATCACCATGGTGCGCACGAAGTTCGCCCGCGTGGTGTCGGCATAACGGCCCTTGAGCTCGTTCTTGTCGGAATAGGCGATGGCGTGGACGAGAAAGTCGATGCTCCCCCAGGCCTCGCCGATCGCGGCGAACACCTGGTCGACCGAAGCGACGTCCTCGACGTCGCACGGCACGACGAGCTTCGATCCGACCGACTCCGCGAGCGGCTTGACGCGACGGCCGAGCGCATCGCCCTGATATGTGAAGGCGAGCTCGGCGCCCTGTGCCGCGAGCGAGCGCGCGATGCCCCACGCGATCGAGTGATCGTTCGCAACCCCCATCACGAGGCCGCGCTTGCCCTTCATCAACATGTGGAAAGCCCCTGCCCTTCGTGACGCGGAAGCCGAATTCCCAGCGTCACGCATCCAGCCGTTTGAGCACGATCGATGCGTTGGTGCCGCCGAAGCCGAACGAGTTCGACAGCACGCAGGACAGCGCCACGTTGTCGCGTCGCTCGCGTACGATCGGCATGTCCGCGAACGCCGGGTCGAGCGTTTCGATGTTGGCGCTCTCGCAGATGAAGCCGTTGTTCATCATCAGCAGCGAATAGATCGCCTCCTGCACTCCGGCGGCCCCGAGCGAGTGGCCGGTCAGCGACTTGGTCGCCGAGATCGGCGGGCATTTCGTCCCGAACACCTCACGCAGCGCCTCGATCTCCTTGAGGTCGCCGATCGGCGTCGCCGTCGCATGCGGATTGACGTAATCGACCGGCGCCTTCACCGAGGAGAGCGCCATGCGCATGCAGCGCACCGCGCCCTCGCCCGACGGCGCCACCATGTCGTAGCCGTCGGAGGTCGCGCCATAGCCAGCGACCTCGCCGTAGATGCGCGCGCCGCGCGCCTTGGCATGCTCGAGCTCCTCCAGCACCAGCACTCCGGCGCCGCCGGCGATGACGAAGCCGTCGCGGTCGACGTCGTAGGCGCGCGAGGCCTTGTGCGGCGTGTCGTTGAACTTCGACGACATCGCGCCCATCGCGTCGAACAGCACCGACAGCGTCCAGTCGAGCTCCTCGCAGCCGCCGGCGAAGATGATGTCCTGCTTGCCCATCGCGATGATCTCGGAGGCATTGCCGATGCAATGGTTCGACGTCGCGCAGGCCGACGAGATCGAATAGTTGACGCCCTTGATCTTGAACCAGGTGGCGAGCGTCGCCGAGGCGGTCGACGACATCGCCTTCGGCACCGCGAACGGGCCGACCCGCTTCGATCCCTTGGTGCGGGCGGTATCGGCCGCCTCGACGATGGCGCGGGTCGACGGGCCGCCCGAGCCCATGATGATGCCGGTGCGCTCGTTGGAGATGTCCTTCTCCTCGAGACCGGACTCGCGCAGTGCCTGCTCCATGGCGACGTGATTCCACGCGCCGCCGCCGCCGAGAAAGCGCATCGCCCGGCGATCGACCGACTCCTGCGGGTCAAGGCTCGGCGCGCCGTGGACACGGCAGCGGAATCCGAGTTTCTCATAGGCCTCTGCGTGCGAAATCCCCGATTTCGCCTCCCGCAGGCTCGCCAGCACTTCCTGGGTGTTGTTGCCGATGGAGGAGACGATCCCCATCCCGGTGACGACGACGCGCCGCATAGCCAATGCCTTCCGCCAGCCCCCGCTCGACCCCCGAGCCGGTCAGGACGCCGGCTGCAGCGCAGCGACGTCGCGGAACAGCCCGACCTTGAGATCGAACGCGCGGTAGATAATCGATCCGTCCGCCGAGAGCCAGCCGTCGGCGATGCCGAGAACGAGCTTCGAGCGCATCACCCGTTTGATGTCTATGCCGTAGACGAGCTTCTTCACCGAAGGGAGCACCTGGCCGGAGAACTTCACCTCGCCGAGCCCCAACGCGCGGCCTTTGCCCTCACTGCCCGACCAGCCGAGGAAGAACCCCACGAGTTGCCACAACGCGTCGAGGCCGAGGCAGCCCGGCATCACCGGATCGCCCTTGAAATGGCACGGGAAAAACCAGAGGTCCGGCTTCACCTCGAGCTCGGCACGGGCGAGGCCCTTGCCGTGATCGCCGCCTTCGGTCGAGATTTCGCTGATCCGCTCGAACATCAACATCGGCGGCAGCGGCAATTGGGGACCACCGGGGAACAGCTCGCCGCGCCCGCAGGCGAGCAGGTCCTCGTATTCGAAGCTCGAACGCCGGTTCTGCATTCCGTCACGGTCCTCAGTGCGCTGTGGGGGCCGTTGACCAACGTTCAGCGCCGCATCATGCGAATTCATATGGGGGTTCTCCCTAACATACGCCGTGGGGCCGTCAAAGCGTGCCGGTCATCCCCGGAACCCACCCGGCACAGCCCCTTTCCGGTGCCTGCGACCCCGGAGAATGGGGCCATCGACGTGCTTGCAACATGGGACACGGGGCGATATGATTGCAGATGAAACGATTTCGCCCAGTGTTGTGAGAAAAGTCGCGTTATGGAGTCACGTCCGGTCACAGTCGTCAACAAGGTGTCCGCCGAGGGCCAGCCGATTGATCCGCAGTCGGATGAGCGCAACGGCTGCCCATGGCACGACGTCCTCGCCCTTCTGCGCCAGGTCAAGCTGCGTCCGACCCGACAGCGCATGGCGCTGGGCTGGCTTCTGTTCGCCAAGGGCGACCGCCACCTCACGGCGGAAATGCTCTACGAGGAGGCGAACCGGGCGAAGATCGCGGTGTCGCTTGCGACCGTCTACAACACGCTGCATCAATTCACCGATGCAGGGTTGCTGCGCGAGGTCGCGGTAAACGGCTCCAAGACCTACTTCGACACCAACGTCTCGGATCACCACCACTTCTTCATCGAGAGCGAGCACAACCTCGTCGACATTCCGAGCGCGGACGGCATCGTCGGCGATCTGCCACCGGTCCCGGAAGGCTATGAGATCAGCCGTGTCGATGTGGTGGTCCGCCTGAGGCAGAAGAAGCGCTGAGCGCTTCGGCCGAACATTGATAGCGCATATCCGTTGTGCCGGTCCGGGACGTGCAGTCCCGTCACTCCAGCTTCTCGTTCGGATAGACGCCCCACAGGCGCTCCTGCTCGATCCAACCGTCGAAACCATTGCCGCGGAAACGGCACCAGCGGCCGCTGCAGCGCTTCACCACGCCTAGCACGCCGGGCTCCAGCATCGCTTTGAGCGGGCTCGCAGCGTCGGCGGAATCATGGAGCGCGACCGGGCCGTTCGCGGCCTTGGACTTGGTGACGAAGGCGGTGCGCTTGCCTGACAGCAGCGAATGATAGACCCAGCCTTCGGCGCCATCGGAGTCGCGGATGCGGCGCCAGTTCTCGTATTCCGCGGTGATCTCCACCGGCAGTCCGGACCGGGTGTAAACCCAGGAGACGTCTTGATCCTTGTTGGGCCCGCCGCGCACATTCACATGGTCGGATTTGAGGCTGACGAAGCGCGGCACCGGCAGCCCGCTGCCTTCGTTGGGGTCGCTTGCAGCGAACACAGCGCCGCAAGTCCCGACCAAAGCCACGACGGCCGTCATCGGCCACAGGGCCGATCTCGCGACACGTGCATTGATCATGACATCAATCCGGTTTGCCCCTGGTTCCGGCGACCGGTCGCGACGGCGCCGCCCCTCGTCCACGAATACTTTGTCTTGATCCGGCCATCTGATAGAGAAGGACCGGAGTCCTCCTGCAAGGAGAATGGTGCCGACGCCCCACGCGCCCGTCGAAGATCGAGACGGTGACGATCCCGCCAGTGTCGGCGATGAGGGTTAAGGAGGCCTGAACGGGCCTGTCCGATACGCGCGGGAACGGACGCGGGGATTTGCGTCGCGGACTATTTTGTAATGGCGCGCGATCTCCGGGACAGGGCGGGGAAAACCTGTCTCGATCGCGCCAGGGGCATAGCAATGGCCAATCGTCGCAAGCCGCTCGTCATCGTCACGCGCAAGCTGCCCGACCATGTCGAGACGCGGATGCGCGAATTGTTCGACACCCGCCTCAACGACGACGACAAGCCGATGAGTCGGGCCGATCTCATCGAGGCGGTGAAGACCGCCGAGGTGCTGGTGCCGACCGTGACCGACCCCATCGACGCCGCCGTTCTTACCCAGGCCGGCGAGCAACTGCGGCTGATCGCGAATTTCGGCAACGGGGTCGACAACATCGACGTGACCGCGGCGCTCGCCCGCGGCATCACCGTGACCAATACGCCGGGCGTGCTCACCGAGGACACCGCGGACATGACCATGGCGCTCATCCTCGCGGTGCCGCGCCGGCTCGCCGACGGTGCGAGCGTGTTGACCGGCACCCAGGAATGGAGCGGCTGGTCGCCGACCTGGATGCTCGGCCGCCGCATCGGCGGCAAAAGGCTCGGAATCATCGGCATGGGACGGATCGGCCAGGCGGTGGCGCGCCGCGCGCGCGCCTTCGGGCTGCAGGTGCACTATCACAACCGGCGGCGCGTCGCCGAAAAGATCGAGGCGGCGCTGGAGGCGACCTATTGGGAAAGCCTTGACCAGATGCTGGCACGCATGGACATCATCTCGGTCAACTGCCCGCACACGCCGGCGACCTATCATCTTTTGTCGGCGCGGCGGCTCAAGCTGCTGCGACCCGAAGCCTATGTCGTCAACACCGCGCGCGGGGAAGTCATCGACGAGAACGCGCTCACGCGCCTCATCGAAGCGGGCGAGATCGGCGGCGCCGGCCTCGACGTGTTCGAGCACGAGCCGGCTGTCAATCCGAAGCTCGTGCGGCTCGCGCGCGCCGGCAAAGTGATCTTATTGCCGCATCTCGGCTCGGCCACCATCGAAGGCCGCGACGACATGGGAGCGAAGGTCATCATCAACATTCAGGCGTTCATGGACGGCCACCGTCCGCCCGATCGGGTGTTGCCGTCGATGCTGTGAGGCGCCAGGTTTTATCTTCGGGCGCCGGTAATTCGAAATAGGTTTGTCGAACGGCTTGCCGAAAATCCGGTGCCTTTTTGGCCGGCTTCGCCTATACTAATGACTTCTCGCTCAGTTTTCAGGTGATTCCCATGCGTGTACTCACAGTGCATGTGCTCATCGCGGGGATCGTCGTTTCCGCTCCGGTCGCGGCGATCGCAGCGCCGGCGGCGCCCGCGGCCACCAAGCTGACGCCGCAGGAAATTCAGTCCACCTTCTTCAGCGGCGAAGCGTTCACTGCGACGACGCCGTCCGGCGGGACGAAATTCAAGATGGTGTTCACGCCCGACGGCAAGGTCACGCGCACGCCGATCGGCAAGGGCGGCGCCAAGGGAGAAGGAAGCTGGAAACTCGACGACAACGGCTTCTGCAACACCTGGAAAGGCAAGACGCCCAACTGCTTCACCGTCACGTCCGCCGGTACCAACAAGTGGTCGGTGATGAACGGCGCCATGCCGGCGGCAGTGTGGAGCAAGCAAGGCGCGGCTTCGCCCGCGCCCACGCCTACGCGTGCCCAGACAAATCCTTGATGGTCGGGTTTGTGCCCGACAGCGGATTGTCGGCATCGTATCCATAGGTGAGCGTTTCAAAACGCATTGCCCGCGCGTCGATCATCAGAAGGCGGCCGACGAGACCATCGCCGAAGCCGACGATTTCACGGATCACCTCGAGCGCCATCAGCGAGCCGACGACACCGGTGAGCGCGCCGAGGATGCCGGCTTCGGCGCAGGCCGGCACCGTGCCCGCAGGCGGCGGCTCCGGAAACAGGCAGCGATAGGTGGGATTGGGCCTGCCGTCGCGATCCTGCTCATGAGCGCGGATCGTGGTGAGCGTCGCATCGAACACGCCGACCGCTGCCGTCACCAACGGCCGCTCGGCGAGGAAGCAGGCATCCGAGACGAGATAGCGGGTGGCGAAATTGTCGGAGCCGTCGGCGACGAGATCATAACGCGAGACGAGATCGAGCGCGTTCGCCGCGGTGAGCCGCACGGCATGGCCTTCGACGCGCACATGGGGATTGAGACGTGCCACTGCCTCGGCGGCGCTTTCGACCTTCGGGCGGTCGATGTCGGCGGTCGCATGGATCACCTGGCGCTGCAGGTTCGACAGCGAGACTTCGTCGTCGTCGACGACGCCGAGCGTGCCGACGCCGGCGGCGGCGAGATAGAGCAGCGCCGGTGCGCCGAGCCCGCCGGCGCCGATCACCAGAACCCGCGCGCGCTTGAGCGCCGCCTGACCGGGGCCGCCGACCTCGCGCAGCACGAGATGCCGGGCATAACGCTCGATCTCGTCGCCTTGGAGCACGGGGCCATCGGATACATTCATCGCAAATCCCGTTCGATTCTCGCGGATCCACTCAGTTGACGACACGGGTGTCGCGGCCGCGCGCAATGCCGCACCGCCGAACGCGTCCGCACCGCTCGCGCCCGCACCGCTCGCACATAGTGTCCGATCGTGCGGCGTTTCCACTACAGTTGCACGAAGATGGCTTGGACCGCGCAACCTTATGCGGCAACCGGCCAGCCGGGAGGAAGACCATGAATACAGACCGCCGTCACGTGCTCGCCGGCGCCGCGGCGCTGGCGCTCGCCGGCGCGAACCGCAGCCTCGCCCAATCCGCCTATCCAAACCGGCCGATCCGGATCGTGGTGCCGTATCCTCCGGGTGGTGGCACCGACTATTTCGCGCGCCTCGTCGGTAGCTCGATGGGCGAGGCGCTCGGGCAATCCGTCGTGGTCGAGAACCGTGCCGGGGCGGCAACCATCATCGGCGCCGAGGCGGTCGCCCATGCGGCGCCGGATGGCTACACCATCCTGCTCGGAGACACCGCGACATTTGCCGCCAACAAGAGCCTCTACCAGAAGCTCCCCTACGACCCGCAGCGGGATTTCTCGCCGGTGACGCTCACCGGCCGCTTCGCCGTCGTGCTGCTCGTCAACACCAACAAGCTCAAGGTCGGCTCGCTCGAGGAGCTGATCGAAACCGCCCGCCGCGCACCCGGCACCATCGATTATGCGAGCCCCGGTGTCGGCAGTCCGTTTCATCTCGCGACCGAGCTTCTTGCCTCCGCCGCCGTCGTCAAGCTCAACCATGTGCCTTACCGCGGCGTCGCCCCGGCCCTGCAGGATCTCGCCGCCGGCCAGATGGGGATGATGTTCGTCGATTTCGCGAGCGCCCGCTCGCAACTCGCGACCCCCGGCATCAAGGCCTTCGCCGTCGCCTCGCCGGCGCCCCTGCCGGGCCTGCCCGGCGTGCCGACCATTGCCGCGAGCGGCTTTGCGGGCTTCGAAGCCTGGGCCTGGCAGGGCTTCGTCGTGCCCGCCGGGACGCCGGCAGACATCGTCGGCAAGATCAACGCGAGCTACCGTTCTAGCCGTGAAGAAGGAGGACATCGTCGCCAAGCTCAATGGCGCGGGTATCGAAGTGCTGCAGAGCACACCGGCCGAATTTGCGGCCTATATGCGAAGCGAAACCGAGAAGTGGGAACGGGTGGTCAAGGCGGCGAATATTCGCGCCGATTGAGCAAAAAGGTGAGTCTCTGGCGCTGAATTCGAGGCCCGTGGTCTGGCCGGCTCGCTGGACCATCTGCTCGATCGCCGCAACAGGCCGAAATAGCCCGCTTGGCCACAGAGGTATCCTGGAACGGTGCGGATTTGTCGCGGCGTTAAACACGATTCCGCTTTAAAACCGTGCTATTCGGAATCGGTGGGCGGTTCTGCTATGGGTTGCGCCCCCGCCACTGCAATATTATTTGAGAAGTGAGAAGGGGGTAGCGTCGGCTGGGCCGGCGCGCCGGGATAGCCGATGACCTCGTCGAACGCTCACAACTTGCCTGGAGCCGTACAGGACTCATGGGACCTGAAGGGTGTCAATATCCTTCTGGTCGAGGATTCCTGGCATCTCGGCATTGCCTTGAAGAACCTTCTCAAGGCCTGGGGCGCCGAGGTGGCGGGGCCGGTCGCGACAGCGGCCGAGGCCGACCGGTTGACCTCCGAGCAGCGCCCGGCAGTCGCCCTTGTCGACCTCAATCTGCGCGGCGGCGAGCGGGCATACGACCTGATCGACCGGCTGCATGAGCGCGGTATTCCCGTCATCGTGACCTCCGGCTACGAGGTGCTGCCGCGCCCGCCGGGAAAGGCGGTGGCGGTGCTCCAGAAGCCCTTCGGCGAAGCCCAGCTGCTCGCCCTGCTGCGTCCCCTGACGGCCCAGAAGGCGGCCGAATAGGCGGGGCCCAGTCCGCGTGGTCCGGACGTGGGTGGATAACGTGACTTCCTGCCATCCGCGCCGTTGTTTCCTGGGCTTTTCCCTGGGGCTGATGACCGGCCTCGCCGTCGCCGGTTGCTCGGAAGGTCCAAAACTCACCGATGAAGGGCCGAGCCTCGCGTCGGTGCCGGCGCGCTTGCAGTCCGGCGACTGGATCAAGGTGATCGTCTACGGCGAGCCTTCGCTCAGCGGCGACTTCCAGATCGACCAGACCGGTTCGGTGCTGCTCCCGCTCGCCGGCCCCACCAAGGCGGCCGGCATGACCGCGTCCGAGCTCGCCGAGGCGTTGACCAAGAGGTACCGCGCCGAATACGTGCGGAACCCCAAGGTCACGGTGACCGGGCCGCGCAGTTGAGCGGCCCTCGGCCCGTTGCACTGTCATCCCCGCTTCGCACTCGTGCTCTTGCGCCGCCCACTTCGCATGACCGGGCACAGCCATGCCTCACCAAGCAGCGCAATCGGACGCGTCGAACGAGCGCGCGCCGAGCGCCGTCGAATGACCGGCGGGCAACGTCCGGCGCAACATCTGGCGCCTTGCATTTGCGCTCTCGCGCCGCCATCCTCGCATCATGGACGACCGCACCGTTTCGCATGCCGGCACGGACGACGCGCCGGTGCGCGGCCTTGACGGCATTGCCCGCCACGATTGGACACGCGCCGACATTGCGGCCCTGTACGAATTGCCGTTTCCCGACCTGATCTTCCACGCCCAGCGCATTCATCGCATCCACTTCGATCCACGCGAGGTGCAGATTTCGACGCTGCTGTCGATCAAGACCGGGGGGTGCCCGGAGGACTGCGCCTACTGCCCGCAGAGCGCGCGCTACGACACCGGCGTGAAAGCGGAAAGGCTGATGGAGGTCGAGGCGGTGCTTGCCGAGGCGGGCGCGGCCAAGGCAGCCGGCGCGAGCCGCTTCTGCATGGGCGCGGCGTGGCGCTCACCCAAGGACCGCGATCTGGACGCAGTCTGCGCCATGATCGAAGGCGTAAAAGCGCTCGGCCTCGAGAGCTGCGCGACACTCGGCATGCTCAGCGAGGCGCAGGCGCTCAAGCTCAAGTCGGCGGGGCTCGACTACTACAACCACAACCTCGACACCTCGCCGGAGTTCTACGGCGACATCATCTCGACCCGCACCTATCGGGACCGGCTCGACACCCTCGCCCATGTGCGAGACGCCGGCATCCATGTGTGCTGCGGCGGCATCGTCGGGATGGGCGAGGCGCGCGCCGACCGCGTCGGCATGATCGCGACGCTCGCGAGCCTGCCCGGTGCACCCGGAATCGGTGCCGATCAACATGCTGGTCCGCGTGGAGGGGACGCCGCTGGGGAGCCGATGGGCGAGGTGGCGTTTGACCCCCTGGAGTTCGTCCGCACCGTCGCGGTCGCCCGGATCGCGTTGCCGGCCTCGGTGGTGCGGCTCTCGGCGGGGCGGGAGGATATGAGCGAGGAGGCCCAGGCGCTGTGCTTTCTTGCCGGGGCGAACTCGATTTTCTACGGGCCCCGCCTGCTCACCACCCCCAATCCCGACCGCGACCGCGACCTCGCGCTCCTCGATAAGCTCGGCCTCGTGCCGATGCGGTGAGGAACCTGTTTCGGCGGCACCACACCGCGGGTTTATCAGCCCCTCGACCGACCAAACCGATGGAACTTAGGGCATTTTTAAGACATCGCTTGCGTGTGTGAGATCGGTCACAGAGCTTTGGGCGGCAAACTTTCATAGTGCGGGTGTCAGCAATTCAGGAGACACCCCCATGTCTGGCCTGGCCCCAGTTACCGAGCTTCATCCGGGCATCCCGCTCGGCGCTACCGCGTCCTCTCACGACGCCGCGCTCATCGAGCGGATCGCAGCCCGCGACCGCGACGCGATGCTGGTGCTGTTTACCGCACACAACGCCCGCGTGTTCAGATTCATTCTCCGCATGATCGGCGACCGTAGCCTTGCCGAGGACCTGACCAGCGAGGTTTTCCTCGATGTCTGGCGGCAGGCCGGCCAATTCGAGGGCCGCTCCACGGTTTCCACCTGGATGCTGGCGATGGCGCGCTACAAGGCGCTCGCCGCCCGCCGGCGCCGCACCGAGGACCAGCTCGACGACGAGGTCGTCGAGGCCATCGCGGACGAGAACGACGATCCTGAAATTTCGGCTCAGAAGAGGGACCGCAGCGAGATCCTGCGCCGGTGCCTCGACCAGCTCTCTGCCCAGCATCGCGAGATCGTCGACCTCGTCTACTACCACGAGAAATCGGTGGAGGAGGCGGCGAAGATCCTTTCGATCCCCCAGAATACCGTGAAGACCCGGCTGTTCCATGCCCGCAAGCGCCTCTCCGCGCTCGCCGCCGAAGTCGGGCTCGATCGCAGCTATCTCTGAACCATCGTTGAAACCTCAAACTAGGGGCGCACAGCTATGAAATCCGCCGTCGCAGCCGTGTCACTCACCTTCGCGGCCATCGCATTCTTCCTCGCGGCGCTGCCGCCGGGATCGCTGCCCGACTTCTTTTAGAAAAACCTCCGGACGGCGTGACCTTTCGCGCCTCTTTCCCGGCGAGATGCCTCGTGTAGCCTCTCAAGGCGCGCCCCGCGCCGAGAGGGACCGAGACGATGAAACTGCCGCGCCGAGCGTTCCTGCGTATTGCCGCAGCTACGGCACTCCCGATCTCCGCACGCCCAACCTTGGCGCAGGCCTATCCGACGCGGCCGGTGCGGCTGATCGTCGGCTACAGTGCCGGCGGCACCGCCGACATCGTGGCGAGGATCATCGCACAGCGGCTCACCGAGCGGGTCGGGCAGCCGGTGGTGGTCGAGAACAAGCCGGGCGCCACGACCAACATCGCCACCCAAGCCGTGATCAGCGCAGCGCCCGACGGCCATACGCTGCTCTATGTCACCGCGGCCAACGCCACCAACGCCTCGCTTTATTCCTCGCTGCCCTTCAACTTCCAGCGCGACATCGTGCCGGTGGCGGGGCTCGTCGAGTTCACGCTGGTCCTGGTGGTGAATGCGGCGCTCCCGGTCCACTCGATCGGCGAGTTCGTCGCCTATGCCAGGGCCAATCCCGGCAAGATCAGCATGGCCTCGTTCGGCGTCGGCACCACCAGCCATCTGTCCGGCGAATTGCTCAAGCTCACCACCGGCATCGACACCGTGCACGTGCCCTATCGCGGCGGCGCGCCGATGATCACCGATCTCGTCAGCGGCCAAGTGCAGGCGGCATTCGACGCGCTGCCGGAAGCGCTGCCGCATGTCCGCACCGGCGCATTGCGTCCGCTCGCCGTGACGACGGCGGCGCGGGCAGAGTTGCTTCCCGACATCCCGACTATCGGCGACACCATTCCGGGCTACGAGGCGAGCAGCTGGGCGGGCGTCGGCGCGCCCCGCGGCACGCCGCCGGCGGTCGTCGAAACGCTGCGCCGCGAGGCCGCATCCGCGCTGGCGGACCCCGCGATCCGGGCGCGCCTCAACGATCTCGGCAGTGCGCCCTGGCCGCTCGGACCCGACGACTTCGGCGCCTATATCGCGGCCGAAACCGAGAAATGGGCGAAGGTCGTCAAGTTCGCCGGCGTCAAGACGGAGTAGCTTCACCTCTCACCGCGTGCCCCAGGGCTCTCGCGGCGACGTCTACGTCGTAGTAACGCCGCAGCATCGCGGCCATTCCCGCGATTCCCAAAAGCGCCAGCAGGATGCCGACCCATAGCGGTGCGCCGAGCGTGCCCAGCAGCGCCGCGATCAAAAGTCCGCTGGCACCGCCGATGTCCCAGCCGCCTTCGGCGACGACGTGGAAGCGCAGCGTGCAGGGCGCGTGCTTGCCCTGCGTGTACACCGCGGTCATCAGGGTCGGCGTGTAAAGGCAGCCGGCAAGCGCGCCGAGCGCGTTCGCGACCACTGCGAACAGGGCGTTGCCGACGGAGAGGGCGCGCAGCACGACGACGGCGGCGAGCGGGGCGAACGCATACCAGACCGCGTGCTTGCCATAGCCGCGGTCGATGTGCCGTCCGAGCAACAGGCCGCCGACCGCGCCGACCAGCGCAGCCACGGCGAGCGCACCGCCGAAACCGAGCAGACTTTCGCGCAGCGAAAGAAACAACGCGATCTGCCAGACGAACCCATAGCTCGCCGCGATCCAGCCGTCGGCTGCGAACAGCAGCGCGCCGGGAAGCGCGGCGCGCAAGCTGCCGATCGATTGCGGCGCGACCTTCACGTCGGGCGTGCGCAGAAACGGCAGCGCGGCGAACACCAGGACCACGGCCGTGATCCCGAACGCCACGCGCGGCCCGAAGGTGACGAGCAGCCATCCCGTCAGCAGCGGGCTCACGACGCCGACGATCGCGGCGATCGCTTCGCGCGCGCCGATCTGCTGGCCACGGTGCTCGTCATCGCCGAGCGCAGCGAAATAGGCGTGGTAGGTCGGCCAGTAGACGGTGTCGCTCAGTGCCGACGCGGCGATGAGCCAATAGAGCGCGGGACCGACGCCGTGCACCTCGGCGAGCAGCGGGTATTGCACTGCGCTCATCAGCGTGCCAGCGGCCACCATGCGCCGCAGCCCAAATCGCACCGAGAGACCGACGACGACCGGACGCACGATGAAGCGCCCGAGCAGGATCGCGGCGAGCGAGACGAACACCGCCGGCGCCGACACGCCGGAGTCGAGGAGATACACCATGAAGAAGGCGCCGCCGCCGCTGAGCGCGATCGAATGGATGCCATAGTGCAGGTTGAGATAGTTGACGGCGTTGTTGCCGAAGAAGGCCATGGGGTGTTCCGGTCGGGTGAGGAGTTGAAGGAGAGAATGCGCGTCCGACCGGCCGAGCGACGGCCGGCGGATATCGGCTCACTTCATTCGATCAATCACCACGGAAACCTTCCTTCGCGAGATGGCCGCGGGCAATCTATCGCAGGATCGCGGCTGAGGGAATCGTCGGGGCGAGGGCACTTGCTCACGAGTTCGTCATTCCGGGGCGATGCGCCGCATCGAACCCGGAATCCAGAGCTGCGGTCGAATTCAGAAAGAGCTGGATTCCGGGTTCGGGCCTGCGGCCGGCCCCCGAATGACTCGGGTAATGTTCACCCGTGCCTCACTTCTGCGTCTGCTTGAAGTAGCGCAGATCCGGGGGCGGCTGGTCTTTCTTCGCCGGCATCAGGTAGCCGTCGGCGCTCATGAAGTAGTTTTCCTTGCCGATCTGGACGTGGTTGTTGCTCTCGTTGCAGAGGTCCTCGAACATCCGGCCGTCGCGGATGCGGTAATAGTTCTTCACCACAGTCCATGGCCGGGTGAGGGCGTGGTCGATCACCGTGATCTCGTTCTTGAGGATGTCAGGGTTCGCCTTGTCGAGCGAGAGGCGCTCCTTGACGATCGACTGGTTGTCGAGGTGGAGCGGCATGCCGCTGTCCTCGTAATTGCGCGGGCCCTTGAAGTCGCGGGTCTCCACCTCGAGCGTGTCGAACCGGCCGTCGCCGTCGCTATCGAGCCAGGTGCCGACCGAATAGCCCGCATAGGAGGGCTCGTTGTCGGACGGGAAGCGCGTGCCGTCGGTGTAGATGCGGCGCGGCAGGTTGTTCTCGTAGACCACGTAAGTGATCTTCGGCAGAATCACGAACTCGATCGGACGGATGATGGTCATCAGCCGCGGCATGCCGTTGCTGATGCAGGTGACGCGGGTGTCGCCGCCCTGCCCGCCGGCGTCCTGGTCCGCCATGCTGGCTTCCCAGATCGCCTGATATTCTGCAGTTAGCGGCGGGTGCTGGCCGCGGCCGCGCGGCCTCGTCTCCTCCCAGCCGATGCCGGTGCCCGGTGCGCGCCGCCAGGTGCCGCCCCAGTCCGGATATTTGCTCTCGTCGTGCGCTGCAGCCCCGGCCAGCGTGATGAGCAACGCCGCCGTGCCCGCGACGGCGGCAATCGCGCGGTCGCAAAAACGCATGATGTCCTCCCTCGAATTTTATCCCGCGAGTTTACACCGGCGGGTTGCACGGGCGGAAGCGTTTCTCCGGCGCCGGAGGTGCGGCAGGACATGGCGATCGGCGGATGGACAAGGGCGCGGTGAGGCAATCAGCGCTGCCTAAAATTTTTGCGTGGCGGAGTTCCACCGATGATGGACGGCCGCGGCGAAGCAAGCTCCTCGCGCCGCTCTACGCCGCGCCTCTCGTGTCGGCCTCCCCGATCGCACCTGCGGCGTCGGCAAGTCCGGGCTTTCTTGATCGGGACACATCGATGGTCTATGAGGGGCGGCGCCCTTAAAGGGCGTTACTTTCCCTCAGGACCAGACAAGCCCGGCTTCGACTTGAAATCGGGATGTTCTGCGCTTCGCCCCGGCACACGAACCGCGGCGGCTCGCCTGAGCGGCCAAGCAAAACCTTCGGGAGAAGACCCATGCTTTCCAAGCGTCTTGTGAAAACCCTGCTCGCGGCCAGCGCGTTGGTTGTCGGCTCGTGGGGCATCGGCAATGCCGCCGATCCGTTCGCGCTCTCCTCGACCACCTTCAAGGACGGCACCTTGATGCCGAAGAAGGTCGCCAACGCGAACCCGGCGAACCCGAACTGCGTCGGCGAGAACGTTTCGCCGGAGCTCACCTGGACCGGCGTGCCGGACGGCACCAAGAGCTTCGCGCTCACCATGGTCGACCCGGAAGGCCGCGGCGGCCTTGGCGTGTTCCACTGGGTGGCCTACGGTATTCCGCCGAACGTTACGCACTTCGCCGAGGGCGAGGTCACCAAGGCGAGCGACAAATACGTCGGCGGCAAGAGCACCCAGGGCGTCGGCAACTACTCCGGCCCGTGCACCCCGCCCGGCTCGCCGCACCACTACACCTTCATGATCATCTCGACCGACCTCGAGCCGAAGGCGCTGCCGGCCGGCCTGACGCTCCCGGAGCTTCAGGAGAAGCTCAACGGACACGTCAAGGGCGCAGCGGGCCTCGTCGGACTGTTCGTGAAGCCGCAATGATGTGACGCGCCGGCGCATTGCGCCGGCTGAGTTTGCGACGCGCGGCGATTTCGGGGAGACCGGATCGCCGCGTTTTTGTTTTTGGTGTGGGTCGCCCTATTGAGCCCGTAGCCCGTATTGAGCGGAGCGAAATCCGGGTTTGGGTTTCGAGGTTCGCCCCGGATTTCGCTGCTGCTCAATCCGGGCTACGTGTGACCACGCTTACGCCTCGGAGCCTTCATGCTAGGTGGGCCGGCGAATGCGCTTCGTCTCTGTCACCGGTGAACAACGATCTGCTATTTCACTTGCCCATCGAGTATTCGATGTCGAGTTCGCCTACGTCGGCAACACCAGCCTTGGGATCGAAAGTGGTGGCGTTGCGTGTGGTCCCCTGGATCGATGCGAGCTTCCCCGTACCGCCGAAAATGTGTCCGGCGCCCGTGGAGGCAAGTTTTCCTGTCGCGGTGCGCTGAATAATAGCCTCGTTGCGGACAAAGAACTTATCGCCGTTCTCCATGAGATATAAAAAGTATGACGAGGTGGTGCCAACACCGTCCGTTATGTTCGCGGTGCCGCGCTGCCATATCTCCTTGAGTTTGATCCCGTTGATGAGTGGCACGATGTTGGTGGGCAAGATGTAGTGCAAGTCGAACACGCGCACGATGTGGTTCGGCACATCGCCGACTTCGACACTTTGTGAGGTATCGAATTTGAGGTTCTCAAAAGGGATTCTGAGAGAAACCTGCTGTTTCGCCTGGGCAAAGACACAACCCGTCGACAAAGAAACCGCCAGCAATCCTATGACGATGCGAGAAACCGTGGCGCGTCGTGTCATGATGTCCCTCGATGGCGAAGGGGCACGCTAACCCGCAAAAGGGGTATCGCGCAAGCAACGCACCGCGCTTCCCCGGCCGCGCATTTCTTGCGGCAACGTTACGTGAGGGAGCTCAGGCGCGATCGGATGTCCCGGTATGCTGCCGCGATGAGCCCGGCCAGCGCAGTGGCGTTCACGTCTTCCTGGCGGCGGAGCTTGACGTGCCGCATGCGCTTGCCGGTGCCTTCGAGAAGGCCGGCAGGGTCGTCGAGCTCAGCGCCGAAAAAGAAGCCGACGTTTGCATGGGCGCGGAAGGCGTCGACGTAGCCGAACGCCGCGTCTTCCACACAGGCGGTGGGATGGCCGTCGTGCAGAAGCTCGCGAACGTCTCCCCCGCATCCGCGCATTTCGTCGAACCATCGCCGTGCGAGTTTTCGCAGCTCGTCCTCGGGCTGCGCAAACCAGTCATCGACCGCTTGGTCTCGCCGGGCGGCGCTGGGGAACCGGAAGAGATTACTCATCCGCCCATCCTGCCACGTCTGCGGCATGTGGCGCGTAGAAAACAATCCCGGTTACCGCTTCGCACTCGGACTGCGTTTCGCAGAAACCCCGCACAAATAAAAACAGCCGCCGCGGAAAACCGCGACGGCTGTTTTTTGGTGCGAGCACTCAACTGGACTAACGAGATATCGTGATGAGAAGCATCCGTCCTTTGCAGGCCTGGCAACGACCTACTCTTCCAAGCCTTGAGACTTAGTACCATCGGCGCTGGGGAGTTTAACGGCCGAGTTCGGGATGGGATCGGGTTCAGGCTCCCCGCTAGTGCCACCAGGCCGGCAAAGGACGGATGTGAAGCAAGCTGGTTCTTTCTGTTTCGAGGCATGGGTCGGTCGCTCACAAGGAACGACCGAACACCGCGGCCCGAATGGGCATTGTGTAATGAGAACGATCAAGACAATCGAGCGATTAGTACCGGTAAGCTCAACGCATTACTGCGCTTACACACCCGGCCTATCAACGTGGTG